>JAQIJP010000009.1:0-49624 GCA_036946185.1 Aeromicrobium erythreum
CGGGCCTCGCGGTGGGTCACGATGTGGACGTCGATGTCGCCGGACTCCGCGATGACGATCTCGCCGACGCCCGGCCGCACGAGGGTCGAGACCCGGCCCCGTCGGCTCGCGCCGACGAGGACCTGGGTGGCGTTGCGGGCCCGGGCGAACTGCAGGATCGCCGTCGCGGTGTCGTCGCCGGCGACGGTGTGGAACGTGCCGCCGAGGTCCTCGGTCGTGCGGCGCAGGGACTCGAGCGCGGCGGGGTCGACGGGTGCGAGGCCGTCGCCGCGGCTCACGTAGAGCGCGAGCCACTCCGCTCCACCGATGCGCGAGGCGATGCGTGCGCCGCGACGCAGCATCGCGACCGACTCGGGGCCGCCGGTCACGGCGACGACGAGCCGCTCGCGGGCGGCCCAGGTCGAGTCGATCTCGTGCTGCGCGCCGGTACCGGTCGAGGCCCTCGTCGACGCGGTCCGCCAGCCACAGCAGCGCGAGCTCGCGCAGCGCGGTCAGGTTGCCCTCGCGGAAGAACTGGCCCAGGGCGGCGTCGACCCGGTCGGGCGGGTACACGTTGCCGTGCGCGAGCCGTCGGCGCAGGGCGTGCGGACTCATGTCGACGAGCTCGATCGCGTCGGCCCGGCGCACGACGACGTCCGGGACGGTCTCGCGCTGGACGACGCCCGTCACAGACCTCACGACGTCGCCGAGCGACTCGAGGTGCTGCACGTTGACGGTCGTCACGACGTCGATGCCGGCGGCCAGGATCTCCTCGACGTCCTGCCAGCGCTTGGGGTGCTCCGTGCCGGGGAGGTTCGAGTGGGCGAGCTCGTCGACGAGCACGACCTTGGGCCGCCGGGCGAGGATGCCGGGCAGGTCCATCTCCTCGTGCCGCGTGCCCGCGTGCTCGACGACTCGTCGCGGCAGGACCTCGAGGTCACCGATCCGCTCCGCCGTGTGGACCCGCCCGTGCGTCTCGACGACGCCGACGACCACGTCGGTCCCGCGCGCCTGCCGCCGGCAGCCCTCGTCGAGCATCCGGTAGGTCTTGCCGACGCCCGGCGCAGCGCCGAGGTACACCTTGAGGCTGCCCGCGCGGGCGGTCGTCGTCGGCCACGGACCCATCCTGCCCGAGGAGGGCGTCCTCCGGGCCCGGGCTCAGCGGCACGTCCCCTGCCCGCACGCGCGCAGCAGGTCGACGTTGAGCTCCTGCACGTTGACCCGGGGCTCGCCGAGGAAGCCGAGCTGGCGGCCGTCGGTGCGCCGCTCGACGAGCGCGCGGACCTTCCGCTCCGGCAGCCCCGCGCTCGCGGGCGATGCGCGGCACCTGCAGCGCGGCGTAGGCCGGCGAGACGTAGGCGTCGAGGCCCGACCCGGAAGCGGTCACGGCGTCCGCCGGCACCCGGCCGGGCGCGACGCCCTCGACCTTCGCGATCGCGGCCCGGCGCTCGCGGATGGCCTTCAGCAGGTCGGGGTTGGACGGCCCGAGGTTGCTCGGCGCCGACGCGAGCGGGTCGTAGTCGTTGGCGGACGGCCGACCGTGGAACCAGCCGTCGCCGCGCACGGGCCGGTCCTGCCCGATGATCGCCGAGCCGACGAAGCGACCCTCGGCCCGCAGCTGCTGGCCGTCCGCGCGACCGACATGGTCGTCTGCGCGACGCCCCACACGACGAGCGGGTACACGATCCCGAGCAGGGACGGTCATGACGACCATGACCTTGAGGGCGACCCAGGACTGGCGCAGCCAGGCCGAGAGCGACCAGCCGGGGCGGGTGGTGGTGGAGGACACGATGATCACCGGATTCCGGGGAGCTGGGAGACGACGAGGTCGATGAGCTTGATGCCGACGAACGGGACGACCACGCCGCCGAGGCCGTACACCAGCAGGTTGCGGCGCAGGACCTGCGCCGCGGAGCCCGCACGCGACCGCACGCCGCGCAGGGCGAGCGGCACGAGGCCGAGGATCACGAGCGCGTTGAAGATCACCGCCGAGAGGATCGCCGACTCGGGGGTGGCGAGCCGCATGACGTTGAGAGCGTCGAGCGACGGGTAGGCCGTCACGAACATCGCCGGGATGATCGCGAAGTACTTCGCGACGTCGTTGGCGATCGAGAACGTCGTGAGGGCACCGCGGGTCACGAGCAGCTGCTTGCCGATCGCGACGACGTCGATGAGCTTCGTCGGGTCGGAGTCGAGGTCAACCATGTTGCCGGCCTCCTTCGCGGCCGACGTGCCGCTGTTCATCGCGACGCCGACGTCGGCGGCGGCGAGCGCGGGCGCGTCGTTCGTGCCGTCGCCCGTCATCGCGACGAGGCGACCGCCCTCCTGCTCGCGCCGGATGAGCGCCATCTTGTCCTCGGGCTTGGCCTCGGCCAGGAAGTCGTCGACCCCCGCCTCGCGGGCGATCGTCGCCGCCGTGAGCGGGTTGTCGCCCGTGACCATGACGGTCTTGATGCCCATGCTGCGCAGCTGGGCGAAGCGCTCGCTCATGCCCGGCTTGACGACGTCCTTGAGGTGGACGGCGCCGAGGACGCGCGTCCCGCCGGAGTCGCGCAGGGCGACGACGAGCGGCGTGCCGCCCGCACCGGAGATGTCGTCGACCGCCGAGCGGACGTCCTGGGGCAGCTCGACGCCGGCCCAGGCCTGGACCGCGGCCCCGGCGCCCTTGCGGATCGCGGTGCCGTCCGGCAGGTCGACGCCGGACAGGCGGGTCTCGGCGCTGAACTCGACGAACTCGGCGCCGACGGGCGCGCCGTCGTCGGTCGAGCCCTGCGCGAGCGCGAGCTCGACGACCGAGCGGCCCTCGGGGGTCTGGTCGGCGAGGCTCGAGAGCCGCGCGGCCTCACGCAGCTCACCGGCGTCGACGCCCGTCGCGGCGACGAGGTCGCGCGCCTGCCGGTTGCCGAAGGTGATGGTGCCGGTCTTGTCGAGCAGCAGGGTGCTCACGTCGCCCGCGGCCTCGACGGCGCGGCCCGACGTCGCGAGGACGTTGGCCTGGACCAGGCGGTCCATGCCGGCGATGCCGATCGCGCTCAGCAGCGCGCCGATCGTCGTCGGGATGAGGCACACGAGCAGGGCGACGAGGACGATCGTCGACTGCGGCGCCCCGGCGTAGTCGGCCATCGGGCTGAGCGTCGCGACGGCGAGCAGGAACACGATCGTCAGGCTCGACAGCAGGATCGACAACGCGATCTCGTTGGGCGTGCGCTGGCGCTCGGCTCCCTCGACGAGGGCGATCATCCGGTCCAGGAAGGTCTCGCCCGGGGCGGCCGTGATCTGGACGACGAGCCGGTCGGACAGCACCCGGGTGCCGCCCGTGACGGCCGAGCGGTCGCCGCCGGCCTCGCGGATGACGGGTGCGGACTCGCCGGTGATGGCGGACTCGTCGACCGACGCGACGCCCTCGACGACGTCGCCGTCGCCCGGGATGACCTCGCCGGCCTCGACGACGACGCGGTCGCCGACGCGCAGGGCCGTGCCGGGCACGACCTCGACGTCGAGCGTCGCCGTGGCCGCGCTGCCCGCCGTCGTGCCGGCCGGCGCCAGCAGGCGGCGCGCCGTCACGTCGGTCCGGGCGGCCCGGAGCGAGTCGGCCTGGGCCTTGCCGCGACCCTCGGCCGCCGCCTCCGCGAGGTTGCCGAACACGACCGTGAGCCACAGCCACACCGCGACCGTCCACGCGAACACGCTCGGGTCGACGACCGCGGAGACGGTCGTGACGACCGAGCCGATCCACACGACGAACATGACGGGCGTGCGCCACAGGTGGCGGGGGGTCGAGCTTGCGCAGTGCCGCGGGCAGCTGCGAGAGGAGCAGGGAGAGCGTCATGCGAGGGCCTCCGCGATCGGGCCGAGCGCGAGCGCCGGGAAGTACGTCAGGCCCGTGACGAGCAGGACGATCCCGACGAGCAGGCCGGCGAACAAGGGGGTGTGGGTGGGCAGCGTGCCGGCGGTCGCCGGCACCTTGCCCTGCCGCGAGAGCGACCCGGCGAGGCCGAGCACGAGCGCGATCGGCACGAACCGGCCGAGCAGCATCGCGGTCGCGAGCGTGAGCTGGAAGAACGTCGACGTCACCGTGAGGCCGCCGAACGCGCTGCCGTTGTTGTTGGCGGCCGACGTGTAGGCGTAGACGACCTCGCTGAAGCCGTGGCCGCCCGGGTTGCCCATCGCGTCGCGCGTGGAGGGCAGGGCGATCGCGACGCCCGTGCCCACGAGCACGAGGGTCGGCGTCGCGAGCACGTACAGCGCGACGTACGTCATCTCCTGCCGGCCGATCTTCTTGCCGAGCAGCTCGGGCGTGCGGCCGACGAGCAGGCCCGCCACGAACACGGCCAGGATCGCCATGACGAGGATGCCGTAGATGCCCGCGCCGACACCGCCCGGCGAGACCTCGCCGAGCATCATGTGGACCATCGTGACGCCGCCGGCGGTCGGGGTGAGCGAGTCGTGCGACGCGTTCACGGCGCCGGTCGAGGTGCCCGTCGTGGCGACCGCGAAGAGCGACGAGGCCCACGTCCCGAACGACGTCTCCTTGCCCTCCATCGCGCCGCCCGCGAGCCGGGCCGCGTCGGAGCGACCCGTGACCTCGGCCCACGTCGCGAGCGCGAGCGCGCCGGCGAACAGGGTCGTCATGGCGCCGAGCACGGCGTAGCCCTGGCGACGGTTGCCGAGAAGCGTGCCGAGCGTGCGGGTCAGGCTGACCGGGATGAGCAGGATCAGGAAGATCTCGAGCAGGTTCGACAGCGGCGTCGGGTTCTCGAACGGGTGCGCCGAGTTGGCGTTGAAGTAGCCGCCGCCGTTCGTGCCGAGCTCCTTGATCGCCTCCTGGCTCGCGACCGGGCCGCCGGTCAGGACCTGCTGGGCGCCCGTGACGCCGCGGACGGTCGTGTCGGAGAAGCTCTGGACGACGCCCTGCGCGACCAGCAGCGCCGCGCCGACGAGCGCGATCGGCAGCAGGATCCGCAGCGTGCCCCGCACGAGGTCGACCCAGAAGCTGCCGAGCGTGCCGGTGCGGACCTGCGTGAAGCCGCGGACGAGGGCGACGGCCACCGCCAGGCCGACCGCGGCCGACACGAAGTTCTGGACGGCGAGGCCGCTCATCTGGGCGACGAAGCCGAGGGTCGACTCGCCCGCGTAGGACTGCCAGTTCGTGTTGGTCACGAAGGAGACGGCCGTGTTGACCGCCATCGACCAGGGCATGCCGGCCATCCCGCGGTCACCCGGCAGGAGGGACTGGCCCATCAGGATCGCGATCAGCAGCACGATGCCGACGGCGCTGAACGCGAGCACGCTCGTGGTGTAGGCCCGGGGCGTCTGCGCGCCGTCCGGGTCGACGCCCACGAGGCGGTACGTCCAGCGCTCGACGCGCCAGTGCCGCTCGGTCGTGAAGACGCGAGCCATGTAGTCGCCGAGCGGGACGTGCACGACGGCGAGCAGGGTGACGAGGGCGGCGATCGTCAGCAGCCCGGACAGGGTGTCGGACATCGGGCGGCTCAGAACTTGTCGGGCCGGACGAGCGCGGCGACCAGGTACCCGACCAGGCCCACCACGATCGCCAGCACGACGACGTGATCGAAGGACATGACGTCATCGCACACCCTCCGGAGCGCTCCCGGGCCCGTCCTGACGGCCCGCTGACACGTCTTGACGCGATCCTGACGCCCCCGGCGCGCGTCCTGTCCCGAGATGTGCTGCTCCATCCACCGGTTCCTTGGAACAAAGGGTGGATGGAGCAGCAGATCTCGGGTCAGAGACCGTCCCGGTCGGCCCACTCCAGCAGCGGGGCGAGGTCGAAGACGGCGTCGTCGATGCCGGCGTGCAGGTCGCCGAGCGCGGCGAACCGGGCGGGCACGGTGGCGATCGTGAAGTCCTGCGGCTCGAGGTCGTCGACCTCGTCCCACCGCACGGGCGTCGACACCCGGCCGTCCGGCCGGCCACGCACCGAGTACGCCGCGGCGATCGTGTGGTCCCGGGCGTTCTGGTTGTAGTCGACGAACAGCTGCGTCGGGTCGCGGTCCTTGCGGAACCACGTCGTCGTGACGTCCGGCGAGCGCCGCTCCACCTCGCGGGCGAAGGCGAGCGCGGCCCGGCGCACGTCGGCGAACCCGTGCTCGGGCCGGATCCGGACGTACACGTGCAGGCCCGTGCCGCCGGACGTCTTCGGCCAGCCCGTCGCCCCGAGCTCGTCGAGGACCTCGTGGACGACGCCTGCGACGCGCTGCACGGTCGCGAAGTCGCAGGCCTCACCCGGGTCGAGGTCGATCCGCCACTCGTCGGGCTTCTCGGTGTCGGACCGACGGCTGTTCCAGGGGTGGAACTCGACGGTCGACATCTGGACGGCCCACACGACCTGGGCCGGCTCGGTCACGCACAGCTCGTCCGCCCAGCGGTCGTAGCGCGGGAAGTGCAGGCGCACGGTCTCGACCCAGTCCGGCGCCCCGGCGGGCAGTCGCTTCTGGTGCACCTTCGGCCCGTCGAGGCCCTTCGGGAAGCGGTGCAGCATGCACGGCCGCTCGTGCAGCGCGGTGACGATGCCGTCGGCGACGGCGAGGTAGTACTCGACGAGGTCGAGCTTGGTCCAGCCGTGCTCGGGGAAGTAGACCCGGTCGGGGTTCGAGATGCGCACGACGCGGCTCTCGACCTCCAGCTCCACGGCGGGCGCGCCCATGCCGCGACCCTAGTCCGGCCCGGCCCCCGGGGCACCCGCCCGCTCAGGCGTGGGCGGCGGCGAAGCGGCGGACCTTCTCGACGAGGACGGCAGGCTGCTGCTCCGGCACCCAGTGGCCGGCGGACGCGACGGCCTCCATCGCGGTGTTCGGCCGGGTCGCTCCCCCGGCGACCAGGCGCGGGTTCAGCAGGTCGTCACTCTCCCCCGGCACGAACAGGACGGGCACCTCCCGCGGCGCGTCGAGGTACTGGCCCCGCATGATGGCCGGCGCCTCCCGCAGCAGGAACCGCCGGTACATCGCGACGCCCGCCTCGGCCCGGCCCCGGTCGCGATAGCGCTCCAGGTAGACCTCGGTGTCGTCGAGGCGCGGACCACGACCGGCCCCGAGCGTGTAGACGGTCCGCAGGAAGCGCTGGTCCAGGCCCTGGTGCGCGAGCCGGCCCCACGGTCCCGCGGCGACCACCTGGTAGAAGAACTTGGGCAGCGCGCCGAGCGGCAGCCGGGCCCACGGCGCGACCATCGCGACCGCGACGACCCCCCGGACGAGCTCCGGGCTGCGCGACGCGACCACGAGGCTCACGAGCGAGCCCCAGTCGTGCCCGACGAGCACCGGCCGGTCCAGGTCGAGCGCTCGGACCAGCTCCTCCAGGTCCGAGGCCAGCGTCCGCTTGTCGTAGGCGTCGCCGCCGGGCGGGGCGACCTCGCTCCAGCCGTGGCCGCGCAGGTCGACTGCGACGACGTGGTGGTCCTGCGCGAGGTCGCGGGCGACGTGCCGCCAGATCCAGAAGTGCTGGGGCCAGCCGTGCACGAGCAGCAGCGGTGGTCCGCCGTGCTCCCGGCCGGCCTCGACGTAGTGCAGGCGCAAGCCGTTGACCTCGACGTGGCGGTAGTCGAAGCCCTCGATGGCCGGGGCGGAGGTGGGCGCGTCGTCCATGCCGTCAGCATGCCAGCAGCCCGCGCCGGCACGGACGACCGACCAGCACCCGGTCGGCGGTACCGTCCGGGGATGAGCGACACCGCGGCCACCGACTACGGCGACTACCTCGACCTGGAGCGACTGCTGTCGGCGCAGCACCCGCGCAGCTCGCCGGAGCACCCGGACGAGCTGCTGTTCATCGTCCAGCACCAGACGACCGAGCTGTGGTTCACCCTCGTCCTGCACGAGCTGACCGCCGTCCGCGACCTGCTCGCCGCGGACGAGGTGCGGCGGGCCCGCAAGGGCCTCGCGCGGGTCAAGCACATCTTCCGCACGCTGACGGAGCAGTGGTCGGTCCTCGCGACCCTGACCCCGAGCGAGTACGCGCAGTTCCGTGGCGCGCTCGGCACGGCCTCCGGGCTGCAGTCCCACCAGTACCGCGCGATCGAGATGGTCCTGGGCGCGAAGGACGGGCGCGTGCTGCGGCGGTACGACGCCGACTCCGTGGCGCACGCCCAGCTGTCGGCCGCCCTCGCCGCGCCGTCGGTCTACGACGCGTTCCTGGGGCACCTCGCCCGCCAGGGGCACCCGGTGCCCGCCGACGTCCTCGCCCGCGACGTGCGCGAGGCGTGGACGGAGGTCCCCGAGCTCGTCGACGTCCTGGCCGCGGTCTATGCCGACCCGGAGGCCCACTGGTCGGCCTACGCCGTGGCCGAGGACCTCGTCGACCTGGAGGACGCGATCCAGGTCTGGCGGTTCCGGCACCTGCGGACCGTCCAGCGCGTCATCGGCTTCAAGACCGGCACGGGCGGCACGACCGGCGTGTCGTACCTGCAGCGGGCGCTCGACGCCACGTTCTTCCCCGAGCTCTTCACGGTCAGGAGCCGGATCGGTGCCTGAGCACGTCAACGACCTCGTCGCCCGGGCCGCAGCCCTCGACGCCGCCGACGAGCTGTCGGCGCACCGCGAGGCGTTCGTGCCCGCCGACGGCCTCGTGGCCTACCTCGACGGCAACTCGCTGGGCCGGCCGCTGCGCGCGACCCGGGACCGGCTCGTCGACCTGGTCGACGGCGCCTGGGGCACCCGGCTCATCCGGTCCTGGGACGAGGGCTGGTTCGACGCCCCGACGGAGCTGGGCGACCTGCTCGGCCGGATCGCGCTCGGGGCCGCCGCCGGCCAGACCGTCGTCGCGGACTCGACGACCGTCATGCTCTACAAGCTCGCTCGCGCCGCGGTCGACCTGCGGCCCGGTCGCGACGAGGTCGTGCTCGACGCCGACAACTTCCCCACCGACCGGTTCGTGCTGGAGGGGGTCGCCGCCGAGCGCGGGCTGACCCTGCGCTGGGTCCGCACCGATCCCGAGCAGGGCGTGACCCCGGAGGCCCTCGCCGAGGTCGTGGGCGGGCGGACGGCCCTCGTCCTGCTGTCGCACGTCGACTTCCGCTCGGCCCGGGTCGCGGACCTGCCGGCGGTCACGGCGGTCGCGCACGCCGCCGGGGCCCTCGTGCTGTGGGACCTGTCGCACGCGGTCGGCGCGCTCGACCTGGCCCTGGACGCCGACGACGTCGACCTCGCCGTCGGCTGCTCGTACAAGTACCTCAACGGCGGGCCCGGGGCGCCCGCCTTCGGCTACGTCGCGCGCCGTCTGCACGCCGAGCTGCGCCAGCCGATCCAGGGCTGGATGGGCGCCGCGGACCCGTTCGCGATGGGCGACCGCTACGAGCCGGCGCCCGGGATCCGGGGCCTGGTCAGCGGCACGCCGCCGATCCTCGGCATGGAGCCGGTGCGCGACATGCTGGCGCTGCTCGACGAGGTCGGCATGACGTCCGTGCGGGCCAAGTCGGTCGCGCTCACCCAGTTCGCCATCGAGGTCCACGACGCCCTGCTCGCGCCGCTCGGGGTGCGGCTCGCGTCGCCGCGCGGGGCCTCGGTGCGCGGCGGTCACGTGACGTTCGAGCACCCCGACTTCCGGCGGACGGTGGCCGAGCTGTGGCGCCAGGGCGTCGTGCCGGACTTCCGGCCGCCCCAGGGCCTGCGCGTCGGGCTGTCGCCGCTCAGCACGAGCTTCCGCGAGGTGCTCGTCGGTCTGCGCGCCGTGGCCGACGAGCTCGACCCCGAAGCCCGCTAGTCCCCCGCGCGGGAACCCAGCCGGCGCGCGAGCGACTCGCCCTCGACGTCGAGGTTCGGCAGCAGCCGGTCGAGCCAGCGCGGCAGCCACCACATGCCGCGGCCCACGAGCGCCATGACGGCCGGGACGAGCAGCATCCGCACGAGGAACGCGTCGGCCAGCACGCCGACGGCCAGCGCGAAGCCGATCGTCTTGATGATCGGGTCGGACCCGCCCGCGAAGCCGGCGAAGACGCCGATCATGATGAGCGCCGCAGCCGTGACGACGCGGGCGCTGTGCGCGAAGCCCTCGACGACCGCGTCGCGCGCCTCGCGACCGTGCACGAACTCCTCGCGCATCCGCGAGACGAGGAAGACCTCGTAGTCCATCGCGAGGCCGAACAGGATGCCGGTCAGCAGCAGCGGCAGGATGAACACGACCGGCGCCTCGGCGTCGAGGCCGAGCAGGCCCTGCAGCCAGCCCCACTGGAAGACCGCCACGGTCGCGCCGAGCGAGATGCCGATCGACGCGAGGAAGCCGAGCGTCGCCTTGAGCGGCACGAGGATCGAGCGGAACACCAGCACGAGCAGCAGGAACGCCAGGCCGACGACCACGACGAGGTACGTGGGGAAGGCGTCCGCGAGGTTCTCGGCGATGTCGACGCCGGCGGCGGTCTGTCCGGTGACGTACGGCGTCGCGCCGGTCTCCGCCCGCAGGTCGGACAGCCGGTCGCGCAGGTCGTTCACGAGGTCCTTCGTGGCCTGGTCGGAGGGGCCGCTCGCGGGAACCACCGTGATGGTGGCGAAGCCGACCTTCTGCAGCTGGGCGCGGTACGCCGCGACCTGCTTCGGGTCGTCAGGGTCGGTGACGGGCGGCACGACGGCCGCGACGTCGCGCTGCACGGACGACACCTCGGCCAGCGCCCGGTCGACCGCACCCTGCGGGTCACGGGCCTGCTTCGTGTCGACGACGACCGTCAGGGGGCCGTTCGCGCCGGGCCCGAAGCTCTCCGAGATCAGGTCGAACGCCTGGCGGGCCTGCGAGCTCGACGGCTTCGACCCGTCGTCGGGCAGGGCGAGCTCCATCCTGGCGACGGGCAGCGAGGCGACGACCGCGACGGC
Organism: Aeromicrobium erythreum; assembly: GCA_036946185.1. Taxonomy (GTDB): domain Bacteria; phylum Actinomycetota; class Actinomycetes; order Propionibacteriales; family Nocardioidaceae; genus Aeromicrobium; species Aeromicrobium erythreum_A. The sequence goes on from JAQIJP010000009.1 coordinate 10,791, forward strand.
GAGTCCGAGCAGCAGCGCGGGCACCCGGAAGCGGGTCACCAGGTCGACCCACCGCCGACCGTTGGTGCGGCGACCGTCGGGGCCGGCACCGGCCAGGTGCGAGCCCTCGACGTGCGCCGGGGCGTCGCCGTCCGCGCCGCGGCGCAGGCCCGGGATCCGTCCGGAGACGACCCGCCGGCCGACCAGCGCGAGCAGCGCCGGCAGCAGCGTGAGCGCGACGAGCACGGCGATCGCGACGGTCGCCGCGCCGGCCAGGCCCATCTGGGTCAGGAACGAGATCCCCGTGATCGACAGACCGCTGAGCGCGATGACGACCGTGAGGCCCGCGAACACGACGGCGGACCCGGCGGTGCCGACGGCGACGCCCGCGGCCTCGTCGTGGTCGCGGCCGGTCGAGACCTCGTGCTTGAACCGGGACATGATGAACAGGGCGTAGTCGATGCCGACCGCCAGGCCGAGCATGCTCGCGAGCGCCGGGGTGACCGACGACAGCTCGACGAACCCGGTCAGGGTCGTGACGCCGAGGATGCCGATGCCGACACCCACGATCGCGGTGACGAGCGGCATCCCGGCCGCGACGAGCGACCCGAACGTGACCGCGAGGACGACGAGCGCGATCGCGACGCCGATCGCCTCGGCGCTGTGGTTGAGCTCGGTCGCCGCGGTCGCGTCGCCGCCGACGACAGCGCGCAGACCGGCGTCGTCGAGCGAGGCCCGGGCGTCCTCGAGCGCGTCCTTGTCGGCCTGCGTCAGCTCGGAGGCCTGCCGGTCGTAGCTGATCGTCGCGTAGGCGGTGCGCCCGTCGCGCGAGACGGCCCCGGCCGTGAACGGGTCGGCGACGGACGCGACGTGGTCGGTGGTCGCCTCCTTCAGCGCGGCGGCGACCTGCTGCCGGTCGTCGGCGACCCGCTGTCCCTCGGGCGCCTGGACGACGATGCGGGCGATCGCCCCGTCCGTCGTCGCGCCCGAGCGCTCCTTGATCAGGTCGAAGGCCTGGCTCGACTCGGTGTCCGGCAGCTCGAAGGACTCCGACGTCTGGCCGGCGAGGGTCGCCGCGCCGATGCCGCCGAGCACGAGCAGCGCGAGCCACGCGCCGATGACGCGGAACCGGTGCCGGAAGCTCCAGCGCCCCAGCAGGTACAGGTACCAGGCCACGGTGGACCCTCCTCTCGCCCGAGCCGCCCTCCGCGACCCAAAGTGGAATGAACTTCCACTTCGGCACATCATGCCTGATCGGACTATGCTGTGCACATGGGCCTGCGCGAGATGAACGCCACACGGACGCGGGAGCACCTGACGACGGTGTCCCTGCGACTGTTCCGCGAGCACGGCTACGACGGCACGACGATGGAGGACGTCGCCCAGGCCGCCGAGGTCGGGCTGTCGACGCTCTACCGCTACTTCCCCACCAAGGAGCAGCTCGCCGTCGCGTACCTCGGCGACCCCGACCTGATGGCGCGGGCCCTGCGCGCCCGACCGCAGGACGAGTCGCCCGAGGCCAGCCTGGGCGAGGCGCTCGTCGCGTTCGTCGAGCACGCGCAGCGCGACGTCGAGCAGGCCGCGACCTTCACCGAGGTCGCCGACGGCCAGCCGCGCGTGCGCGCCCGCCTGCTCGAGTGGCTCGCCGACGCCCACGTCCAGCTCACCGCAGCACTGGCCGAGCGGCGCGGCGTCGAGCCCCACGACCTGCACGCCGCCGCCTCGGCCTGGCTCGTCGTCCTCGTGCTCCAGACCATGTCCGAGGAGCAGGAGCGGACGGGCCACGAGCGCCCGCCGGTCGAGGTCGCCCGCGACATCATGGCGCGGCTCGGCAGGCACGAGATCCTGCCGCCGCGCTCGGCCCCCTGACCCCGCAGCCGACGATTCGTCGAACTTCTGACAAAGTTCTGCGCAGGGTCTGTCGGTTGCGCACAACTCGTGTCATGGTTCAGCCATGACCACCGCAGCGGGCGCCTCCCTCGACGACACGGGCGCGCTGCTGCGCGCCCACTGCGACCGTGATCTCGACGGTCGCCTCGACGACCCGGTCGACGTCGCCGCCGTCGTGGCTGTCGAGCGCCTCGCGGTCGCGCTCGACACGACGGACCCGGCCTCGCTGCGGCACGAGCTCCTCGACCCGCGTCCCGAGCTCGCGGACCTCGTGGCCGAGCTCGTCGACGTCGTCGACACCGCCCGAGGCCGCGGCCTGGCCGGCTGGTCGACGAACGCCTCGCTGGTGAACGAGGAGGCCGGGAACCACCCGATCTCCCCCGACGCCTCCCTGCTGCGGGCCGGCGTGCGCGCGGCGCACGCGACGTTCGTGGCGATCCCCTACTACCTCGCCCGCTACGGCGCGCGCGGCGCCCGGTTCTCGGCCTCCGACTCCTCGTGGCTCGTCGGACTGGTGCCCAAGCCCCTCGACTACACGGTCCACCAGGTCACCTGGTTGACCGGGGTGCTCGCGGCGCGCGGGATGCCGTCCTGGCTGATGGAGCGCCACCTCGTCGAGCTGACCACCCAGATACGGACCGAGGGCGGCGACGCCGGCCACCTGCCCGACGCCGCCGACGTCCTTGCCGCCCGTCGGCGGTCGGCGGTGAGCGACGCGGACCTGCTGGCCGCCGACCGGGAGGCCGAGCGCCGCCTGGAACGCCTCCCCGTCCCGGGGACCGGTGCGCTCGTCGCCGCTGCCGTGGCCGACGTCCGGTCCGGTGTCGCGACGGACGACCGGGCGCTCATGGACTGGCTGACCGACCCCGGGCGCCTGAGCGAGGCGGACGCCGAGGCACTGCGGGGCCTGCGCGACGAGCTGCTCGCCGCCGCAGCGCCCGCGGCTCGCTGAGCCGGCGCCTCAGTGCCCTGCGGTGACCGGCTCGGCCGCCGGCTCCGGCGCCCGGTCGTGCCGCCGCTGCCGGCGACGGTGCGCCGCGGCCACGAGGAGGGGCACGACGGAGAGCCCGGCCAGGCCGATCGTGATCGCCTCGACGTGCGCCGCGACGAACGGGATCCCCCCGAACAACGCCCCGGCGACGACGAGGCCCACGCCCCACAGCACCGCTCCGACGAGGTTGTAGGCCGTGAACCGCGCCCGCGGCATCCCGGCGACCCCGGCGACCGCAGGCACGAACGACCGGACCACCGGCACGAAGCGCCCGGTGACGACCGCGACGTCGCCGCGCCGCTCGAGGAACACGCGGGTCCTCTCGACGTGCTCCGGCCGCAGGAACCGCGAGAACCGGGAGCCGGGTCGGAACAGCGCGGGACCGAAGCGCCGGCCGAGCAGGTAGCCGGTCTGGTCGCCCAGCACGGCCGCCACCGCGACGCACCCGGCGACCAGCCACAACGGCAGGCCGATGACGTGCGAGGCGGTGAGGGCCCCGGTCAGGAACAGCAGGGAGTCGCCCGGCAGGAAGAAGCCCAGCAAGAGGCCGCTCTCGGCGAAGACGACGGCCACGACGAGGAGCAGCGCGAGCGGGCCGAGGGTCAGCAGCAGGGGCGTGAGCAGCGCGGTCATGAGACCACCGTGACCTGCTCGACCTGCCGACCGCCTGACTGCCGGTCGGGGTCCGCCGCCGGCTCCCGGAACACCAGCAGGCGGTACGTCAGGAAGCGGAACACGGTGCCGAGCGCCAGCCCGACGACGTTCGCGCTGAGGTTGTCGGCCAGCCGCGACGTCAGGCCCAGCAGGTCGTGCGAGACCGTGAGGCAGACGCTGGAGAACCCGAGGCCCACGAGGTTGAGCAGCACGAACCAGGCGACCTCGCGCCGGCCCCAGGCCCGTCCGCGCCACGTGAGCGCGGCATTGCCGACGAAGGTCACGACCATCGCGACGGCCACGGCGACGAGCCGCGCGACGTTCGGGTCCCAGCCGGAGAACGGCCGGGTGCCGAGCAGCTCGGTGAACGTGACGACGTCGACCACGTACCCGGCGCCCCCGACGGCGAGGAAGGTCAGCACCTCACGCGTCAGGAGCCGCCGCAGCAGCGTCATGCCGCCTCGATCTCGACGGGCCGGTGGTGACGCAGCGCGGCGACGAGCTCGTCGCGGCGCCAGGCCAGCGGCAGCCGCAGTGCCTCGCGGGCGATCTCGGCGGTCATCTTGGAGGCGCCGGCCGTCCGCTCGGTGAACACGATCGGGAGCTCGCGGACGCGCAGCCCCGCCCGCTCCGCTCGCCACGTGTTCTCGACCTGGAAGCAGTACCCCTCGGCCTGCGATCGCAGCGCCCCGACCGTCCGGAGCGCGTCGGCGCGGAACGCCTTGAAGCCGGCGGTGCAGTCGTGCACGTGCAGCCCGAGGACGAGGCGGACGTAGAGGTTGCCGCCGCGCGACAGCAGCCGACGGCGCCACGGCCAGCCGCGCGACCCCCCGCCCTCGACGTAGCGCGAGCCCACGGCGACGTCCGCGTCGTCGAGCGCGGCGAGCAGCGCGGGCACCCGCTCCGGCGGGTGCGACAGGTCGGCGTCCATCTGGACGATGCCCTCGTAGCCGCGCTGCAGGGCCCAGCGGAACCCCGCGCGGTAGGCCGCGCCGAGTCCTTCCTTGCCGGCCCGCTCGAGCAGGTGCACCCGGTCGCCGTAGCGCGGGTGGGAGCGCACGACGGAGGCCGTGCCGTCGGGGCTGGCGTCGTCGACGACGAGCACGTCGACCTCGGGAGCCGTGCGGGCCAGGGCGTCCAGCAGGGTCGCGACGGTCTCACGCTCCTGGTACGTGGGGACGATGACGATGCTCTTCATGGTTCCTCCTCGGGTCAGCCGCAGGTCGCGGCAGGGTCGGGACGGACGACGCCGTCCCGCAGGTAGACGGTGGCGCCGCACCCGTGCGCGACGGGGTGGTAGTCGCGATGCAGCACGTCGCGCACGGGCCCGGTGGGCAGGCCCCAGGTCGGCAGGGACCGGCGCACGACGAACCACGTCGGGGCGTGCGGACCGGTCAGCACGGCACGGAGCCCGGTGAGCCGCGGGTCGAGCGTCTTGGTCGGCAGGCTCCACAGCGACGGGTACGGCGAGTCCAGGCCGCTCGCCTGGACGACGGCGGGATGGCCCCAGGCGACGACGATGCCGTCGGTCGGACGGGCCGCCGCGCCGATCGCCGCCCCGAGCGTCTCGTCCTCGGAGCGCGAGGGGCCGGTGCCGACGAGCAGCGCGGTGCTGACGAGGGCCGGGACGAGGCAGGCCGCCACCACGGCGGCGGCGCGGCGAGGGCGCTCGGCCGCGAGCAGCCCGACCCCCACCGCGACGGGCGGGACGAGCTGCACGAGGTAGTGGTTCCAGGAGTTCCCGCCCAGGACGATCGAGGCCCCACCCACGCGGTCCAGACCAGGACGACGAGCAGCGCGGCTCGTCGTGGGCCGAGCCGGCGCCAGGAGCCGACCGTGACAGCGAGCGCCGGGAGCAGGCCGCTCACGAGCGCGCAGGCCAGCATCACGAGCGTCCGCTGGTGCGCGGCCGTGCCCGGTGACCCGGCGAGGGTCTCCCCCGCGGCGACCCGGAAGGGGTACATCGCCCACCACACGCCGCCGGGCGAGGTGCCGTGCGCCGCGGCCCAGCCGAGCACGGCGGCCCCCACCGCGACCGCGCCCCCGGCAGCGGCCGCGCCGGCCACCATCACGGCACGCAGCCCGACGCGCCGGGTGGCCAGGGCGACGAGGGCCGCGGCGCCGGCGACGACCAGGACGTCGACCATGTTCTGCTTCACGAGTACCGCGGCGGCCAGCCCGGCACCGGCGAGCAGTCCGCCGGTCCACCGCTCGCGCGGGCGGCGGGCCTTCGCGGCGACGGCCACGCCGAGCACCCCGAGGGTCGTGAACGGTGCCGCGAGCAGCTCGCCGTTCACCTCGTAGGCGCCGGCGACAGGCGACGCGAGCAGGACCGCCGCGCAGCCCGCGCCCCACGCCGCGGCCACCACCGAGCCGGTCAGCCGGCGGACGACCGTCGCCACGGCCAGGACCGTCACGAGCACGGCGACGGCACCCGTCACGCGCAGGGCCGGCGCCCCGCCCAGCTGGGCCGCCAGCCGGTCGATCGTGATCAGCAGCGGTGGCCGGTCGACCCAGTACCGGCCGTACAGGGACGGTCCCGGCGACCACTGCCGCGCGACCGTCAGGTATCCCGCCTCGTCCGAGCCCAGGCCGCGGCCCGCCCAGGTGAGCCGGGTGACGACGGCGACGACCCCCGCGGCCCACGGCACCCAGCGCACGGGGACCGTGACAGGCGTCGCCGTCCGGCTCCGTGGGGTCGCGAGGGTGGTCATGCCTCGGACGCTAGGAGCGCGAACCTGCACGCCACCTGACTGCGTCGCCCGGAGCGGCCCCGGTGCTCGGTCCGCGGGTGCAGGATGGGGCCGTGGCCCGGATCGGTGTGTGCGAGGACGACGCCTCGGTGCGTCGTGTGCTCGTCGAGGGGCTGCGGCTCGCCGAGCACGACGTCGTCCTCGCCCGCTCGGGCCGCGAGGCCGTGGAGCTGTTCGGCCCGGGCTCGGGCGTCGACGCGCTCGTCCTCGACATCGGCCTGCCCGACGCCGACGGCCGCGACGTCTGCCAGGCCCTGCGGGCGGCCGGCCAGCAGGCGCCCGTCCTGTTCCTGACCGCCCTCGACGCCGTGCACGACCGGGTCTCCGGCTTCCACGCCGGCGGCGACGACTACGTGCCGAAGCCGTTCTCGATCCGCGAGGTCGTCGTCCGGCTCGAGGCCCTCGTGCGCCGGGCCCGGCCCGTCGTGGCCGACCCGACCGGGCTCGTGCTCGACCCCGACCGGTTCAGCGTGCGCTCCCGGACCGGCGAGCAGCGCCTGACCCCGACCGAGTTCCGCGTCCTCGCCGCGATCGCCGGACGCCCCGGCGAGGTGGTGCGGCGCCGGGCCGTCGTCGCCGCCGGGTGGCCGGACGGCGCGATCGTGCACGAGAACACCGTCGACTCCTACGTCCGGCGCGTCCGCGTCAAGCTCGACGCGATCGGCTCGCCCGTCGCGCTCGAGACGGTGCGCGGGGTCGGGTTCGTGCTGCGATGAGCCCCGCCCGCGGCGTCCGGGCCCGCCTCGTCCGGTCGACCGCCCTCATCACGGCGGGCGCGATGGCGCTCATGCTCGTCGTGGTGCTGCTCGTGGCGAACCGGCTCGCGGCCAGCCAGGTCGAGACCTCCCTCGACGACCGCATCGACACCGTCGCCGGGTCGTTGCGCGTCGAGCGCGGCCGAGTGGTCCCGCCGACGGGTCGCAGCGACGCGAACCTCGACGGCGTCTGGGTCTTCGCCGACGACGGCGCCCTGCTCGCCGGACCGGACTCGAGCGAGCGCACTGCGCGCACCGTCGCCGGTCTCTCGGACGTGCGCGAGCCCCGGACCCTGCGCCGCGGCGAGCGGCTGTTCCGCGCCCGGCCGCTCGTCGTCCCCGGGCGACCGGACGGACGGGCGGTCGCGGTCGCCACGGAGTCGCTCGACGTCTACGAGGGCAGCCGCAACATCCTGCTCGGCGCGCTCGCCGTCGCCGGACTGCTCGTCGTCGCCGGCACCGCCGCGGCCACGCGCTGGACGGTGTCGCGCACGCTGCGTCCCGTCGCCGAGATGACCGAGGCGGCCGAGGACTGGAGCGCGCACGACCTCGAGGCGCGGTTCGCCCCCACGGGCGACGACGAGCTCGCCCGCCTCGGCCGCACGCTCGACGGCCTGCTCGACCGCGTCGCGCACGCGATCCGCTCGGAGCAGCGCCTCACCGGCGAGCTCGCGCACGAGCTGCGCACCCCCCTCACCGCGATCCGCGGGGAGACCGAGCTGGCGCTGATGACGGACCTTCCCCCCGAAGTCCGGGACCCGCTTCGACCGCGTCCTCGACCAGGTCGACCGACTGTCCGGCACGATCACCGCCCTGCTCGACCTGGCCCGGCACGAGAGCGGGCCGCAACGACGGGCCGACGCGGGCGAGGTCGTCGCGGACCTCGTGCACGCCCGGCCCGCGACCGCCGTCCGGCTCGACGTCGTCGCGGCCGCCGGCCTGGAGGTCGGCTTCGCCGCCGAGCTGCTGGAGCGCACCGTCGCTCCGGTCCTCGACAACGCGGTCCGGCACGCACGCACGCAGGTCGACGTGGTCGTCCGCGGACACGGCGACCGGGTCCTCGTCGAGGTCAGGGACGACGGTCCCGGGCTGGCGCTGGACCGCGTCGACGAGGTGTTCGGCGTGGGCGTCCGCGGCGGCGGGGACGGGACCGGCCTCGGCCTCGCCCTCGCGCGCCGGGTGGCCCGGACCGTGGGCGGCGCGGTCGAGGTGACGTCACCGTCCGACCCGACCGTCTTCACGATCGACCTGCCCCGCACCTGACCCCACCCTCCCGGGGGGGGGCGTCCTACGTCCGCTCCATCGCTCAACGGACGACGGTGAGCGGCCCTTCGTCGGGCGTCGGAACCTCGAAGTCGTCGAGGTATCGAGCGGCCAGTGCGTCCGGCACCACGACGTCGTCACCGTGGGCGCCCCGTCGTCCGCGAAGTCGTCGCAGGACCGTCTCCGGGTCAGTGGCGAGGTAGAACGTCTCCGGCACGATCCCGAACGGCTCGAGCAGCTGCCGCCACTCGTCCCGCATCCGGCGAGACCAGAAGGAGAGGTCGAGCACGACGTCCCGCCCCGCGTCGACGAGCCGGCGGAGCTCCTCGCGCAGGTCGCTCTCGACCTCGGCCTCCACGGTGGGGTCGACCGGAGCCTCGACGACCCCTCGACGCCACAGCTCGGCGTCGATGGAGAGACGGACCATCCCCTGGGCCTCGAGTCGCGTGGCGTACGCGGTCTTGCCCGACCCGGCGGGCCCGCACATGAAGACGACGCGACTCACCCCGGCAGCGTAGCCGCGGACCCGGCGCGGACGTCCGGGACGACGTCGGCGCGGCGTCCCCTCGGTGGAGGGGACGCCGCGCCCGTGCTCAGCCCTTGACGCAGAGCAGCGTCGTGAGCCGCGCCTCGACCGCCACGAGGTCGGTCTGCGCCGCGATCACGGACTCGAGGTCCTTGTACGCCGCCGGGATCTCGTCGATCACGCCCGCGTCCTTGCGGCACTCGACCCCGGCCGTCTGGACATCCAGGTCCTCGACCGTGAAGGTCTTGCGGGCCCGCGTGCGCGACATCCGGCGCCCGGCGCCGTGCGACGCCGAGCAGAAGCTCGCCTCGTTGCCGAGGCCGCGCACGACGTAGGAGCCGGTGCCCATCGAGCCCGGGATCAGGCCGAGGTCGCCGTCGCCGGCCCGGATCGCGCCCTTGCGGGTCACGACCAGGTCGACGTCGTCGTAGCGCTCCTGCGCCACGTAGTTGTGGTGGCAGGAGATCTCCCGGTCGTAGCCGACCGTGCGGCCCCGGTGCCCGAAGAATGTCGTGACGACCTCGCGCACGAGCGCCATCATGACCGCACGGTTGCGGGCCGCGTAGTCCTGCGCCCAGTACAGGTCCCGCAGGTAGGCGTCCATCTCCGGCGTGCCGGCCAGGAACACCGCGAGGTCGCGGTCGGGCAGGTCCAGGTTGTGGTCCAGCCCCTTCGCGGCCGCGATGTGCCGCTCCGCGAGCTCCTTGCCGATGTTGCGCGAGCCGGAGTGGAGCATGAGCCAGACCTGCTGGTCGTCGTCGACGGTCACCTCGATGAAGTGGTTGCCGCCGCCGAGCGAGCCCATCTGCGTCATGGCCTTGCGCTCGCGGTCCTGGACGCGCTCGTGCAGCGAGCGGAACCCCGCCCAGAACGCGTCCCAGCCGCGGGCACCGAGCCCGAGACGATCGACGTCCGGCGCCTCGTCGTGCGCACGGAACCCGACGGGCACGGCCCGCTCGATCGCGTGGCGCAGCGGCGCGAGGTCCTCGGGCAGGTCGTCGGCGGTGAGGTCGGTGCGGACCGCGGTCATGCCGCAGCCGATGTCGACGCCGACCGCCGCGGGCGAGACGGCGTCGCGCATCGCGACGACCGAGCCGACGGTCGCGCCCTTGCCGAGGTGCACGTCGGGCATGACGCGCAGGCCGTGGACCCACGGCAGCTCGGAGATCGTGCGGAGCTGCTCGAGCGCGGCCGGCTCGACGTCGTCGGGGCGGGCCCACATGAGCGTGTCGGCCCGTGCCCCGGGGAGCGCGACCGGGAAGGCCCCGGTCGTCGCGGTGTCGGTGGTCATGGTGCGCCTCCTTCGGCGTCCGGTTCGGGTGGGTTGGTGGTGGGCGGTCTCCCCGGAGCGAGTCGAACGCCCGGCGGCCCGGTTCGCGACCGGGTCCTCTGTCCAGCTGAGGTACGGGGAGGTGAGGCGCGGCCCGACGGCGTGGTGCGGACGCCGTCAGGCCGCGGTCTTGCGGGGCCGGCCCCGCGTGGGGACCCGGTCGAGGACCCGGCCGTCCTGGAGCAGCTGCCCGCCCCACACGCCGGACTCGGACCGGGCGACAGCCTGGTCGGCGCAGGTCGTCCGCAGCGGGCACGTCGTGCAGACCCGGACCGCCTCGGCCAGCGTCGCGTCGTCGGCCGGGAAGAACAGCTCGGGGTCCACGCCGGCGCAGGCCCATTCCTGCGCCGGCGCCCACGGCAGCGGGTGGTCGAAGGCGATCGTCACGCCGTGCGTCGTCAGCACGGCGGCGGCCGCGTCCTTGGACGTGCTCATCAGCCTCCACCTCCTCGGGTCTGTCGTGGGCTGGTCTGGTGGTCGGGTGGTCTGGTGGTCGTCCGCGCGGACGACGAAGGGGCCGTCCCCGTCGAGCGTGTGGCTCGACCGGAACGGCCCCTGAGGGTGCGCGTGGGTGCACCAGGTCAGGGGCGGCTCCGGAGGGTCCACAGCAGGGACTGCTCGATCGAGCACTGGTCGAGGCCGAACGATCCGTGCGGTCGCCGGGCATCGTCGAGCGCGCGATACGCCACGGGGGCGTTCGCGGGTCGCGTCGAGGTGCTGGCGCTCACGGTCGGATCCTTCGGTCGGAGGCCCTCGGTCCGTCACCGGGGCCCGTCGGTCGACCAGCCTAGGGGCGGCCACCGCCGCCGGCCAAGTGATTTACCGAGGTCGTCGCCCGCACGCCCCCGGCCCGGGTCGTACGCTCGCGTCATGGCCTCGACCCGTGACGTCCTGCTCGTCGGATCGGGCAGCCTCGGCTCCGCCGTCGGCCGGCTGCTCGTCGCCGACGACCGCCGGGTCGTCGCGCTGCGCCGGCGGGCCGAGCTCGTGCCCACGCCGCTCGTCGGGCGGTCCGTCGACCTGACCGCCGACGACCCAGAGCTCGACGACCTCGACGTCGCCGAGCTCGTGGTCGCCCTCACGGCCCGGCCGCGCTCGGAGGAGTCGTACCGCGCGACCTACGTCGACGGCATGACGCGGGCGCTCGACGCCCTGCCTGCGCTGCCGGACCGGGCGGTCCTGGTCTCGTCGACCGGCGTCGTCGGCGAGCAGGACCCCGCCGAGCTCGTCACCGAGGACACGCCGCCGGCGCCGGGCGACGGGCCGGCCGGTGTCCTGCTGGAGGCGGAGCAGGTGTTCCACGACCGCGTCCCGCACGGGGTCGTGCTGCGGCTCTCCGGCCTGTACGGGCGCGGCAGCACCTACCTGCAGGACCGGGTTCGTGACGGTCGGATCGACGACCCCCACCGGTGGACGAACCGCATCCACCGCGACGACGCGGCGGCCGCCGTCGTGCATCTGCTCGGCGTCGACGACCCGGCGCCGCTCTACCTCGGCACCGACGACGAGCCGGCCCAGCTCGGCGCCGTCGCGGCGTACCTGGCGACGCTGCTCGGTGCGCCCGCTCCCCCGCAGGCCGACCCTGCGCAGGGGCACGGCAAGCGGCTGTCGAACGCGCGGCTGCGCGCGACCGGCTGGGTCCCGCGCTACCCGACCTTCCGCGAGGGCTACGCCGCCGAGCTCGCCGACCGCCCCTGAGCCGGCCGCCCTCGGACCCTGGACCACCCCACCCAGGGACCCGGATCACCCCACCCAGGGACCCTGAGGGGTGGCGCAGGGCCGAAGGGTGGCGCAGGGATCGCGAGCGGCTCGCCCTCACGCGCCGGCGTGGCGCTCGACCTCGACCTCTCCCGCCGGTCGCCCGACGGCGCGGAAGGTGCGGTCGTGGTGGACCAGCGGAGCCGCGTCGGGTCCGAGCCGGACGTCGAGCACCGTCGCCACGACGATCGTCGACCCGCCGACCGGGACGGTCGTGAGCGGCTCGCACCGCAGGGTCGCGAGCGCGTCGGGCAGGGTCGGCGCGCCGTCGGCGCTCCACGTCCAGCCCTGGTCGGGGGTGAACCGCTCGGAGCCCGAGCGTGCGAAGACCTCGGCGACCGGGGCCTGGTCGAGGGTCAGCAGGTGGACGTCGAGGCGCGACGCCCGCAGCAGCGCCCCGGCCGACCGGGTCGCCGACGAGACGGAGAACGAGATCGTCGCCGGGTCGGCGGCGACGGACGCCACGCTCGACGCGGTCAGTCCGACCGGGCCGTCCTCGCCCAGCGCCGTGATGATCGCGACCCCCGGTCGGGTAGCGCCGGAACGCGCGCTTGAACCGCGAGGCGGCCGCACGCAGGTCGTCGAGCGCGGGCACCTCCGGCGTGTCGCGGCCGGGGGTCGACGTCATGGGGATCCTTCCGGGGGCGGGGTTTCGTCGTCGATCGTAGAACCTCAACTCGACTTGAGATCAAGGCGGCATGACGGAGGTCACGGGCGGAGCGAGGTCGGCGAGCCACTCGACGAGCCTCATCGCGTCGAACGGCGCCCGCACCTTCATGTCGTTGTCGAAGTAGACGAACACGTCGGTCCCGGCCTCGCCCCAGGAACGGATCGTCGCGGCCCAGGCGTCCAGCGCCTCGTCGGAGTAGCCGCTCGCGTACAGCTCGGTGTCACCGTGCAGCCGGACGTGGGCGAAGTCGGCCGTCACCTCGCGCAGCAGCGGCCAGCGGCCGGCGGTGTCGGCGACGACCACCGCGACGCCGCGCGAGCGCAGCAGCTCCAGGAAGGCCGGGTCCCGGAACGACTCGTGGCGCACCTCCACGGCGTGACGCACCGGCCGGTCCGGCCCGGCCTCGAGGAACGACCGCCCCTCCAGCCGCTCGTCGTGCTCGGCACCGAGACGCGCCGCGGCAGCGGTCGTGCGCGGCAGCTGGTCGAGGAAGTCCGCCAGACGCGGGGCGTCGAACCCGAGGGTCGGTGGCAGCTGCCAGAGCAACGGACCGAGCCCGGGGCCGAGCGCGAGCGGTCCGGAGGCGAAGAAGTTCGCCAGCGGGGTGCGGACGTCGACGAGCTTCTTCAGGTGGGTGATGAACCGACCCCCCTTGAGCGCCAGGACGAAGCCCGGCGGTGTCCGCTCGGCCCACGAGCGGTAGCTCTCCGGACGTTGAAGCGAGTAGAAGGACCCGTTGACCTCGATGCTCGTGAGGCGGTTCGCGGCGTAGCTGAGCTCGTCGGCCTGCCGCAGCCCCTTCGGGTAGAACACCCCCCGCCAGCCCGGGTAGGTCCACCCCGAGATGCCGATCCGGACGGTCCCTGTCATCTCGGACCTCCTGTCCCTGTCGACGCGCCCCACCGTGTGGCCGGGCGATGCACGGGTACCCCGGAGACATGACCTCATCCGACCTGGACCGGCTCGTCGAGCTCACGAAGGACGCCCGGTTCTGCATGCTCACCACCGTCGACGGCGAGGGGACCCTCGTGAGCCGCCCGATGACCCGGCAGGACGTGGACCTCGGCGTCGTGCTGTGGTTCATCGCGACCCGCGACTCCCGCAAGGTCGAGCACGTCCGTGCGCGGCCCGAGGTGAACGTGACGGTCTCGAGCGACACCTCGTGGGTCTCGATCGCCGGGCGTGCCGAGGTCGTCGACGACACCGCGAAGCTGCGCGAGCTGTGGAGCACCTTCGCCGAGGCGTGGCTGCCCGGCGGCCCCGAGGACCCGGACGCCGTCCTCATCAAGGTCGACGCGGACTCCGCGGAGTACTGGGACAACCCCGGCGGCCGCGTCGCCACCGTCATCAGCCTGGTCACGTCCAAGGTCACCGGGCAGCCGTACGACGGCGGCGACCACGCGGTCGTCGACGGGCTCTGACCGGCGGGCGTCAGTCCTCGGCGAGCACCACGACCCGGTCGGCCGGGCCGACCGCGAACGACACCGACTTGGCCGGGTTCACGTACACCCCGAAGCCCGCGTCCTCGTCCTGCGCCTGGGCGGCGACGCGGTAGCCGAGGGCCGTCTCGCCGCGCCGCAGCGCCGCCTCGACGACCGTCGCGTACGAGACCGGCCCGCCCTCCGTGACGTAGTCGGTCGCGGGGCGCAGGTAGATCTCCGCGCCGTCGGCGTCCAGCAGGTCGGCGAAGACGGCCTCGAGCCGCTCGTTCTCGGACAGCTGGGTCAGGATCAGGCTCAGGATCTCGTCGCTCACGATCACGTCGTCGACGTGGGCGACCTGGGCCAGGGCCCGGTTGCGGTCGTCGAGCATCTCGCTCACGACCGACGGTCGGGTCCCGGGGTCGCGCTCGCCGACGATCTCGCGCAGGTGCAGCAGGGTGACGAGCGTCCGGGCGTCCGCTCGCTGGACCGGCAGCTGGTCGGAGTAGCAGAGCACGATCACCTGGTCGTGGTCCGCGACGTCGTACGCCTCGAGGGTGGCGCGGTCCGCCGTGCGCCCGCGGTGCACCGACACGTCGAGGTTCGTGGTGGCAGGCACGTCGGGCGAGCCCAGCTCGGTCAGGACGGACAGGGTCGACCCGGGCGCGGCGTACTCGTCCAGCTCGCGCACGACGGTCGCGGCGCGCTCGTTCCAGCCGAGCACGAGGATCTTGGACGGCGCCTCCGGCCGCGGGTCGGCGCCGCTGATGCGGGTCTCGTCGACGCTCGCCCCCGTCCGCGGGGTGCGGTCGAGGACCGAGTCGTCCTCGGCGACGACGACGAGCTCCGAGGCCGCCACCGGCGTCCCCGACGGCGGGTTCAGCCGGACCCGTCCCTCGGCGCTCACGAGCCCGATGACCGACACCGACTCGTACGCGCGGACCGCCTCGCCGTAGGTGCCGGAGGCCAGCGACGGGTCGGTGTGGAAGTAGACCTCGTCGCCGTCGAAGTCGAACAGCTCGGTGTAGACCGCGGCGGCGCCGGACTGCCGGGAGGTCTGGACGATGAGCCGGGCGATCGTCTCGCGCTTGTCGACGACGACGGCGCGGTCGCCACCGACGAGGCGCGCGGCCTCGAGGTTCTCCGGATCCTGGACCTCGGCGACGACGTGCGGTCCCTCGCCGTCGTGGGTGATGGCGAGCAGGGTCTTGATGACCTCGCTGTCCGGCTCCTCGCCGCCCGGCGACAGCACGATGATCGAGCGGGCCAGCGTGTGGTTGGTCATCGCGAGGTCGCCGAGGTCGAGCGCGGACCCGGTGCGGCACACGACGCGGGTGCCCCGCAGGTCGGGCACCTTGGCGCGGATCGCGTCCTCCATCTCGACCTTGTCCTGCTCGGCGAGGATGACGACGGCCGGGCGCCTGCGGCTCTCGTTCGCGATCGACAGCTCGCGCACGATCGCGAAGACGGACTCCGACCAGCCGAGGACGACCGTGTGGTCCCGCTCGATCACGATCGAGCGGCCGCGGCGCAGGTCGGCGAGCTTCTCGTCGATCCCCGTCGCGATGACGCCGATGAGGGCGCTGACGATGAACAGGCCCGCGATGGTCAGCGCCAGCATCGTGAGGATGTAGCGCCACGTGCCGGTGTCGCCGGCGACCGTGCCGGGGTCGAGGGCGTGGAACAGGTTGGCCAGGAGCTGGCCGAGGAACCCGCCCTTCGCGTTGGGCGACCCGGGCCCGAGGCCCGTCACCGTCACGAAGACCGTGAACACCAGGATGAGCAGCACCGTCGCGACGGCGAGCCAGCCGACGAGGGCCGACGTGCCGCGCGCCATCGTGCTGTCGAACCAGTAGCGCAGCCGGGCGGACCGCGAGGGCGGCGGCGCCGGACGGCCGGCCCTCGGACGACCCGCGTTGCCCTGCTTCATCGCCTTGACGGTGCGCTGGCGCATCTGACGTCCGGTCTGGCCCATCGGCTGTGTCCTCGTTCCTTCGGGGTGCCCCTCATGGTGGCGGAACGCGACGCGCCCCGAGGGTGAAACGCCCGGACCCGTCCGTGCCCTACGTTGGGCGGGGTCGACCCGAGGAGCATGGAATGAATGACGTGCAGGTGCGCCGCGCCACCGCGCAGGACCTGGACTGGGTCCACGGACTGCGCCACCGCGTGTACGCCGAGGAGCTCGGTCAGCACGCTCTCGACCCGAGCGGACGGCTCAGCGACGCGCTCGACGGCTCGAACGTCTACCTCGTCGCCGCCGTCGACGACCGTCCGGTCGGCTTCGTCAGCCTGACCCCGCCCTGGGCCGGCAGCTACGGCCTCGACAAGTACCTGGACCGGGCCGACCTGCCGCTGCTCGACGCCGCCGACGTGTTCGAGGTGCGCATCCTCACCGTCGAGCCCGAGCACCGGACGTCCGGCGTCGCGACCCTGCTCATGTACGCGGCCCTGCGCTGGACCGCGGCGAACGCCGGGCGCACGATCGTCGCGATGGGGCGCGACGACCTGCTCGACATGTACCGCGCGGTCGGCCTCACGCCCACCGGGCGGGTCGTGCACAGCGGCGCGGTCGCGTTCGAGGTCATGACCGCCGAGGTGTCGCACCTGACCGCGCTCGCCCTCGGGCCGTTCGCCGAGCTCGTCGCCCGCTGGCGGGCCGAGGTCGACTGGGCGCTCGACGTGCCCTTCGCCTCCCGTCCTGACGGCTGCGAGCACGGCGGCGCCTCGTTCACCGCGATCGGCACCGACTTCCGCACGCTCGAGCGACGCGACCAGGTCGTGCCCGCCGACGTGCTCGACGCGTGGTTCGACCCCGCCCCGGGCGTGGTCGAGGCCCTGCTCGACGACCCGGCCTGGACCGCGCGGTCCTCCCCACCGGCCGAGGCCGACGGCCTCGTCGCCGAGCTGGCCCGCGTGCGCGACCTGCCCGCCGAGGCCCTCGCGGTCGGGTCCGGGTCCTCGGACCTCATCTTCCGGGCGTTTCTCACGTGGCTCGGGCCGTCGAGCCGCGTCCTGCTCGTCGACCCGGGCTACGGGGAGTACGCCCACGTCACGGAGCGGGTCGTCGGCTGCACCGTCGAGCGGTTCCGGCTGCGCCGCGACGAGGACTGGCGGATCGACCCGCAGCGGCTGCAGGACGTCGTCGCGGCCGGGGGCTACGACCTGGTCGTCGTCGTCAACCCCAACAACCCCACGGGCCGGCACGCTCCGGCCGCCGACCTGCGAGCCGTCGTCGAGGCGTCCCCCGAGACCACCCGGTGGTGGGTCGACGAGGCGTACCTCGGCTACGTCGGACTGGAGCACTCGCTCGCGCCGCTCGCCGCGCGGGATCCGCGGCTCGTCGTGTGCACGTCGCTGTCGAAGATGTACGCCCTGTCCGGCGTCCGGGCCGCGTTCCTGACGGCGGAGCCGGCCACGGCCGCGGCGATCCGGCGCCGGACCCCGCCGTGGCAGGTCGGGCTGCCGGCGCAGCGTGCCGCCGTCGCGGCGCTGCGCGACCCCGACCACTACCGCGCCTGCTGGCAGCGCACGCACGTCCTGCGCGACGAGCTCGCGCAGGGGCTCGCCGCGATCGGCCCGCTCGAGGTCGGCGACTCCGTCGGCAACTTCCTGACGCTGACGCTGCCGGCCGACGCGCCCGGGGCCGGCGCGTTCGTGCGCGCCTGCCGCGAGCACGACGTGTTCCTGCGCGACCTGTCGCCGCTGTCCCCCGCCTACGAGGCCCGGACGGTCCGCACGGCCGTGCGGGACCGCGCCGAGAACGAGCGCATCGTCGACGCGTGCCGTGCCGTCGTCGCGTCCTGGGCTCCCGTGGCGGTGCGCTAGGTGGACGTGACGACGGCGTCGCTCGTCCCCTGGATCGCCGGCGCCCTCGTCGTCGGCGGCGTCGGCGTCGCCCTGACCCGGCGCCGTGAGCTCGTCCTGCGCTGGTGCCTGTGGGTCGTCGCCGTCCCGGTCGTCGTCGCCCTGTTCTGGTGGGGCGAGCCCGGGACCGCGCTGCTCGCCACGGCCGCCGGGCTCGTGGCGGTCGTCGAGGCCGGCCGGCTCTTCCGGCTCCCCCGGGTCGACGTCGTCGTGCTGGCGGCGGCATTCGTCGCCGCGGTGGCGACGGTGTGGCTGGCGCCCGAGCACGTCGTCCGGGTCGTCGGCGGTGGGCTGCTCGCGCTCGCGGCCGTCCCCGTCCTGGCGGGCGACGCCCAGGGCGGCCTGCGCCGGGTCACCTCGTCCTGGTTCGCCCTGCTGTGGCTGCTGCCGCTCGCGGGGCTCGTGGTCCTCGGCCCGACCGCGCTCGCGATCTTCGTCGCCGTGTCCGTCGCCGACGTCGTGGCGTTCTTCGCCGGGCCGCGGCTCGGCGGCCCGCGCCTCTCGCCGCTGTCGCCGGGCAAGCGCTGGAGCGGGACCGTCGTCGGCTCGCTCGCCGGCGTCGGCGTGCTCGCGCTGCTGGGCGCCCTGACGCCCGGGCTGGCCGTCGCGGTCGCCGTGGCGGCGCCCGCAGGAGACCTGCTCGAGTCGATGGTCAAGCGTGGGGCGGACGTCAAGGACTCCGGCGCGATGATGGCGGGTGCGGGCGGCCTGCTCGACCGCGTCGACTCCCTCCTGACGGCTCTCGCGGTCGCCCTGCTGCTGAGCCTCTGACCCGCTGACCTGCGCGAACGCCCCCGCGGGCGGTCCCTGGCGTGGTACGTTCCGGCGGCCATGACCCAGCCCCGCCGGCGCTCGCGCACCGCCCTGATCCTCGTCGGATCCGTCCTCGGCTCCCTCGTCGTGAGCCTGACGGTCCTCGGCGTCGTCGTCGACCGGGTCGAGGGTGCGGCCGACTGCACGTCCGTCGAGTCGTACGACGCCCTGCGCGACGAGTGCTACTACGAGTGCGACACCGACGAGCAGTGCGAGGCGCTCGGCAAGCAGGTCGACCGCGAGCTCGACGCGCGGTTCCGCTCGGCCCGCACGAAGGCCCCGACCACCAAGCCCGTCGACCCGGGCGACGGTCCTGCGGGGCGGCGCTGGACGCTGCGCTCCACGGGCAGCGAGACCGAGGGCACGGTCTACACCGTCACGAAGGACGGCCTCGTCCCCCGGCCGTCGCGGGGCGACCGCGCGCTGTGGCGCGTGCTCACGCAGCTGCTCGGCACCCGCGAGGCGGAACGCCGGTTCACGAGCTTCGAGGTCTTCGACGACGACCGCAACGACACGGCGGCGTCGGTGTGGCGCAGCGACGACCCCGACCGGTGGCACCTGAACGTCAACGACGCCTACACCGAGGACGGCCGGATCGAGCTGGTCCGCACCCTCGTGCACGAGTACGGGCACGTGCTCACGCTCTCCGGCGACCAGGTGCCCGAGGTCTCCGGCCGCTGCCCCCGGATCACGCTGAGCGAGGGCTGCGGCCGGAAGGGCTCGTACGTCCAGGCGTTCTACGCCGCCTTCTGGCGCGACTACGGGCTGGGTCGTGACGGGGTCGGGTCGCTCAGCGCGAAGACGTCGGCGGCCCTGTACCGCGAGGACCGCTCGGCGTTCGTCAGCGAGTACGCGAGCACCGACCTCGCGGAGGACGTCGCCGAGAGCTTCGCCGACTTCGTGCTCAAGGCGCCGCCGCGCGGTCGCACGGTCGCGGCCGACAAGGTCCGGTTCTTCGCCGACTACCCCGAGCTCGTCGCGCTCCGGACCCGCCTGCGCGAGGGCGCGGCCCGGGTCACCGGCGACTCGTGAGGCGGCTCTCACCTCTCGACCCGTCACGGCCGTCGGCGCCGCTCGTTGGACCCCACGACTGCTCGCCCGACCCGTGAGAGGCACCCCGATGATCGACCGGCGCTCCTCGCCGCTCCAGCTCCGTCTCGCCGCCGCCGCGATCCGCGACGAGGCCGCCTGGATGCGTCGGGTCGGGTTCGAGGAGTCGGCCGTCGACGTGGTCGAGCTGTTCGCCGCCTCGCACGAGCGTCGGGCGTGGCTGCTGGAGACCTCCGCAGCCTGAGAATCCCTGGCAGATCAGGGTTTCCTCACCTTCGTGAGGCGTGCTTCTCCTTCGTTGCGGGCCGGTGCGGGAGCGGGCACAGTCGTCCCATGTCCGCCCTCAGCCTGCTCCTCGCCGCCGTCGCCGTCGTGTCGTGCTGCGCCGCCGCAGCGCGCGTCGCCGGACCCTACGACACCATCGCCGCCGACCGCGCGGCCCGGCACCTGCTGGTGCTGAGCCTCGCGAGCGCGGCGGCCTTCATGGCCTCGGTGGCCTGACCCCTCAGCGGTTCGGCGCCACCGGCACGAGGTCGCGCAGCATGTCGGCGATCGTGACCACCGACAGCTCGCCGCCCGCGCGCCGCACGAGCGCCAGCTGCTGACCTGCGGCCCGGAGCGTGTCGATCGCCTCGAGCACCGTCCGGTCCTCCGGCAGCACCGAGCACGCCCGCGTGACCGGCCCGATGCCCGCGTCGGGCGCGAGCCCGATCGTGTCGCGCACGTGGACCACGCCCATCGTGTCCCGGTCCTCGACGAGGATCCGCAGGTGGCCGCTGGCCCGACTGGCTCCCTGGACGTCGGCGACGACGGCTCCGGCCGGGACCGCCGTCGGCCGTCCCCGCCCGGCGACCTCGCCGACGGTCAGCCGGCCGAGGTCGAGCACGCCGGAGATCCGCTTCGACGACGTGATGTCGAGCGAGCCGACGTCGACGGAGTGCCGCACGAGCGCACGCAGGTCGTCCGGGTTCTGCCCGGTCGTGAGCGAGTCGACGGCGTCGACCCCTACGCGGTGCAGCAGCCAGTTGGCGGTGTTGTTGAGCAGGTGCAGGAGCGGCCGGGTGAACCACATGAAGGCGCGCATCGGCAGCGCCAGCAGCGTCGCGGACCGCTCGGGGTGGGCGATCGCCCACGACTTGGGCGCCATCTCGCCCACCACGAGGTGCAGGAACGTGACGACCACCAGCGCGATCGCGAAGCCCGCGACGTCCGCGCTCCAGTACGGCAGGCCCCACGACTCGAACTGCGGCGTGAGCCAGTAGTGGACGGCCGGCTTGGTGATGGCGCCGAGCGCCAGGACGCACAGCGTGATGCCGAGCTGGGCGCCGGCGAGCAGCACCGACAGCTCGGAGGCGCTGCGCAGCGCGGCGCGACCGGCGCGGCTGCGGGCGGCGGCCTCCTCGAGGCGGTGCCGCTTGGCGGCGATGAGTGCGAACTCGATCGCGACGAAGAAGGCGCTGGCCGCGATGATGACGATCGTCGCGACGAGCACGACCCAGGCGTTGCTCATCGGTCCTCCTCCCCCTCGGTCTCGGCATCGGCGGCGTCGTCGTCCTCGGCGTGGACCACGAGACGGACGGCCGACGGCACGTACTGCTCGACGGCGGTCACCTCGACCTCGAGGTGACGCACGACCGGCTCGTCGCCGTGGGCGAGGTCGGCCGGGTCGTCCGGCAGGCGCACCCGTACGCGCTCACCCACCTCGGGCAGGGCGCCGTGCTCGGCGAGCACGAGCCCGGACACGGTCTCGAAGTCGCCGCGCGGGCAGGTGATCTGCAGCAGCCGCTCGATCTCGTCGAGCGGGGTGTCGCCCCGGGCGGTCCAGCCGTCGCCGTCGGGCCGGACGGCCGGCGGCGAGAGCTCGTCGTGCTCGTCGTCGAGGTCGCCGACGATCTCCTCGACGAGGTCCTCGACCGTGACGATGCCGGCCAGGCCGCCGTACTCGTCGACGACGCAGGCGAGCTGGTCCTTGGCCGACAGGATCTCGGCGAGCGCGTCGGGCAGGCGCATGAGCTCGGGCACGACGACGGCCGGCCGGGCCACGTCGGTGACGGTGCGCGTGTCGGGCTCGACCGTCTCGCCGGTCGGCAGCACGTCGACGAGGTGCACGACGCCGAGGATGCGGTCCTGGTCGTCGATGACCGGGTAGCGGGAGTGGCCCGACCCCATCAGGGTGCGGACCTCGTCGACCGTCATCGACGGGTCGACGGTGTCCACGCGCGAGCGCGGCACGAGGGCGTGGTCGACGTCGCGGCGCGGGAAGTCGAGGATGCGGTCGAGCAGCAGCGACATGTCCTCGTCGAGCTCACCGGCCGCGCGGGACTCGGCGACGATGTGCTGGAGGTCGCGGGCGCTCGCGGACGACTCGACGTCGTGGACGGGCTCGATCCGCAGCAGCCGCAGCAGCAGGTTCGACGACTGGTCGAAGAACCAGATGAGCCAGCCGGTGATCGCCAGGTAGCCGAGCGTCGAGCGGGACAGCCAGCGGGCGACGGGCTCGGGCCGCGCGATCGCGAGGTTCTTGGGCACGAGCTCGCCGAAGACCATCTGGACGATCGTGGAGAAGGCCAGGGCCGCGATCGTGCCGATCGTGACGCCCGTCGCGGTCGAGATGCCGGTGCCGTCCATCGCGTCGCCGATCGCCGAGCCGATGAGCGGCTGCGCGACGTAGCCGACGAGCAGGCCGGTGACGGTGATGCCGAGCTGGGCGCCGGACAGCATGAACGACGTCCGCTCGGTGACGCGCAGGGTGCGGCGGGAGGCGGCGTCACCGGCCTCGGCGCGGGCGCGCAGCCGCGACCGGTCCACAGCCATGTAGGCGAACTCCTGGGCGACGAAGTAGCCGGTGCCCAGGGTGATCAGGAAGACGACGAGGACGCCGAGGAGCAGCGACAGCACGATGGTCATGACGACTCACCGACGACGGTCGGGACGCTCGCGCGGGCGCGGGTCGAAGGGGCGGGTGCGGGAGACAAGAGGCCTGGGCTCGGACGAGCCGCGGGTCTTTGACCGGGCAACGAGGTTCCTTCCACGAACGACGGTGCGACGAATCTAGCAAGGGCACCCTGACCGCACCATCGGTCGTGACGGGGGCCTCAGCCGCCGAGCTGCTGCAGCGCGTTCGTCAGGGCCCCGGCCTGGTCCTCGACCTGCGCGTCGGACGGGTCCTCGCCCAGCCAGGCGACGAGCTCGTCGCGCGAGATGAGGTCGAGCGTCCCGGTCCCCTCGTCGGCGACCTCGACCCGACCCTCGACGAGCGTCAGGACGGCTGGGCCCTCGGCGGCGAGGAGTCGGCGGACGTGGTCGGTCGTGACCTGCTGCGGTGCTTCCATGTCGTGCTCGTGCCCGTCCGGGCGGCCGTCATGCGTCGTGAACCCGCTCTCCATCTCATGCGCTTCTCAGTCACCGTCCCTAGGATTCGGCCATGCGCGAACGCCTCGATGCCATCCGTCGGTGGCCGTACACGTTCGCGGTCGTGCTGTCCGTCGCGGTCGGCCTGACCGCGCTCTGGTCGTCGGGCGTGCACGACGTCCCGCTGCGCGACCCCGAGGGCTTCCTCGGTCCCGCCTACGTCCGGCTGCCGCTGATCGGCCTGCTGTTCTTCGCGGCCGGCGTCGTGCCGCAGGCGATCGCGCGACTCGGGCTGCGCCCGCTGTCGAACCTGCGCAAGGTGCCGGCCGAGGTCCGCCTGATCGTGCGGACCGAGTGGAGCTGGAAGCGGCTCGCGTACATCACGACCGGCCTGCTCGCGTTCTACGTCTGCTACGTCAGCTACCGGAACCTCAAGAGCCACCTACCGCAGGCGCGCGACGCGAACTACGACGTCCCGCTGCTGCGTCTCGACCACCTGATGTTCTTCGGCAACAACCCGGGCCCGGTCCTCCACGACCTGCTCGGCACCACCGTCTCGGCGCACGTGCTGGCCGCGATCTACGTGGCCTACCTGCCGCTCATCCCGCTGACCCTGGGCGCGTTCCTGGTGTGGTCGCGCGACCTGAGCCGCGGCGCCTGGTACGCGACGGCGCTGAGCCTGAACTGGGTGCTCGGCACGGTCAGCTACTACCTGCTGCCGACGTTCGGCCCGGCCTTCGTCCAGCCCCAGATGTACGCCGACCTGGCCGAGACCAGCGCGGGCGACCTGCAGAACGCCCTGTTCCGCTCCGCCACCCGCTTCTACGACGACCCGAGCGGCGGCGCCACGTACGGCATCGCGGGCTTCGCGTCGCTGCACACGTCGGTCGTGCTCACGGCCTGCCTGTTCTTCGTCCGGACGGCGCAGCGGCAGGTCGTCCAGATCTGTGGCTGGGTGTTCTTCGTGGCGACCGTCCTCGCCACCATCTACTTCGGCTGGCACTACATCGTCGACGACATCGCGGGCGCGCTCATCGCGTGGGTCTCAGTCAGCCTCGCCGGCTGGGCGACGATGAACGGCAAGCGGTGGCGGCGGCCCGACCAGGCCGCGCGGGTCGACGCCGAGCGCGAGGGCGTCGCGGTCGCCGCCTGACCCACCGAGGCCCGACGCACGGACGCCGCACGTCAATGACGTGCGGCGTCCGTGCGTGCGGGTCACTTCGTGACGGTGATGACCACGCGCCGGTTGTCGGCGCGCTTCTTCGCCGTGCCGCCCACGACCACCGGGCGCTTCGCCCCGACGGCCAGCAGGCTCGTGCGGACCTTCGCGCCGTGCGACCGCAGGTACGAGCACACCGCCGACGCCCGCGCCTTCGCGAGCTTGCGCTCATGCCGCGTGCCGGCCTTGTCGGCGTAGTCGGTGTAGCCCTCGCACCGGACGGCCTTCGCGTCGGCCAGCGCCGGCACGAGCGCCCGCAGCTGCTTCCGGGCCGCCCGGCTGGGCTTCGGCGAGTCGAAGGCGAAGGCCTTCGAGCCGCCCAGCACCACGGCCTGACCCTTCGACAGGTGACGTCCCTTGACCGCGGACGCCGTGACCGCGGGGCGGCCGGAGGCATTGGTGCGGAAGGCCTTGGTCCGCCGCAGCCTGCCGTCGTAGCTCGACGGGTGCTTCGGGATCGAGCGCAGCGCCTTGCGTGCCGCGGGCGTCAGCGGGTCGTGGAACCACCCCGCGGTCGCGGTGACGGTCTTCGGCTCACCGGCACCGACGGCGTTGACCGCACGGACCTTGAGCGTGTACCGCTTCGTGTTGCGCAGGCCCTTGACGACGGCCTTGCCCTGCACGAGGTCCAGGCTGCGCCACGTCGTGCCGTCCAGCGTGTACTCGTACCCGGTGACCGGGCTGCCGCCGTCCGAGGTCGGCGCCGTCACCGTCAGCGTCAGCCGACGGTCGCCGGGCTTCACCGAGACCCCCGGGACACCCGGGGCGACAGCGGCTGCGGCGACGACCAGCGTGTACTCCTGCGTGTCGGAGCCCTTGACGTTGGTCGCCTTGATCGTGAAGTTCGACGAGCCGACGGCCGTCGGGGTGCCGCTGATGACGCCCGTCGAGGCGTCGAGGCTCAGGCCGGCCGGCAGCTCGCCGGCGTCGACCGTGTAGGTGATCGGCTGCGTGCCGCTCGCCGCGACGGACTGCGAGTACTCGACGCCCTGCGTGCCGGACACGGGGTCGCCGGTCGGCAGCTCCGGGGCGGTCCGCTGCGCGCCGACCGCGATCGAGTACTCCTGGACGTCGGTGCCCTTGGAGTTCGTCGCCGTGACGGTGAACGTCGCGGTGCCCTCGGTGGTCGGCGTGCCGGTGATGGCACCGGTCTCCTCGTCGAGCTCCAGGCCGGCCGGGAGCTCTCCGGCGGTCACGGCGTACGTGATCGGCGCGGTGCCGTCCTCGGCGGCGACGGAGGCGGAGTACGACTCGCCGACGTGCCCGTCGTCGAGGGTCGACCCGGCCAGGTACGGGGCGCTGCCGGAGTCGATGTCGTCCGCCTCGGGTGCGCTCAGGACGTACTGGACGCGGAAGGTGCGGGAGGCGCCGGCCTTGAGCGAGGCGGTGCGCACCCCGAGGCCGATCTGCAGGTCGCCGCTGCCAGAGCTGTCGGCGGTGCTGTCGCCGCAGCCGCCGTCCCACAGCCCCTTCAGGTCGGCACAGCTGTCCTCCCAGGGGTAGTCCCGCACGACGACGCTGCCCCGGGCCGACGAGCGCAGGTCGAGGTAGGAGCCGTCGCTCGCCGTGGCCGACACGACGGCGCGGCCGACGCCGTCCGTCTGCTGGCTCACGATCGTGTTCGTGGTGTCGTAGGAGCCGCTGCACGAGGCGTCCACCTGCGCCTTGCAGTTGTCGGGGTCGACGGCGCGCACGTACACGAGGTCCTTGAGCGTCTCCGTCGAGGCGTTCGTGAGGGTGACGTCGACCGACAGGACGTGCCGGCCGGGGGCGATCGTCGCCTTCTGCGAGATCGAGAGGCCGTCCACGGGGCTCGACGACGTCCAGCTCAGCGTCTGCCCGGCGTCCGTGCTCGACGCGTCGCCGAAGGACCCCGAGATGCTCGTGCCGTTGCTGCTGTTGACGTGCGGCGAGCCGCTGCCCACCTGCACGCCGAAGGCCTCGTAGGGCGACCCGGGGGCGAAGAAGTCGCCGTCGTCGGTTCCGGTGCCCCAGCCGTCGCCGTCGCGGTCGGACCGGAAGCCGAGGATCGAGCCGTTGCCGCCGCTGCGCGGGTGGTAGCCCTCGGGCGCCCCGATGTCGGAGCCGAAGGAACCGTTGGGCCGGGCGCCGACCTCGACGATCCCGTTGGTCATGAAGGCGTTGCCGTCGACGACCTGGGCATCGCCCGTCGGCTCGGCGGTGGCGGGTGCGGCGAGCGCGACGCCGCTGAGCAGCGTCGCGGCGGCCGCCGCGGTGGTGACGACGGCGCGCACGGCGCGGCGGCGTGGACGAGCATGGCTGGACTGCACGAAGGCTCCCTCTTCGACGTGGCTCCCCCGAGCCCACTCATCGTCGGGGTCCAGCCGCGGTGCCGTGGCCGTTCGGCCCAAGTCCCGGGAGAGTCAGGACGTTGGTCCCCCGCGGCCTAGTCCCTTCCGACGTGACCCGCTCGCGGCGCGCGCAGCCGGACGGCGGTGGCGGCCAGCACGACCACGACGGCCGCGGCGATCGCGCCGTAGAGCACCTCGGTCGTCCCGTCCTGCGAGCCGCGGACGGCGATGCCGACCAGCGCCCAGGTTCCGGCGGACGCGTAGGCCGGGATGCCGCCGATCCGCACGATCATCGTGAGCAGCGTCAGGACGGCGACGCCGAGGACGACGAGCTGCCAGCCGAGCTGGTCGGGCTCGACCGCCCCGGTCTCGACGAGCGCGGTCGAGACGTTGAGGAAGAACGCGGCCGTCACCCAGCCGGCGAACAGGCCCACCGCCGCGCGGGTCAGGACGGAGAACCAGCGGGGCTCGAACGCCGTGCGGGCCACGGCGGAGACGGCGACGAGCGCAGCCACGAGCATCACGAGCAGCGCCGCCGCGGTCAGGTAGGGGCTGCCGATCGCGGCCATGACGATCCACACCGCGCCCCCGACGTAGAGCACGGTCTGCGCGACCTGCAGCCGGCGCGGGACGGAGCCCGGGCCGCGCACGATGACCGCGACGGCCTGCGCGATCGCGAGCGTGTAGATGACGCCCCAGATCGAGAAGGCCCAGCCGACCGGGGTGATGAGGAGCTCGTCACCGGCTCCGCTGCCGGGCGACTCCCCCGGCCCGTTGATGGTGAGCACCGGCGCCACGACCTCGAGGATCGAGGCGGCCAGCACGATCCACGCCAGGCCCTTCGTGCCGTCGAGCCTCGCGGGCGCCGTCGTCGTCTCACGCGTCGTGGTCATGCGTCGACGGTAGTCATGATCGTCGCCCCCGGCTCGTCGAGAACCCTGGCTCAGCGTTGGCCGAAGGTCAGGGCGAGGTCCCACGGCTGCAGGCCCCAGCGCGTGATCGCCTCGAGCACCAGCACCGGCACGACGTCCACCGTCCGGTCGCTGGCGGGTGCGCTGAGGGTCTGGCTCGGACGCCCGGGGACGACGTGCGGAGCCCAGATCGGCGACTCCGTCGGGTCGGGCGCCGTCTCGACGACGCTGACCCGTCCTTCCCGCGGGCCCTCGACGAGCGCGAACAGGCAGAACGGCTCCTGCGGCGCGTCCCAGCCGCCGCGCTCGACGACGAGGAACTCTCCGCTGGCGACGCAGTGCCGGACGGCGCGGGCCAGCAGCGCCCGCAGGTCGGCCATGACGTCGCCGGTCGGCGCACGCGCCGGTTCGAGCGCCAGGACGGAGGCCTCCATCGACGTGGTGCCACCCTGTCCCGCGAGCGGGTAGCGGCCCCGCACCACGAGCGCACCGTCGTCCGAGAGCAGCGCGGCCTCGCGGTAGCGACGCTCCTCGCGCTGCGTCCGGCCGATCCAGCCGGTGCCCTGGACGTCCGCGAGCCAGGTCGCCTGCGGGCTGGACCACACGCCGGTCGTGCCGTCGTCGGTCCAGGTCCGCACCACGCCACCGACGCAGGGGCTGAGCTGCACCGGTCGGGCCGTGGCGCCGACCTGCAACGGCGTGTCGTCGCTCATCGTCTGCTCCCCTCGTCCCGACGACCCTAGCCACCCCGGACGGTCTCGGCAGGGTCGTCCGGCGAGCGGACCACCCGTCAGCGGGACGACAGGACGAGGGCCGCGTCGACGATCGAGGCGACGTCGAGGCCGTGCAGGCGGTAGGCCTCGTCCACGGTGCTCGACTGGCCGAAGTCCGTGACCCCGAGGCCCTTGAGCCGGTCGCCGCGGACGCCCGACAGGAACGACAGCGTGTGGGGGTGGCCGTCCATGACCGTGACGATCGGTGCGGGGTGCTCGGCCGGGAACAGGACGTCGACGATGTCCGAACGCTCGTGGGACGTCGTCTCGCCCCGGCGGTGGAAGGAGCGGTACACCAGGTCGGGGCTGGTCAGGCAGACCACTCCCGCGACGACACCTCGCTCGCCGAGCCGCTCGGCGGCCGCGACGACCTCGGGCACGATCGCGCCCACGCCCACCAACGTGACCTGCTCCTCGGCCGGGTCGTGGTCGGTCAGCCGGTACCCCCCGGCCACGACGTGCCGCCGCCGACGCTCGAGCAGCACGTCGTCCTGCGGAAGGCGGCAGAGCGACTGGTCGAGCGGCCGGGTCGAGAGGCGGAGGTACGCGGAGGTGCCGCCGGGGACGCCCACCCGGTCCATGGCGGCGAGCAGGCACCACTCGAGGTCCTGCGCGAACGCCGGCTCCCAGGCGACGCACCCCGGTTGCTCCAGCCCGATCGACGGCGTCGTGATCGACTGGTGGGCGCCGCCCTCCGGCGCCAGCGTCACCCCGGACGGGGTACCGACCAGGATCGACTGACCGCCGGAGTAGATGCCGTACGACCACGGCTCGAGCGCGCGGGACACGAACGGGTCGTAGAGCGTCGCGATCGGGATGAGGCGCTCGCCCCAGCGGCTCCACGTGGCGCCGACTCGCCCAGAAGTCCGACCAGGTTGACCTCGGCGATGCCGAGCTCGACGTGCTGCCCGCTCGTGTTCTCCGACCACCGCAGGACGCGCTCGGCGTCGTCGTCGAACCAGTCGCGCCGGTCCTCGACCGACCAGACACCGGTCTTGTTGATCCAGCCGCCGAGGTTCGTGGACGACGCGACGTCGGGGCTGCACGTCACGACCCGGGCGGCCACCTCGGGGGCGGCCCGGGTCACGTCGACGAGGAACCGTCCGAGGACGGCCTGGGTCGAGATCGGGGCCTTGTGGCTGCGCTGCAGCGACGTCGGCAGGGCGTCCGGACGACGGTGCGTCACGGGCACCCGTCGCAGCGAGGCGGCGACGGAGCGGCAGAGCGCCCCGGCGGACGAGTCCTCGTCGAACCGACGCCACGGGTCGTCCCGGTCCGCACCGATGCTCGCGGCGTACGCGTCCATCTGGTCCGGGGTGAGCAGGGCGGAGTGGTTCGAGGGGTGTCCCTCGATCGGCAGGCCGCGACCCTTGACCGTGTAGGCGAGCACGACCGTGGGGCGCGCGTCGTCGACCGTCCGGAACGTGTCGACCAGCAGCTCGAGGTCATGACCTCCGAGGTCGCGCACGGCCTGGGCGAGGTCGTCGTCCGTCAGGGAGCCCAGCAGGGCCCGCAGGTCCGCGCTGCCGCCGACGGCGAGGAGCCGGTCCGCGACCTCTGAGCTGTCGACCCGGAGCATCCGCTGGTACTCCTCGTTCGGCATCGTCTCGAGCCGCTCGCGCAGCTCGGACCCGCCGGCCTGCTCGAAGAGCGCGCTGATCCGGCGCCCCCACTTCAGGGTGACGACCTGCCAGCCCGCGGCCTCGAACATCCCCTGCAGGCGGTGCGCCTGGACGTCGGGGACGACCCGGTCCAGGGACTGACGGTTCAGGTCGACGACCCACAGCAGCTCACCGAGCCGGGCGACGGACGGATCGGTGACCGCCTCCCAGACCGCCCCCTCGTCCAGCTCGGCGTCACCGACCAGGCTGATGAACCGCCCGGCCGGCGGCGCGTCGGGGACACGGGACGCGAGGTAGCGGTGTGCCATCGCGGCCCAGATCGCCGCCGTCGCCCCGATGCCGACGGAGCCGGTCGAGAAGTCCACGGTGTCCGGGTCCTTGGCACGGCTGGGGTAGCTCTGCAGGCCCCCGAGCTCGCGCAGGCGCGGCAGGTACGACGCGTCGAGGTCCCCCAGCAGGTAGTTGATGGCGTGCAGGACCGGGGAGGCGTGCGGCTTGACCGAGACCCGGTCGTCGCGGGTCAGCCCCGCGAACCACAGCGCGACCATGATGTCGACCATCGAGGCGCTCGACGCCTGGTGACCGCCGACCTTGACGCCCGTGGCGTTCGGTCGGCCGTGGTTCGCGGCATCGACCATCGCCGTGGCGATCCAGCGGACCCGCTCCGCGACCTCGCGCAGCGGCAGCTGGTCCGGGCCGGTGGGGGTGGGCAGCGCGCTCATGACATCTCCCGGGTGGACGACGTGGACGAACGGGTCCGCCAGGTCGGGGACCACGAGGACTCGAGGAAGGACGCGAGGTCGTGACCGGACCGGTCCGGGGTCCGGACGGTCCGCCAGACGACGTGCGCGTCGGGTCGGACGACCACGGCTCCGTCCGGGCCGACCTCGAGCCGCTCGACGACCTCGGGGTCGAGATCCTCGGCGGGGACGACGGCGCGGACGTCGAACGGGAACGGCAGGTCGGTCAGGTGCTCGTCGACCCAGGCTCGCCAGGGCCCCGGCGCGAGCGTGAGCAGCGTCAGGCCCCGCGGCCCGACGAGACGGCGGATCGGCACGACCTCGTCGTCGACCAGCACCGGAAGGTGCGGGAGGCGGTGCCCGGGCCACGTCGTGGGCCGGTACTCGCGCACGCCGTCGCCGACGATCGGGACCTCGCCGGGCTCGGTCGCGACGAGGCGACCCCGGTAGCCGTAGCCGAACTCCAGCCCGGTCGCCACGAAGTGGTCGATCTGGTCCGGCACCGTGCGCCGGACGTGCGCCCGCAGCCGGTCGCTGCGGCGCGACGACGGGTCCAGGCCCGCGGTCCGCGCGAGCTGCAGCCGGGTCAGCCGCTCCACGACCCCGGCCGCCAACCGACCGGGCAGCCAAGAGAAGGGCGGGTGGGCGACCGCTGTGGTCCCGGCCCGCAGCGCGGCGTTGGAGACGCCGAACGGCTTGGTCACCTCGTCGAGGCGAAAGTGGTTCGTGACGCTGTAGTCGGCGAACCGCTCGATCACCGGCCGGCGCTCCTCCTCGTAGGTGTCGAGCAACGCCTCGTCGGCCGCACCGTCCAGGACCGCCTCGAGCTTCCACGCGAGGTTCTCGGCGTCCTGGACGCCGCTGTTGAGCCCGAACCCGCCCGTGTGCGGGAACCGGTGGGCGGCGTCCCCGACGAGCAGCAGCCGACCGGCCCGGAACCGCGTCGCCAGCTGCGACGTCATCGACCACGTGCCGGTCGAGCGGATCGTCACGTCGTCGCGGCCCAGCACCGACGGCACGGTGCGTTCCCAGTAGCTCCGTGGGGACCGGGCGACCTCCTGCGCCGGGTGCAGGTAGATCGTCATCAGCACGTAGCAGTCGTCCGCGTGGGCGATGAGCACGCCGGCGAAGTCCGGACGGTAGATCCACGACAGCAGGGGGCGCGTCTCCTCGGGTCCGTAGAGGCCGGGCGCGTGCAGGAACGCGCTGCCCATGTGGGCCAGGACCGGCCCCTCGAGCGAGATCCCGGAGCGCTCGCGCAGCACGCTGTTCGCCCCGTCGGCCGCGATCACGAAGCGGCTCGCGGGCGCGGGTTGCCCGGCCACGAGGAGCTCGACCGCCCCGTCCCGGCCGGTGCGCACGTCCTCGACGACCGTGCCGCGCCGCAGGTCGACGAGCGGCTCGCGGTCGAGCGCCGCCCACAGCTCCTGCATGAGCTGGTGCTGGCCGACGTGCGAGCGCAGGTAGGGGCTGAGCGTCCGGAGCCGGACGAGGTCCTGGGGGTCGTCACCCCGGATGTCGAGGTCGGCGATGGGGTCGGACAGCTCGCTGGCCCAGCGGATCGTCGTGATCTCCTCCAGGGGCGGGCTGAGCGCGGCGACGGACCGCGCCAGGTCTTGGTCGACCTCCTCCCACGTCTCGAGGGTCGGGGCGTTGACGACGTGCGCCGCCGGGTGCTGCAGCGGCTCGGTGCGGCGCTCGAGGATCGTGGTCGCGATGCCGCGCCGGGCGAGCAGGAGCGCGAGCGAGGAACCCGCGGCGCCGGCCCCCACGATCACGACGTGGCGGTCGGCCACCGTCAGAGCGTCTTCCACGTGATGGTCTTCTTGTTCGTCCGCGGCGTCTGCCCGGGTGGGGTGCCGGCACCGGGCTTGAGCAGCTCGGCCGGGTCGTCACCGCGCCGCAGCCGCTCCAGCAGGTAGTCGGGGTCGAACATCGTCCCGATCGGGTTGCGCTCGAACTCCTCGGAGCCGAAGAACGCGGCGGTCTCCTCGATCGTCGGGTAGTTGTCGACCTGCAGCTCCAGGCGGATGCCGTCCGGGTCCTCGTAGTAGAGCGAGGTCGTGGGGCCGTGGTTGATCGCCCAGACCGGCTCGATGCCCAGCGGCTTGAGGCGCTCGTAGAGGGCGAGCAGCTTCTCGATCGAGAGCAGCTGGAGCGCCACGTGGTCGATGCCGTAGACCTTGCGACGCAGGTGGGCGAAAGGGAACAGGTACTTCAGGACCCGCGGCACCTCGATGAGCGCGAGGCGGTGGTGCTCGTGGTCCCAGGTCAGGAAGGTCAGGTCGTCGTCGGTGTGCACGACCCGGGCACCGAAGACCGCGCCGTACCACTCGATCATCTCGGCCCGTCGGGCCGTCTTGACGACCCAGTGCGCGACGAAGTCAGGGGCTTTCTCGTGCTCGCCCGGGGTCCGCTCGTCGGTCCGGGAGCGCTGGTCGCTCATGCGTGCTCCTCTCCTCGGTTCGTCGGCGGGCCGACGATCGTGGTGCGCTGGGTCCCGAGGTCGACGAGACCGTCGGGGTGGGTGATGCTCGCCGTCACGACCTGTCCCGGCTGCAGGTACGGCCGCGTGAGCTGCCGCTTCACGAACGCCCGCCACAGCTGCTGCTCGCCCAGGAGCGCGGTCGCGAGACGTCGCACGATCGCGGGCGGCGAGCTCGCGGTGATGCCCGAGGGCGTGCCGGTGAGCACGAGGTCGCCGGGGTCGAGGTCGCAGAACGTGCTGAGCTCGGTCAGGGTCGCGGCCGGCTTGTGCAGCAGGTTCGCGCTGCTGTCCTGCTGGCGCACCTCGCCGTCGACCTCCAGGCGCAGGTCGAGCTGGTCGATCAGGCCCATCTCGTCACGCTCGAGGACCGCGAGGTACGGGCCGACGGGGCAGAACCCGCGGTAGCTCTTGCCCTTGAGGAACTGCCCCTGGGGCAGCTGGACGTCGCGGGCGGACAGGTCGTTCGCGATGGTGACGCCGAAGACGTGGTCGGCCAGGTTGTCGGCGGTGACGACGGTGTCCTCGCGGACCCGGCTGCGGATCACGAGCGCGAGCTCGACCTCGTGGTCGAGCAGCCGCACGTGGGCCGGCCTGACCACCGGCTGCGTCGGCCCCGTCACCGAGGCGTCGGTCTTGTCGAAGAACAGGTTGAAGTCGAGCGCGTCGGGATCCATGCCCGACTCGATGGCGTGCTCGCGGTAGTTGACGCCCTGGCACATGACGCGGCACGGGGTCGTGACGGGTGACAGCACCTCGACGGACCCGACGGGGACGGAGCCCGGCTCGCCTGCGCGTGCCCTCCAGTCCGCCTCGCCGTCGGTGACCAGGTCGCCGGTCGTCTCGTAGGTCCCCTCCAGCGGCGCGATCGACGAGCCGTGCACGACGCCCCACCGTGGCGTGCCGGGACCGGCGTCCGGGTCGGCGTAGCGAACGAGGTGAGTGACCATCTCGGGGTCCCTTCCATGGGGTGCGGGGGTCTCCCAGCCTGTCGCGACGAGCACGCGGCGTCATCGGTCCGGAGTGCAAGACGGGGGCCGCCACGTCGGACCGAAACCCGACCGGCCGATCCGTGCCATGGTGCGCGCATGACTCGAGCCCTCATCACCGGCGCGTCCGCCGGCATCGGCCACGGATTCGCCGACGAGCTGGCCCGCCGCGGCCACGACCTGGTCCTCGTGGCCCGCGACGAGACCCGTCTTGCAAGCGTCTGCGACGACCTCGCGGGGCGGCACGGCGTGCAGATCGAGACGATCGTGGCGGACCTGTCCGACCGCGACGGCATGCAGCGCGTCGCCGACCGCCTGCTCGACGACGCCGCGCCGGTCGACCTGCTGGTCAACAACGCGGGCTCCGGCCTCGCCGCCTGGTTCGGGCAGACCGACATCGCCGACGAGGAACGGCAGCTCGACCTGCTCGTGCGCGCCCCGATGGTCCTGATGGACGCGGCCCTGACCTCGATGGCCGGGCGACCGGGCAGCGCGATCATCAACGTCGCCAGCCTCGCCGCCTTCACCCCGCGCGGCACCTACTCGGCGTCGAAGGCGTTCGTGGTCAACCTCTCGCAGTGGGCCGACCTGCACTACTCCGGTGGCGGCGTCCGGGTCATGGCGCTCTGCCCCGGCTTCGTGCGCACCGAGTTCCACGAGCGGGGCCGCATGGACATGAGCGGCATCAAGCCGTGGATGTGGTTGTCCGTCGAGTCGGTCGTGCGCGATGCCCTGGCGGACCTGGAGCGCGGCCGGTCGGTCTCGGTGCCGGGGCGTCACTACAAGGTGCTGGCCACGCTCGCGCGGCACGCGCCGGCCTCGATCGTGGCCCGGCAGGCGCGCCGGGGCCGCGAGTAGGGCGGTTCAGGCCAGGGCGCGAGGGCCCAGCACCTCGACCAGCATGAGCGCCACCTGGAGCTGCGGACGGCGCACCTCGATCGGCGCTCCTCTCAGCTCCTCGGCCCGCCGCACGCGGTAGGCGACGGTGCTGCGCGCCACGTGCAGCGCCTCGGCCGAACGATTCAGGCTGCGCTCCACCGCCAGGTAGGTCGCGAGGGTCTCCCGAAGCTCGACCGTCCCGTCGTCCTGCGCCGCGAGGTCCCCGAGCTCACGCCGGACCAGGTCCCGGGCCGACGACAGGTCCCGCGTCGCCATGCAGACGAGCTCGAGGTCGGCGTAGCGGAAGAGCCGAGCGCCCTGGACCGCGAGCTCGGCGACCCGCACCGCCTCGAGCGCCTGGAGGTGACCGGCGCGGAACCCTTCGCGGCCCCGTCCGACGACCCCCGTCGCGCACAGCACCCCCTCGGGGACGTCGCTCTCCACGACGTCGAGGTCCGTGGAGGTGGCGCGCGATCCCCACGCCCAGACCCGGCGTCGGCCGACAGGGACCACGAGGGTGCCGGTCGCCCCCGAGCGGCGCAGCAGGGACCGGGCTCCGGCCTCCAGCTGGGCCGCGCCGACGTCGGACGTGACGTCGGCCCACAGCACGACGGCGAGGTGGTGCGCCTCCAGGTCGTAGCCGAGCACGGAGCGGGCGTCGCCCGTCGTGACGTCGGGTCCCTCGGGCGCGAGGATCTCCTGCACGAGCTCGCGCCGTACCGCCGACGACGTCGCCGACCACGCCACGTGCGCCTCGGCGAACTCGTGCGTCATGGCCGCCAGCAGGACCTCGGTGAGACCCAGCAGGACCTCGGAGACGCGACGGCTCTCCTCAAAGCGCGCCTCGGCGGGCAGGTGGCGCTCGCACGCGTCCATCATCGCCCGGACGCCGACGGCGTGGGCGGTGTGGACGCTGCGCAGCATGTGCTCGATGCCGATGCCGCGACTGACCAGCTCGGCCGGCCCGAGCAGGACCTCGGGAACCTGGAGGTCGGCCACCGTCCCGTGGGCGTGGAGCTCGAGCAGGCAGCCGAGCACGACCGCCACGCTGCCCCGCCGCAGCTCGTCGACGACGTCGGGGACGTCGAGCTCGGGGACCGCGACCAGCATCGACTCGACCATCGCCTCGGCGACCTCGAGCCCCCACGCGACCGGGCCGGGACCGAGGGCCGCGACCGCACCCGGCTGGTCCACGTCGGCCGGGTCGATCGGTCGCGACCCGCCCATGGAGCCGGTCGGACGCAGGTGCAGGACCCACGAGTCGTCGGCAGCAGGCCCGGTCGTGGCGACGCTCATGCGCCCACCGACCGGCTCGAGGACGCGCCGACCTGCGCGAGCTGCCGCACGAGGCGCAGCCCGGTCTCCGGGTCGACGCCGCCGCCGAGGACGGCGGCGTGGACCCCGCGCACACCCCCGACGATGCCGACCGCCAGTCGCTCGGGGTCGTCGTCGAGGCCGATCTGCCCGACCTTGCGGGCCTCGTGCAAGTGGCGCGCGACCACGTCGACGAACAGCTGGTGCCACCGCCCGGCGTCGACGATCCCGCGCGGGAGGCCGGCCTCGCAGAAGAGGACGTGGGCCGCCGGGACCGAGTAGACGCGTCGGGCCGCCGTCAGCAACAGCTCCTCCAGCCGCTGCAGCGGGTCGCCGGTGGGTTCTCGCGGGATGCCCAGCGCGATCTGCTCGATGATCTCGGTCGCCGCGTCGTCCACGGCCGCACCGAAGAGGTCCTGCTTCGTGGCGAATCGCTGGTAGGCCGATCGCACCGAGACCCCGGCGCGGTCCGCGAGCGACGTCATCGTGATGTCCGGGTACTCGTGCTCGCGCAGCAGCTCCTGGGCGCAGCGGACGAGGCGCTCGGCGACGGCCTCGCGGTCCCCCTCGGCCTGCTGCGTCGCGCGTCCACCGGTCAGCTCCCCCGCCCAGCGGTAGACCGTCGCGGGGTGGACCCCGAGCTCGCGCGCGACGTCCTCGGGTCCTGCCCCACCCTCGAAGGCCCGGGTGACGGCGGCACGACGTTGCGCGACGTCGAAGCGGGACGGACGGCTCACGGGCTCAGCATAGGTTCGGTCGCGACGACGCGACGCGTCCGCGTCAGACCTCGAAGCGGAGACCGGCCGCATCCTCCGAGACCGACCAGAGACGCTCGGCCAGGTCGGGGTCGTCGGCACGTCGCGGCATCGTGACCGGCACGGGGCGGCCGCGCGTGTGCCCGGGCCAGGACGGTCCCACGTAGTCGCCCGACGCGAGGGTGGGGTCGAGCGCGGCCCGCAGGATCGGCTGCGCTCCGGCGACGGCGCTCTGCAGCCCGGGCCGGATCGCGAGCGTGAGCAGCCGGCCGAGGACCGGGTGCCCCATCGACATCCCGGTCTGCGTGATCTCGGTCGCGGCCAGCCCGGGATGAGCGGCGACGCTCGAGCGCCCGCTCGAGCTCGCCGACAGCCGTCGGTCGAGCTCGCGCGCGAACAGCAGGTTGGCCAGCTTGGACTCCGCGTAGGCGCGCCACCGACGGTCGCGCCCGGCGGTCCGGCGGGCGGCCAGTGCGTCCAGATCCACTCGGCGGGCCCGTGCCGCGGCGACCGAGCTCACGGTCACGACCCGGCCGGTCGGGGACAAATGCCGGAACAGGTGCGCCGTCCAGGCGAAGTGGCCGAGGTGGTTGGTGCCCAGCTGCAGCGGGAAGCCGTCGGCGGTCGGCACGTTCGGGGCGAGCATGATGCCCGCGTTGTTGACGACGACGTCGATCGACGGCGTGCTGTCGCGCAGCTGCCGCGCGGCCCGTTCGAGCGAGGCGAGGTCGGCGAGGTCCGCCTCGACCAGGTGCAGCCTGGCGTACGGGGCCAGGGATCGGAGCCGCTCGAGCAGCGTCGCGCCCCGGTCGGCGTCGCGCACCGTCATGAGGACCTCGGCTCCCCTGGTCGCCAGGGCCGCGGCGACGTGGTGGCCGAGACCACCCGTGGCGCCGGTGATCACGACGCGGGTGCCGGAGAGGTCCGACGGCGGGGTCCAGGTCATGGACGACGACCCTAGGCGAGATCCGCGAGTTTTGCGAATCACGACTTCGTCGTGCATAGTTTCGCATAACGGCGGGCGTCGGACCCGCCGCCACCACGGACGAAGGGTGCACCCGCATGACCGATCCGATCGTCGTCACGAGCGCCGCCGGTGGTGTCGGACGCCCGCTCGTCGAACGCCTGTCCGCGGCGGGCGAGCACGTCCGCGCGTTCGTCAAGAACGACGACCAGGCCGATGTCGCCCGCCGGGCCGGCGCCACCGAGGTCGTCGTCGGGGACCTTCGCGACAGCGCCGCCCTCGGGGCCGCCCTGCGCGGTGCCGGCCGCGCCTACCACGCCGCACCGACGCAGATCATCGACGAGCAGCCGCTGCTCGACACGTTCATCGACGCGGCGACGAACGGCGACCTGGGTCACCTCGTCTTCCACTCCGTCATCCACCCGGAGCTGCACGTCCTCCCCCACCACGAGCAGAAGGACGTGGCGGAGCGCCGGCTGGCGGACTCCGGGATCGCCTTCACCGTCCTGCGCCCGTCGCACTACATGCAGAACTACCTGGAGCTGTGGGACTTCATCCCGCGTCGGGTCCATGCCCTACCCGGTCGACCCGCGCAGCGTCATGGGCGTGGTGGACGTCGAGGACGTCGCCGAGGCCGCCGTGCGGGTGCTGAGCGATCCGTCCGTGCACGTCGGCGCCACGTACGACCTGTCGGCCGAGGAGCTGACGCGGGACCAGATGGCCGAGGCCTGGTCGCAGGTCGTGGGGCATCCGGTCACCGCGGTGCGGATCCCGCCCGCCTCCATCACCAACCCGCTGCGTTC
>JAQIJP010000010.1:0-53421 GCA_036946185.1 Aeromicrobium erythreum
GTGGATCGCCTGCTGGGTGCCGACGCGCATGCCGGTCGCGCTGCCGAGCGTGCAGTCCAGCCGGGTCATGTTGACCATCTCGATGATGGTCGGGACACCGCGACCCTCCTCGCCGACGAGCCAGCCGTGGGCGCCCTCGTACTCGACCTCGCTGCTCGCGTTGGAGTGGTTGCCGAGCTTGTCCTTGAGCCGCATGACGGCCATCGCGTTGCGGGTGCCGTCGGGCAGGATGCGCGGCACGAAGAAGCACGACAGGCCGCCGGGAGCCTGCGCCAGGACGAGCAGCAGGTCCGACATCGGCGCGGAGGTGAACCACTTGTGCCCGGTCAGCCGGTAGCTGCCGTCGGGCTGCGGCACGGCCTCGGTCCGGTTGGCGCGGACGTCCGAGCCGCCCTGCTTCTCGGTCATCGACATGCCCGCGATGAGGCCGCGCTTCTCCAGCGGCGGACGCTGGGACGGGTCGTACTCCAGCGTCGACAGCAGCGGCTCGTACTGGGCCGAGAGCCCAGGGTTGGCGCGCAGGGCCGGGACCACGGCGTACGTCATCGAGATCGGGCAGCCGTGGCCCGAGTCGACCGCGCTCCACACCGACGACCGGACGGCGCGGGTCAGGTGCGCGTTACCGCGCCGGTCCGCCCACACGGCGCCGTGCAGACCGAGCCGCACCGCCGTCTCCATGAGCCGGTGGTAGCTCGGGTCGTAGCGCACCTCGTCGATGCGGTGGCCGTACCGGTCGTGCGTGTGCAGGACCGGCGGATGGGCCTCGGCGAGGTCGCCCCACTCCTGGGCCTCGGCGCTGCCCGCGAGCCGACCGACCTCGTGGACCTCGTCGAGCGCGTGCTCGGCACCCTCACGGCGCAGGGCCTCGAGGAACGGCGGGTAGTCGGCGACGTCGTGGTCGACGAGCGGCGGGACCTGGTTGGTGACGACGTGCGTGGCGCTCACGGGACCTCCTGGGTGCGGGTGCCGTCAGTGTTACACATCGCCTGCGGTCGCACCAGGACCGTAATACGTCAGTCGAGCAGGCCCTCCGCCCGCAGCCAGGCCTCCGTCCGCGCCATCCCCTCGGCCAGCCCGACGGCGGGCGCGTAGCCGAGGACGTCACGCGCCTTGGCGATCGAGTACGTGCCCCGGCGACACAGGTAGCGGACGGTCTCCGGGCGCATCTCGGTCTCGCGACGGGCGATCGTCGCCGCGACCAGCGCCGCGCCGGCCAGGCCCGATGCCGCCCAGGTCGGCAGCACGAGCGGCCCCCGACGTCCGAGCATCCGGTAGTAGTGCCCGAAGAACTCCGCGGTCGGCACCCCGACCCCGCCGGCCAGCGTGAAGACCTGGCCCGCCGCAGCGTCGCGCGTGGCCGCCCGCACGACCCCGTCGACCAGGTCGTCGGCGTACACGGGGCTGAACACCCCGCGGCCCCACGCCGGCAGCATGAAGCGCCGTCCCCGGATCATCTGCACGGGGAGGATCGTCCACGGTCGCGAGCGCGGTCCGTAGACGTCGCCCGGACGCACCACCGTGGCCTCCAGCTCGCCGGCTGCGTGCGCCTGCAGCACCACCTGCTCGGAGGCGACGCGCGTGTCGACGTAGCTGTTGCCGTCCGGCTGCACGGGATAGGTCTCGTCGACGCCGTCCGGAAAGCCGAGGTCGGAGAACGCCCGCACCGACGACAGGTGGACGACGCGCCGCACGCCGGCCGACCGCGCCGCGTCGACGAGGTGGCGCGTGCCGAGGACGTTGACCTCCCAGGCACGGCGCATGCTCGGCGCGTTCGAGACGATCGCGGCCGTGTGGACCACGACGTCGGCCCGCGCGAGCACGTCGGACCACGCGCCCTGGTGGCGCAGGTCGCCCGCGACGACGCCGCGTGCCCCGTCCGCGGAGAGGTCGATGCCGGCGACCTCGTGCCCGTCGGCGCGCAACCGTTCGCCGACCGCCCGCCCGATGAACCCGTTCGCCCCGGTCACCACGACCCGCACGGCAGCCCCTTCGTCGTCACGGGACCCGGGCGATCGTCGGTCCCCGTCCCGCGGATGCGGAGGCCGTCGCGTTGTGCCACTCTCGGGGCGCTCCCGAGAGAAGGTAGGACCATCATGCAGATCGGTGGATCACTCGCGCTGCTCGCGATCGGCGCCATCCTGTACCTCGCCGTCGAGGACCGCGTCAGCGGCATCGACATCCCGATGGTCGGCCTGATCCTCATGGTCGTGGGTGCCATCGGTCTCGTCGTCTCGCTCATCCTGGCCACGACCGGCGGGCGGCGCGACGACCCTCGGCTCTAGGCCTCGGCGCGCAGCCGGACCGGCAGCTCCTCGACCCCGAACACGAACGAGAGCTGACGGAAGGTCAGGTCGCTCTCCGGGACGGCGAGCTCGAGGTCCGGGAAGCGCTGCAGCAGGCGCGGCAGGACCGTGCGGAGCTCCATCCGCGCGAGCTCGGCGCCGATGCAGCGGTGGATGCCGTGGCCGAACGCCAGGTGCCCGCTCGCCGGGACGCGGAACGGGTCGAACGTCTCGGCCGCGGGTCCGGCGGACACCGGATCCCGGTTCGCCGCACTGAGCGAGGCCAGCAGGACGTCGCCCTTGCGGATCCGGTGCCCGAACAGCTCCATGTCCTGCTTGGCGAAGCGCGGGAACGCGACCTGCACGACGGACAGGTAGCGCAGCAGCTCCTCGACCACCCGGTCGACGTCGTCGACCGTGCCGGAGCGGACGAGCTTGGCGTGCTCGGGGTCGCGCAGCAGGACGATCGTGCCGAGCGCGATCATCCCGGCGGTCGTCTCGAAGCCGCCGGTGAACACGCCGTCGGCCAGGCCGGCGAGGTCGACGTCGGAGATCGCGTCGCCCTCGTCGCGCAGGATCTGGCCGATCAGCCCGGGCCCGGGCTCGCGACGCTGCCGCGCGACGGCGTCGAAGAGGAACTCGCGCTGCTCGGACACCGCACCGAAGGCGGCGGCGCCCCCGCCGGTGGCGTCGAAGCGTGCGCTGCCCAGGGCGGCGAAGGCCTCCCGGTCGTCGTAGTCGAGGCCGAGAAGGGCGCAGATGGTCTGGAACGGCACGGGGAACGCGAGGTGCTTGGCGAGGTCGGTCTCGGGTCCCGCGGCCTCAAGCTCGTCGAGCGCGTCCTCGACGATCGTCTCGATCATCGGCTGCAGCCGCGCCAGGCGACGCATCGTGAACTCGGGCGTGACGATCTTGCGCAGCCGGGTGTGCAGGGGCGGGTCGGTGAAGCCGAGGCCGCCGATGTCGTCGGACGTGGCCGGACCGTCGCCGAGGAACAGGTGGCGGATGTCGTTGGAGTACTCGTCGCGGGCCGTCAGGATCTCGCGCGTCTGCGCGTGCCCGGTGACCAGGTAGGCGTCGAACGCGAACGGCAGGTCCAGCTTGTGCAGGGGGCCCTCGGCGCGGATCTCGGCCATCCGCGGCAGCGGGTCGACGCCGTCGCGCTGCAGCGGCACCTTGGTGGTGTCGGGGATGAAGGACAGCCGGGAGAGGTCGATCCCCTTCTTGCGGATCCGCCGTACGGCGATCCGTCCGAGGAGTCCGGACACTCGTCCGCGCAGGTCCAGCACGGACCGAAACTACCACCGTCGATTGCGTGCAGGGCCTCGGTAGGCCAAGGTGTCACCCAATCGCGCGGGGCACCGGCCGCGCCGGTCAGGGGAGGTCAGATGAGTGCCGACACCGCGAACCCGGGGGCTCCGACGGAGCTCAAGCGGGTCATGGGACCCAAGCTGCTGCTGCTGTTCATCGTCGGGGACATCCTCGGGACGGGCGTCTACGCGCTCACCGGCCAGGTCGCCGCAGAGGTCGGTGGCGCCGCCTGGCTCCCGTTCCTGGTCGCCTTCGCCGTGGCCTTCCTGACGGCGTTCTCGTACCTCGAGCTGGTCACGAAGTACCCCCAGGCCGCCGGCGCAGCGCTCTACGTGCACAAGGCGTTCGGGGTGCACTTCTTCACGTTCATCGTGGCGTTCGCGGTGATGTGCTCGGGCATCACGTCCGCCTCGACCGCGTCGCGCGCCTTTGCCTCCAACCTCGCGACGGGCATCGACTGGAAGGCGACGAACGTCGAGGTCATGCTCATGGCCCTCGGGTTCATGGCGCTCGTGGCAGTGGTCAACCTGCGCGGCGTGGCCGAGAGCGTCAAGGCCAACGTCGTGCTGACCCTGGTCGAGCTGTCCGGCCTGGTGCTGGTCATCCTGTGCGGGTTCTGGGCGATCAGCGGCGGCAACGCCGACTGGGGCCGCGTCATCGCGTTCGACACCCCCGAGGACAAGAACGTCTTCCTGGCCGTCACGACTGCGACGTCCCTCGCGTTCTTCGCGATGGTCGGCTTCGAGGACTCCGTCAACATGGCCGAGGAGTGCCACGAGCCCAGTCGGATCTTCCCGAAGATGATGCTCACCGGCCTCTCGATCACGGCCGTCATCTACGTCCTGGTCTCGATCTGCGCCGTCGCGATCGTGCCGGTCGGCCAGCTGGCCGCCTCTGACACTCCGCTCGTGACGGTCGTGGAGCAGGCCACGCCGGGCGTGCCCATCAAGGACCTGCTGCCGTTCATCTCGATGTTCGCCGTCGCGAACTCCGCCCTCATCAACATGATGATGGCGAGCCGGCTGCTCTACGGCATGGCCAAGCAGGGAGTCATCCCGCGCCCGCTGGCCCGGGTCGGGCACCGACGGCAGACGCCGTACGTCGCGATCCTGTTCACGACGCTGATCTCGTTCGGCCTGATCTCCTACGTGTCGTTCGCGAGTGACGACGCCATCGCGATCCTCGGCGGCACGACGTCCCTGCTGCTGCTCGCGGTCTTCGCGGTGGTCAACGTGGCGGTCCTGGTCCTGCGGAACGACCGCGTCGGGCACGACCACTTCTCGACGAAGGCCGGTCTGGCCGTGGTCGCCTCGCTCGCGTGCCTGTACCTCGTGACGCCGCTCTCGGGTCGTCCGTCGGAGCAGTACGAGGTGGCCGGCGTCCTGCTGCTGCTCGGGCTGGTGCTGTCGGTCCCGATCTTCCTGATGCGACGCTCGCGGGGCGAGGATCTTCTGGTCGAGGACCCGGAGGACATCCCGCCGCACAAGATCCCGTAACCGACCGATGACGAAGGGGCGCCCCGGCCGTGCGGCCGGGGCGCCCCTGTCGTCGGGTCGGGCGATCAGTGCTGGTCGTCGTCCTTGACGCCGTCGTGGTGCTCGAGCGACTCCGGGTGCCGCGAGGACCACCAGAGGCTGATGACGGCCGTCGTCACGAGCGTCACGAC
Organism: Aeromicrobium erythreum; assembly: GCA_036946185.1. Lineage (GTDB taxonomy): Bacteria > Actinomycetota > Actinomycetes > Propionibacteriales > Nocardioidaceae > Aeromicrobium > Aeromicrobium erythreum_A. Next base: position 5,260 of record JAQIJP010000010.1, read on the forward strand.
GATGACGCCGAGACTCAGCAGCGTCGGGATCTCCGGGACGTCGACCTTCTCGCCACCGTTGATGAACGGGACCTCGTTCTCGTGCAGCGCGTGCAGGAGCAGCTTGACGCCGATGAACGCGAGCAGGAACGCCAGCCCCTGCGACAGGAACACCAAGCGCTTGAGCAGGTCGCCCAGCAGGAAGTACAGCTGGCGCAGACCCATCAGGGCGAACACGTTCGCGGTGAACACCAGGTACGGCTCCTTCGTGAGGCCGTAGATGGCCGGGATGGAGTCGAGCGCGAACAGCAGGTCGGTCGTGCCCAGCGCGATGATGACGAGCGCCATGGGCGTGATCGCCCGCTTGCCGTTCTCGCGGACGACGAGCTTGAGCCCGTCCCACTTCTCCGAGAGCGTGAAGTGCTTGCGGGTGAACCGGACGACCGCGTTCTCGCCGTCGTCGTCGTGGTCGCTGTCGCGCACCAGGTTGATCGCCGTGTAGATCAGGAACGCCGCGAACAGGTAGAAGATCCAGGCGAAGTTGTTGATCGCGACGGCACCCAGCGCGATGAAGATCGCACGGAACACCAGGGCGATGACGATGCCGACGAGCAGGGCCTCCTGCTGGTACTTCCTGGGCACCTTGAAGCTCGCCATGATGATGATGAAGATGAACAGGTTGTCGATCGACAGGCTGTACTCGGTCAGCCAGCCGGCGAAGAACTGCAGGCCGAAGTCGCCGTTCTTCTGCGGGACGTCGTGGTAGTACATGACCCACAGACCGAAGGCGATCGCCATGGCGACGTACACGCCGAGGTAGGTCGCGCACTCCTTCATGGTGGGCTCGTGCGGCCGGCGCGCCACGATGAGGATGTCGAAGAGCAGCACGGCGACGGTGACGCCGACCGTGATCGACCACTCCAGGGTCGACACGTTCATGCTCGGGCCGGACGCCGCGGAGCCCGCAGCGGCCAAGGTGGTGTGGAGCACCAGAATTCCTCCGGTTCGTCGATGACTGCGTACCGGAGGTCTCTTCCGCCGCACCAGGCGACCCGCAGCACCGGGTCCGACGGACCGTGATGACGACGCTGCGACGTGGGGAGTACTCCCCTCCGGCGCACATTGTTGCAGGTCTCACCGGCCCGGCGCGCGACGGGAGCCCCCCGGTCAGTCCTGCGGACGCCGGGTGCGACGGCGACGCCACCAGCGGCGCCGCGTGGGTCGCTCCCGGTCGCCGGCTCGTCCCTCGGCCACGAGGCCGGCGCCCGTCGCCTCCGCCGCCGTCCCGCCGCTCGCGAGGGACGTGCCCGCGGCCGCCAGGCCGCTGAACCGGGCGTAGCAGTCCGGGCACAGGCGTCGGCCGGTGGGCAGTCGCGTGGTCTCGGCCCGGCGACCGCACTGGTCGCAGCGCGTGGTGGTCATCGTGCTCCTTCGGTCAGCCCTGGCGGCGCGCCAGGGTCGTGTGCAGGATCAGGGTCGCCGCGAGCGCGGCGCCGCCGACCAGGACGCCCGGACCGGAGTGGTCCAGCATCGTCCCGGGGTGCCGTGCCGTCCACCCGACGAGCACCATGCCCGCGAGCAGGACGGGCATCCAGCCGAGGTCCCCGAGGACCGCCCGAGCCAGCAGGGCGAGGGTCGTCAGACCCAGGCTCCACGGGGCGAGCGCGGCCGGCAGCGGCGTCCCGGCGAAGCTCACCGGCACGAGCAGCCCGGCGGCGACGGCGACGCCGGCCGACCAGGCCGGCAGGGTGCCCCGGCCGCGGATCGTCGACCGTTCCAGGTCGTCGGTCCGACCGAGGAGCAGCGGCAGCAGCACGAGGGTCGTGACGACCGGGAGCACCGTCCACACCGGGAGCGGGCTGGTGCCGAGCGGCACCGGCACCCTGACGTCGACCGTGGCATGCGCGACGACGGTCGCCGTCGCGACCGCGAGCAGGCACTCCGGCACCCGCCGACGACGGGCCCACGCCCACGGACCGCTCACGGAGCCCGCACCGCCTCGAGGTCGCACCGGCGCAGCTGGTCGTAGGTGCGGACGAGCCAGGCCCGCTGGCGCGACGGCGATGCAGTCAGCCAGTCGTGCCACGGCGCTCCGCGCCACGAGCGGGCGTCGCCGGCACCGACCGACATCTCGAGCCAGGCCGCGAGCGCCGCCTGGGCCTCGAACACCGGGCCGGGTGGCGGTGTCGACGCCGTGTAGCCCGGGCAGGGAGTCGGGGTCGTGAGGTAGCGGGCCGCCGTCCGCCACGGGACGGTCGGACGATTCACGTCGCTGGACTCGATGAAGAGAGCGCCCGCGGAGCGCGAGGGACGGTGCCCGGGGACGACCTGGGCCACGACGGGCACGGTCGAGACCCCCGCCGCGCGAAGGCGGGCGTCGAGCCGAGCGGTCCGGCGCACGAGCGAGTCGAGCGACCGGGTGGACGTGGACGCGACGCAGACGCGGGGTCGCTCCCCCTCGCAGCGCAGCTCGACCGCGCGGGGCACGAACCGGTCCGGACGATGCGCGAGCGCCGTGGTCGTGCCGACCGCCACGAGCGCCACGACGAGGAGGCCGAGCGTCGTGGTACGCCGCGGCCCAACGAGTGACGACCGGGCCGCGACGGCGAGCCCGGTCAGGCTCCAGGCGAGGAGCGCCCCGGTGAGCCAGAGCAGGAACCAGCGGTCCCAGGCCAGGCCGGTCAGCGTCCCGGTGGATCCCCCGACGCGGAACAGGTCGGGCACCGTGCCGCGGGCGGACAGGATGCTGACGACGTAGACGGCGGCACCGGCCACGGGGGCAGCGACCAGGACGGGCAGCCGCGACCCGACGACGGCACCGACCGCCGCCGCCGTGACGAGCGCCTGGACCGCGACGGGGACGAGCTGCAGCGGCGGTGTGCCGGTCGGTCCGGTCGTGGCCGTCAGGACGAGCGCCGTGAGGACGATGCCGAGCAGGACGGCTGTACCCACGGCGCCCGCTGCCGCCACGGGTCCGAGGACGCCACGCGGTCCCCGGACGCAGGACCGGCGCAGCTCGAGCATCCCGTCGGTCCGCAGCAGCGCCGCGTCGTGCGCGGCGCAACCGGCGACGAGCGGGGCGAGCAGCACCGTGGCCCCGCACGCCCAGTCGACCGTCCACAGCCACTCGCCACGCCACGGCGTGCCCCGCTGCAGCAGGAACAGGCTGCCCGCGGCCACGAGGACCGGGAGCGCCGGCACGGCCGTCGACCGCCACCACGGGAGCCTCATGCGTCGACCCGCGTGCCGATCAGGTCGAGGAAGCCCCGCTCGAGGTCGGAGCCGGGACCGTCGCCCGCCTGCCGACCGCGGTGCGCCAGCGCGCCCGGCACGCCGTCGTACCGGACGGTCCCGCGGTCGAGCACGACGACCCGCTCGGCCAGGTAGGCGACGTCCTCGACGATGTGGCTCGCGAGCAGGACCGAGCGCTCCTGCGCCACGCGGCCGACCAGCGCCCTCAGCTGCGACCGCTGGTGCGGGTCGAGACCGGTGGTGGGCTCGTCGAGCAGCAGCACGTCGGGGTCGGCCAGGAGCGCCTGCGCGACGGCGAGGCGGCGGACCTGACCGCCCGACAGCGCACCGACCTTGCGGTCGAGCAGCTCCGCCAGGTCGACCGAGGCCGCGGCGTCCTGCACGGCGTCGCTCCGCCGCGACCGCGGGACGGCCCGCAGCCACGCGAGGTAGGCCAGCGCCTCACGGACCGTGAAGCGGGCGGGCGGGCGCAGCTCCTGCGGGACCCAGGCGATCCGGGCTGCGGCGCGCCGACGGGTGCGCCGTCCGTGCAGGTCGTCGCCGTGCACGAGCACCCCGCCCCGCAGTCGGCACCAGCGCGCCGGCCGCGATCCGCAGCACCGTCGACTTGCCGGCGCCGTTGACCCCCAGCAGGCCCGTGGTGCCGCGCCCGACGACGAGGGTGAGGTCGTCGAGCGCGGCCACGGTGCCGTAGCGGTGGGTGAGTCCGTCGAGCCGCAACGGCTCGACCGCCTCGGCGGACGCCACCTCAGTAGGAGAACGTCGGGTAGGTCCACGGGGAGCACGGGTCCGGGGACCAGGACTGGTCCTCGCACACGTGGATCGCGCCGCGGGCCTTGCTGCCCTCGTCCGAGAGCGTGCGGTCGACGGTCTGCCGGACCCACGAGCCGGACGTCGTGCGCTTGGTCTCCTTGTGCTTGGAGAACTTCCACTCGGTGGTGCAGCCGCCGGTGTTGGTGCAGCTGTTCTCGAGGAACGAGAAGCGGGTGTCGACGTAGATGCCGTTGCCGCCCGGGCGGAAGTCCTTGCGCACCGTCTTGTTGCGGGCGTAGGTGTTGCCCGCGTTGTAGAAGGCGCCGTACGCCCCGCCCTGCGTGACGCCCTTCTCCTTGACCTTCAGCGGTGACGAGGCGCTGTACCAACCGACGGCCGAGGCCGGAGCGGCCAGCAGGCCGACGGCGAGCAGTGCGCCGGTGTGGACGGAGACGGTCCTGAGTGCTCGATTCATGGTCCCCCCAAGGGATGCGGTGATGGTGATACCTATGAGTAGCACATCCCGCTACCGATGAGAAGCACTCGATCCAGAGGGTGTGGACGGAATCAGGCGTCGGCGGCGATCATGCCGCGCAGCTCCTTCTTGAGCTCGCCGATCTCGTCGCGCAGGCGGGCCGCGACCTCGAACTGCAGGTCGGCGGCCGCTGCGTGCATCTGGGCGCTGAGCTGCTCGATGAGCTCCGCGAGCTCGCCCGAGGGACGGTTCGCGAGGTCGCCGGTGTGCTGGCCGAGCGGGACCGGCGCGCCGCGGCGCTTGTGGTCGCCCCGTGGCCGCCAGGAGCTTGTCGGTGTCGGCGTCCTCGCGCGCGAGCATGTCGGTGATGTCGCCGATCTTCTTGCGCAGCGGCTGCGGGTCGATGCCTCGCTCGGTGTTGTAGGCGACCTGCTTCTCGCGTCGGCGGTTGGTCTCGTCGATCGCGAGCGCCATCGAGTCGGTGACGCGGTCGGCGTACATGATGACCTGTCCCGACACGTTGCGGGCCGCGCGTCCGATGGTCTGGATGAGGCTGCGCCCCGACCGCAGGAAGCCCTCCTTGTCGGCGTCGAGGATCGCCACGAGGCTGACCTCCGGCAGGTCGAGGCCCTCGCGCAGCAGGTTGATGCCGACCAGGACGTCGTACTCCCCCATCCGCAGCTCGCGCAGCAGCTCGACGCGGCGCAGGGTGTCGACCTCTCGCTGTGCAGGTAGCGGGTGCGGATGCCGGCCTCGAGCAGGTAGTCGGTGAGGTCCTCGGACATCTTCTTGGTCAGGGTCGTGACCAGGACCCGCTCGTTGCGCTCGACGCGGGTGCGGATCTGGGCGATCAGGTCGTCGATCTGGCCCTTGGTCGGCTTGACGACGACCTCGGGGTCGATCAGGCCGGTCGGCCTGATGATCTGCTCGACCACCTCGCCCTGGGTCTGCTCGAGCTCGTAGGTGCCCGGCGTGGCGGACAGGTAGACGGTCTGACCGATGCGGTCGAGGAACTCCGCCCAGGTCAGGGGGCGGTTGTCCATGGCGCTCGGCAGCCGGAAGCCGTGCTCGACGAGCGTGCGCTTGCGCGACATGTCGCCCTCGTACATGGCGCCGATCTGCGGGATCGTGACGTGCGACTCGTCGACCACGAGGACGAAGTCCTCGGGGAAGTAGTCGAGCAGGCAGTTCGGGGCCGAGCCGGGCGCGCGACCGTCCATGTGCCGCGAGTAGTTCTCGATGCCCGAGCAGGTGCCGATCTGCTGCATCATCTCGATGTCGTAGCTCGTGCGCATGCGCAGCCGCTGCGCCTCGAGCAGCTGGTTGTTGCGCTCGAGCTCGGCCAGGCGCTCCTCGAGCTCGACCTCGATGCTCGAGATCGCGCGCGTCATGATGTCGGGTCCGACGGCGTAGTGCGTCGCGGCGCCGACGAACAGCTCGTCGTCCTCGCTCAGGACCTCGCCCGTGAGCGGGTGCAGCGTCATGAGCCGCTCGATCTCGTCGCCGAAGAACTCCACCCGCACGGCCATCTCCTGGTACACCGGGAAGATGTCGAGGGTGTCGCCCTTGACCCTGAACGTGCCGCGGGTCGAGGTCGCGTCGTTGCGGACGTACTGGGCCTGCACGAGGGTGCGCAGCAGCTCGTCGCGCGGGCGGGTCTCGCCGACCTTGAACCCGATCATCCGGTTCAGGTACTCCTGCGCCGAGCCGAGGCCGTAGATGCAGGAGACGGTGGCCACGACCACGACGTCGCGCCGGGTGAGCAGCGACCAGGTGGCCGAGTGGCGGAGCCGCTCGACCTCCTCGTTGATCGAGGAGTCCTTCTCGATGTAGGTGTCCGTCTGGGGGACGTACGCCTCCGGCTGGTAGTAGTCGTAGTAGGAGACGAAGTACTCGACCGCGTTGTGCGGCAGCAGCTCGCGCAGCTCGTTGGCGAACTGGGCCGCGAGGGTCTTGTTGGGGAGCATCACGAGCATCGGCCGCTGCAGCTGCTCGGCGAGCCACGCGGTGGTCGCGGTCTTGCCGGTGCCGGTCGCGCCCATGAGGACGGAGTCCTTCTCGCCGGCGGTGATCCGCTCGGTGAGCGCGGCGATCGCGGCCGGCTGGTCGCCTGCCGGCTGGTACTCCGAGACCACCTCGAACGGGGCCACCTGGCGCTGCAGCTCGTGCACGGCTCTCATGCGTTCCAGCCTACGTGTCACCACCGACAGGCGAATCCGCTCGACTAGTCTGGTCCGCATGCCCGTCTCCGAACCGCCGAGCCGCGCGGACGCGCGAGATCCTCGAGGCGACGCGGGCGCTCTTCGACGAGCGTGGTCTGCGTGACGCCCAGATCGACGACATCGCCCGGTCGGTCGGCATCAACCGCGCGATCATCTACCGCCACTTCTCCGGCAAGGAGGAGCTGTTCGCCCTGACCCTGGTCGGCTACCTCGACCAGCTCAGCGAGGCGATGCGCGACGCGACCGACCCCGACGCCGGGCCCGGCGAGCAGCTGGCCGCGCTGACGCGCGCGTTCATGGACTTCGGCGAGACCTACCCGGCCTTCGTCGACTGCGCGCTCGCCCTGCTGCGTCGGCCGGGCTCCGAGCTCATGCACGAGGTGCAGGAGGAGGTCATGGTGCGCCTCGGCAGCGCCATCAACGGCCCCCTCGGCCAGCTCGTCGCCGTGCTCGAGCGGGGCAACGCCGAGGGTGAGTTCCACGTCGAGGACCCGGTCCTGCAGGCCAACATCTTCTACACGCAGGCGCTCGGCGTCCTGAACCTCGCGCGGCTGCGCCTGGCGGTGCGCGAGGAGTCCGGCCGTGGCCCCCGGGTCGACGACGTCGCGTTCGACCGGGTCAAGGACAACATCGTCAGCTCCGTCGTGCTCGTCGCCCGCGCCCGCTGACGCCGCAGACGCAGGACGGCCCGGACCCCGTGAGGGGTCCGGGCCGTCCGGTGTCGTCCTGGCTCAGCTCTCGAGGATCGCGACGACGCCCTGGCCGCCGGCGGCGCAGATCGAGATCAGGCCGCGGTGGCCCGGGCCGGCCTCGTGCAGGAGCTTCGCGAGGTTCGCGACGATGCGCCCGCCGGTCGCGGCGAACGGGTGCGCCGCGGCGAGCGACGAGCCCTTGACGTTGAGCTTGTCACGGTCGATCGAGCCCAGCGGCACGTCGAGACCGAGCTTGGTCTTGCAGAACTCGGCGTCCTCCCAGGCCGCGAGGGTCGACAGCACCTGGCCGGCGAACGCCTCGTGGATCTCGTAGAAGTCGAAGTCCTGGAGCGTCAGGCCGTGGCGTGCGAGCATCCGCGGCACCGCGTAGGCCGGCGCCATGAGCAGGCCCTCCTGGCCGCTCACGTAGTCGACGGCCGCGGTCTCGTAGTCGACGAAGTAGGCCTGGACCTCCCAGCCGCGACGCTTGGCCTCCTCCTCGGAGGCGAGCAGCGCGACGGACGCGCCGTCGGACAGCGGCGTGGAGTTGCCCGCCGTCATCGTGGCCTCGTCGCCGAGGTTCTTGCCGAAGACCGGCTTGAGCTTGGCGAGCTTCTCGACGGTCGAGTCCGGACGCAGGTGGTTGTCCTTCGTGACGCCGTGGAACGGCGTGACGAGGTCGTCCTGCCAGCCCTCGTCCCAGCTCTTGGCGAGGTTCTGGTGCGAGCGGGCGGCGAGCTCGTCCTGCGCCTCGCGGGTGATGCCCCACTCCTTGGTGGTGATCGCCTGGTGGTCGCCCATCGACAGGCCGGTGCGCGGCTCGGCGTTGCGCGGCTGGTCGGGGGCGAGCATCGCGGGACGGATCTTGGCGATCGCCGAGAGGCGGCCCTTGTTGTCCTTGGCGTTGTTGGCCTCGATGAGGATCTTGCGCAGCTTGTCGCCGATCGCGAGCGGGGCGTCCGACGTCGTGTCCGTGCCGCCGGCGATGCCGAACTCGATCTTGCCGAGCGCGATCTTGCTGGCGACCTGGAAGGCGGCCTGCAGGCCGGTGGCGCACGCCTGCTGGATGTCCTCGGCGGGCGTCTCGGGGGAGAGCTTGGAGCCGAGCACCGTCTCGCGGACGAGGTTGAAGTCGCGGCTGTGCTTGAGGACGGCGCCGGCGACGAACTCGCCTGCGCGCTCGCCCTCGAGGCCGAAGCGCTCGACGAGCCCGTCGAGGGCGGCCGTGAGCATCTCCTGGTTCGAGACGTTCTGGTACACCGTGTTCGAGCGGGCGAACGGGATGCGGTTGCCGCCGATGACGGCGACACGACGCACGGACGGCGCCAGCGCGTGGTCCGACGACGTCGACGCGGTCGTGGCCGTCTCCTTGACGCTCGCCTTCTTCGCGGCCGGGGCCTTCTTGGCGGCGCTCTTCTTGGCCGGCGCCTTCTTCGCGGTCTTCTTCGCGGGGGTCTGGGGGTCCGCCATGAGGTGCTCCTCGGGGATCAGGTCTGGTCGTGGGGGACGATACTGGCTGGGACGTGACGAGCGCCTCTCCACCACTGGTGGACGGTGCCTGCAACTCCAAGTTACAGTTTTCGACGACCTCCAGATACCGTTGGTATGCGAGAGATAGGACACATCCGCATGACGGACCGTTACCAGGACCTGGCCCACAACCCGATCGGCAAGTTCCTCGTCAAGAACCTGGGCCTGCCCAACCCGCCCTACCTCGAGCGCTACGAGGGCGGTCCGCTCGTCAAGGGCACCGTCCTGACCGGCTCGGCCACCAACGGCCCGATCGCCAAGGCCGTCACGGCGGCGCTCAAGTCGAGCAAGATCGAGTCCACCGGCGTCGCCGCGTCCGGCAAGAAGTACAAGGGCCTCGTCTTCGACGCGTCCGGCATCGCCGACGCCCAGGGCCTCGTCGCCCTCCAGGAGTTCTTCACCCCGGTCCTGCGTCAGCTCGCCCCGAGCGGTCGCGTCGTCGTCATCGGCTCGGCCGTCGACGAGGCGAAGGACGAGAGCGCCGCGATCGCGCAGCGCGCGCTCGAGGGCTTCTCCCGCTCGCTCGGCAAGGAGGTCGGCGGCGGCTCGACCGTCAACCTCGTCTACGTCTCGAAGGGAGCCGAGAAGGCCCTCGTCTCGACCCTCGGCTTCCTGCTCTCCCCCAAGTCGGCCTACGTGTCCGGCCAGGTCGTGCGCGTCGGCGCCACCGGCATCACGTCCGCCCCGACCGTCGCCGACCTGCAGAAGCCGCTCGCCGGCAAGGTCGCGCTGGTCACCGGCGCCTCGCGCGGCCTCGGCGAGGCCGACATGCGCACGCTCGCGCGTGACGGCGCCACGGTCATCGGCCTGGACGTCCCGCCGCTGCAGGACGACCTCAAGGCCCTCGCCGAGGAGCTCGGCGGCGACTACATCGTCGGCGACATCACCGCCGACGACGCCCCGGCCACGATCGCCGAGCACGTCCGCAAGCACCACGGCGCGGTCGACATCGTCGTCCACAACGCGGGCATCACGCGCGACAAGCGGCTCAAGAACATGAAGGCCGAGAACTGGCAGCTCGTCGTCGAGATCTCCGTCGGCGCGCCGCAGCGGATCACCGACCACCTGCTCGCCGAGGACCTGATCAACGAGGGCGGCACGGTCATCGGCATCGCGTCGATCGCCGGCATCGCGGGCAACAACGGCCAGACCAACTACGCGTCGGCCAAGGCCGGCGTCATCGGCTGGATCCAGTCGCTCGCCGCGCGGGTCGCCGACCGCAGCATCACGGCCAACGTCATCGCCCCCGGGTTCATGGAGACCGAGATGGTCAAGACGATCCCGCTCGGCGTGCGCGAGGCCGGCCGCCGGATGAACTCGATGTCGCAGGGCGGCCAGCCCGTCGACGTCGCCGAGACGATCGCCTGGCTCGCCAACCCGGGCTCCGCCGCCGTGAGCGGCAACGTCATCGGCGTCAACGGCCAGATGCTCCTGGGCGCGTCGTGACCACCCGCTCGTTCGACAAGGCGCCCGCCACGGCGCCGCTCATGCTCAAGGCCGCCCTGCCGGCCCTCCCGGTGGTCGGGTCGCTGCCCGGCGTCAAGCACGCGAGCGGCCAGGTCCCCGACCTCGTCCTCGAGCGCAAGGGCGTCACGACCGATCCTGCGCACCTGGCGACGTACGCCGAGGTGTGCGGATTCGGCCGCAGCGAGACGCTGCCCGCGACCTACCCGCACATGGCGGCGTTCGGGCTGCACATGGCGCTCATGACCGACACGGCGTTCCCGTTCGCCCCCATGGGCCTGGTCCACCTGCGCAACAGCATCACGCAGCGCCGCCCGATCGGCCTGGACGAGACCTTCGACGTCAGCGTCCGTGCGGCGGACCTGCGCCCGCACCCCAAGGGCCGGCTCGTCGACCTGCTGACGACGGCAACGATCGACGGCGACGTCGTCTGGGAGGAGGTCACGACGCTGTTCTCGCGCGGCCGCTCCGGCTCCGGCGAGGAGCAGACCCAGGCGCCGCTCGCGGACGTCGAGGCACCGGACGGCGTCGTGCACTGGAAGCTCGCGGGCGACCTCGGGCGGCGCTACGGCGCGGTGTCGGGCGACCGCAACCCGATCCACCTCTACCCGCTCACGGCCAAGGCGTTCGGGTTCCCGCGCAACATCGCGCACGGCATGTGGACCAAGGCGCGCAGCCTCGCGGCCCTGAGCAACCGGCTGCCCGACGCGTTCACGGTCGACGTCGAGTTCAAGAAGCCGATCCTGCTGCCGGCGACCGTCGTCTTCGGCAGCCGCTCCGGCGACGACCTGGTCTTCGGCGTCAAGGACGCGCGGAAGCCGGTCACGCACCTCGTCGGTCGCGTCCACTCCTGACGCCGCCACCGCGACGACACGCCACGACGCCCCGGGAGCCCGCGCTCCCGGGGCGTCGTGCGTCCCGCTCCGCCGGCCCGGCCGACGCGGTCCGAGGGCTCGTGGCTGCTCGGGCGACCACGAACCCTCAGACCTGGTCGTCGGGGACGAGGGGTGATGCAGTCGGGCCGCCTTGACGACCCCCATGCATCGACTCGCGTCGTCCCCCGCCGCCCTGACCGCGTCCGCCGTGCGGACAGCGGGTGGCCGCGGCAGGTTACCCGCACGTAACGTGCGACGGGTCACGTCGTTGGACGGTGCAGACCTCGGGAGGGTTCCATGAACGCACGCCGCCTCGCCATCCTCGTCGCCGCCGTCCTGGCCGGCTCGCTCCTCGTCGCGCCGCCCGCCGGCGCCGCACCGGCCTCGTCAGCCACCTCGGTCGCCGCCGCGACCTCGCCGTGGAAGCCGCGGCCCGAGCAGTACTCCGCGACCGCCACGGAGCGCGACCTGTCGATCCCCATGAGCGACGGCACCGTGCTGCGCGGCAACCTGACCCGGCCGGTCGACGCCTCCGGCAAGCCCGAGACCAAGCGCCTTCCCGTCGTCGTGACGATCACCGCGTACAACAAGAACGTGCAGGACCAGGCCGGCGGGATCGCCGGCGGCGACCCGTCCTACCTCGTCAAGCGCGGCTACCTCCAGCTGACGGTCGACGCCCGCGGCACCGGCAGCTCCGGCGGCACCTGGTGCGCCTTCTGCAGCCGCGAGGACCAGGACTTCGGCGAGGTCATGCAGTGGGCCCACGAGCAGCCGTGGTCCGACGGACGCACCGCCATGAGCGGCCCGTCGTACATGGGCATCTCGCAGCTGTTCGCCGCGGCCGCCCGCCCCGACGGCCTCAAGGCGATCTTCCCGCAGGTCCCGGCGGCCGACGTGTACCGCGACGTCGTCGCCTCCGGCGGCCAGCTGGACGCCGGGTTCATCCCGCTGTGGATCGGCCTCGTCAACGGAACCGCGCTCATCCCGCCGGCGTTCACGGCGACCGACCCCGCCGGCGGCCTCGGCACCCTCGTCTCGCACCTGCTCGGCAACGGGACGTTCAGCACCAACCTCCTGCTCAGCGCGTTCGGCGGCCAGGAGCCGGCCTACGACGGCCCGTTCTACACGCAGCGCTCCCCCATCAACGTCGCCTCGCGGATCACGGTCCCGACCTTCCTGGTGGCCGGCCAGTACGACCTCTTCCAGCGCGGCACGCCGCTCGTCTACGAGAACCTGCAGCGTCGCGGTGTCCCGGCGAAGATGATCGTCGGCCCGTGGGACCACCTCCAGGGCTCGAGCGGCAAGGGTCTGGAGAAGGCGGGCTACGGCACGTTGAGCGAGCTGCAGCTGCGCTGGTTCGACCACTACGTCAAGGGCCTGCCGAACCAGCAGCTCGACGCCATCGCGTCGCTGTCGACCTACGAGCAGGGCTCGGGCCGCTGGGTGCGGGGCACGCAGTGGATGCCGTCGACCCTGAAGCCGCAGACGTTCAAGCTCTCCGGCACCGCCGCCGCGGGCGGCAGCGTCGGCGGCCTGACGACCGGCACCGCGAAGGCCGGCGAGTCGACCGTCCCGCCGATCCCCGTCCAGGGCCTGTGCACGCGCTCGGCCAACCAGTGGACCGCGGGCATCCTCAACCAGGCGCTGCCGAACGTGCCCTGCTTCACGAACAACGCGTTCAACGACACGCTCGGACCGGTCTTCGAGACGTCCGCCCTGACCAAGGACGTCGTCATCAGCGGGCCGCTCGACGCGCGCCTCTACACGTCCAGCACGAGCGGTGACGGGATGCTCTCGGTCACGGTGTCGGACGTCGCGCCCGACGGCACCGTCTCGCGCCTCACCGGCGGCTGGCAGGTCATCTCCCACCGCGCGCTGGACACGAAGCGGTCCCGGTACGTCGGCAGGACCCTCGTCCAGCCGTACCACCCGTTCACGCAGGCGGCGAAGAAGCCGCTCGCGGCGGGCCAGGTCGCACCGGTCGACGTCGAGGTGTTCCCGACCCGCGCCCGGATCGCGAAGGGCCACAAGCTGCGCGTGTCGGTGCAGGCGTTCGACATTCCGCACCTGCTGCCCACGCTGCCGGACCTGCTCGGCGTCCTGACGGTCATGAAGGTCCACACCGGCCCGACGTACCCGTCCAGCCTGTCGTTCGGGACCCCCTGAGCGACGGCCGCGCTCAGCCGATGCGCGGCGGGTCGTGCGGCGTCGCGACCCGCCGGATGAGTCCCTCCTGGGCCACGGTGGCGACGAGCGTGCCGTCCTGGGCGAACACCCGGGCGGTGCTCAGCCCGCGGGCCCCGGAGGCGGACGGCGACGTCTGGTCGTAGAGCAGCCACTCGTCGGCCTGGATGGGCCGGTGGAACCAGATGACGTGGTCGAGGGACGCCGGCATGACCTCGGGCGAGCCGATGAACGTGTCGTGCGGCAGCAGCGAGACGCCCAGCAGGCTGAAGTCGCTGATGTAGGTGAACGCCGCGTTGTGCAGGATCCGCGAGTCCGGCAGCGTGCCGTCGGCGCGGAACCACAGGCGCTGCACCGCGGGGACGGTCGCCCGCGTCGGGTCGTCCTCGGCCCGGGTGTCGCCGACGTAGCGCAGGTCGAAGGACGACCACTCCTTCTTCCAGTCCTCCAGGTACTCCGGGCCGCGCAGGGCGATGACGTCGGCGAGGGGCACCGAGTCCTCCGGCGACGGGACGTCCGGCATGGCGTCCTGGTGGTCCCAGCCGCCCTCGGCGCGCTGGAACGAGGCCGTCATGTAGAAGATGATCTCGCCGTGCTGGCGGGCCGCGACGCGCCGCGTCGTGAAGGAGCCGCCGTCACGGACGTCCTCGACGTCGTAGACGATCGGGATGCTCGGGTCGCCGCCGAGGATGAAGTAGGCGTGCAGCGAGTGGACGTGCCGGTCCTCGGGCACCGTGAGCTGCGCGGCCATGACGGCCTGCGCGGCCACCTGGCCGCCGAAGACCCGCTTGAGGCTGGAGCTGACGGGCTGGGAGCCGCGGAACAGACCGACCTCGAGCTGTTCGAGGTCGAGCAGGCCGAGGACTTCGGAGAGAGACGCAGGCACGCGCCGATCCTAGCGATGCGACGGCCCTCACACGCCGGTCGCGTACGACCCTCGACCCTTCGACGAGCTCACGGTCCAGGGCGGGACGACCGGTGGGTCAGTCCTGGTCCTTCTTGCGCTCGCGGGCGAGGAACTGCTCGAACTGGTCGGCGAGCTCCTCGCCGGACGGGATCGCGTTCTCCTCGGCCAGCAGCGACTGCGCGGCGCCGCGCTCGAAGGAGTCGTACTGCTGCTCGAGGCCGCTGAGCACCTCCTGGCCGCCCTGCGCCGCGATCTGCTCCTCGATGTCGGCGAGGGCCGGCCCCTGGGCCGCACGCAGGTCGTCGAGGTCGAGGACCAGACCCAGGCGGTCCTGGACCGCCTCCAGCAGCGCCACGGCCGCCGGCGGGTAGTCGACCTGGGCGAGGTAGTGCGGGACGTGCACGACGTAGCCCGCGGCGTCCAGACCGCGCTGGCCCATCCGGTACTCCAGCAGCGACTGGGCCGACGACGGCACCCGCGCCTCGGCCGACCACAGGTTCGTGCGGTCGACGAGCTCCGGCGCGGTGCCGTGGGCCGTGATCATGGGCGGACGGGTGTGGGGCACCCCCATCGGCACGGCGCCCAGACCGAGGGTGAGCGAGACGTCGAGGTCCTCGACGACCTCGATGACCTCGCGGACGAACGCCTCCCAGCGGAAGTCCGGCTCCGGCCCGGCGAGGACGAGGTAGGACTGCCCGGCAGCGTCGCGCTCCAGCACGACGTCGAGCGTCGGCGCCTCGTAGTCCTGGTAGTGGTCCTCGCGGAACGTCAGCAGCGGACGCCGCGCGCGGTAGTCGTACAGCGAGTCGACGTCGAACGAGTGCAGCACCGTGCCCTGCCCGGACAGCAGCGCGTCCGCGGCCAGGCGGGACGCCCCGCCGGCGGTCAGGAAGCCGTCGAGGGCGTGGATGAGCACCAGCCCGTCGCCCGACGGGGAGTCGTCGGTCACGGGTTCGTCACGGTCACGTCGAGGCCACACGTCCGGATCAGCGCCTCAGGTCGTCGAGGTATTCCCGGCCAGGCGGCCGAGCGCGTCCTGCGCGATCGCGTCCGGGGTCAGGCCGATGCGGTCGAGGATGACGTCGCGCTTGGCGTGGTCGAGGAACTCCTGCGCGATGCCGTGGACCCGCACCGGGACGTCGTTGCCGCGGTCGCGCAGCGCCTGGACGAACGCCGCGCCGACACCGCCGATGCGGCCGTTGTCCTCGACGGTGACGACGAGGCGGTGGCCGTCGGCGAGGTCGAGCAGGGCCTCGGGGACGGGCTTGACCCAGCGCGGGTCGACGACCGTGACGCCGTGGCCCTGCGCGGCGATCTTCTCGGCCGCACCGAGCGCGGTCGCGGCCATCGAGCCGACCGCGACGACGAGCACGTCGCTCGCGTCGTCGCGGCGCAGGACGTCGAGCCCGTCGACCCGCTCCAGCGCCGGCACGTCGGCGGGGACGGCGCCCTTGGCGAACCGGACGACGGTGGGGGCGTCGTCGACGGCGACGGCCTCGCGCAGCTGCTCGCGCAGCTGGGCGCCGTCGCGCGGCGCGGCCAGGCGCAGGCCGGGCACGACCTGCAGGATCGACATGTCCCACATGCCGTTGTGGCTGGGCCCGTCGTCGCCCGTCACCCCGGCACGGTCGAGCACGAACGTGACGCCGCAGCGGTGCAGGGCGACGTCGAGCAGCACCTGGTCGAAGGCGCGGTTCAGGAACGTCGCGTAGACGGCGACCACGGGGTGCAGCCCGGCCATCGCCATGCCGGCCGCGCTCGTGACGGCGTGCTGCTCGGCGATGCCGACGTCGAAGACCCGGTCCGGGAACTTGTCCGCCATCGCGTCCAGCCCCACCGGGTGGAGCATCGCGGCGGTGATGCCGACGACGTCAGGGCGCTCGTCGGCGATCCGCACGACCTCGTCGCGGAACACCGACGTCCAGCCGGCCGGAGCCGTGCTCGTCGCGTCGCCCGTCTCGAGGTCGAACGGCGGGGCCTGGTGCATCTGGTCGGCCTCGTTGGCCACGGCGATGTCGTAGCCCTGGCCCTTGGTGGTCAGCACGTGCACGAGCACCGGGCCCTCGAAGCGCTGGGCGTGGGTGAGGGCGAGCTCGAGCGCCTCGCGGTCGTGGCCGTCGATCGGGCCGACGTACTTGAGGCCGAGGTCCTCGAACATGCCCTGCGGGGCGAGGGCGTCCTTGAGGCCCTTCTTGATCGCGTGCAGCGCGTCGTAGGCGGCGGGGCCGACCCCGCGGCCCCGGTTGAGCCGCTCGCGGATGGCCTCCAGGGCAGGCTCGTAGCGCGGGTTGGTGCGGATCTCGGTCAGCCGGTTGGCCAGACCGCCGACCGTCGGCTTGTACGAGCGACCGTTGTCGTTCATGACGACGACCAGACGTCGGTCGCGGTCGGCCGCGATGTTGTTGAGGGCCTCCCAGGCCATGCCGCCCGTGAGGGCACCGTCGCCGATGACGGCGACGACGTGGTCGTCCTTGCCGAGCACCTGGTTGGCCCGCGCCATGCCGTCGGCGTAGGACAGGCTCGTCGAGGCGTGCGAGTTCTCGACCCAGTCGTGCTCGGACTCGGCGCGGCTCGGGTAGCCGGACAGACCACCCTCCTGCCGCAGCCGGGTGAAGTCGGCGGCGCGGCCGGTCAGCATCTTGTGGACGTAGGCCTGGTGGCCGGTGTCCCAGACGATCCGGTCGCGCGGCGAGTCGAAGACCCGGTGCAGCGCGATCGAGAGCTCGACGACGCCGAGGTTCGGGCCGAGGTGGCCACCGTGCGCGGCGACCGAGCTGAGCAGCAGCTCGCGGATCTCGGTGGCGAGGGTCAGGAGGTCGTCGTCGCCGAGACGCCGCAGGTCAGCGGGTCCGTGGACTGTCTCGAGAACGACCATTGCGCCAGTCTAACGAAGGTCCCGTGAGCCGACCGGGCGCGTCACCCGGCCTCGTAACGCCCCCGACGGTGGGTCAGGACGGCGCCGTCGGCGAGCTCGACGTGCTCGACGACGCCCTCGACGAGCAGGCTCCAGCCCGCCGTGCGGGGCGGTCCGTCCAGGCGCCGGACGCCGAGCCACCCGACCGCGTCGTCCAGGACCGGGCCCCAGTCCGTGTCGCGCCAGGACCCCGCCGTGAACGGACCTCCGGGAGCCGGCGCCTGGCCCGCGAACACCTCGGCCAGCCAGGCGTGGTCCGAGCCGAGCAGGTTCACGACGAAGCGCTCCGGTCCGGCGTCCCAGAAGTCGGCCTCCTGGTCGACGAGGCCGAGCACGACGGCCGGGTCGCCGTCCGCGACGACGAACGACGAGACGGTCAGCCCCGCCCGGCCGCGGCCCGTGCCCGTCGTCCAGACGCTCACCGGCGCGGGCATCCTGCCGCGCAGCCGCCGCAGCGGGTCCCGGTCGCCCTCGGACGGCAGGAACGGGTGCTCGTCGTGGATCGTCACGCCGTCAGCCTAGGACGCGGGCACGGCGTCGACGCGTCGTGCGCGCTGGTCCGCACCTGGCATCCTGGCGGCACGACACCCCACGAGAGAGGCTCGAGCCATGGGATTCCTCGACAAGGCCAAGCGCATCGCCCGCAAGAACTCCGGCACGATCGAGAAGGTCGTCGACAAGGCCGGCGACGTCGTCGACCAGAAGACCCAGGGCAAGTACGCCGACAAGGTCGACAAGGCCCAGAAGGCCGTCAAGGACCAGACCCGCAAGCTCTGAGCCCCTGGGTGGGCGGTGGATCCTCAACCTTTCGACGACGCCGCCGCGTGAAGCGGTGGATCCTCAACACCATGCGCGTCCATGAGGTTGAGGATCCACCGCCCAGGCGGCGCGACGAGGCCGAACCGACCGCTCAGGGGCGCGCGGTCTCCCAGCGGATCGTCTCGCGCGTGGCCTCGGCGTCGGACCGCTGCGGCGCACGCAGGGTCGACGGCGGCGCCTGCTCGCTCACGAGGTTGAGGGACGGGTCGCGGTCCTCGACCACGAACCGGGCACGGGTGAACGCCTTCTCCCCCGGCGTCCGCACCTGGCGCACGCACCGGAAGTCCGCCGCGAGCTCGTCCGCCGACAGCCGCGCGCTCACGTAGCCGCGCAGGTTGTTCTGGAACTTCAGGTGCGGGTTCCACTGCAGCCACGGGTGCGACGTCGCCGGCGCGTCCTTGCCGTTGCCGCCCGACGTGATCGACGAGCACACGAGCTCGGTGCCGACCGAGCGCGTGGTCGGGTCGTCGTAGTCGAGCTTGAGCTCGCTCGCCCAGTGCGCGTGGACGTCGCCGGTCAGGACGACGGGGTTGCGGACCTTGGCGTCGAGCCAGCCCTGGGTGATCCGCTGCCGTGACGCCTGGTAGCCGTCCCACGCGTCCATCGACACGGTCTTGAGCGGGCCGGCGTCGCTGTCGCGCTGGGCGAAGAACACCTGCTGCGCCAGGAGGTCCCAGCGCGCGTCGGAGCGGCGGAAGCCGTCGAGCAGCCAGCGCTCCTGCCGCCCGCCGGTGATCGAGCGCCTCGGGTCGACGGCTGCGGGGCAGTCGGTCTGGTACCCGTCGCCGCAGCCCTGGTCGTCGCGGAACTGCCGGGTGTCGAGCACGTGGAACGTCGCGAGCCGACCCCAGCGCACGCGTCGGAAGACCTGGATGTGCCCGGCCCGCGGCAGCGAGCTGCGCCGCAGCGGCATGTTCTCGTAGTACGCCTGGAACGCCGCGGCACGCCGCGCCATGAAGCCCGGGGTCTCGTCGACGTTCTCCGGCACGTCGTCGGCCCAGTTGTTGTCGACCTCGTGGTCGTCGAACGTCACGATCCACGGCGCCGCCGCGTGGGCCGCCTGGAGGTCCTGGTCGGCCTTGTACTGCGCGTGGCGCTGCCGGTACGACGCGAGGTCGACCGTCTCCGGGCCCTCGTGGTTGCGCACGTTGCCGCCGGGCGCCACGTAGTCGTTGGCCTTGTACTCGTACTGGTAGTCGCCGAGGTGCAGCACGACGTCGGGCCGTTCCTCCGCGATCGCGCGGTAGCCCGAGAAGTAGCCGTGCTCGTACTGGGCGCACGACGCGAACGCGAGGTGCAGGCCGCGCGGGAGCGAGCCCTCGGACGGCGCGGTGAGCGCCCGCCCGGCCCGGGAGACGTAGCCGGCCGCCCGGAAGCGGTACCAGTACTCCCGCGCGGGCCGCAGGTCTTCGACCTCGACGTGGACGCTGTGCGCCGCCTCCGGGCGCGCATCGACGACGCCGCGGGCGACCACGGTCCGGAACGACTCGTCGGTCGCGACCTGCCACTGCACGGCGACCCGGCGGCCCGGCATCCCGCCGAGTCCGTCCGGCGCGATCGGGTCGACCGCGAGCCGGGTCCAGAGGACGAAACCGTCGGGCCAGGGGTCACCCGACGCGACGCCGAGGGTGAACGGGTCGCGCGACAGCGTCTCGGCGTGCGGGCGTCGGTCCGACGCGGGCGCCCCCGAGGCGCTCGCGGCGGACAGCGGTGAGAGGGCGGTGGTCCCGGCCGCGGCGCCGACGACGGCCCCGGTCCGGATGATGTCTCTGCGAGTGGGCATGCGCCCAGACCAGCGGCCACGGGTGAACGGTGCCCGACCTCCACGGATCGACCGGCCGAACACCAACGGCGACGAGCCGAGTCGGACACGACCGGACCGCCCGGGTGGGCGTCACGACGACGATCGAGACCCGGGCTGGACTCGACGCACGGGCGTCGCCAGGCTGCTGCTCGCAGCTCGTCCGCGAGACGACCTCCGTCCTTCGTGCCAGTCTTGCGCGAAAGGTACGACGCAAGGAGCGCTGATCAGGTCATGAGCCCTCGCGAGTGGCCGCGCTGGGTGATCATCGTCATCGTCGTTGCTGATGCGCTGCTCATCTATGCCGTCCTGACACAACAGATCGAGTCGTCAACCTTCACCATCGCCCTCGTCTGCGCGGCGACCTTCATCGTGATCCGGCACTTCTTCGGTACGCCGAGTCGTGAGCCTCGGCGCGACGAGCCGCAGGACCACCCGTGAGGGTGGCAGAAGGGCACCGTTCCGTCGGATGACCTGTCGTTCCGCAGCATTCGACGAATCCCTCTCGGGACGAGTCGTCGTGAGTGAGACTTGGCGGATCCCCTTCCTGGGACCTTCCACAGCATCGATTTGAGATGTCCACGCTGAAAAGGTTTCCGGTGCAGGGCTTCCTGATCGTCTTCCTCGTCGGCGTCGTCGTTCGATTCGTCACGGCGAGCCTCGAGGTGGCGCCGTCGTGGAGCAGGCTGGGTCTGCTCTGCTCCTGGTCGGAATGGCCGGTGTCGCGACCGCATGCGGGTGGTTGCTGATGACCGATCGGGCCGCCTCGCGGTCTCCTGCCGCGCTCGCCCTCGCGGCTGGCTTGTCGGGTCTTGCGCTCACTGCCGCCCTGGCGTTCGTGGATTCCAGCGGCGCAGACATCGGTGCCGGAGCCGCGATCCTCCTGCTCATGACCATCTTCGTGGTTGCCGGTTCGCTGGTCCGCGTGAGCCCTCGCTCCTCGGAGCGCGTCACGGCGTGATCGGGCCCGCGCGAGCAACTCAGCAGTCAGCGCCCGCACGTGGGCAGCGAGCACACGGCCGGTGCGCCTCACGAGATGTGGGTTTGCGGCCGACACCGCTACCCGATCTGCTTCCTGAGGGAACGCATCCGGAACGCCATCGCCACCGAGCCGGCCGTCAACAGCACGGCGAGCACCGCCCCATCGGGCGATCCGCTGAGCCAGAGCGTCACCACTGCCGAAGCTGACACGAGGACGAGCACCCATGAACCGACGAGCAGGAGCCGCACCTGCTTCCGCGCGAAGTCCGGGGCACTGACTCGATTCGTCCGAACGTCTCGTTCGATCAGGGGCCAGGCGAGGAGTGCCAGCGCGATCCAGATCAGCGAGGCCATGGGGCGGGCTTCCCCCGAGCGCAGGGCCGGTCGTACCCGGGCGTGGCAAAGGCCTGTCCCATGGTTCGCGTCGTCTACCGCGCCGGCCGGTCGACGGCCGCGACGAGAGACCGGACGAAGCGAGGGGTCGTGTCATAGCGGTCCCCGACCCGGGCCTCGAGACCCCCGAAGTCCGCACCCCAGACGAGCTGCAGGTCGGTGGCGCACAGGTACACGGCGGACCCGAGCTCGGACTCCGGTCTCGCGCGGACCTTGACCTGAGCCGGCGCGTCACAGACGTGACAGGTCGCCCCGCCCCTCACCCGGCCATGCGCCGTCCTGATCGAGGGGACCGAAGGAGCCGTCGTAGGTGACGTTGCCGGACCTTGCGCGGTGGGCGAGCGCGAAGCAGGCTCCCGAGACGAGGAGAAGTGCACCCACCAGCGCGAGCTCGCGCGCGCCTAATCCGGTGCTCGAGAACACGAGCAGCGTGACGATCGCGGTCATGAGAATCCAGACGGCCGTGCGCCTGAGCATGGCGGCGTGCGCCGGTGCTGGTCTCATGTCGCGCATGCTAGCCGCAGGCCGACCGGAGAGAGGAGCGCATGGCGTGGTCGGCGAGGTGGTTCCGGTGGCAGTCAGCGCCGGGCCGAGAAGAGGGCTCGAAGTCGCCTCGCGGCCCGACTATGGTTCAGACCAGCGACGACGAGGAGAGGCGGGATCTGCATGCCCCTACGAAATCGGCCGGAGCGCGCCGACCTGGTCGAGCGCCGAGACAGCCTCGCCATCCCCTCCGCGCTCGCCGGGTTCGGGATCGGGGCCGGTCTCTGGGCCGCCGCGGGACTCGTCCTCGCCGGCTACCGCGCGGACGCCACCGGCGGTGCTCCCGGTACCGCGGAGCAGCTGCTGCTGTGGGGAGGGCTGGTTCTCGGCATCGCATGCTTCGTGGCAGGACTGGTCCTGATCGGCACGCAACCTCGTAGGTCTCGAAGCACCGCTCGTCTGCGCAACGGCAACGACCGTGCGACCTGATGAGGACCGCGACGCCTCGACCGTCGTGAATCGACTCGGAGTCCGTCTGATGATGGTCGATCTGTCCGCCATCGGCGTCTCCCCGAGCGGACCCGACTCGAAGGTAGAGGCTCTCGAGTGGACCGTCGACGGCGCGCCCCTTCGCGCCGTCCTGAGGAACCTCGGGATCGGCGACACCGACGTCCCGCACCTTCGTCGCGACGTGCCCGTGAGCGCCCGAACGGAGGCGCTCGAGCGGCTACGCGGCGACCGGGCGGACCTCCCGACCCTGGTACCCAGGTTCGACCGCAGCCTGCTCGACCGACTGCTAGGTCGCCGAGGGATTCCCTTCGCGCCCTCGGGGCCTGCCTTCGAGGACGGCCGCGTCGTGCTGGTGGAGTGCCCCTGCCGGGACCTGGACTGCGGCGCGCTCAGCACGGAGGTCGTGCTGCACCCCGACCATGTCGACTGGCGGGACATCGGGTGCCAGGTGACCTACGAGCCGTTCGCGAGCTCCGACGTACCGGTCCGAACCCTCCGCTTCGACCGGCGGCAGTACACCGCCTTGATCGACCGGTTGCTGGCCTCGGACTGGGTCTGACCCGAGAAGCCGTGTCGCGCTGCGCTGCTGCGGAACCGAGCCACGCCTGACCAGACCGTAGCGGCCGCGCTGGGCGTGACGTTCTGACGCGACACGCCGGGGTGTCGTGGTCGAAACGTCACTGCCAGCGGGGACGCGAGCCGGTGACGGGACGCCGAGGGGCCCCGGACCGGGTGGTCCGGGGCCCCGCGGCGTCGCTCAGGTCAGAGCAGCGAGCGCAGCACGTACGGCATGATGCCGCCGTTGCGGTAGTAGTTCGCCTCGCCGGGGGTGTCGATGCGGACGACGGCGTCGAACTCGACGTCGCCGGCCTTCACCTTGACCGTGCGCGGCGTGGTGCCGTCGTTGAGCTCCGTGACGCCGGTGACCGAGAAGGTCTCCTCGCCCGTCAGGCCCAGCGACTCGGCGTTCTCGCCCTCGGGGAACTGCAGCGGCAGGACGCCCATGCCGATGAGGTTCGAGCGGTGGATCCGCTCGTACGACTCGGCGATGACGACCTTGACGCCCAGCAGCGCCGTGCCCTTGGCGGCCCAGTCGCGCGACGAGCCGGAGCCGTACTCCTTGCCCGCCAGGACGACGAGGGGCGTGCCGGCCTCGGCGTAGTTCTGCGCCGCGTCGAAGACGGTCGTGACCTCGCCGTCGGTGCTGAAGTCGCGGGTGAAGCCGCCCTCGGTGCCCGGCGCGATCTGGTTGCGCAGGCGGATGTTGGCGAACGTGCCGCGGATCATGACCTCGTGGTTGCCGCGACGCGACCCCAGCGAGTTGAAGTCGCGCGGCTCGACGCCGTGCTCCATCAGGTACTTGCCCGCGGGGCTGTCCTTCTTGATCGCACCGGCCGGGCTGATGTGATCGGTCGTGACCGAGTCGCCCAGCTTGAGCAGGACGCGCGCGCCCTCGATGTCGGTGACCGGGTCCGGCTCGGTCTTCATGCCGTCGAAGTACGGCGCCTTGCGGACGTAGGTCGAGTCCTCGTCCCACGCGAACGTGTCGCCCTCGGGGGTCGGCAGGTTCTGCCAGCGCTCGTCGCCGGCGAACACGTCGGCATACTCCTTGCTGAACGTCGCGGCGTCGATCGACGAGGCGATGACCTCCTCGACCTCTGCCGGCGACGGCCAGATGTCCTTCATGTAGACGTCGTTGCCGTCGGCGTCCTGGCCCAGCGGGTCGTTGAACAGGTCGACGTCCATCGAGCCGGCCAGCGCGTACGCGATGACGAGCGGCGGGGACGCCAGGTAGTTCATCTTGATGTCCGGGTTGATCCGGCCCTCGAAGTTGCGGTTGCCCGACAGCACCGAGACGACGGCGAGGTCGCCCTCGTTGACGGCCGCGCTGACCTCGGGGATGAGCGGGCCGGAGTTGCCGATGCAGGTCGTGCAGCCGTAGCCGACGAGGTTGAAGCCGAGCTTGTCGAGGTACGGCGTCAGGCCGGACTTCTCGTAGTAGTCGGTGACGACCTTGGAGCCGGGCGCCAGCGTCGTCTTGACCCACGGCTTGCGCTGCAGGCCCTTCTCGACGGCCTTCTTGGCCAGCAGCGCCGCGCCGATCATGACCGACGGGTTCGACGTGTTGGTGCACGACGTGATGGCCGCGATCGTGACGGCACCGTGGTCGAGGTCGAACTCGGTGCCGTCCTCGAGCGTGACGTGCTGCGGGTTGCTCGCGCGGCCCGCGCCTGCGGCGGCCGGGGCGTGCGGCTTGTCGCCGTTCGTGCCGTCGTCGGAGCTGCTCGGCGCGTCGGAGGCCGGGAACGACTCGTCGACGGCCTCGTCGTAGCCGTTGACCTCCTGCGTCGCGTAGTCGGCGAGCGCGGTGCGGAACGAGCCCTTGGCGTCGGACAGCGACACGCGGTCCTGCGGGCGCTTCGGGCCGGCGATCGACGGGACGACCGTCGACAGGTCGAGCTCGAGGTACTCGGAGTAGCGCGGCTCGTGGTCCGGGTCGTGCCACAGGCCCTGCGCCTTGGCGTACGCCTCGACGAGGGCGATCTGGTCGGCGCTGCGGCCGGTCAGCTCGAGGTACTTGGTGGTCTCGCCGTCGAACGGGAAGACCGCGATGGTCGAGCCGTACTCGGGGCTCATGTTGCCGATCGTGGCGCGGTTGGCCAGCGGCACCGCACCGACGCCCGAGCCGTAGAACTCGACGAACTTGCCGACGACGCCGTGCTCGCGCAGCATCTCGGTGATCGTGAGGACGAGGTCGGTCGCCGTGGCGCCCTCGGGCAGCTCGCCGTGCAGCTTGAAGCCGACGACGCGCGGGATGAGCATGCTGATCGGCTGGCCGAGCATCGCGGCCTCGGCCTCGATGCCGCCCACGCCCCAGCCGACGACGCCGAGGCCGTTGACCATCGTGGTGTGCGAGTCGGTGCCGACGCAGGAGTCGGGGTAGACCGTGCCGTCCTTGTCGAACACGACGCGCGCGAGGTGCTCGATGTTGACCTGGTGCACGATGCCGGTGCCCGGCGGGACGACCTTGAAGTCGTCGAACGCGCCCTGGCCCCAGCGCAGGAACTTGTAGCGCTCACCGTTGCGCTCGTACTCGATCTCGACGTTGCGCTCGAACGCCTCGGGCGTGCCGAAGACGTCGGCGATGACGGAGTGGTCGATGACCATCTCGGCCGGCGCGAGCGGGTTGATCTTGGTCGGGTCGCCCCCGAGGTCGGCCATCGCCTCACGCATCGTGGCGAGGTCGACGACGCACGGGACGCCGGTGAAGTCCTGCATGATGACGCGCGCCGGCGTGAACTGGATCTCCTTGCTGGGGTCCGCCGAGGCGTCCCAGCCGGCCAGCGCCTTGATGTCGTCGGCGGTGATGTCGGCGCCGTCCTCGGTGCGCAGCAGCGCCTCGAGGAGCACCTTGAGGCTGAACGGGAGGCTGGCGACGTCGAGTCCGTCGCCGCTCACGGCGTCCAGCCGGTAGTACGTGTACGAGGAGTCACCCACCTGGAGGGTGTCCTTCGCGTTGAAGCTGTCCACGGCCATCGTGATCTCCTTCGCAGTCGTGCCCATCCTGCCCATCGCCGGATGGTCCCGCCACGTCAGGGCAGCCTTACCGATGGTCGCCCGGCGGGTCGTGCACCGTCATTTATCTCTTGACATCAAGATACACGATGTCGAGACGAATTGCTCACCACAGCGGCGGGACGTGTCCGAACAAGGTGCCGTAGTAGGCGACGTAGACGATCGCGAGCACGACGACGCCGAGGACGCCTGTGCCCTCGAGCAGCACGAGGGCGCGGTGGCGCGGCTCGGCGGTCACCGCGTCGTCGCCCGTGGCCCGCACGACGCGAGACCCCGTGAGCAGGTCCGCGAGGTCACGGCGTGACGGCAGCAGCACGACCAGGACGAGCACGAGGAGCGCGACGTAGGCCGCGGCGCCGACGTGCCACGACTCGGGCGTCGCACGACGCAGCACCGTCGGCAGGCCGATCGGGACCGCCGCGACGACGAGGTCGGTCACCAGGACGACGACGAGGCCGCGCAGCAGGCCGCGGACGGGGCCGATCGGCTCGTCGCGGTCACGCCGCACGACCCGCAGCCCGACGCGGTGCTTGCCGATGCTGTGGCCCCGCAGCCCCTGGCGCAGGCCGTCGTTCCAGAGCACGAACAGCTCGGCAGCGACGAGGCCGCTCAGCACGAGCTCGTCGGACAGGCCGATCGTCCACAGCCGCGGCGTGTCGTCGGAGATGATCCGCACGAACGCGTAGAACAGCGCTCCCCCGGTGAACGCCAGGCACGCCAGCAGCACGTCCTGCAGCAGCGCCGTGCGACGCAGCCTCCCGACGGACGGCTCCAGCGCCTGCTCGGTCACGTCTTCGGCCACGGCCCTCACCTCATCCTTCCGACGAACCGCAGGGCGGCGCGACCGTCGCGCACCCGGTGGTCCCACGTGACGCCCACGCCGAGCAGGGCGAGCCCGACGACGGCGATGACGATCCATCGCGGCAGCGCCCAGGCCTCGGGCCCGACGTTGCGCAGCACGACGACGGCGAGCACGGTCGTCCCGACGAGGAACGGCCAGCGCCAGCGCAGCACCAGCCCGCCGGCCAGCAGCACGACGCCGACCAGCCCCACCAGGAGCGCGCGCAGGCTCGTCGGCGCACCCATCGCGACGGTCAGCGAAGGCAGGCAGCCGAGCAGGAGACCCGGCAGCACGGCGACGCTGCCGGCGTCCCGACGGCGCATCGCGAGCAGGCCCGCGAGGACGAGCGCGACGGCGAACGGCACGGTGTACGCCTCGACGACCCGGACGTCGCTCGCGACGAGTCGCAGCACGTAGGCCAGACCCAGGGCGGCGCTGCCCACGACGGCGAGCGGACGTCGGTCGGCGACGAGCAGGGCGACCGCGACGGCTCCCGCTCCGAGCACGGTCAGGACCAGCGCGAGCCAGCCGAGCGACACGGTGCCGGCGCCGAGGGCCAGGACGGCCGGCACGAGCAGGCCGACCTCCAGGCCGAGTCGCGGGTCACGGCCCCGTAGCAGCGCGGCGACCCCCAGGCCGACGACGGTCAGGACAGCCTCGGTCAGGGCGACGGGTCGGGCGCCGAGGTCGAGCAGGACGGCCGCAGGCAGCACGGCGACGGCGAGCCAACCGGTCGCGAGCGCCGCGGCGGTGCGGCGCCAGAGGGCACCCCCGCCGCGCGGCAGCGCGACCGCCAGCGACGTGAGCACGACGACGGCGGCGAGCACGACCAGTGCGCGGCTCGAGCCGGAGACGAGGATCGGCACGCCTGCGGTCACTGCGAGCGCGCTCCACCGCCATCCGGCCCGCCGGTGCAGCACCGCGGTCAGCAGGACCGGGACGACGGCGAGCGCCAGCACCAGGACGACGAGGCGGGGCGGCCGGGCGCACACGGCCGCGACCACGGCGAGCCCGACGGTCCACGCGACGACCGGCACCACGTGAGGGCGCAGACGTTGCCAGGCCGACCAGCGTGCCGCGGCGCCCACGCCCGCGCACAGGCCGACGGCGACCACGAGAGCGACCCAGCCCTGCCAGTAGCCGATCCGGTCGGGCCCCGTCCGGTCGGACCAGTCCAGCCCCGGGCCGGAGGTCACGACCTGTCCCGACGTCACGAGCACGGACGCCAGCCACGGCAGGCTCAGCAGGCCGAGCACACCGGCCGCCGCGCCCACGACGACGCGGGCCGCGCGGACCAGAGGACCCGACGTCGCGAGGAACCACGGGAGTCCGGCCACCACGGCGGCGAGCAGCACCGCGAGACCGCCGTGGGGGAACCCGTCCTGCACGGGGGTGGCCACCAGCAGCAGGAGCGCGAGCCCGCCGAACGACCCCAGGGTCGTCGCGAGCTCCGCGCGACGCCGCAGCGCGACGGCCATCCCGACCAGGACGAGGCCGACGGACAGCAGGCCGTACCCGTGGCCGCGCAGCAGCTCGCCCACCGACGGATGCTCGAGGACGTCGACGACGGCGGAGACGACCAGCGCGAGGGCGGCCGCCGCGACGGCGGCGACACCGATCCACGTGCCGACGGTGACGCGCAGCAGGCGCAGGACGCCCGTCGCGGCCGCGGCCAGGACGAGGAGGATCGTGCTGACGACGACGGCCGGCACCACCTGACCGTCGGGGGCCACGACGGAGCCGACGGCGAGCGCGAACGACCACACGAGCAGCCCGGCCACGACGGACGGGACGACCAGCTCGCGGGTGCCGAGGGCCCGACCGAGCAGGACGACACCCACCGCAGCGGCGCCCAGCCCGAGCGACCAGATCGCGACCGCCCAGTCCGGGTCCAGCCGGTCGAGGTCGAGCAGCCCGAGCCCGACGGCAGCGAACCAGTCGACGGTGAGCAGGCCCAGCGTCACGGCCCACAACGTCTCGGCGGACGCCCGCAGCTCGCGGCGGGTGGTCTCGAACGCGACGCCACCGAAGATCGCGGTGACCACCAGCAGGACGAGCGCGCGGCCCCCGACCCCCAGCGAGCCCCAGGCGACGCCGACGAAGATGATCGCCGCGACGACCAGGCAGGTGGCGCCCAGGGCGAGCACGATCGCCCCGGCGGACCAGCCGGTTCCGGTCGGTCGGGGCGGCAGCGCCGGAGCGCCGGGCAGACCGTGGGTCACGCCGGCCGGCGGCGGCGCGGTCGGGGCCGGCGCGGGAGACGACGCCGCGGGGGCAGGTGGCGCGGTCGGCGCAGCGGACGCACCCGGCACCGCGGACACGCTCCGCGCCTGCACGAGCCACGCGTCCGCCGACTGCAGCGCGGCCCACAACGTCTGCGCCGCCGGCGAGGTCAGGTCGAGCCCGCACTGCGGGCACCGCGGCTCACCGTGCAACGAACCGCGGCAGTCGGGGCAGGCCTGCGGATCCGCGTACATGCGGCTCACCCTGCCGTCCGGGTCAGTCCGACACAAGCACCGCGACGCACTCGACGTGGTGCGTCATTGGGAACAGCGCGAACGCGCGCAGGTCGTCGAGGCGGTAGCCGTGCTCGGCGAAGGTCGCGACGTCGCGTGCCAGGGCTGCGGGGTCGCAGGCGACGTAGACGACCCGGGGGGCGCCGAGGGCGGCGAGGGCCGGGACGGCCTCCTTGGCGCCGCTGCGCGGAGGGTCGAGGACCACGACGTCGGGCCGCCCGCCCAGCGCATCGGCCAGCGAGCCGTCGGCCGCCGCCCGCTCGACCGGGGCTCGGAGCAGCCGGACCTGGGAGCGGTGGTGCAGGTTGCGCCGGGCGTCGCGGTGACCGCCGGCGTCACCCTCGACCGACACGACGACACCGGACTCCCCCACCGCGTCGGCGAGGAACGCCGTGAACAGCCCGACCCCGGCGTAGAGGTCGGCGACCCGGTGACCCGGCTCCGCCAGCGCGGCGCCGAGCACCGCGTCGACCAGCGTCTCCGCCGCCGCGGGGTGGACCTGCCAGAAGCCCGATCCGCTGACCCTGAAGGAGTGGTCGCGGACCTGCTCCGTGACGTGCGCCCGTCCCTCTCGGCGTCGCCCGTCGAGGGTCGCGACCCCGTCGCGCTCGACGTCGGCCGGCAGCCGGCGCGCGTCGGTGACGAGCAGCCGCTCTCCCGTCGACGACACGACCGCCTCGACGCTCGTGCCGTCCCAGCGGTGCTGCGGCACCTCGGCGAGCGCGGGGTGCGCGATGCGGCAACGGTCGATCGGCAGGACGTCGTGCGAGCGGTGCGGCCGCAGCCCGGCGTGACCGTCACGGTCGACGGCGTAGGTCGTGCGGGTGCGCCAGCCCAGCAGCGGCGCGACCTCCTCGACCTCGACGTCGACCTCCAGACCGGCGAGGCGCTGCAGCTGCTCCCGCACCACGTCGCCGAGCAGCCGGCGCTGCGCAGCCGGGTCGACGTGCTGGAAGTCGCAGCCGCCGCACGTCCCGGCCCACGGGCACGGCGGCTCGACCCGGTCGGGCGACGCCACGAGCACCTCGACGACGTCGGCCCGCAGGAACCGCTTCGTGCGCTGCGTGACCCGCACCCGCACCGTCTCGCCCGGCAGCGCGTGGCGCACGAAGACCACCTGGCCGTCGAGCCGCGCGACGCAGTGGCCGCCGTGCGCGACCGGTCCGACCTCGACGACCGGCAGGTCGTCGGGCGCCGACGTCATCGCGGACCGCGGACGCCGCGGCGCACGTCGCCCGGCACGGGGCGGTCGAGCCGCGCCCTCGCGCGGCCGGCGGAGCTGAGCTGGTAGGGCACGCTCGTGACCATGACGCCGGGCACGAACAGCAGCCGGCCCTTGAGTCGCAGCGCCGTCTGGTTGTGCAGCAGCTGCTCCCACCACCGGCCGACGACGTACTCCGGGATGTAGACGGTGACGATGTCGCGCGGGTTGTCCTTGCGGCGCGACTTCACGTACTTCATGACCGGCCGGACGATCTCGCGGTACGGGGACTCGACGATCTTGAGCGGGACCTGGATCTCCAGCTCCTCCCACTCCCGGCGCAGCTGCTCGGACTCGCCCGGCTCGCGCTCGACGAACAGCGCCTCGAGCGTGTTCGGCCGCGAGACCTTGGCGTAGGCGAGCGCGCGCAGGGTCGGCTTGTGCAGACGTCCGACCAGGACGACGGCGTGGACCCGCGACGGCAGCATGACGTCGGTGTCGTCGAACGCGAGCTCCTCGGAGACCCGGCGGTAGTGCCGCGCGATGCCGTTCATGAGCAGGTAGACGCCGACCATCGCGAGGATCGCGATCCAGGCGCCCGCGAGGAACTTGGTGATCAGCACGATCACGAGCACCGTCGCGGTCATCGCCAGGCCGAACGTGTTGATGGCGCGCGAGCGCATCATCCGTCGCCGGGTCGCGGGGTCCTTCTCGGTCTTCAGGTGCCGGGTCCAGTGCCGGATCATGCCGAGCTGGCTCAGGTTGAACGACACGAAGACGCCCACGATGTACAGCTGGATGAGCTTCGTGACCTCGGCGTCGAAGGCGAAGATCAGGACGATCGCGGCGACGGCGAGCAGGATGATGCCGTTGCTGAACGCCAGTCGGTCGCCGCGCGTGTCGAGCTGGCGCGGCAGGTAGCCGTCGCGCGCCAGGATCGAGCCGAGCACCGGGAAGCCGTTGAAGGCCGTGTTGGCGGCGAGCACGAGGATGACGCCGGTGCAGGCGATCGTGAAGTAGAACAGCGGCGGGACGTCGTGGTAGAGCGCCTTGGCGAGCTGGCCGATGACGGTGTCCTGCGTGTAGCCCTCGACGGGCTTGCCGTCGAGCCGCAGCTGCGAGGGGTCCTCGACGTAGCGCAGCTTCATCAGGTCGGCCAGCACGATGATGCTCATGAGCATCGTGATGGCGATCGTGCCGAGCAGCAGCAGCGTGGTCGCCGCGTTCTTGCTCTTGGGCTTGCGGAACGCCGGCACGCCGTTGCTGATCGCCTCGACACCGGTCAGGGCCGCGCAGCCCGACGAGAACGCCCGTGCGAGCAGGAAGACCATCGCGAAGCCGGTGAACGCGTCGTACGGCGGCTCGCCCTCGATGTCGTACTTGGCGCTGTCGACGACCGGCAGGTGCCCCAGGAAGTACTCGACGTACCCCCACAGCCCCATCAGCAGGATCGCGCCCATGAAGAGGTAGGTGGGGATCGCGAACGCGGTTCCCGACTCCTTGGCGCCGCGCAGGTTGAGCGCGGTCAGCAGCAGGACCAGGACTGCGGCCGCCGTGGCCTCGTGCCCGTTCAGGAACGGCAGGGCGGACGTGGCGTTCTGGACGCCCGACGAGATGGACACCGCGACGGTGAGCACGTAGTCGACGAGCAGCGCGCTCGCGACCGTGACACCGGCCTTGGGGCCGAGGTTGACCGTGGCGACCTCGTAGTCGCCGCCGCCACTCGGGTAGGCGTGGACGTTCTGGCGGTAGGACGCGACGACCGTGAGCATCACGATGACGACCGCGATGCCGATCTTCCAGTTGAACGTGTAGGCCGACAGTCCGCCCAGGGACAGGGTCAGGAAGATCTCGTCGGGGGCGTAGGCGACCGACGACAGGGCGTCGCTCGCGAACACCGGCAGCGCGATGCGCTTCGGCAGCAGGGTCTCCCCCAGCTGGTTGCTGCGCAGCTTGCGGCCCACGACCGCACGCTTGACCGATTCGACGACACCCACGAGCGACGATGGTAGACGCAGGAGCCGTCACCCGTCCGACCAACCGCTCGGCGGTGTAGCGTCGCACCGTGCACATCGTGATCATGGGGTGCGGACGCGTCGGCTCGACCCTCGCGCACAGCCTCGAGGACCGCGGTCACCAGACGGCCGTCATCGACGCCAACCCCGACGCGTTCCGTCGGCTCGGCCCCGCCTTCACCGGCATCACGGTGACCGGCATGGGCTTCGACCGCGACGTCCTGCGCCGGGCCGGCATCGAGCAGGCGGACGCGTTCGCCGCCGTGTCGAGCGGCGACAACTCGAACATCATCAGCGCCCGCGTCGCCCGCGAGCAGTTCCGTGTCGGCAACGTCGTGGCGCGCATCTACGACCCGGGCCGCGCCGAGGTCTACGAGCGGCTCGGCGTCCCCACGGTCGCGACGGTCCCCTGGGCCGCCGACCAGGTGCTGCGCCGGCTGCTGCCCGCCGGCTCCGAGCCCGCCTGGCGCGACCCGTCCGGCCAGCTGCGGCTCGACTCGGTCTACACGCCGGTCCCCTGGATCGGGCACCGGATCGCCGACCTCGAGACCGCCGCCGGCGCGCGCGTCGCCTACCTGACGCGCCTGGGCGCCGGCACCATCGCGACCGGCGACACCGTCCTGCAGGAGGGCGACCTGGTGAGCATCTTCATGCGCCACGACGACGCGGACCGCGTCCTGTCGGTGCTCGAGTCCGGACCCGAGGAGCACTGATGCGCGTCGCGATCGCCGGGGCCGGCGCCGTGGGGCGCTCCGTCGCCCTGGAGCTGTCCCAGAACGGCCACCAGGTCCTTCTCATCGACAAGTCCCCCGCGTCCATCCGCTCCGAGATGGTGCCGGACGCGCAGTGGCTGCTCGCCGACGCCTGCGAGATGTCGTCGCTCGAGGAAGCGCAGCTGCAGACGTGCGACGTCGTCATCGCCGCGACGGGCGACGACAAGGTCAACCTCGTCGTGTCGCTGCTGGCCAAGACCGAGTTCTCCGTGCCGCGCACCGTGGGCCGCGTCAACCACCCCAGCAACGAGTGGCTCTTCAGCGAGTCGTGGGGCGTCGACGTCGCGGTGTCGACCCCGCGCCTGATGTCGGCGCTCGTCGAGGAGGCCGTCACGGTCGGCGACCTCGTGCGGCTCTTCACGTTCCGCCAGAGCAACACGAACCTCGTCGAGCTCACGATGCCCGACCACTCGCCGTTCGTCGGTCAGCGCGTGCGGGACGTGCCGTGGCCGCACGACGCCGTGCTCGTCGCGATCCTGCGCGACAACGCGATCCAGACGCCCGACCCCGACCGCAGCCTCGAGGCCGGCGACGAGCTGCTGTTCGTCGTCCCCGAGGACGTCGAGGACGACCTGGGCGCCCTGCTCGCCCCCAAGGACCGCAGCTGAAGCGCTGAGCCTCGGCCGGGGTGGACGAAGGATTCTGCATTCCGCACGGAGCACGAAGGATTCTGCATCTGACACGGACGGTCGTGCGGAATGCAGAATCCTTCGTCCCCCGACGGGACCTCAGAGGACGGTGTCGTCCGGATCGATCGGAGTCTTGTCGCGAGTCAGCATCCACGCCATGACGGCGAAGGTCGCAAGCTGGAGGGGCCAGCCCAGACCGATCTTGGTGACACCGAGCAGGGCGATCTGGTGATCCAGCCACAGTGGGAGCTGGACCGCCAGGCGCAGGATGCACGGGGCAACGAGGACCCAGGTGAGCTTGGTGCTGAGCTTGACGATGGCGGGATCCCGGTGCCACTCCGTCGGATCGTCGGCGATCGAGCCGACCAGGAATCCGACCAGGGGCCACCGCGTCGCGATGGACACGATCATGAAGAACGCGCTCACGGCGTTCACGATGAGACCTGGCGTGAAGACCGCGCGGGCAACGTCCTCGTCGGAGCCGCCGGACCGCGACGCGACATAGGCGAAGAGAGCGCCGAACCCGATCCCGACGAGGGCGTTGAGGACGAACTGCGGATTCGATCGCTGGACGAGTCGCACCAGGAGAAGGACAACGGTCAACGCGATGCCGAGGCCGATCGACAGCTTCATGTCCTTGGTCGTCAGCCAGGTCACCGTGAAGGCCAGCGTCGGAACTGCGCTCTCGGCGACCCCTCGACCACCTCCCAGCGCCTCCGCAAGACGTCGACGGACGACCTGCTCGACCGTGACGATTGCGTCCTGCCGGGCGTCACCACCACCGGGACCCGCGGGCTCGGGCTGCCAGCTCACGCGTCGAGCTCGTAGCGCGGGTTGTAGACGACCCGCTCGTCGGTGCCCCGGATGCCGAAGCGCCCCTCGGCGGTCAGCTTGCGGCCCGGGGAGACGCCCTGGATCGAGCAGCGTCCGAGCCACACGAGCGTCACGGAGCCGGAGCCGTCGTAGAGCTCGACCTCGAGCGCCTGGGTGTCACCGGCCGGACGGACGGTCACCGAGCGGACGACGCCGTGCACCGAGCACTTGCGTCGCTCGTGCTGGGCGGCGATGAGCGAGCAGCCGGCCTCGGCGGCCTCGTGCTGCAGCTCGCCGTCCTCCTCGTCCTCGACGGAGAGGCGTCGTGCGCGAGCGCGTCCGAGCAGTCCTGACATGCCTCCAGTGTAGGTCGGCACGGTTCAGTCGCGGGCCGGGTCGGCCGGACCCGCCGCGGCGTCGTCCTCGTCGACCGCGACGAGCTCGATGCCGTCGCCGACGGAGATCAGCAGGGGCTCCCGGACGGCGCGCGGCTCGTCACCTCGGCGCACGACGACGTCACGCAGCGCGCCCATGAGCACCGAGTCGTCCTGGGGCTCGAGCGCCTCCTGGCCGAGGAACGTGGCGCGCAGGAACCAGCGCGGGCCCTCGATGCCGACCATGCGGCTGGGCTGGAAGCCGGCCTCGCCGTTCTCCAGCTCGACGGGGACCCGGGCCCGCAGCTCGGTGCCGAACGGACCCTCGACCTCCTGGGCCTCGCCCTCGAGCCGGGAGACCTCCTCGAGCAGGTCCTGGCGCACCTCGTCCCAGAGCCCACCGCTGCGGCTCGCGGCGAAGGCGCGCAGCTCGAGCGCGGACTCCTCGGTCACGAGCACGACCGAGCCGATCGTGCCGGAGTCGTCGTCCTGCGGGAGCTGGAGACCGAAGCCGGGGCGGCCCTTGACGAGCAGCGAGCCGAGGTCGAGGTAGGCCGGGTCGTCGTCGACGCCCGCGGGTCGGTCGGCGTGGTCCCAGGGGCCGGACGCCGGCGCGGAGGACGCGGGCGCCGACTCGGACTCGGTCGACGTGCCGGTCGTCTCGTCGGCGACGTCGTCGGCCGGGTCGTCGACCTTCCGGTCGTCCCGGCGGTTGAACAGTCCCATCAGTCCCCCTCGGTGGTCGGTGCGGAGCGGTCGGCCGCCGTCCCGGAGGAACCGTACCCGCCGGTCCCCCGCTCGGAGGCCTCCAGGGCGTCGACGACCTCGAACTCGGCCTGCTCCACGCGCTGGACCACGAGCTGGGCGATCCGGGAGCCGCGTGGCAGGTCGACCGGCTCGTGCAGGTCGTGGTTGACGAGCAGCACCTTGATCTCGCCCCGGTAGCCGGCGTCGATCGTGCCCGGGGTGTTGACCACGGAGAGTCCGTGCCGCAGCGCGAGGCCCGAGCGCGGGTGCACGAACGCGGCGTACCCCTCGGGCAGGGCGATCGCGATGCCCGTCGGCACGAGCACGCGCTCGCCGGGCGCCAGCCGGACGTCGACGGCGGCGTGCAGGTCGGCCCCGGCGTCGCCGGCGCGGGCGTAGGCCGGCACCGGCAGCTCGGGATCGAGGCGGTGCAGGGCGATCCGGACCATGGCCGCGACCCTACCGAGGCGGCGGCGGCCCGCATGGGGCAGGCTGGGACGGTGCAGCGCCACCGCGAACGCCTCGTCGCCCCCGCCTCCTGGTGGGTGGGCGTGCTGCTGTTCGCGGCCGTGTGCGGATGGATCATGTTCGTGGCGACCACGCCGACCCTCGCGATCGTCTCGGCGGTCGTCGGCCTGCTCGTCGCGGGAGCGGCCGTGTGGTCGTACGGGTCGGTGCTCGTCGAGGCCGGGCCGGACGGCTTCCGGGTCGGCCGGGCCCGCCTCGACGCCGAGCACGTCGGCGCGGTGCAGGCCCTCGGACCCCGCGAGCTCCGCGAGCGGATGGGACCGTCCTCGGACGCCCGCGCGTGGCTCCTGACCCGTCCGTACGTCGACCGCGGCGTCGTCGTCGAGGTCCGCGACCCGCACGACCCCACGCCCTACTGGCTCGTCTCGAGCCGCCGGCCCGAGGCGCTCGCCGCGGCCCTGGCCGGCACCCCCGCCGCGCGGCCCGACCAGGAGGCGAACCGAGATGGCGAAGCGTAGGAAGCAGCGTCGTGCCGCGAAGGCGGCGACCCGGCGGCAGCCGGCCACCCCGGCCCTCGCCGACGCGCCCCGCGACCGCAAGCCGAGCCGGGGCAGCAAGGGCGCCTGGAAGCTCCTGGACCGCACGTCGAGCATCGCGGCCGCGCTGCTCGCCAAGGAGGTCGCCCAGCTCGTCTGGCGCGTGCTTACCGGCAAGAAGCCACCTACGAACGGTCGTCACCCCGAGGTCGAGACCCCGTGAGGCGATCACGTGGGCCGTCGTCGGCGGCGGACTCGTCGAGGTCGTCAAGATCCTCGTCCGCCGGTACGCCTCGGCGTACTGGGTGCGATCGACCGGCCACCTGCCGCCGGGCATGCGGTCCCTCAAGGACCCGGACCCGGTCACCGGCCCCCGTCGACGCGGTCACCACGAAGCCGGCGAAGCGGTCGCGTCGCCGTCGTCGGCGCTGACGCCGAGCTGCCCGACCGCCGCCGCCGGCCGCCGGGAACGACAGAACCCGGTCCCGCGCTGCGGAACCGGGTCCGGTGCGGACCGTCACGGTCCAGGACTCGGGGCTGGTCTGCGGCTGCTCAGAACGCGCAGTCGCGGCAGATCAGCTGCCCCTTCTTCTCCTCGGCGAGCTGCGACCGGTGGTGGACCAGGAAGCACGACGAGCACGTGAACTCGTCCTGCTTCTTCGGGACCACCTGGACGGCGAGCTCCTCGTGCGAGAGGTCGGCGCCGGGCAGCTCGAAGGACTCGGCCGCCTCGACCTCGTCCTCGTCGACCTTGCCCGAGTTCTTCTCGTGACGGCGCGCCTTCAGCTCTTCGATGCTGTCCTCGGACTGCTCCTCGTCCGTCTTGCGTGGCGCGTCGTAATCGGTAGCCATGTACCCCTCCGTCGTGTGCGAGCAACCGGCGAGATTGTTCCACACCTGTCCAAATGTTCGGCACCCGCGTTCCGGGGTGTCGCGTCAGAAGCCACAACGGCGGACGAGCCCGAAGAATTCCTCGCTCACGCCGGCCGCCGCGGCCACGACGAGCCGCTCGTCCGGGACCGTACCCAGTCCCTCCAGGACGATCCCCGCCTCCTGCGCCACGAGCCCGCCGGCGGCGAGGTCCCACGGCTTGAGTCCCTGCTCGACGAACGCGTCCAGGCGGCCCTCGGCCAGGGCGCACAGGTCGAGCGCCGCCGACCCGATCCGGCGGATGTCGCGGACCTCGGGCAGGAGCCGGGACATCGCCGCGACCTGCCGCTCCCGCAGCGCGCGGGTGTAGTGGAAGCCGGTCCCGACCAGCATCTGCGACACGTCGCTCGGCTCGGGCGCGCGCAGCGGCCGGCGCTCGTCACCCTCCCAGCGCCAGCTGCCGGCACCCCGGACGGCTCCCCACTGCTCGCCGGACGCCACGTTGACGACGAACGCGGCCTGCACGAGGCCGTCGACGCGCGCGGCGATCGCGACGGCGTAGGCCGGGATCCCGTAGACGAAGTTGACGGTGCCGTCGATCGGGTCGACGACCCACTCCACGCCCGACGTGCCGTCGACGGCGTCACCCTCCTCGCCGAGGAACCCGTCGTCGGGTCGCGCGCCCAGGAGCCGTTCGCGCACGAGCGCCTCGCTCGCGGTGTCGATCTCCGTCACGACGTCGGTCGGGCTGGACTTGGTCGCCGACACCTCGACGCGACCGGACGGGCGGCGCTCGGCGACCAGCGCCGCCGCCTCCAGTCCGACCTCGCGGGCCAGCCGGGCCAGGTCCTCGCCGGACGCCGTCGTCACGAGACGGCGGGCAGCTCGGCCCGCAGGTTCCGACAGCAGTCGGGCACGCAGACCTCGGGGTTCGGCGCGCAGCGTCCGACGACCGTCCGCTCGGGGTCCTCGCCCCGGTCGATCGCGGCGCGCTCGAGCAGCAGGTCACGGATCATCGTCACGTACGCGGGGTGAGTGCCGGGCGTGGCGACGCGCCGGAACCAGAGTCCGAGCTCCTCGGCGGTCTTCTTCGCCTCGGTGTCCAGGTCGTACACGACCTCCATGTGGTCGGAGACGAAGCCGATCGGCACGACCACCGCGCCGGGGACGCCGTCCTTCGCGAGGGCCTCGAGGTGGTCGTTGACGTCGGGCTCGAGCCACGGCGTGTGCGGCGACCCGGACCGCGAGCAGTACACGAGGTCGTGCGCGTCGACCGTGCGGCCGGCCGCCTCGACCCCCTCGACCACGAGCCGGGCGGTCTCCTCGTGCTGGCGCCGGTAGGCCCCGACACCGGGGCCACCGCTGGCGTCGTTCATGGCGTCGGGGATCGAGTGCGTGACGAAGACGACGCGGGTGCCGGCGGGGGCCTCGTCGAGCGCTGCGGCGGTCGCCTCGACGAACGGCGTCACGAAGCCGGGGTGGTTGAAGTAGACGCGCAGGCGCGACAGCTCCAGGTCCAGCCCGTCGACGGCGCCCGCCAGGTCCTCGCGGTACTGACGGCAGCCCGAGTAGGAGGAGTAGGCACTCGTCAGCACGTAGGCCGCCCGCCGTACGCCGTCGGCGACCATCTGCTCCATCGTGTCGCGCAGGTACGGGTCCCAGTTCCGGTTGCCCCAGTAGACGGGCAGGTCGATGCCGGACTCCTTCAGCTCGGCCCGCAGCCGGTCGAGCAGGTCACGGTTCAGGTCGTTGATCGGCGAGCGCCCGCCGAAGAGGAAGTAGTGCTCACCGACCTCCTCCAGACGCTCGCGCGGGATGCCGCGGC
This sequence comes from Aeromicrobium erythreum, assembly GCA_036946185.1. Lineage (GTDB taxonomy): Bacteria > Actinomycetota > Actinomycetes > Propionibacteriales > Nocardioidaceae > Aeromicrobium > Aeromicrobium erythreum_A. Next base: position 44,678 of record JAQIJP010000010.1, read on the forward strand.
CGGCGGTCACGTTCTCGAGGAAGGGGACGACGTCCTCCGGCTTCTCGGGGCCGCCGAAGGAGACCAGGAGCAGGGCGTCGAAGGGTGCGGGATCCATGCCTCCATGGTCCCACGCGGGCGCCGCGGCGCAGTGTGTAGCCTGCCGGTGCCGGGACGCGGCGGGACCCGACGACCGCGGGCCGCCGCACCGGCCGATCCAGGGAGGGACGACGGTGCGCACGACGTTCGGCCGGCTGCTCGCGACGCCGGGCGCACCGGCCTTCACCGCGAGTGCGCTGGTGTCCCGGCTGCCGCTGTCGATGGCCGCCCTAGGCATCGTCCTGCTCGTCACGGACCACGGCGGCTCCTACGGCGAGGCGGGCCTCGTCTCGGCCGCCTACGTCATCGCGGCGGCCGTCTTCGCGCCGGTCCACGGACGGCTCGCCGACCAGCTCGGCCAGGCCCTGCTCTGCTGGGTGGGCGGCGCCGGCGTCGCGGTCGGCCTGACCCTCGTCGTGCTGTCGGTCCGCGACGAATGGGCGAACCCGCTCCCCCACGCCTGCGCGGCGCTCGCCGGGGCGTTCGTGCCGCAGACGAGCTCGTTCGTCCGGGCCCGCTGGAGCCACGTGCTGCGCGACGACCGGTCGCTGCTGGGCACCGCGTTCGCGTGGGAGGCCGTGCTCGACGAGGTCGTGTTCGTCGTCGGCCCGGTCCTCGTCACCTTCCTGACCCTGCACGTGGCCGACTGGTCCGGGCTGGGCGTCACCGCCGCCGCGGCGACCCTCGGCGCCTGGGCGTTCGCCCTTCAGCGTCGGACCGCGCCGCCGCGCGGGCAGCACACGCGCGCCACCCGCGAGCCGCTCGGCTGGGACCGGCTCGCACCGCTCGTGGTCGCCTCCGTCGGCCTCGGGGTGCTGTTCGGCTCGACCGAGGTGCTCGTCGTCGCGTTCACCGACGAGGCCGGCAACCGCGGGGCGTCGGGCCTGGTGCTCGCGGTGTGGGCCTTCGGGAGCCTGCTCGCGGGCACGATCGCCGGCGCACGTCCCGCCGCCGACCCGCTCGCCCGGCTGCGCTGGACGTCGGTGGTCCTCACGGCGTCGTTCATCCCGCTGACCCTCGTGGCCGGCATCCCGCTGCTCACCGCGGCGATCTTCGTGACCGGGTTCATGGTGGCGCCGACGCTCATCGCCGCGACGGCGCTCGTCGAGGCCTGCGTCGCTCCGAGCCGGCTCACCGAGGCGCTCACGTGGACCACCACGGGCCTCGCGGTGGGCGTCGCGCCCGGGGCCGCGGTGTCGGGTGCCGTGGTCGACCGGGCGGGCGCGTCGGCCGGGTTCCTGGTCCCGCTCGTCGCCGCGGCGCTCGCCACGCTCGTGGTCTGGGCCTTCAGCCGCCGGATCAGCCCGGCGATCCCCCTCGTCGCGGACCCGGTCAACGACTAACGTTGCCCCTGCCATGACCGAACCCTCCCTCGCCGACCAGAGCGTCGACCTCGTCCGATCGTGGACCGGCTCGAAGCACGCCCGTGCCCGTCGCTCCGACCGCGCCGGGGCCCGGCTCGCCGGGCTGCTCAAGGACCCGCACGGACTCGACTTCACGATCGGCTTCGTCGACCGCGTGGTCCGGCCGGAGGACCCGAAGGTCGCGGCGCGAAACCTGCGCCTGCTGGCCCAGGACGTGCCCCGGTTCCTGCCGTGGAGCCAGCGCGTCCTGCTGCGGCTCGGCGCGGTCGTCTCGGTGCTCCTGCCGGGCCTCGTCGTGTCCGTGGCACGCCGGACCCTGCGCCGCATGGTCGGCCACCTGGTCGCCGACGCGCGACCCCAGAAGCTCGGTCGCACGATCTCCCGGCTGCGCCGTGGCGGCGACCGGCTGAACCTGAACCTGCTCGGCGAGGCCGTGCTCGGCGAGGGCGAGGCCACGCGCCGACGTGACAACACGCTGGAGCTGCTGCGTCGCGACGACGTCGACTACGTGTCGGTCAAGGTGTCGTCCGTCGTCAGCCAGCTCTCGCTCTGGGCCTTCGACGAGACCGTCGAGCGCGTCGTCGAGCGGCTGCGCCCGCTGTACGAGGAGGCCGCCCGGTCACGCTCCTTCATCAACCTGGACATGGAGGAGTACCGCGACCTCGACCTGACGATCAGCGTCTTCACCCGGGTCCTCGAGGACTTCCCCGACCTGGAGGCCGGCATCGTCCTGCAGGCCTACCTGCCCGATGCCGTCGGCGCCATGCAGCGGCTCCAGCACTGGGCGGCGCTGCGTCGCCAGCAGGGCGGGGCCCCGATCAAGGTGCGGGTCGTCAAGGGCGCGAACCTCGCGATGGAGCGGGTCGACGCCACGATGCACGACTGGCCGCTCGCGACGTGGGGCTCGAAGCAGGACACCGACACCAACTACAAGCGCGTCCTGCGCTGGGCGCTGACCCCGGACCGCGTCGACGCCGTGCGGGTCGGCGTGGCGGGACAGAACCTGTTCGACGTCGCCTACGCCTGGCTGCTCGCCGGCGAGCGGGGGGTCCGCGACGCGGTCGACTTCGAGATGCTGCTCGGCATGGACGGCGGTCCGGTGAGCGCCGTGCGGGAGACGGTCGGCGCGCTGCTGCTCTACACGCCCGTCGTGCACCCCGACGAGTTCGACGTCGCGATCTCCTACCTCGTGCGCCGCCTCGAGGAGAACGCGAGCGACGAGAACTTCATGTCCGCGGCCTTCGAGCTGTCGTCGGACGCCTCGGCGTTCGACCGCGAGGCCGAGCGGTTCCTCGCCTCGGTCAAGGGCCTCGACGACACCGTGCCGGCGCCGCACCGCGTGCAGTCGCGCAGCACCGAGCGCGTCACCCTGCACACCGACGGCTTCCGCAACACCGCCGACACCGACCCCTCGACCGCGGCCAACCGTACCTGGGGCCGCGCCGTGCTCTCGCGCTCCACGTACACCACGCTGGGCCGCACGACCATCGACGAGAACCGTGTGCACGGCCCGGCGACCCTCGAGACGCTGATCCGCGGCACGCGCCGCGCGGCCGAGGAGTGGGCCGGCCTCGGGGCCGACGTCCGGGCGTGGGTGCTGCACCAGGCGGCCGGGGCGCTGGCCGCCCGCCGCTCCGACCTGATCGCGATCATGGCCGCCGAGACCGGCAAGACGATCGGCGAGGCCGACGTCGAGGTCAGCGAGGCCATCGACTTCGCCCACTACTACGCCGAGTCCGCCAAGCGGCTCGCCGCCGTCGACGGCGCGACGTTCGACCCGGCGCGGCTCACCGTCGTCACGCCGCCGTGGAACTTCCCGGTCGCGATCCCGGCCGGCTCGGTCCTGTCGGCCCTCGCGGCGGGCAGCGGCGTCATCATCAAGCCGGCGCCGCAGAGCCCACGCTGCGCCGCCGTCATGGTCGAGGCGCTGTGGCAGGGCGGCGTCCCGCGCGAGGTGCTGCGCTACGCCACCCTCGAGGAGGGCGCGCTGAGCCAGGCCCTCGTCGCGCACCAGGACGTCGACCGCGTCATCCTCACCGGCTCGTGGGAGACCGCCCAGCTGTTCCGCTCCTGGCGGCCCGACCTGGCCCTGCTCGCGGAGACGAGCGGCAAGAACGGCATCGTGGTGACGCCGAGCGCCGACCTCGACCTCGCCGTCGCCGACCTCGTGCGCAGCGCCTTCGGGCACGCCGGCCAGAAGTGCTCGGCCGCGAGCCTCGGCATCCTCGTGGGGTCGGTCGGCACCTCGGAGCGGTTCCGGCGGCAGCTCGTCGACGCCGTGTCCTCGATGCGCGTCGGCTGGCCGCACGACCCGGACACGCTCATGGGTCCGCTGGTCGAGGCGCCGCAGGGCAAGCTCGCCGACGCCCTCACGACGCTCGGACCGGGCGAGTCCTGGCTCCTGGAGCCGCAGCAGCTCGACGACTCCGGTCGGCTCTGGTCCCCCGGGGTCCGCACCGGCGTCCGGCCGGGCAGCGCGTTCCACCGCACCGAGTACTTCGGGCCCGTCCTGGGGCTCATGCACGCGGAGTCGCTCGAGCAGGCGATCGCCTGGCAGAACGCACCGGACTACGGCCTCACGGCCGGCATCCACTCCCTCGACGTCGACGAGGTCGCCACCTGGGTCGACCGGGTCGAGGCCGGCAACCTCTACGTCAACCGCGGCATCACCGGCGCCGTCGTGCAGCGGCAGCCGTTCGGCGGCTGGAAGCGCTCGACGGTCGGCACCACGAGCAAGGCCGGCGGCCCCAACTACCTCGTCCACCTCGGTTCCTGGCGTCCGGCGCCGCTGCGCCGTCGCTACGACGCCCGGCCGACGCCTGCGGTCCAGACGGTGCTCGACGCCGCGGCTCCGCACCTCGACGCCCCGGCCGCCGACCGGCTCGCGCAGGCCGCCGCCGCCGACGAGACCGCGTGGCAGCGCGAGTTCGGCGTCGCCAAGGACGTCAGCGGCCTCGGGGTCGAGCGCAACGTCCTGCGCTACCGGCCGACCGCCGTGACGGTGCGCGCGAGCGGCCGCACGTGGGACGACGCCCGCGTCCTGGCGGCGGCCGCCCGCTCCGGCGCCGACGTCAGCGTCAGCAGCCCCGTGCCGCTGCCCGAGGGCCTGGCGCCCGGCCACGTCGTCGAGGACGAGACCGCCTGGCTGGCCCGCGTCGAGCGCGACCGCCCCGCCAGGGTCCGGCTCGTCGGGTCGAGCGCGCACGCCGTCCACACCGTCGTCGACGGCGACCCCGACGTCGCCGTCCACGCCGGCCAGGTCACAGCGTCGGCCCGCGTCGAGCTGCTGCCCTTCCTGCGCGAGCAGGCCGTCAGCGTCACGGCCCACCGCTTCGGCAACCCGGACCCGGCGTTCGTCGAGCTCGCGCTGTGACCCGCGGGCCCCGCGTGTCGTCCGGGCTGGACGGCACCCGGTCCCTACGATGGGACGAAGGACGAGACGGGAGGACGGCATGCGCGACATCGGTCCCGACCGCGTGACCCCCGACGGCCGTCTCCTGGTCCTGCGCGACGACGACACCGGCGAGACGTTCGGTGCCGAGGTCGAGGCGGTACGCGGCCTGATCGAGGCCGCCGACCGCGTCCGTCGCGCCAGCCGGACGGAGAGCAGCATGGACACGCCCACCCTGACGCCCCGCGAGATCCAGACCCGCATCCGCCGTGGCGAGTCGCCCGACGAGGTGGCCGCGGCCGCCGGTGTCGAGCCGGCCGCCATCGCCGGGTTCGCCGGCCCGGTGCTGGCCGAGCGCGAGTACATGAGCGAGCAGGCCCGCCGCACCACGATCCGCCGTCGTCACGTCGGGGGTCCCGGGCTGCAGCTCGGCGCCGCGGTCGACGAGCGCCTCGCCGCCGACGGCATCTCCCCCGACGACGCGCAGTGGGACGCCTGGCGACGTGAGGACGGTCGCTGGACCGTCACCGTCACGCGCGCCGGCGCCCCGGACCCGGCGACCTTCGTCTACGACACGAAGGGCCGCTACGTGCTGCCCGCCGACGAGGTCGCCCACGACCTGGTCGGTGACGTCGCGCTGCCCGAGCAGGCCGACATGGCGATCGCCGACGCCGTCCGTCGCCAGCCCGCTGAGCCCGAGACCCTGACGGTCGAGGTCGCGGCCGACGCCGCCGACGACGCGGTCGACCAGCCCCGGCCCGAGGCCACGGACGCCGCCGTCGCGTCGCTGCTCGACGAGCACCACGCGCCGGTCTCCTCGCTGGCCGAGGCCCGCGACCGCCGGGCGCTGGAGCAGCAGGCCCTCGCGGCGCAGCAGCAGCCCGAGCCGGCAGCACCCGAGCAGGACAGCCTCGACGACCTGTTCTCGCAGGCCGAGCAGCAGGACGCCGACGTGGCGGTCCCGGACACCGTCGCCCCGCGCAAGAAGAAGAACGAGCGACGCCGCGTGCCGAGCTGGGACGAGATCATGTTCGGCGGCCGTGACGACTGACGTCGCCGGTCACGGCCCACGCCGCCGTGGCTGAGCTGACGTTCTGGACCGGCACCATGGATGCCGGCAAGTCGACCCTGGCCCTGCAGACCAACCACAACCACGCGGTCCGGGGCCGCGTCGGGCGCATCTACGTGTGCCAGGACCGCACCGGACCGGCGGTGCTGACGAGTCGTCTGGGTCTGTCCCACGACGCGATCGAGGTCGACCCGGACTTCGACTTCTGGCAGCACGTCGTCGACGCCCTCACCCACGGCTCGCGGCTGGACTACCTGATCTGCGACGAGGCCCAGTTCTACACCCCGCGCCAGATCGAGGAGCTCGCGAAGATCGTCGACGAGCTGCAGATCGACGTGTTCTGCTTCGGCATCCTGACCGACTTCCGGACTCGGTTGTTCCCCGGCTCGGCGCGGCTCGTCGAGCTCGCCGACCGCACCGAGGTGCTGCAGGTCGAGGCGCTGTGCTGGTGCGGACGGCGGGCGACGCACAACGCCCGCACCGAGAACGGCGAGATGGTCACCGAGGGCGAGGTCATCGTCGTCGGCGACGTCGAGGACGACGTGGCCGACGAGCCGGCGGAGGTGGCGTACGAGGTCCTGTGCCGCCAGCACCACCGCACCGGCATGACCGTGCACCGGGCACGCCAGCACGGACGGATCCCGGCCGAGCCGCTGCCGTTCCCCTGAGGCTGCCGGTCGTCGAGCCCGCCGTCAGAGCGCGGCGAGGAGCGGGACCTGCAGCTCGGCCTCGGTCACCGAGCCGTGCACGCCCTTGATCCGCAGCTCGATGGCGAACTCGCGCGAGGAGAACACGGCGAAGTCGTCGAGCGCCGCGACGACGACGTCGCCGATCCGCCCGGCGACCGCCGGGTCGATCGGTCCGAACCAGTCGTCGAGACCGTCCTCCTGGGTGCGGACGATCGCCCGCTCCCCCAGCTCGGCCCGCCAGCGGGCCGCGACGTCCCGGGCCGCGCCGGCCTCGGTGTAGACGTGGCGGAAGCGGGCCTCGCCCGCGAGCAGCGTCACCTGGTCGAGCATCCGCGGGTGCTCGTCGACGTCGAAGCGGTCGGCGTCGGGGACGTCGATCATGCCGTGGTCGGCGGTGACGAGCAGCGCGGTGTCGCTCGGCAGCTCCCGCGCGAGCTCGGCGACGTCCGCGTCGACCTGGCGCAGCACGTCGCGCCAGTCCTGTGAGGTGCAGCCCTTCACGTGGCCGGTGTGGTCGAGGCGGGACTCGTAGGCGTAGACGAGGCCGGTGGGTGCCGACTCGACGACGTCGAGCACGGTGTCGAGCCGCTCCCACACCGAGCCGATCCCGTGGAACGGCGCGCCGCGCTGGCTGCACCGGGTGAGTCCGCTGTGCTCGAAGTCGGCGGAGTTGACGCTCGCGGCCGGGACGCCGGCGCGCACGAGCCGCTCCAGGACCGTCGGGTGCGGCTGCCACGTCTCGGGATCGACGGAGTCGTCCCACGTGAGCGAGTTGAGCCGGCGACCGGTCGACGGGACCCGGCAGGTGTAGCCGACCACGCCGTGCTCCCCCGGCGCGAGCCCGGTGCCGAGCGACGTGAGGCTTGCGGCCGTCGTGGAGGGGACGCCGCACACGAGGTCGGTGACCGACGGCAGGCTGGACAGGAACGGCGCCTCGCCGGGGTGCGCCGCGAGCAGCTGGGCCCCCAGGCCGTCGACGACCATGACGACGTAGCGCCGCGCGTCCGGCAGACCGAGGGTGTCGATGAAGCCGTCGGCGCCGAGCCGCGCCGCGACGGAGGGCAGGACCTCGCGCAGGCCGTGGCGGGCGCCGGGGCCGGGCAGCGGCGTCACCGGGCGGCGGGGCTGGAGCCGGTCGTGGCGGCCGAGAGCACCCGCGAGAAGGCGATCAGGCCCTCGACCGCGGCACCACCGTCGGCCGTGGCGCTGAGCCGCAGCGAGAAGTCGTCGCCCGAGATGCTGCCGGTGTAGCCGTGGTCGGCGTCGCAGTCCGGGTCGGCGCACTGCGCGACGTCGAGGTCGACCCGCGACACGGCGCCCCACCCGATGGTCAGGACGGCCTCGGCCAGGTGCGAGCCCGAGGTCGGGACGATCCGGTTCAGCACGACCGAGCGGACCTGGTCGATCGGCACCGCCTCGGACGTCGTCGACGTGTACGGCTGCGGCAGGATGTCGTCCGGCGGGTGCTCGTCGGTGTGCACGAGCACGACGCGGGTGTCGGTCAGGACCAGGACGCTCATGTGACGGCGGATCTCGTCGCGGTCGAACGTCGGCTCGTGGTGCACGACGTGCGCGCGGACGGCCTCGCCGGCGAGGGCGTCCCGCAGGCCGGCCGCCACGATCTCGGGGTAGTAGCCGCTGCGCGAGATCTCGGCGAAGACCTCGGCCGTCTGGTCCTGGCTCATCACGTCAGCGTATCGCCCGGTCCCGAGGGCCGGCTCAGCCGCCGGACGTACCACTCGCCGCGCTTGTCGCTGGACGGCACGACCTTGGCGCGGGCGCTCACGGCGGTCGCGGTGGTCGGGCTGACGAGCACCGGCTCGAGGTCGAGCTCGGCCACCTCGGGCAGGTCGTCCTTGAGGGCGGCGAGGCGCAGGACGAGGTCCTGGATCGCCGCGGTGTCGAGGGGCTCGGACCCGCGGTAGCCGTACAGGAGGGGCGCCGAGCGCAGGCTGCGGATCATCTCCTCGGCGTCGCTGTCGGTGAGCGGCGGGATGCCGTACGACTGGTCCCCGAGCAGCTCGCTGGGTGCTCCGGCGAGGCCGAACGAGACGAGCGGGCCGAACAGCGGGTCCTCCTGGACCGAGAACGACACCGGCAGGCCGTCGGGCGCGACCGCTGCACGAAGAACTTGGTCTCGGCGCGCATGCCGG
>JAQIJP010000011.1:0-67782 GCA_036946185.1 Aeromicrobium erythreum
TTGCCCGACGTGCTCGCGGCGGTGAGCGGACCGGTCGTCGTCGTCCCGCTGCTGCTGTCCGCCGGGTTCCACGTGCACCACGACGTCGCGCGGGCCGTCGCCGAGCATCCCGATGCCGTCGCGAGCGCACCACTGGGTCCCGACTGGTCGCTGGCCGAGATCGGCGCGAGTCGCCTGCTCCAGTCCGGTGCGCACCGCCGGGACACCGTCGTCCTCGGCGGGTCGGGCTCGAGCGACGAGCGCGCGATGGCCGACGTCGACGAGGCCGCTCGGCGGCTCGGCGCCCTGTGGGGCGGTCCCGTGCGGGTGGGCCACCTGGGTCACCGTGGGACGCCGCTCCCGGAGGTCGTCACCCAAGCCCGCGCCGACGGGGCCGAGCGCGTCGTCGTCTCCTCGTACCTACTGGCACCCGGCTACTTCCAGGACCGCGCGCTCGAGTCCGGCGCCGACCTGGTGACCGCACCGCTGCTGAGCGCATCCCCCGACCCGGCGCTCGTCGAGCTCGTCGTGCGTCGCGTCGAACAGGCACGGACCGTCCGGGCAGCATGGACCGCACGGGGCAGCTCGGTCTGAGCACGGGTCAGCCGGTCAGCAGTCCGGCCGCAGCACTCGCCGGGTCGATCGCCCCTAGCAGGCTCACGACCCCGAGGGCGGTGAAGCACAGGACCGCGGTGGCGGTCAGTGACCCGATGGTGAGGTGATGGACCCGGACCCGACTCCCTCGAGGTCCCCCGCCGCCCGGCCCGCCCGTGACGGACGGCCAGCACGACCAGCAGCAAGGCGGCGACCAGGGAGACGACCGACAGGACGAGGGAGTACCTCTGCACGGCGTCGACGACGAGATCGTGGGCCGCCTCGTGGCCGGCGACCGGGCCCGCGCCGTGGAGGCTGCCGCGCAGCTCGCCGAGCGCCGCGTCCACCCGCGGGTCACCCGTCCCCGACGGCAGCAGCGGGAGCAGCGCGGCGAGCGGTGCCGCCGTCGACTGCACGTTGAGCGCGAGCACGAGGGCCGCGACCAGCCCGAGCGCGGTGGCGACGGACCCCCCGAGCGCTCCGCGTCCACCGGCGACGTAGCGCTGCCAGAGCGCGCGGGCGAGCAGCGTCGAGACGACGACGAGCGCGACGCAGATCGCGACCTTCAGCGCGTGCCACCGGAACCAGTACGTGACGAGCCCTTCGAGGTCCGCGGGGAGCGGGCCCGAACCGCGCTGCCCACAGCTCCGCGAGCCCCCGGGCCAGCCGGTCCGGGACGGTCGTCGGAGCACCGAGCAGGGTCCGTGGGCCGAGCACGAAGGCGAGCACGAGCGCGGCAGCAGCGGCGCCCAGGACGACGGTCCGGGTACGGGAGGGGACGGACGGGACGGGTGGCGGCGCCATGGCGAGCTCCTTGGTCGGGACGACGAGCATCAGCCCACCACCCGCGCCGGGGCGGCGTCGTCACCCCGGGGGCCGAGACGACTCAGACCTGGGTCTGACGACGCCGTCGCCGCCAGGTCCTAGGGTCGAGGCGTGCAGCAGGTGACCGGTCGGACCCCCGTGCGGCTCGGTCCGCGCGGACGGGTCGTGTTCGACGTCGTGCTGATGCTCGCGCTCGCGCTGCCGTCACTGGCGGCCGTGCGGTACACCAACGGCTGGGCCATCGTCTTCAGCCTCGCGGAGACCGTGCCCCTCGTGCTGCGTCGCCGCCGCCCCACGCTCGTCTTCGCGCTCGTCGCGGGGGCGAGCGGCGTCCAGGCGCTCGCCTACGACTACCCCGTGTGGGGGCAGGTCGGCTTCCCCGTGGCGCTCTACTCGCTCGTCCGGTACGCCGAGCCCGCGTGGCTGGGCCGGCTCGGTCTCGTCGTGGGGCTCGTCGGATCCGTCGTGGCGACGTCGGTCTGGACGCGGTCGTTGAACGCGGCGACCCCGCCCGAGGTCCGCGACGACCTGACGCTCTTCAGCTACCTGCCCTACGGCGTGCTGGCCGCGACCGCGTCGCTCGCTGCCTGGGCCCTGGGTGCGCAGGCCCGCGTCCGTCGCGCCTACGAGCAGGCGCTCGTCGAGCGCGGCGAGCGGCTCGCGCTCGAGGCCGAGCAGCGAGCCCTCGTGGCGGCGACCGACGAGCGGGCGCGCATCGCGCGCGAGATGCACGACGTCGTCGCGCACGGCCTGTCCGTCGTCATCGTGCAGGCCGACGGCGCCCGGTATGCCGCCGAGCAGGACCCGCAGGTGGCGGTCCGGACCCTCGCGACGATCGCGCAGACCGGCCGCGACGCCCTGGGCGAGATGCGTCGGCTGCTCGGCCTGCTGCGCGGCACCACCGATCCCGAGCTCGTGCCGCAGCCCGGTCTCGCCGACCTGACGGGACTGCTGGCGGACACCGGGGGCATCCCGGTCGAGGCTTCCCTGCCCGATCCCCTGCCCCAGGTCCCGGACGGCGTCGCGCTGACGGTGTACCGCGTCGTGCAGGAGTCCCTCACCAACGTCCGCAAGCATGCCGGGCCCGGCGCCCGGGCGGTCGTCCGGCTCGCGGAGGAGCCCGGTGTGCTCGTCGTCGAGGTCGTCGACGACGGTCGGGGTGCGGCCGCCGCCGGCGGGTCGGGACTCGGTCTGCTCGGGATGCGCGAGCGGGTCGACGTCCACGGCGGGACGCTCGAGACCGGCCCCGTCCCCGGCGGCTGGCGTGTGAGCGCGAGGATCCCGACGTGACCGCCGAGCCGATCCGCGTCCTCCTCGTCGACGACCAGCAGATGGTGCGCGCCGGGTTCCGCATGCTCGTCGAGAGCCAGCCCGACCTCGTGGTGGTGGGCGAGGCCGGCGACGGCCAGGAGGCGCTCGACCTGCTCGCGACGACGTCGGCCGACGTCGTGCTCATGGACGTGCGGATGCCTCGCCTCGACGGCGTCGAGGCGACGCGCCGGATCGCGCCGGGGGACGACGGACCCCGCGTCATCGTGCTGACGACGTTCGACCTCGACGAGTACGCCTTCGCGGCGCTGCAGGCAGGGGCGTCGGCGTTCCTGCTCAAGGACGCTGCTCCCCCCGACCTGCTCGGGGCCATCCGGGCGGTCCACGCCGGCGACGCGGTCGTCGCCCCGTCGACGACCCGCCGGCTGCTGGAGCACTTCGTCCAGGGCGCCGGCGTCCAGGGCGCCGGCGTCCAGGACGCCGGTGTCCAGGACGCCGGTCCCGCTCCCACCCCGCGGCCGGACGCCAGGCTGGCCGAGGTCACCGACCGCGAGCGCGAGGTGCTCACCCTCATCGCCCGGGGGCTGACCAACCCCGAGATCGCCCGGACCCTGTTCGTCTCCGAGGCGACGGTCAAGACGCACGTGAGCCGGCTGCTCGCCAAGACGGGCTCGCGCGACCGCGTCCAGCTCGTGCTGCTCGCGCTCCAGACCGGCCACGCCTGAGGACCGCTCGTCCGCGTCATCCCGTGGGCGGACGTGCAGGACCAGACCGCAGCCTGACGACCCGGACCCCTCCGGGTTCCTAGCGTCGAGGCATGACCACGACAGCGATCCCCAGCACCTCGACAGCGGCCGCATCGGCACGCGGCCTGACCAGGACCTACGGCACCGGACCGGCCGCCGTGCACGCCCTCGCGGGCGTCGACCTCGACCTCGCGCCCGGACGCTTCACGGCGATCATGGGCCCGTCCGGGTCCGGCAAGTCGACGCTCATGCACTGCCTGGCCGGGCTGGACCGCCCGAGCGACGGCAGTGTCGTCGTCGCGGGCGTCGAGCTCGCCCGGCTCGGCGACGACCAGCTCACGCGGTTCCGGCGCGACCGGCTCGGCTTCGTCTTCCAGGCGTTCAACCTGCTGCCGATGCTGACCGCGCGGCAGAACATCGTGCTCCCGCTCGAGCTCGCCGGCCGACGCGTCGACGCCGACGTCCGGCGGCGGGTCGACCAGGTGGTCGAGGTCCTCGGCCTCGCCGACCGCCTCGACCACCGCCCCGGCGAGCTGTCCGGCGGACAGCAGCAGCGGGTCGCGATCGCCCGGGCGCTCGTCGGCGACGCCGACATCGTGTTCGCCGACGAGCCGACCGGCAACCTCGACAGCACGGCGTCGGCCGAGGTCCTGTCCTACCTGCGGCGCAGCGTCCGCGAGCTCGGCCGCACGGTCGTGATGGTGACGCACGAGCTCGACGCCGCGGCGTACGCCGACGACGTCGTCGTGCTCGCCGACGGACGGGTGCGCACACACCTGCAGGCCCCGTCGTCCGCCGAGCTCGTCGCCGCGCTCGCGCCCACCACGGGAGCCGCCCGATGAGGACCGTCCTGCTCGCGTCCCTGCGGACGCACACGCGGCGCTACGTCGCCGCGTTCCTGGCCGTGACGATCGCCGTCGGGTTCGTCGTCGTGACGAACGCCCTCGCCACCGCGACGAAGAACGGTCTGTCGGCCGGGGTCCGCGACGCCTACCCGAACGCGGACCTCGTCGTCGGCGAGCGGTACGGCATCGACGACCGCGACCTCGCCCGGACCCTCGACGTCGCGCGCGAGCACGACGACCGCGCCACGGTCGTCGGCACCGCCCTGACCAGGGCCGCGGTCGACGGTCGGGTCCTCGGGTCCGACGTCGCGGTCGCGACCGTGGCGACGCAGGACGATCTGCGCCGCCAGCAGGTGGTCGCCGGACGGGCCCCGCGCTCGGACCGCGAGGCCCTCGCGGACCGCAACGCCGCGAAGGCGAACGGCGTCCGCGTCGGCGACACCGTGGTCCTCGGCGACGGCCCGCGGGCCCAGCGGGTGCGCGTGGTGGGCCTGGCCCGGTCCGTCTCCTACCTCGGGGCGAACCTCTACGTGCCGTGGTCGACCGTGTCGATGCTCCCGGGCGCCACCGCCGACTCGGTTCTGTACGACGTGCGCGGCTCGGTCGACGAGCGTCGCCAGCAGCTCGACCGGGCGGTCGGCTCCGCCGAGGTCCGCAGCCGCGACGCGTACGTCGACGACCGCGTGACGATGGTCAACCAGGGCGTCGACGTCATCAGCTACCTGCTGCTGCTCTTCGCCGCGATCGCCGGCTTCGTGTCCGTGCTCGTCATCGCCAACACCTTCACGATCCTGTTCGCCCAGCGCACGCGTGACCTCGCGCTGCTGCGGTGCGTCGGGGCGACCCGCGGGCAGGTCCTGCGCTCGGTCCGCGTCGAGTCGCTCGTCCTCGCGCTCGTCGCGGCGACGATCGGCGTCCTGGGCGGCGCGCTGGCGGGCTACGGGCTCGCCGCCGTCGTGCGCCTGCTCGCCGGGTCCCAGCGCATCGGGGCTGTCGGGTTCTCCCCCGTCTGGCTCGTCGGGGCGTTCGTGGGCGGCGTCGTGGTGACGCTCGTCGCGGCCTGGCTGCCGACCCGGGCCGTCGTGCGCGTGAGCCCCCTGGCCGCGCTGCGACCCGCCGAGACCCCGTCCGTCCGGACCCGCGCCGGCCGGGTGCGCACCGCCCTGGGCCTGCTGACCCTCGCGGGAGGGAGCGCCGCGCTGGCCGGCGCCGTCGCGGGGAACAGCCTGCCCGTGCTGCTCCTGGGCGGCATGACGTCCTTCGTCGGTGTCCTCCTGCTCGGGCCCCTCGTCGTCCCCGCTCTGCTCCGGGCCCTCGGACGGGTCGTCGGCCGCACCGGGCCGGCGGTGCGCATCGCCACCGCCAACACCGTCCGCAACCCACGACGGAGTGCCGCCACGACGGCCTCGCTGCTGGTGGGCGTGACCCTCGCGACCGCGGTGCTCACCGGCATGGCGAGCGCCCGCGGGGCGATCGGCGACGAGATGGACGGCGAGCACCCCGTCGACGTTTCCCTGACCGGCGACCGCCCCGTCACGGGGGCGGTCCTGGAGCGGGTCGAGCGCACGCGCGACGTCCGCTCGGCACGGACCGTCGACGGCGTCGTCGCCCGCGTCGACGGGCTCGGCCGCGTGCCGGTCCTGACGCCGGACCGGGCCGACCGCGCAGCCACGCGCGACGCCGGCGCGGTGACGGCCGCACGGGGCGAGGTGCTGGTGCCGACGTCCGTCGCCACGCGCTCGACGACGGGCGTCCCGGACCGGGTGCGCCTGGTCGTCGACGGTCGCAGCACGACGGTGCGCACGAAGCTCGTCGGGGCGGACTGGGGCGAGGCGCTCGTCGTCACCCCCGCGACCGCCCGCGACCTCGGGACGGCACGACCGCTCGCGATCTGGGTCTCGGCCCGTGACGGCGCGGACCCCGACGCGCTCGGCGGCGACCTCGGTGCCGTCGCGCGGGACACGGGCCTGGACCCGACGAACGCCCTGAAGGACCGGGCCTGGGTCGACCTGCAGCTCGACGTGCTCGTGTGGGCCGTGCTCGGCCTGCTGGGCGTCGGCATCGCGATCGCCCTCGTCGGCATCGCCAACACCGTGGGGCTGTCGGTGCTGGAGCGCGGCCGCGAGCACGCGCTGCTGCGGGCGCTCGGGCTCACCCGACGTCAGCTGCGCCGGGTGCTCGCCGCGGAGGGGCTGCTGCTGGCCCTGGTGGCTGCGCTGCTGGGCACGACGCTCGGCACGACCTACGGCTGGCTGGGGACGCTGACCGTCGTGCGCACCGCGGTGCCGGACGCTCCCCTCGTCGTGCCGTGGGGCGAGCTGGCGGCGGTCGTGCTGGTCGCGGCCCTCGCCGGGCTGGTGGCGTGCGTCCTGCCGGCACGGCGAGCGGCCCGGGTCGCGCCCGCCCAGGGGCTGACGCTGGACTGAGCCGACCGCCTGCTCCGCCCGCCCGCCTCGCCCGAGGTCGGCGGGCGGAGCCGCGACCTCGGCGAGGAGCCCGATGCGGCAGACTCGGCGCATGGCTGAGACCGCCCGGCACCCCGCGTTCTGGCAGGCCGTCGAGACGATCCACGACGTCGTCTACTTCGCGCCCGACGCGAAGGAGCGGTACGGCGCGCTCGGCCTGCGCGGCTACTGGCGCGGGTACTTCGCGTCGCGGGCGGGCGCGCTCGGGACGCCCGGCGCGGAGGTCGTGACGGCCGCCTTCCACGGCTTCGCCCCCGGCATGGTCGCCCGTGCCGTCCCCGAGGTCTGGTCGCTCGCGGACCGCGAGGCGGTGCTCGACGCCCGGCTGCAGCTCGCCCGCGAGGCCGTCGGTCCGGCGGTCGAGGCGGCCGGCCAGGACGCCCAGGCGCTCGCCGACTCGCTCACGATCGCGTTGCGCGAGCTCGACGTCGCGGGCAAGGTCCTGGCCGCGGCCCATCGCTCGGTGCCCGCACCGGACGACGCGGTCGGACGGCTCTGGCACGCCGCGACGGTGTTCCGCGAGTACCGGGGCGACTGCCACGTCGCGGTGCTCACGGCCGCCGGGCTCGGCGGGTGCGCGGCGAACGTGCTGCAGGTCGCGACCGGCCGCGCGGAGGCGACGCAACGCGAGCACCGCGGCTGGACCGAGCAGGAGTGGGCGGCTGCGCAGGAGTCGTTGCGCGAGTGGGGCTGGGTCGGCGACGACGGCACCGCGACCGACCTGGGACGCGTCGCGCGCGACCGGCTCGAGGACGCGACCGACCGGGCGTGCGACGCCGGCATCGGCCTGACCACCCGCGCCCGGATGGTGACGCTCGCGGAGCCGCTGCTCGACGTCGCGCGGGCGGTCGCCGACAGCGGCGCGGTCCCGTTCCCGAACCCGACCGGCGGTCAGCGACCGTGAGCGGACCCGCACCGACGGGTCGCAGCCTGGTCGACTCCTGGCGTTTCGCGGTCGGCACGCTCACCGCGATCCCCGTCGGTGCGCCGCGGCGCAGCGACCGCGCGGTGACGGGCCCGGCGATGGTCCTCGCCCCGCTCGCCGTCGTGCCGCTCGGGCTCCTCGTCGCGCTCGTGTGCTGGGCGGGCGACGCCCTCGGGCTCGCCCCGCTGGGCACCGCGGCGGCCGCCGTGGGGGCGCTCGCGCTGGGCAGCCGGGCGTTCCACCTCGACGGCCTGGCCGACACGGCCGACGGGTTCACCGCGTCGTACGACCGGGAGCGCGCGCTCGCGGTCATGCGCACGGGTGACACCGGTCCGGCCGGGGCCGCCGCCGTCGCGATCGTCCTGGCCGTGCAGGTCGGTGCGCTCGTCGCCCTCGTGCCGCTCGACCACGGGCCGTGGCTCGCGGCGGCGTGCGTCGTCGCGTCCCGTGGGGCCGTCGCGGTGACCTGCCTGCGCGGCGTGCCGGGCGCACGGACCGAGGGGCTCGGCGCGACCTACGTCGGTGCCGTCCACCCGGCCGTGGCGACGGTCGTGTGGCTGCTGCTGGGGCTGCTCCTCACGGGAGCGTTCGCGCTCGTCGGCGAGGCGTGGTGGCGCGGCCCGCTGTCGGCCGTCGTCGCGCTCTCGGTCGTCGCGCTCGTGGTGGTGCGCGCCGTGCGGCGCCTGGGCGGCGTCACGGGCGACGTGTTCGGCGCGACGATCGAGCTCTCGCTCGCGGCCCTGCTGCTGTCGGCGACCTAGAGCGTCAGGACCCGACCGGCGACGACGAGCAGGACCTCGTCGCACTCCGCGCCGATGCGCTGGTTCGCGATGCCCAGCAGGTCACGGAACAGGCGGCCGGAGCGGTGCTCAGGCACGACCCCCATGCCGACCTCGTTGGTCACGACGACGACGCAGCGGTCGCTCCGGCCGATCGCCTCGGCGGTCTCGTCGATGCGCTCGAGCAGCGTCGACTCCCACTCATCCTGGACGGTGTCCCAGCCGTCGAGCTCGTCGATCTGGGCCGTGAGCCAGGTGCCGAGGCAGTCGATGATGACCGCGCCCTCGCCCTCGGCGACGGCCGCGGCGAGGTCGGTCGTCTCGAGCGTCGTCCAGTGCGACGGTCGCCGCTCCTGGTGCCGCTGCACCCGGGTCGCCCACTCCGGGTCCGCCTCCTCGTCGGGCGCGGGCCCGGGCGCGACGTAGGTGACCACCGGCTCGGCCAGCACGAGCGACTCGGCGTGGAACGACTTGCCGGACCGCACCCCACCGGTCACCAGGTACTTCATCGAGCCCTCCCGTCGGCGTCCTGACGCGAGCGTAGTGCGCGGCCCCCGGCTGCGGAACCTCTCCCGGCGGGGGACGAAGGATTCTGCATTCCGCACGGGGGGCGAAGGATTCTGCATTCCGCACGACCGTCCGTGTCGGATGCAGAATCCTTCGTCCCCCAGTGCGCCCCGTGCGGAATGCAGAATCCTTCGTGCCCCACGGCCGCGGTGCGCGACGCGGGGCGCTGGCTAGCCTGGCGGGGTGAGCACCTTCGCCGGCTTCCCCGAGGCCGCCCTCGACTTCTACGACGACCTCGAGGTCGACAACAGCAAGACGTTCTGGGAGGCGAACCGCGCGACGTACGACACCGCGGTCGCGGCGCCGATGAAGGCGCTCGTCGCGGCGCTGGAGGACGAGTTCGGGGTCGCGAAGGTGTTCCGGCCCTACCGCGACGTGCGGTTCAGCAAGGACAAGACGCCGTACAAGACGCACCAGGGGGCGTTCGTCGCGGTCGCACCGGCGACCGGCTACTACGTGCAGGTCGGTGCGCCGGGCGTGCGGACCGGGGCGGGGTTCTACCGGGCCGAGCCCGCCCGGCTGGCCGCGGTGCGCGCGGCGATCGACCACGCCGAGCACGGAGCCGAGATGCAGCGGATCGTGCGACGCCTCGAGAAGGACGGCTTCGTCGTGGGCGGCGAGACGGTCAAGACCGTGCCCCGCGGCTACGACAGCGACCACCCACGGATCGACCTGCTGCGGCACAAGTCGCTCACCGTCGGCCGCGACCACGGGTTCGCGCCGTACGTCCACACCGCCGAGCTGCTCGACCGGGTCCGCGCCGACTGGCGCGCCACGACCCCGCTCGTGGAGTGGCTGCAGCGCCACGGACAGCACTGAGGCTCCCGTCCCGCTGACGGCCGGTCAGGGCGACTCGGCAAGCTTCTCGTTCGCGAGGTCCCGCGGCACCCGGACGCAGTCACCGGTCAGGCTCCAGCTCGCCCCGCCGCGCCGGTCCTGCTCCGAGGCGGTGAGGTCGACGCGCTCGTCGCCCTTGACCATGACGATGGACCGCAGACCCGCGTTGTCGACGTCGTCGTCGACGGACCAGCCTGCTTCACGCAGCCGGTCGCGCAGCATCTCGATCGTCGTCGTCGGGTCGCCGGGGACCCGCGTGGCGACGGACGCGCTGACCGCCTCCGCGGGAGCCGAGCCGCAGGCGTCCCAGCCCTTCCGGACCTCGCCGGTCGAGCCGACGACGCGCTGGATCGCCGCGAGACGGGACTCGGTCGCCTGCATCGAGTCCGCGAGCCGCTGCCGCGCGTCACCGTCGTCCATCGAGCACCCCACCGTCGTCAGCATCGCGCCCGCCAGGGTCGCGACCACCCAGGAGCTCATCCTGGCCGGTACTCCAGCGCGCCACCGGTCGCGCCGGTGCCCGGCGTGCGGTCACGCTCCGGGTCCTGCGGCTCGCCCCACCACGGGTCGTACGAGTGCTGCGCGCGCGTGGCGTCGTCGCCGCGACCGGCGACGACCAGGCCGATGTTGGCCAGCGACTCCGAGCCGGGCGCGAAGTACTTGCTGTGGTCGTCGAAGCTCACGTACCCGGCGCGGTCGGTGGCCTCGGCGCGGATGCGGACCGCGCCGAAGTCGTCCTCGCTGGGGTCGGCGCCGAGCCCGACGCCGACGTTGCCGAGGTTGACCGCCCCCTGGTCGCCGAGCATCGCGACGGGGGTCGCGGCTGTTGCGTGCGACGTAGACGTGCCCGGCGTCGACGCCGAGGTCGCCGGCCCGGTCGACGTCGGCACCCAGTCCGGGGCTCCCGGCGACGACGACGTCGTCGACGTCCGGGTCGTGCTCGCTCAGCGCGTAGCCGACGGTCGTGGAGCCGTAGCTGTGGCCGATGACGGTCAGGTGCGCCGGGTCCGGGCGCGAGGCGCGCAGCCCGTCGAGGGCGTCGGCGAGGCGGCGCCCGCCGTCCTCGGCCCGACCCTCGGTCAGCGTCGCGGGGTCCCACGCCGCGTCCGGCGCGTCGTAGTCGAGCCAGGCCATCGAGGCCACGGTGCCGGGACCCGCGGTGCGCGCCGACTCGTACAGGTTGGTCGCCTCCTGCGTGAGCGTCGGCGTGTCGAGGATGTCGGTCGTGATGCCAGGGACGCGGGTGGCGACGTGCTCGGCCGTGTCGAGGTCGCCGACGGCGATCGCGACGGCGCCGTCGCCGCCGAACTTCCGCGGGTCGTAGACGTAGAGCTGGGCCCCGGCCAGGTCGCCGGTCCGGGGGTCGACGTACCGGTCCGCCCGGGCCAGGGCCTGCTCGACCGCCTCGGCGCGCTCGAGCAGGTCGCGCTGGGCGTCCGTGAGGGTGCCGTCCTGCCGGGCCCCGCGGAGGTCGCGCAGGTCGTCGCCGAGGACGAGCCGGTTGGCCTGGTCGCGCACCGACGCGGGCAGGCCGTCGGTGCGACCCAGCACGGTGGGGACGGCGGCGAGGAGCGCCTCGCGAGCGGCGGGCGCGAGTCCGGCCCACAGGACAGCCACGGCCGTCGGCCCCTGCTCGACGGCCGTCGTCAGGTCGTGCCGCAGGTCGGTGACGTCGTCGGCGGCACGGGCGATCGAGACGGCCTCCGCCACCGTGTCGGCCGACGCCAGCGCGGGCACGAGCCGGTCCTCCGCCGCGTGCAGCCGCCGGTTCCAGTCGCGCACCGCGGTGTCGAGCACCTCGACGGCGTGGTTGTGCGTGCGGATCGCGTCGGGGTCCGTGAGCGTCGACGAGGACGCGGCCCGCACGAGCGCCGCCCGACGGGTCGTGAGCGACTCGTGCTCGGGCCGCAGGACGTCGAGCCGGTCGCAGAACTCCTCGAGCGCGCCGAGACCGACCGTCAGGGCGGCCGCGTCCGTCCGGACCCCGTCCGCGGTCGCCGTCATCAGGTGCGTGGCCCGCTCGCCGTGCTCGTCGTCCCACTGCGGCGGGGCGCTGTGCCGGCCGGCATCCTCCGCCGAGGTCGCCATGATGCGGTGGGCGGTGCGCACGGCCGTGACGACCGAGCGGGCCGACGGCGGCGGGCAGTCCTCCAGGACGGCCGACGGTGCGGCGACCGCGAGCTCGGTCTCGGTCGCGGTCACGGCGTCCGCCCGAAGGGGTCCTGGGGCGTCGAGGTCCCCAGCAGCGTCAGGGGCGTGCCGGGCGAGGGCGTGCTCGGCCAGGGCAGCAGGGAGCGCAGCTCGTCCGCCGTGCTCAGGTCGAGCGCGGTGTAGGTGCGGCTCATCTCGCGCAGCTGCTCCCCGTGGCCACGGGCCTGCCGGCTCCGACGCCGGGCGCTGGTGCCCCACTGCTCGAGGAAGCGGTCCAGGGCGGGCTGCACGCGCGGGCCGAGCGTGGCGGAGGCGTCGTGGGCGCCGGTGAGTCGTCGTCCGGCGGTGCCCAGGTCGTCGGCCAGCGACTCCCACAGCGGGGCGGCGCGGCGCAGGGCGGCGGGGCTGGCGTCGATCTCCGGACGGTTCATGCGACCCCTCCGTCGAGCAGCGTGGCGAGCTCCGTCGGGTCGACCGCGACCTCGGGACTCGTGACCGTCACGGACCAGCGGCCGAGCTCCGCCGCGAACAGGGCTCGCACCTGCACCGGACCGACCGAGGTGGGCACCGTCGCGGCGAGCGCGAGGGCCCCGTCCGGGACCGGCAGCGGTGTCGCGTCGAGGTCGGCGAGGGACGTCGCGAGCGAGGCGAGGGCTGACCGGGAGGCCGACTCGTCGACGTGCGCGTGGTGGGCGACGACGTGCTGGGCGCGGCCCACGGCGGTGCCGGGCACCCAGCGCGGGGCGGTCGGCGTGGTGCCGGGCAGCGCGGCGACCTCGGCGCAGCGCGCCGACAGCCGGGCGCACTCCTGCTCGACGTGACGCGGGTCGGCAGTGGCCGGGCCCGGGTCGGGTGCGGCGTCACGCGGCTCCGGCTCGAGCAGCACGACATCGACGTCGGGATGGCGCCGACGCACCTCGGCGAACCACGGCTCACCGGCCGTTCCCCTGCTGGTCGTGCCCCCCATGCGTTCGAACGTAACACCGGTCATGCGGGCCGATCCAGACCTCGCGGCGGCCGCGGACCCGCCCGGGAGGACGAAGGATTCTGCATTTCGCACGGACGGTCGTGCCGAATGCCGAATCCTTCGTCCCCCGTGCGGGATGCAGAATCCTTCGTCCCCCGCAGGCGGTCAGCGGCGGAGCAGGTAGACGTCCATGACCCAGCCGGCGGCGGCCCTCGCCTCGGCGCGGGCGCCCTCGATGGTGGGCAGGACGTCCCCGACGCGACCCGCGACGAGCGCCTCGCTCGGGGCGCCCAGGTTGGCGCCCCACCAGATCGTCCAGTCGTCCAGGCCGTCGAGGTCGAGCCGGGCACCGAGCATCACGACGAGGTTGTCGGCCCCCGCGTCGACCGCCTCGCGCAGCCGGCGCGCCGTCGTCACGAGCACCGGTTGACCGACCTCGTGCAGCACCACCCGGTGCCGCGCCGCGAGCAGCTGGAGCGCCGAGACGCCCGGCAGCACGTCCCACTCGAAGCCCACCCGTCCGCGCGCCAGCACCCGCTCGACCACGCGGATCGTCGAGTCGTAGAAGGCGGGGTCGCCCCACACGAGGAGGACCGCGTCGCCTGCGCCGTCCGCCGCCCAGCGCCCGGCACCCCCGCCGGGGGTGCCGAGCAGCGCGGCCTCCCAGGCCTCCGCCCGCGCCTCGTGCCAGTCGCCGACGACGCCCTCGTAGCCGCTCGTCGTCGCGGTCGACGAGGACGAGCGGTCGCGCTCGGGGTCGACGACCTCGACGACGGGCAGGCCCGGCGCGTGCCGCTCGATGATCGCCCGACGCACCTCGGCCAGCGGGTCGCCGTCCCTCTTGACGGTGACGAGCGCGAACGCCGCGTCCTGCAGCGCCCGCACCGCCTCGAGGGTCAGCTGCTCGGGGTCGCCGCAGCCGATGCCGACCAGCCGGAGCCGGCGCCGTCCGGTCACCGGTCCTCCAGCTCGCCCTCGACGTCGAGGTAGACCTGCTGCATCGCGGCCAGCGTCTCCGGGTCGGGCTCGGACCACAGCCCGCGGTCGACGGCCTCGTGCAGCCGCTCGACGATGCCGCGCAGCGCCCAGGGGTTGCTCCGGCGCATGAACTCCTGGTTCGTCTCGTCGAGCACGTACTCGCTCGCGAGCTTCTCGTACATCCAGTCGTGCACGACGCCGGTCGTGGCGTCGAAGCCGAACAGGTAGTCGACGGTCGCGGCGAGCTCGAACGCGCCCTTGTAGCCGTGCCGCTGCATCGCCGAGATCCAGCGCGGGTTGACGACGCGGGCGCGGAACACGCGGGTCGTCTCCTCCTGCAGCGTGCGCGTGCGGACGGCGTCGGGCGTCGTCGAGTCGCCGACGTACGCCTTGGGCTCCGAGCCGGTCAGCGCGCGGACCGTCGCGACCATGCCGCCGTGGTACTGGAAGTAGTCGTCGGAGTCGGCGATGTCGTGCTCGCGGGTGTCGATGTTCTTGGCCGCGACCGCGATCCGCCGGTAGTTGGCGCGCATGTCCTCGGCGGCCGGGCGGCCGTCGAGGTCGCGGCCGTAGGCGAACCCGCCCCACGCCGTGTAGACCTCGGCGAGGTCGTCGTCGGTCTTCCAGTTGCCGGCCTCGATGACCTGCAGGACACCCGCGCCGTAGGAGCCGGGCTTGGAGCCGTAGATGCGCGTGGTCGCGCGGCGCTCGTCGCCGTGCTCGGCGAGGTCGGCCAGCGTGTGTGCCCGGACGTAGTTCTGCTCGAGCGGCTCGTCGAGCTCGGCGACCTGGCGGATGGCGTCGTCGAGGATGCCGATGACGTGCGGGAACGCGTCGCGGAAGAAGCCCGAGATGCGCACCGTGACGTCGATGCGCGGGCGGCCGAGCTCCTCGAGCGGGACGACCCGCAGGCCGTTGACGCGGCGCGACGCCGGGTCCCACTCGGGCTCGACGCCGATGAGCGCGAGCACCTCGGCGACGTCGTCGCCGGACGTGCGCATCGCGGACGTGCCCCACACCGACAGGCCGACGGAGCGTGGGTACTCGCCGGTGTCCGCGAGGTGCTTCTCGACGAGCGAGTCGGCCATCGCCCGACCGGTCTCCCAGGCCAGCCGGGACGGCACGGCCTTCGGATCGACGGTGTAGAAGTTGCGACCCGTCGGCAGCACGTTGACCAGCCCGCGCAGCGGCGACCCGGACGGGCCGGCCGGGACGAACCCGCCCTCGAGCGCGTGCAGCACGTGGTCGAGCTCGTCGGTGGTCTGCGCCAGGCGCGGCACGACCTGCTCGGCGGCGAAGCGCAGCACGTCACGGACGACCGGGTCGTCGTGCAGGCCGTCGGCGGCGGCCGGGTCCCAGCCGGCGTCCTCCAGGCCCTGCACGAGCGCGCGGGCCTGCGTCTCGACCTCGTCGACCCGCCGGAGCGACTCGCGGTCGTCCCCCTCGAGCGCACCGTCGTCGGTGTCGCCCTTCAGCCCGAGCGCGGCGCGCAGGCCAGGGACGGCACCCGTCTCGCCGCCCCAGATCTGCGCCGCGCGCAGGATCGAGAGCACGAGGTTGACCCGCGCCTCGCCGCCCGGCGCCTGGCCGAGGACGTGCAGGCCGTCGCGGATCTGGGCGTCCTTGATCTCGCACAGCCAGCCGTCGACGTGGAAGATGAAGTCGTCGAAGCCCTCGTCGTCGGGCTGGTCGTCCAGGCCCAGGTCGCGGTGCATCTCCGCGGCCCGCATGTGGGTCCAGATCTGCTCGCGGATGGCCGGCAGCTTGGCCGGGTCCATCGCGCCGATGTTGGCGTACTCGTCGAGCAGCTGCTCGAGCTTGGCGATGTCGCCGTAGCTCTCGGCGCGCGCCATCGGCGGGATCAGGTGGTCGACGATCGTGGCGTGCGCGCGGCGCTTGGCCTGCGCACCCTCGCCCGGGTCGTTGACGAGGAACGGGTAGATGAGCGGCAGGTTGCCGATCGCGGCGTCGGTGCCGCACGACGCCGACAGGGCCGCGTTCTTGCCCGGCAGCCACTCCATCGAGCCGTGCTTGCCGAGGTGCACGACGGCGTGCGCGCCGAACTCCTCCTCGACCCAGCGGTACGCGGCGAGGTAGTGGTGCGAGGGCGCCATGTCGGGGTCGTGGTAGATCGCGACGGGGTTCTCGCCGTAGCCGCGGGGCGGCTGGATCATGAGCACGACGTTGCCGGCGCGGATCGTGGCGAGGACGATCTCCTGGTCCCCGTTGACGAAGAGCTTGCCCGGCGCGGGGCCCCACGCCTCGAGCATCGCCTCGCGCAGCGCGGGGTCGAAGCGCTGGAACCACTCGGCGTAGCGCGAGGCGGGGATGCGCACGTGGCTCTCGGTGAGCTGCGTGTGCGTGAGCCACTCCTCGTCCTGGCCGCCGGCGTCGATGAGCGCGTGGATGAGCGCGTCGCCCGCCTCGGTCAGGTCGTCGTGCTCCAGGCCCGGGATCTCGCCGGGCGCGCCGACGTCGTAGCCGGCGTCGCGCATCGCGCGGAGCAGGCGGATCGTCGACGCCGGGGTGTCCAGGCCGACGGCGTTGCCGACGCGGCTGTGTTTGGTCGGGTACGCCGACAGCATGAGCACGACCTTGCGCTCGGCCGGAGGCGTGTGGCGCAGGCGGGCGTGGGCGGCGGCGATGCCGGCGACGCGGGCGCAGCGCTCGGGGTCGGCGACGTAGCGGGGCAGCCCGTCCTCGTCGACCTCCTTGAAGCTGAACGGCGCCGTGATGAGGCGGCCGTCGAACTCGGGGATCGCGATCTGGTTGGCCGAGTCGAGCGGCGAGACGCCGTCGTCGGACTCCTCCCACTCCGCGCGGCTCGACGTGAGGCTCAGGCCCTGCAGGATCGGGATGTCGAGCGCCTTGAGCCGGGCGACGTCCCACGACTCGTCGTCGCCGCCGGCACTGACGGTGCCCGGCTTGGTTCCGCCGGCGGCGAGGACCGTGACGATGAGGGCGTCGAGGTTCGCCATCTCCTCGAACAGGGCGTCGGGCGCGGCGCGCAGGGACGAGCTGAAGATCGGCACGCCGACGGCGTCGCCGGTCGCGTCGATCGCGTCGGCGAGCGCGTGGGCGAAGCCGCTGTTGCCGCTCGCCTCGTGGGCGCGGTAGTAGAGGACGCCGATCCGGGCCTTGCCCGCGTTCTCCGGCGCGTCGGCAGCGACGGTCCGCGGCGCGAGGCCCCACTCCGGCAGGACGGTCGGGGGCTCGAAGCCCTCACCCGTCAGCAGCACCGTGTCGGACAGGAAGGCGTGCAGCTGGGCCAGGTTCTCCGGGCCGCCCTCGGCGAGGTAGACGTGCGCGTCGGCGCACACGCCGATCGGCACGGTCGACTGCTCCATCAGCTCGGCACTGGGCGACTGCTCGCCGCCGAGCACGACCATCGGCTTGCCCGTCGCCCGGATGCGCGCGAAGCCCGAGCACAGGTCCTGCGGCGACCCGAGGATGCGCGCGACGACGAGGTCGGCGGCCTCGATGGCGGCGGCCATGTCGGTGTGCCCCGGACGACCGGGGTTGGCGTAGACGTAGTCGGCACCGCTCGCGCGGGCGGAGAGCAGGTCGGTGTCGGACGTCGACAGCAGGGCGATCCGCGTCATGGTGGAGGTCCTCCTCGGGGTTCGCGCCCCGGTGGTCGGGAGTCCACGAGCAGTGTCTGGCTGGTCCGGCCTGGTCGGCCGGCGGTCACAGTGGCGGAACCGCCCCGGGGTCGCACCGGGTTCCTGCGGGCGTGGACGTGAGTCGCCTCAGCCTACGGGACGCGACGCCGTGCCTGGGCCGACCTAGGCTCGGTCGCATGACGACCGTGCTGCTGTGGGGCGGGCCCGACGACGAGGCGCTGCTCGACGGGCTGCCGCCGCAGGACGTCCTCGTGGCGGACTGGACGCCCGGCCCGGGCGCCCGCGAGGCGCTGCTGCGGTCGTTCGCCATCGCGCGCGGCGACGGCATCGGGAGGGACGTCGCGCTCGTCGGCGTCGGCCTCGGCGCGACCGCGGCGGTCTCGCTGCTGCTGCACCAGCGCCGGCTCGGGCTCGACCTCGGCCAGGTCGTCGCCGTCGAGACCGCCTGGGACCTCGACGACCCGATCAGCGGGCACCCGCTGCCCGAGCCCGGACCCGCCGTCCCCACGACGCGCGTCGACCTGCTCGGGGACGACCCGGCCACGACGGAGCACGCCGACGCCTGGCGCGACCTCGGCTGGGAGGTCCGCCGGCACCCGACCGTGACGTCCGTCGCGGAGCTCGTCCGCCGCTGAGCCGCGCTGCTAGCCTGACCGCGCCAGTCACGGGAACCCGGTGAGAGTCCGGGACTGACGCGCAGCGGTGTGGGTGACGGGCGGACGGGCGGAGCGATCCGCGACCACTGGGACCTCGGTCCTGGGAAGGTGTCCGACCCGGTGGAGCCCGAGTCCGAAGACCTGCTGGCGCGTCCCGGCGTCCGCCGGGACGGTCACCACCGGGTCCCGCGCCATGGACCCCAGACCAGCGAGGAGCGCTCGTGCGCCCGTTCCGTCCTGCCCCGTTCCGTCCTGCTCTGTCCCTCTCCGTCGTCTCCTGCCTCGCGCTCGTCGCCGCGTGCGGCGGCGGTCCGGCCGGCTCGTCGTCCGACGGCTCCCGGGCCGCCGGCTACCCCGTCACCGCCGCGAGCTGCGGTGGCAAGGTCACCGTCGACGACCGCCCCGAGCGGATCGTGTCCCTCAACCAGGGCACGACCGAGATCCTGCTGTCGCTCGGCGTCGCCGACCGGATGGTCGGCACCGCGACGTGGACCGACCCCGTGCTGCCGTCGCTCGCCGGGGCCAACCGCCGCGTCGACCGGCTGTCCGACGACTACCCGTCCCTCGAGGCCGTCCTCGACCGCGACCCCGACCTCGTCACCGCGTCCTTCACGAGCACCCTCGCGAAGGGCGGCGTCGCCCCGCGGACCACGTTCGAGAAGTTCGGCGTGCCCGCCTACCTGTCCCCCGCCGAGTGCGGGAAGGTCGAGGACGGCAGCAGCGACGGCGTCCGCACCGGCACGCTGACGATCGACACGATCTACCGCGAGGTGCGCGAGCTCGCCGCGCTCGTGGACGCGAAGCCCGCCGGCGAGCGGCTCGTCGAGCGGCTCGAGCGCCGGATGGACCGGGCCTCGAAGGCCGCCAAGGGGCCGGGCGGCGAGCCGGTCAGCGTCGCCTACTGGTTCGCGAACGCCGAGTCGCCGTACCTCGCCGGCTGCTGCGGCGGGCCCGGCATCACGACCCGCGCGCTGGGCCTGCGCAACGTGTTCGCCGACAGCAAGGCCGAGTGGCCGCAGGTCTCCTGGGAGGTCGTCGCCGACCGCGACCCCGACGTGCTCGTGATCGGTGACCTGACCCGGCGCAGCCAGACAGCGGAGACCGCGCGGGCCAAGATCGCGTACCTGGAGAAGAACCCCGTGACGCGGGAGATGACCGCCGTGCGGAAGAAGCGGTACGTCGTGCTCGCCGGGGCCGACCTGAACCCGTCGATCCGCACGGTCGACGCCACCGAGAAGGTGCGGGCCGGCCTGCGCGACCTGGGCCTGGTGGACTGACGTGCTGCGTCCGTCGCCACCGGCCGCGCGCCGGCTCACGGCCGCCCTGCTCGTGCCGGTCGGTCTCGTCGTGCTCGCGCTCTCGCTCGCCGCGAGCACCGCGATCGGTGCGGCCGACCTCGGTCCCGGCGACGTCCTCGGCGTCGTCGTCGACCGGCTCGGCGGGCCGCCCTCGGACCTGAGCGAGCTGCGCCAGCGAATCATCCTCGACCTGCGGCTGCCGCGTGCGGTCCTCGCCGCGGCCTGCGGTGCCGGGCTTGCGTTGTGCGGCGTCGTGCTGCAGTCGCTGCTGCGCAACCCGCTCGCCGACCCGTTCGTGCTCGGGGTGTCGTCCGGCGCCTCGACCGGCGCCGTCCTCGTCGTGGTGCTGGGTGTCGGCGCGGGGGCCGTGGGGCTCGCGAGCGGCGCGTTCCTCGGCGCGGTCGTCGCGTTCGCGCTCGTGCTCCTGCTCGGCCACCTGACGGGCGGCGGCGCCGGGGCGTCGACCGACCGGATGATCCTCGCCGGCGTCGCCTCGACGCAGCTGTTCGCGGCGCTCACGTCGTTCGTCGTGTTCACGGCCGCCGACCCCGAGCAGACCCGCGGCGTGCTGTTCTGGCTGCTCGGCTCCCTCGGTGCCGCGACGTGGACCGAGGTCGTCGTGTGCGGCCTGGTCGTGCTGGCGGGCATCGCGGTGTGTGCCGCGCGACGGCGGGCACGCTCGACGCCTTCACGTTCGGCCAGGACGCGGCATCGAGCCTCGGCGTCCCGGTCGTGCGGGTCCGGCTGCTGCTGCTCGTCGTGACGGCGCTGATGACCGCCGTCATCGTGTCGTTCGCCGGGGCCATCGGCTTCGTCGGTCTCGTGCTGCCGCACGTCGCGCGCGCCCTCGTCGGCGTCGGTCACCGGGTGCTCGTGCCGGTGTCCGCCGTGCTGGGTGCCGTGTTCCTCGTGTGGGTCGAGGTCGCCTCGCGGACGGTGATCGCGCCCCAGGAGCTGCCGGTCGGCGTCGCGACCGCCCTCGTCGGCGTGCCCGCGTTCGTCGTCGTCCTGCTGCGCACCCGTCGGGGCGTCGCATGAGCGGGCTGCGCGCCGAGTCCGTCTCGTGGTCGGCGGGCGGACGGCTCGTCGTCGACCACGTCGACCTCGACGTGCCGGCCGGCGGCACCCTCGGGCTGCTGGGCCCGAACGGCTCCGGCAAGTCGTCGCTGCTGAGGCTTGCTCGCCGGGCTGCGACCGACGTCGTCCGGCGTGGTCCGGCTGGGCGACGACGACGTCGCGCGGCTGTCCCGGCGCCGGGTCGCGCGGCGGCTCGCGGTCGTCGACCAGGAGAGCGTCACCGACACCGACCCGACCGTCCGCGACGTCATCTCCCTCGGCCGGCTGCCGCACCGGCCCGCCTGGGCCCCGCCGACCGCGCGGGACCGCGAGGTCGTCGAGCGGTGCGCGGCGGCGATGCGCACCGCGGCGCTGCTCGACCGCCGGTACGCCACGCTGTCGGGCGGCGAGCGCCAGCGCGTGCAGCTCGCGCGGGCCCTCGCGCAGGAGCCGACAGAGCTGCTGCTGGACGAGCCGACCAACCACCTCGACGTGCGACACCAGCTCGAGCTGCTGTCCCTCGTGCGCGCGGCGGGGACCACGACCGTGATGGCCCTGCACGACCTCAACCTCGCCTCCGCGTACTGCGACCGGCTGCTCGTCCTCGCCGACGGCCGGTGCGCGCCGCGGGGACCCCGGGCGAGGTCGTCACCCGGGAGCTCGTCGCGTCGGTCTACGGCGTCGTCGCCGAGGTCGAGGCCACGCCCGACGGCCCGCACGTGCGCTACCTGCGAGCCCTGCCGTGACGGCCGCGGCGCGTGCGGGTGAGAGGATCGTCCGCGTGAATCGCACGTACCGCGACCGCTGCCCGGGGGTCTTCCGTCCCTGGATCGCCGAGGACGGCGCCCTCGTGCGTTTGCGCCTCGTCGGTGGCGGGTCGACCGCCGGCCAGCTGCGCCAGGTGCTCGACGTGGCCGAGGCGCACGGCGACGGGACGGTGCTGCTCACGCGCCGAGCGAACCTCCAGCTGCGCGGCATCGCGCACGAGGACGGCCGGGTGCCGCAGGAGGTCGTCGACGAGGTCAGCGCCGCCGGGCTGCTGCCGTCGCCGGAGCACGAGCTCGTCCGCAACATCATGACGTCGCCGCTCACCGGCCTGCTGAACGGCCGCGCCGACCTGCGGCCCGTCGCCCAGCGGCTCGACGAGGCCATCCGTGCCGACGACGAGCTCGCCGGGCTCTCGGCGCGCTTCCTGTTCGTCCTCGACGACGGCCGCGGCGACGTCGTCCACCGCGACCTCGACCTCGGGGCGATGGCGGTCGACGCCGGCCACGCGCAGGTGCGGATCGGCGCGCACGCCTGGGGCGAGGTGGTCGCGCTCGACGACCTCGCCGACGTGCTCGCGTCCCTGGCCCGGCGCTTCGTCGAGCTGCGCGGCTCGGGCGACGACGCCCCGTGGCACGTCGACGAGCTCGACGACCCGACGGCGCTCGTCGGCGCCACGTTCGCCCGCGACCTGCGCACCGGCGTCACCGCGATGCCGCTGCGGTACGGAACGCTCGGGACCGACGACGGCGGCACGGTCGACCACGTCGCGGTGCCGGACGGCGTCCTGACGCCCGACGTCGCGGAGGACCTGCTCGGCGACCGCGGACCCGCCTCGCCCGTGGTCGTCACGCCGTGGCGCAGCCTCCTCCTGCCGGAGCCGGCGGCGTGAGCCCGTCGCCCCGCACCGCTCCCACCGACCTGGAGTCCCGCATGGACCTGAGCCCGCCGACCCGCCGCTACGCCTACGAGGGCAGCGGCGCCGCGATCTACGTCGACTCGTTCGCGACGATCCGCGCCGAGACCGACCTGTCCGGGGTCCCGGCGGACGCCGAGAAGGTCGCGGTCCGGATGATCCACGGCACCGGCCAGACCGACCTCGTCCGCGACCTCGTGATCCACCCGGGCCTGGTGTCCGCGGCGCGTGGCGCGCTGGAGGCCGGGGCGCCGATCCTGTGCGACGCGAACATGGTCGCGTCGGGCGTCACGCGGGCGAGGCTGCCGCGCGACAACGACGTCGTGTGCCTCGTGCGCGACCCGCAGGCCCGCGAGCTCGCGACGCTGTGGGGGGACGACGCGGTCGGCCGCTGCGGTGTCGCTGTGGGGCGACCGGCTCGACGGCGCGGTCGTCGCGATCGGCAACGCCCCCACGGCCCTGTTCCACCTGCTCGAGCTGCTCGCCGACGGCGCGCCGCGACCGGCCGCGATCGTCGGCGTGCCGGTCGGGTTCATCGGTGCGGCGGAGTCGAAGGACGCGCTCGCGTCGTTCGCCACCGACACCGGCATCGACGTCCCGTTCGTGACGGTCCGCGGTCGTCGCGGCGGCTCGGCGATGGCCGCCTCGGCGCTCAACGCGCTGGCCCAGGAGCGCGAGTGACCTCCTTCAGGGTGGTCGGCGTCGGGCCGGGCGACCCCGAGCTCATGACGGTCAAGGCGGCACGGCTGATCGGGTCGGCCGACGTCGTCGCGTACCACCAGGGCGTGGGCAAGTCCTCGAACGCGCGGCGGATCGCGGCGGACGCGTTCCCCGACGGCGTCGTCGAGGAGGTCCTGCAGTACCCCGTCACGACGGGCACGACCGACCACCCCGGCGGGTACGACGGCGCCATGGCCGACTTCTACGACGAGTGCGAGCGACGCATGGACGCGCACCTGGCGGCCGGCCGCGACGTCGTGCTGCTGGCCGAGGGCGACCCGCTGTTCTACGGCTCGGCGATGTACCTGCACGACCGGCTGTCGGCCCGCTACGACTGCGAGGTCGTGCCCGGCGTCCCGGCGTTCGCGGCGGCGACGGCAGCTGCCGGCACCCCGCTCGTGCGGCACACCGACGTCCTGACGGTCCTGCCCGGCACGCTGCCGGAGCCGGAGCTCGCGCGCCGGCTCGCCGACACCGACGGCGCGATCATCATGAAGCTCGGCCGGACGTTCCCGGCCGTGCGGTCGGCGCTCGAGCAGGCCGGCCGGCTCGACGGCGCCTGGTACGTCGAGCGCGCATCGATGGACACCGAGCGGGTGCTGCCGGTGGCCGAGGTCGACGCCGACTCGGTGCCGTACTTCTCGCTCATCGTGGTCCCGGGCGACACGGCCCCCGTGGCGCGACCGTCCGAGGCGGCAGGAACCTCCGGGGCGGCGACCGCCGAGCTGCTCGTCGTCGGGCTCGGCCCCGGACCGGACCGCTGGCTGACGCCCGAGGTCGAGCAGGCGCTCGCCGAGGTCGACCACGTCGTCGGCTACGGGCCGTACGTCGAGCGCGTGCCGCAGCGCGCCGGCCTGACGCGGCACGCCTCGGGCAACACCGTCGAGGTCGACCGGGCGCGGCTCGCCCTCGACCTCGCGCGGTCGGGCCAGAAGGTCGCGGTCGTCTCCGGCGGTGACGCGGGCGTGTTCGGGATGGCGTCGGCGGTCTTCGAGGCCGCCGAGGACCCCGCCTACGCCGACGTCGCGATCCGGGTGCTGCCCGGGGTGTCCGCCGTCCAGGCCGTCGCGGCCCGGGCCGGGGCGCCGGTCGGCGCCGACTTCGCGGTCATGAGCCTGTCGGACCGGCTCAAGCCGTGGGAGGTCGTCGAGCAGCGGCTGCGCGCGGTCG
The DNA here is from genome assembly GCA_036946185.1 of Aeromicrobium erythreum. GTDB lineage: Bacteria > Actinomycetota > Actinomycetes > Propionibacteriales > Nocardioidaceae > Aeromicrobium > Aeromicrobium erythreum_A. The sequence continues at coordinate 24,132 of JAQIJP010000011.1, forward strand.
CTCGGGCCGACCTTGTGCTCGCGGTCTACAACCCGCGGTCCCGGGCGCGGCCGACCCAGGTCGGCGAGCTGCGCCGGATCCTGCTCGAGGAGCGGGACCCGGCGACGGTCGTCGTGGTGGGTCGGGACGTGGGCCGGGCAGAGGAGTCCCTCACCGTCACGACGCTCGCGGACCTCGACCCCGAGACCGTCGACATGAAGTGCCTGCTGATCGTCGGCGCGAGCAGCACCCGCACCACGCCCCTCGGCCAGGTCTGGACCCCCCGCTTCGTCGACTGACCCGACGGGGTCTCGATACGGCGGACGATGCTCGCTGCGCTCGCCGTCCGCCTACTCGACCGCCGTGGGCGACCACCGGCGGTCGAGTAGCGGGACGCGCGAGGAACGAGCGCCGTCCCGCGTATCGAGACCACCGCGGAGGGCGGCCCCGAGACCCGTCGTCAGCGCTTGAGGGAGCGGTCGCGGGCCGGGTCGTAGAGGAACGACTCGGTGCCGCGGACGTCGGGGGCGAGGGCCGGCCCGACGAGGATCACCGCGGCCTGGCGCAGACCGGCCGCCTCGACCTGGTCGGCGACGTCGGCGAGCGTGCCGCGCAGGACGAGCTGCTCGGGCTGCGACGCCCGGTGCACGACGACGACCGGGCAGTCGGCGCCGTAGTGCTCGGCGAGCTCGGCCGCGAGCTCGCGGGTTCGGGTGATCGCGAGGTGCAGGCACAGGGTCGCGCCCGTCGCGGCGAACGCGGCGAGCCGCTCGCCCTCGGGCATCCGGGTCGACCGCGCCTGCGCCCGCGTGATGACGACGGACTGCGCGACCTCGGGCACGGTCAGCTCGGCGCCGACGAGCGCGGCCGCGGCAGCGTAGGCCGGCACGCCCGGCGTGACGTCCCACGGGACGCCGTGGACGTCGAGCCGGCGCGCCTGCTCGTGCACGGCGGAGTAGACCGACGGGTCGCCCGAGCACAGCCGGACGACCTCGAGCCCCTCGGCATGGGCGTCGACGAGGACCGCGGTGATCTGGTCGAGGTCGAGGTCCTGGGTGTCGACGAGCCGGGCGTCCTCGCGGCAGTGCGACAGGACGGCGGCGTCCAGGTACGTGCCGGCGTACACGCACACGTCGGCGCGCCGCAGCAGCTCGACGGCGCGCAGCGTCAGCAGGTCGGCGGCACCCGGGCCCGCGCCGACGAAGTGGACGGTCATCGGGACTCCTTCACGAGGCTCCACTGGACGATCGTGCGGGCCGGCGACCAGCCGCGGAACGACCCGATCGCGTCGACGTGCTCGATCGCGAGCCGCACGAGCTCGCCGCCGAGCGTCGCGTGCCGCGCGACGAGCTCGGACTCGGTCTCGAGCGTCACGCCGTGGACGACGAGCCGGCCGCCGGGGCCGAGGGCGTCCCAGCAGGCGTCGAGGACGCCGGGCCGGGTCGCCCCGCCTCCGACGAAGACGGCGTCGGGCCGCGGCAGGTCGGCGAGGGCGTCGGGCGCGCTCCCCTCGACGACCCGCACCCGCGGCGTGCCGAGCCGCTCGGCGTTGCGTCGCACGCGCGCCGCCCGCTCCGGGTCGCGCTCGACCGACGACACCGAGGCTCGTGGGTGCACGCGGGCCCACTCGATGCCGACCGAGCCCGCGCCGGCGCCGACGTCCCACAGGTGCTCGCCGCGCCGCGGGGCGAGCCGGGCGAGGGCGGACGCCCGCGCGTCGCGCTTGGTCAGCTGGCCGTCGTGCTCGAACGCCTCGTCCGGCAGGCCGCCGACGAGCGCGAACGCCGGGCCGTCGCCCTCGACGTCGATCGCGAGGACGTGCAGGTCGCCCACGGCCTGCGACCAGTCGGCGGCGGTGCCGTGGTGGACGTCCTCGGTCGCGGTGCCGAGGTCCTCCAGCACGGTGAGCCGGCTCGGCCCGAACCCGAGCTCGCGCAGCTGCCGGGCGACCTGCTCGGGCACCGTCCGGTCCGCCGACAGCACGAGCACGCGCGCGCCGGGCACGAGGTGCCGCGGCAGCTCGCGGTGGTCGCGCAGCACGGTCGTCGTCTCGGCCGGCCACCTGAGGAAGGCACGGGCCAGCGTCTCCGACGACAGTGCCGGGACGACGTCGACGAGGTCTCGGCCGAGCACCTCGAGCAGCGTCGTCGCGACGCCGTGCAGCAGCGGGTCGCCCGAGGCGAGGACGCACACGGACTCCCCCGGCGCGACACCGTCCAGGATCGGCCGGATGCTGTCGCGCAGCGGTCGCCCCCACGGGACCCGGCGCGCGGTCACGTCGTCGGGGAGCAGCTCGAGCTGGCGCGGCGACCCGATCACGACGTCGGCCGCGCGCAGGTTCGCGAGCGCCGACGGACCGGGCCCGGCGGCGCCCACGCCGACGACGAGGACGGGAGGCGTGGGCATGACCGCGAGGCTACCGGCCCGAGCGCGGACGAGGATCCTGCGTCGCGCCCGACCGTCCGTGCGGAATGCAGCATCCTTCGTCCCCTCTCCGGGCGCTAGGCTGACCCGGACACCCATGAGTCCGAGGTGCCCCGTCACGACGAGGGGAGAATCGGGAAGCCGGTGAGAATCCGGCACAGGGCCCGCTGCGGTGACCCGGACGTCGATCCGGGAAGTCCGAAGACCGGCCTCGGGCTCCCCACGGCGCGACGAGCGGGAGCCCCGAATGCCACAGCAGTACCCCTTCACGGCCGTCGTCGGCTCCGACGACATGGCCCTCGCCCTCCTCCTCACGACGATCGACCCCGCGATCGGCGGCGTCCTCGTGCGCGGCGAGAAGGGCACCGCCAAGTCCACGATCGTGCGCGCGCTCGCCGACGTGCTGCCGCCGATCGACGTGGTCGCGGGCGACCGGTTCTCCTCCGACCCGCGCGACCCGTCGCCGCTCTCGCCGGACGGCCCGTTCCTGGCCGACCCCGAGGTCGAGACGCGCCCCGTGCGGATCGTCGAGCTCCCGGTCGGCGCGACCGAGGACCGCGTGCTGGGGTCGCTGCACCTGCAGAAGGCGCTGGAGGGCGGCACCGTCGAGTACGAGCCCGGCCTGCTGGCCCGGGCCCACCGCGGCGTGCTCTACGTCGACGAGGTCAACCTGCTGCACGACCACCTCGTCGACGTGCTGCTCGACGCCGCCGCGATGGGCCGCGCCACGATCGAGCGCGACGGGGTGTCGATCGAGCACGCCGCGCGGTTCGTCCTCGTCGGCACGATGAACCCGGAGGAGGGCGAGCTGCGCCCGCAGCTGCTCGACCGGTTCGGCCTGACGGTCGAGGTCGCCGCGCCCCGCGACCCGGCGCTGCGGGCCGAGGTCGTCCGCCGCCGGCTCGCGTTCGACGCCGACCCGGCCGCGTTCGCTGCCCGCTTCCACGACGAGCAGGCCGCGCTCACGCAGCGCCTCGTCGACGCCCAGGCCGGGCTCGCGAAGGTCGAGCTCGACGACGCCACCCTCACCCGCGTCGCCGAGGTGTGCGCCGCGTTCGACGTCGACGGCCTGCGCGCCGACATCGTCATGGCCCGCACGGCCGTCGCCCACGCGGCGTGGGAGGGTCGGACGTCCGTCACGACCGACGACCTGCGGGTCGCCGCCCGGCTCGCGCTGCCGCACCGCCGCCGGCGCAACCCGTTCGACGCCCCGGGCCTGGACGAGGACCAGCTCGACGACGCGCTCGGCGACGACCCCGAGCCGCCCACCGACGGCGGACCCGACGACGACCCGGAGCCGCCCACCGACGGCGGCCCGGACTCCTCCGGTCCCGACTCCTCCGGCCCCGACGACGGACCGGGCGACGACACCACCCGTCAGGCACCGGACCCTGAGCCCACCTCCGCGGACCCTGAGCCTGTCGAAGGATCGCCCGATGCTCCCTCGGGTTCGGACCCGTCGGCATCGACGGTCTCCAGCACGGCCGGCGACCCGTTCCGGACCCGCCTGTTCGCCGTCCGGGGCACCGGCGAGGGCGAGGCCGGCCGCCGCTCCCGCGCCGTCACGAGCCGCGGGCGCCGCGTCGGTGCGCGACCCGCGGAGGGCGACGCCGGCGGCACGATCGACCTGCTGCAGACGGTCCAGGCCGCGGCCCCGCACCAGGGGTCGCGCGGCCGCACCGGCGGTCGCCTCGTGCTCGCGCGCGACGACCTGCGGCTCGCGGTCCGCGAGGGCCTGGAGTCCAACCTCGTGCTGTTCTGCGTCGACGCGTCCGGGTCGATGGCCGCCCGCCGCCGGATGGAGCAGGTCAAGACCGCGATCCTGTCGCTGCTGCTCGACGCCTACCAGCGCCGCGACAAGGTCGGCCTGGTCACCTTCCGCGGGGAGTCCGCCGACCTCGCGCTGCCGCCCACGGGGTCGGTCGACGTCGCCGCCCGCCGGCTCGACGAGCTGCCCGCGGGTGGGCGCACGCCGCTGGCCGAGGGGCTCGAGCGCGCCGCCGAGGTGCTGCGGGTCGAGCGCGTGCGCGATCCCCGCCGCCGCCCGCTGCTCGTCCTCGTCACCGACGGCCGGGCCACGAGCGGCACCGACGCCCTCGCCCGCTCGCGCCGCGCGGCCGGGCTGCTGGCCGACGTCGACTGCCTCGTGGTCGACTGCGAGTCCGGTCGGTTCTCGATGGGCCTGGCCCGCACCCTCGCCGACCACCTGCAGGCCGAGTACGTCGCGCTCGGCGACGTCACCGCCGAGGCGCTCACCGGTGCCGTGCAGGAGCGGGTGGCCCTTCGACAGGCTCAGGGACTGGAACGAGGAACAGCCTGATGCCGCAGGGTCAGCCGCTGGCCGTCCCCGACGACGGCCTCACCACGAAGCAGCGACGCAACCAGCCCCTGGTCGTCGTCAACACCGGCGACGGCAAGGGCAAGTCCACCGCCGCGTTCGGCCTCGCCCTGCGCGGCTGGAACCAGGGCTGGGACATCGGCGTGTTCCAGTTCGTCAAGTCCGCCAAGTGGCGCATCGGCGAGCAGACCGTGCTCGAGCGCCTCGGCGAGCTGCACACCCAGACCGGTGAGGGTGGCCCGGTCGAGTGGCACAAGATGGGCTCCGGCTGGTCCTGGGCGCGCAAGCCGGGCACCGAGACCGACCACGCCGTCGAGGCCGCCGAGGGCTGGGCCGAGGTCAAGCGCCGGATCGCCGAGGAGCGCCACGACCTGTACGTCCTCGACGAGTTCACGTACCTCATGGAGCGCGGCTGGGTCGACGTCGACGACGTCGTCAGCACCCTGCGCGACCGACCCGGCCGGCAGCACGTCGTCCTGACCGGACGTCGCGCGCACCCCGCGCTCGTCGACGTCGCCGACCTGGTGACCGAGATGCAGCACGTCAAGCATCCGTTCGACCGGGGCCAGAAGGGTCAGCGGGGGATCGAGTGGTGACTGTGTCGAACAGCAGCCGCCCTGAGCCCGGCACCCCCGCCGGGCCTGAGCCGTCGCTGCTGCCGCTGCCGCGGATCGTCGTCGCCGCCCCCGCGTCCGGGCACGGCAAGACCACCGTCGCGACCGGGCTGATGGCCGCGCTCGCCGACGCCGGCCACGTCGTCTCGGGCCACAAGGTCGGGCCCGACTACATCGATCCCGGCTACCACGCGCTCGCCACCGGACGCCCCGGCCGCAACCTCGACCCGCACCTCGTCGGCGTCGACCGGATCACCCCGCTGCTCGCCCACGGAGCGCTGTCCGCCCAGGCAACGATCTCGGTGATCGAGGGCGTGATGGGCCTGTACGACGGCCGCATCGGTGGCGACGGCTTCGCGTCGACCGCGCACGTCGCGCAGCTCACCGCGAGCCCCGTCGTCCTCGTCGTCGACATCGGCTCGGCATCCCGCACGATCGGCGCGCTCGTGCACGGCCTCGCGAGCTTCGACCCGACCGTGCGCATCGCCGGGGTCATCCTCAACAAGAGCGGCTCCGAGCGGCACGCGGGCGAGGTCCGCCGCGCCGTCGAGTCGGTCGGGGTCCCCGTGCTCGGCGTCCTGGCCCGCGACGACGGGATCGTCGCCCCGTCGCGCCACCTCGGGCTCGTCCCCGCCGCCGAGCGCGCCGACGCCGCCGCAGCCCTCACCCGGCTCAGCGAGCGCATCGCCGCCCGGGTCGACCTCGACGCCGTCGCGCAGGTCGCGGCGAGCGCCCCGCCCCTCGCCGTCGACCCGTGGGACCCGGCCGCCCAGGTCAGCGCACCGGACGGCGTCTCGGAGCGACCCGTCGTCGCGGTCGCGGGTGGGCGCGCCTTCACCTTCCGCTACGCCGAGACCACGGAGCTGCTCGAGGCCGCCGGCTGCGACGTCGTCACGTTCGACCCGCTCGCCGACCGCGCCCTGCCGAGCGACGTCCGCGGCATCTACCTCGGTGGCGGCTTCCCCGAGGTCCACGCGGCCGGGCTGGTCGCCAACGAGCCGCTGCGCCACGAGCTGCGCGCCGCGATCGGCGACGGCGTCCCCGTCGTGGCGGAGTGCGCGGGGCTGCTGTACCTGTGCCGCTCGCTCGACGACGCCCCGATGGTCGGCGCCCTCGACGCCGACGCCGTCATGTCGCCGCGGCTGACCCTGTCGTACCGGCAGGCCACGACGTCGGTCGACTCGCTGCTCGGCCCCGCGGGCGCCACTGCGACCGGCCACGAGTTCCACCGCACCACCGTCACGCCGCGTGCCGGCGACGCCGCGGCCTGGGACCTCGACGGGCTCACCCCCGAGGGCTTCTCGTCCGCGACCGTCCACGCCTCCTACCTGCACACCCACTGGGCCGGGCAGCCGCACCTCGCGCAGGCGTTCGCCGATGCAGCCCACGCCGCCCCGGCCGACCGCACCGCCCCCGTCCTCACGTCCTTCGCTCCCCCGGCACCCGCTGGGGTTGACGACTCGACGACACGCCGCCGTGTCGCGTCAGGACGTCACGCCCAGCGCGAAGGCGGGCTGCGCTGGCACGGCGACGCCGAGCTCGAGCCCGGCCTGGTCGACCTCGCGGTCAACGTGAGCGAGGAGCCCCGGCCGGCGTGGCTGCACGACGCGCTGCGCGGGTCGCTCGACGACGCCGCGGCCTACCCCGACGCCCGCCCGGCCGAGCGCGCCGTCGCCCTGAGGCACGCCCGCCCGGCCGACGAGGTGCTCGCGACCGCCGGTGCCGCCGAGGCGTTCGGGCTGGTGGCCCGGCTACGACCGTGGCGTCGCCCCGTCGTGGTGCACCCGCAGTTCACGGAGCCCGACGTCGCGCTGGAGCTCGCCGGCCACGCGCCGGAGCACGTGGTCCTGCGCGCCGAGCACGGCTTCGTGCTCGACCCCGCCGCGGTGCCCGCCGACGCCGACCTGGTCGTCGTCGGCAACCCCACCAACCCCACCGGCGTCCTGCACCCCGAGACGGTCCTGCGACGACTCGTGGCCCCGGGCCGCCTGCTCGTCGTCGACGAGGCCTTCATGGACTTCGTGCCGGGCGAGCGCGGCTCGCTGGCGTCGCTGCGGCTGCCGGGTCTGCTCGTCGTCCGGAGCCTGACCAAGCTGTGGGCGATACCCGGTGTCCGGGCCGGCTACGTGCTCGGCGACGCCGGGACCGTCGCCGACCTGCGGGCCGCGCAGACGCCGTGGTCCGTCGGGTCGTCCGCGATCGCCGCGCTGCGGGCGTGCAGCAGCGCCGAGGCGCTCGCCGAGGCCGGCGCCCGGGCGGGCCGGGTCGCCCGCGACCGACGCGTCCTGACCGAGGGCCTGACCGAGCTGGGCATCGAGCACGTCGACGCGGCGGGGCCGTTCGTCCTCGCCCGTCCGGGCTCCGGTGCGCACGAGAGCCTGCGCGCCGCGGGCTTCGCGACCCGCCGGGCCGACACGTTCCCCGGCCTCGACGACTCCTGGCTGCGGCTCGCCGTCCGCTCGCCCCGCACGACCCGACGCCTGCTCGGCGCTCTGCGGCTCGTCCGCGAGGGAGGCGTCGCATGAGCCGGCACGAGGTGCCCGTCGCCGGCCGACGCGTCGTGCTGCTCGGCGGCGGCCCGGCCGCCGCCGCGGAGGCCACGGCCCTGCTGGCCGCCGGCGCCCACGTCACCGTGGTCGCGCCCGAGGTGGTTGCGAGCGTCGCCGACCTGGCCGACCGCGGCCTGCTCGTCTGGCACGGCCGGGAGGCCCACCCCGACGACCTCGACGCCGACGTCGTGCTGCGGCTGCCGTCCGCACCCGCCACGGACCGCGTTGCCGGGCGGGCACAGCGGGTCGGGACGGTCACGCTCGTCGGCGCCGGTCCCGGCGACCCCGGCCTGCTGACGATCGCCGGCCGCGACGCCCTGCTGGCCGCCGACGTCGTCGTCACCGACCGGCTCGTCCCGCAGGCGACACTGCGCGACCTGCGAGCCGGCGTCGAGGTGGTCGACGTCGCGAAGGTCCCCGGGGGACGCTCCACGCCGCAGGAGACCATCAACGCGCTGCTCGTCGAGCACGCCCGCGCCGGGCGCGACGTCGTGCGGCTCAAGGGCGGCGACTCGTTCGTGTTCGGCCGCGGCGGCGAGGAGCTCGTCGCGTGCGCCAAGGCCGGCGTCCCGACCCGGGTCGTCCCGGGGGTCACGTCCTCCGTCGCGGGTCCCGCGCTCGCCGGCATCCCTGTCACCCACCGCGGCCTGACCCAGGGCTTCACGGTCGTCTCCGGCCACGTGCCGCCCGACCACCCCGACTGCACGGTCGACTACGCGGCCCTCGCCCGGACCGGCACGACGATCGTCGTGCTGATGGGCGTGCGCACGCTCGGCCCGATCACCGACGCCCTGGTCGCGGCCGGGCTGCCCGCCAGCACCCCGGCGGCGATCGTCGCCGACGCCGGCCTGCCCTCGCAGCGCGCCGTGCGCGGCTCGGTCGCGACGATCGCCGGCCTGGCCGACGAGACCGGCATCCGCCCACCCGCCGTCACCGTGATCGGCGAGGTCGCCGACGTCGAGGGACTGCCGTGATCGTGTGGCTGCGCCACGGCGAGTCCACCTGGAACGCCGCCGGCCGGATGCAGGGCCGCACGGAGCACCCGCCCCTGACCGAGCGCGGGCGCGAGCAGGTGCGGGCGGTCGTCGCCGAGCTCGCCGCGGAGCGGCCGACGCGCGTGCTCACCTCACCGGCCGTCCGGGCCCGCGAGAGCGCCGAGATCGTCGCGACGGAGCTCGGCCTGGTCGTGGTCGAGGACGACCGGCTGCTCGAGCTGGGCCTCGGCGAGGACCCGGCGGACGTGCTGGAGCGCATCGGCGCGCTCGCGGCCGAGATCGGGCCGGACGAGACCGTCGTGGCGGTCAGCCACGGCGACACGATCGCCCTCGCGCACCGTCTCCTCACCGGCCAGTCCCTGGTCGCGGCCGTGCCGAACGCCGGAGTCCTGCGAACCCCGTGAGGGCCGCCCAGGCGATGCCCTACGATGAGCCCAAGCCATGACCGAGGAAGTCCGGTGGAAGTCCGGCACAGTCGCGCTACTGTGACACCCGCGCACCGCAGGTGGAGTCAGACACGAGGCCATGGCCAGTCCATCCACGAGTGGGGACGCCCGATCCCCGAGGAGACACCATGAGCCAGATCACCGCGACCCCCGAGGTCCAGGTCCCGTCCATCCCCGTCCGGGCGCTCGCGCCGTGGGCGTTCTTCTTCGCGCTGCTCGCCGTCGTCGTGCTGTACTTCGTCGGCGCCGAGCAGGGTGCCACGTCGGTCTTCAGCGGCACCGCGATCCACGAGTGGGTCCACGACGGTCGTCACCTGCTCGGTTTCCCCTGCCACTGACGCGCACGCCGCGACGGCCGCAGCGATGATCGCGCGGCCGTCCGCAGGCTCCTCTACCGCCGCGACCGCACCGGTCCCGCGGCGACCCCTGGACCCTGCGCCCCGCACGCGCGTCCTCGTGCGCGGCCGGCGCGGGTCCCGTGACGAACGGACCCCGGCATGACCCTCACTCCCCGCAGCTTCCTCGTCCACGGCCTGCTGGCCGGTCTCGTCGGCGCGATCCTCGCGTTCGGCGTCGCCTACACCTGGGGCGAGCCGCCCGTCGACCAGGCGATCGCCGTCGAGGAGGCCGGCACCGTCCACTCGCACGGCGGTGAGTCGGTCGCCGCGCACGGCGGCGGCCACGACGAGGGCGGCATCAGCCGCTCGCAGCAGTCCGGTCCGGGCCTGGCGACGGGCATCGGCCTGCTCGGCCTCGCGCTCGGCGGCATCGCCGGGCTCGCGTCGGCCTTCGCCGCCGGCCGGACCGGCTCGCTGACCCCGCCCGCGTCGAGCGCCGTCGTGGCGCTGCTGGGCTTCGTGTCCATCGGCCTCGTGCCGTTCCTCAAGTACCCGCCGAACCCGCCCGCGGTCGGCTCGGGCGACACGATCGGCCAGCGGACGGCCGACTACTTCTCGATGATGGGCCTGAGCATCGTGGCGGTCGTCGCGGCCTTCGTGCTGGTGCGGGCCCTCCGCTCGCGCGGCACCGCGGTCGCGCTCGCGGCCGGCGTGCTCCTGTACGGCGCGGTCGTGGGCTCCGCCTACGCGCTGCTGCCCGCGGTCGACGAGGTCCCGGACACGTTCCCGGCCGACACCCTCTACGACTTCCGGATCGCCTCGATCCTCACGCAGGGCGCCCTGTGGGCCGGCATCGGCGTCACGCTCGCGTTCCTCGTGGGTCGGGCCTGGCAGCGGCAGCTCGAGCAGGTCGCCCGCCGCGAGCTGGCCCAGTCGCTGTGAACGCCGACACCGTCGCCCCGCCGTCCGCGACGGCCCGCGCCGCCGCGCAGGAGCGTCTCGGGGCGCTCGCCACCCCGGCCGGGGCCCTCGGTCGCCTCGGCGACCTCGCGGTCTGGGTCGCCGCGACGCAGGACCGCGTGCCGCCCGAGCCCGTCGACCGCGTGCACCTCGTGGTGTTCGCCGGTGATCACGGTGTCGCCGCGCACGGGGTCTCCGCCTACCCGGCCGCCGTCACCCCGGCCATGGTCCGGCTGTTCGCCGCGGGCCGTGCGGGCGTGAGCGTGCTGGCCGCCCAGCACGACGTGCGCGTCCGGGTGCTCGACCTCGCGGTCGACGACGACCTCGCGGACCTCGACCCCGCCGTCGGGGCGCACAAGGTCCGGCGCGGCAGCGGCGCGATCCACCTCGAGGACGCGCTGACGGCCGACGAGGCCCGCCGGGCGGTCGAGGCCGGCGCCACCGTCGCGCGCGAGGAGGTCGCCGCCGGTGCCCAGCTGCTCGTCGCCGGCGACATGGGCATCGGCAACACGACCCCGACCGCCGCGCTCGTCGCCGCGGTCCTCGGTCTGCCCGCCACCGAGGTGGTCGGGCGCGGGACGGGCGTCGACGACGACGGTCTGGCCCGCAAGACCGAGGTCGTCCAGCAGGCCCTCGACCGCACGGCCGGTCGTCACGACGACGCGCTCGACCTGCTCGCGGCGCTCGGCGGCGCCGACGTCGCGGCCGCCGCCGGCTACCTGGCCGAGGCGGCGCAGCTCGGTCGTCCCGTCCTGCTCGACGGCCTGATCGGCGTCGCCGCCGGACTCGTGGCGGACCGGCTCGCGCCGGGCGCCGCGGCCTGGTTCGCCGCGGGCCACCGCTCGACGGAGCCCGCCCAGTCGCTCGCGCTGTCGAAGCTCGGGCTCGAGCCGCTGCTCGACCTGGGCCTGCGTCTCGGCGAGGGCAGCGGGGCGATCGCCGCCGTCCCGCTCGTGCGGTCCGCCGCCCTGCTCCTGCGCGACACCGCGCTGCTCGCGGACGTCCTCTAGGCCCTCGGCTCGTGGACCTCGCGCGGGCCGTGGGCCTCGCCCTCGGCTTCGCCGCGGACCGGGCCCTGGGCGACCCCCGTCGCGGTCATCCGGTCGCGGGCTTCGGCCGCGCGGCGGGCGCACTGGAGCGCGCGCTGTGGGCCGACTCGCGCGGTCGCGGCGCGGTGTTCACGACGGTCGCGGTCGGGCTGCCGGTCGTGGCGGCGGCCCGGGTGGAGCGTCGCTCGGGCCTGCTCGCGCGGGCCGGCTGGACGGCCCTCGCGACGTGGGCCGTGCTGGGCGGCCGGTCGCTGGAGTCGGAGGCGCACGCGGTCGGCGACCTGCTCGGACCCGACCTCGGTCCGGCCCGGCAGCGCCTCACCCACCTGGTCGGCCGCCGGACCGACGAGCTCGACGAGGCGGGGATCGTCCGGGCCGTCGTGGAGTCGGTCGCGGAGAACACCTCGGACGCGGTCGTCGCACCGCTGTGGTGGGGCGGTGTCGCGGGACTCCCGGGGCTGGTCGGGTACCGCGCGGCCAACACGCTCGACGCGATGGTCGGTCACCGCACGGAGCGACTGCTGCGCTTCGGCTGGGCGTCCGCGCGGCTGGACGACGTCCTGAACCTCGTGCCGGCGCGGGTCGCCGCCGCGCACGCGGCCGCGCTCGCACCGCTCGTCGGCGGACGCCCGCTCGACGCGCTGCGCGCCTGGGAGCGCGACGCCCCGGCCCACCCCAGCCCCAACGCCGGACCGGTCGAGGCCGCGTTCGCCGGCGCCCTCGGGCTGCGGCTCGGCGGGGAGACGGTCTACGCGAGCGGTGTCGAGCAGCGGCCGCGACTCGGTGACGGGCGCGAGGCCGCGGCGCCCGACGTCGCGCGCGCCACCCGGCTGGCCCGCCTCGTCGACCGCGGCGCCCTCGCCGTCGCCGTCGTGGTCGCGCTGCGCCGCCGGCGCGGCTGAGTCATCGCGCGAGCAGCCGGACCACCTCGGCGAATGCCGCGTCGACGTCGGCGAGCAGGGTGACGCCGTCGGGAGCCGGCGGCCGGCGCACGACGACGACGGGCAGGTCCAGCGCGGCCGCGGCGTCGAGCTTGGCCTCGGTGTGCCGCCCGCCCGAGTCCTTCGTGACGAGAACGTCGGCGCCGTGCCCGCTCAGCAGCGTCCGCTCGCCCTCGACCGTGTAGGGGCCGCGGTCGAGCAGCACGGTCCAGCCCGCCGGCACGTCGACCTCCGGCGGGTCGACGACCCGCACCAGGGCGGCGTGGTCGGCCAGCGGGCCGACGAAGCGGTCGAGCGACTGGCGGCCGATGGTCAGGAACGGGCGCCGTCCCAGCCGCGCGGTCGTCGCGGCGGCCTCGTCGTGGTCGTCGACCCAGTGCCAGCCGTCGGCCTCCGGTCGCTGCGACCAGCCGGGCCGCTCGAGCCGCAGCAGCGGCACGTCCTCCGCGGCGCACGCCGCCGCGGCGTTGCGCGTGATGCCGGCGGCGAACGGGTGGGTCGCGTCGACGACGACGTCGATCCGCGCCTTGCGCAGGTGGTCCCGCAGCCCCTGGACACCGCCGAACCCGCCGACACGCACCGGTCCGACCGGCAGGCGCGGCCGCGCCACCCGGCCGGCGAGCGAGGACTCGACGTCGACCCCCTCGGCCACGAGTCGCTGCGCCAGCGCGCGGGCCTCCCCCGTGCCGCCCAGCAGCAGGACGCTCATGCCACGACCCCCGTCGGCCCGCCCGGACGACGCAACCTGAGGGTTCGTGGTCGCCGGAGCAGCCGGAAACCCTCAGACCGCGTCGAGCGGCGCGCGCTCATCCACCGACCCCGGAGGGGACGACGGGCAGGCCCGCCGGGGCGCCGCGCCGGGCGAGGTCGAGCAGACCGTCGACGTCGAGGTGCTGCTCGGCGAGGTCGCCCAGCAGGTCGAGCCGGCGCTCGCGCGCGTCCTCGAAGACGACGTCCGACGTGACCGGCGGGCGGCCGACGAGCGACGCGGCGTGGGTCAGGAGCGCGCGACGGAAGCCGTCGGACTCCAGGCTCCCGTGCCACATCGTCGCGAACGCGACACCGTCGGTCGCCCCACCGGGCAGCTCGTCCAGACCCGGACCGACGGTGAGCCGACCGTGGTGGATCTCGTACCCGGAGACCGGCTGCCCGAGACCCTGCCCGGAGGGCAGCCGCAGGACCTTGTCGGCGCCGAACTCGGTGCTCGTGTCGAGCAGCCCGAGGCCCTCGACCTCGGCCCCCGCCGGTCCCTCGACGCCGTCGACGTCGCGGATCACGGTGCCGAGCATCTGGGCCCCGCCGCAGATGCCGAGCACCGCACGACCGGCCTCGCGGTGCCGCCGGACCGCGACGTCGAGGCCACGGTCGCGCAGCCAGGCGAGGTCGGCGATCGTCGCGCGGGTCCCCGGCAGGACGACGAGGTCGGCGCCGTCGAGCTCCTGCGGGCGCGTCGCGAAGACGACGTCGACGCCGGGCTCGAGCCCCAGCGCGTCGACGTCGGTGAAGTTGCTGATCCGCGGCAGCCGGACGACGACGACCCGCAGGGCCTCGTCGCGGTCGGTCGCCCGGCGACCCTCGAGGTCGAGCGCGTCCTCGGAGTCCAGCCACAGGTTCGGGTCCCACGGCAGCACGCCGTGGAACGGCCGGCCGGTCAGTGCGGTGAGGCGCTCGAGGGCCGGCGCGAGCAACGAGACGTCGCCGCGGAACTTGTTGAGGACGAACCCGCACACGAGCGCCTGGTCGGCCGGCTCCAGCAACGCGACCGTCCCGTGCAGCGCCGCGAACACCCCGCCGCGGTCGATGTCACCGACGACGACGGTCGGCAGGTCGCCGTGCCGGGCGAGCCCCATGTTGACGTAGTCGTGCGCCCGCAGGTTGATCTCCGCCGGCGACCCCGCCCCCTCGGCCACGACGAGGTCGACGCGCGAGCGCAGGTCGTCGAACGCCGCGAACGCCGCCTGCGCGAGGTGCGCCCGCCCCGACCCGAAGTCGGCCGCGTCGAGCGACCCGCCCGGCCGGCCCATCACGACGACGTGGCTGCGCCGGTCGGTGCCGGGCTTGAGCAGCACCGGGTTCATCGCGACCTCGGGCTCCATGTGCGCCGCCCGGGCCTGGACCCACTGCGCCCGCCCCATCTCTCCGTGCTGTCCTGCCGCCCCAGGCCCGGCACCCCCGCCGGGCCCTCGGAGCGGGACGACCATCGAGTTGTTGCTCATGTTCTGCGACTTGAACGGCGCGACCCGCACCCCGCGACGCGCGAACGCGCGGCACAGCGCGGTCGTGACGACGCTCTTGCCGGCGTCCGACGTCGTGCCCGCGACGAGGAGCGCGCTCACCGGGTCACCTTCGCGGGTGCGTGCAGCCAGCCGGCGAGCAGCCGGGTGATCCACGGCAGCAGCACGTACGTCATGAGCGGCGTCATGACGCACACCGTCGCGGTCACCCGCAGCGGCAGCGGCCAGTCCGCGGCGTAGAGCCGCCCGACCTCGTTCGCGACGATGCTCAGCGGCAGGAACACGATGAAGATCGAGACCATCTGCTTCCAGCGCGGCGGCGGGGCCGGGGCGGCCCGCAGGTCGCTGACGTCGACGCTCGACGGCTCGTCGAACCAGCCCTCGATGCCGGTGCGCTTCTCGGCCCGCGCCTCCTCGACGAAGCCCTCGGCCGACGACAGCCACCAGCGCCGCTGGTCCGAGGAGTCCCACCTCGCGAGCGACTCCTCGTCGGCGAAGCGGTAGAGCATGTGCCACTCCGTCGAGCCGGCGGCCGGGCGCACCCAGCCCGAGCCCAGGAAGCCGTCGAACCGCTCCGCGAGCTGGGTCCCGGCGCGCAGCCAGGCGAGCATCTGGTCCTCGTGGGCGGGATCGACGTGGCGGGTGATCGAGATCGTGATCGGTCCGCTCATGCCGTCATCCTAGGGACGGCGGCCGACCCGGCGGGGCGGTGCGTCCGGACGCGGACCCACCGCCCCCGGCCGTGCGGTCCGGCCCCGGTCACCCGCGCCGACGGCGCCACGCGACGACGCCTGCGCTGCCCGCCAGGGCGAGGAACGCGGCGATCGCGACCCACGCCACCGAGCCCGGGCCGGTCGTGTCCTGGCTCGTGGTGCGGACCGGCTCGTCGCTCGTCCCCGGCCCTGCGCTCGCCGCGGCGCGCGCCGACGTCGAGGCGCTCGCCTCGGCCTTCGCCGTCGCCTTCTTCTTCTCGACCCGGTCGCGACGCTGCTTCTCCTGCTGCGCGGCGGCCTTCTCCTGCTGCGAGCCCTTCGCCGACGACCCCGGGGAGGTCGTGCGACCGGACGACCCGGAGCCGGTGGACCCGCCCGAGGAGGATCCTCCGCCCGTGGACGCAGCGCCCCGCGGCGTCACGCCCGGCTGGCGCTTCGCGTTCTGCCCCTGCCAGCTCCAGGCGACCCAGCCGCCCTTCGGCACCGTCAGGGAGTCGACCCCGAGGCTGGCGTACGTCCAGGACCCGTCGCCCGTGGACCACCACAGCGACCAGTAGGCGTTGGCGGGAGACGCCACCTGGCAGGCCGCGCTGCTCGGCGCGCCCTGCACGCGGCACACGAACCCCGGCTCACGCGTCGCGCGGGTCATCGAGACACCGGCCGCCCCGAAGATCGCTGCGGCCTTGTCGCCCGCGCCGCCGGCGACACAGGTCGTCGTCGTGCCCCCACCGAGCTGCTGCGGGTCCACGACGACCGTGACCCCCGTGCCCGACGCGCAGGCGGCGGCCGCGGCGGGCGACTGCAGACCGACGACCCCGGCCGCGACGACGAGCGCCGTCGCGGCCAGGAGCCGGAGCCGACGCGTCACGAGACCCTCAGCGTCGTCTTGTTCGTGCGGGTCGTGAACTGGCCGAAGCCGACGACGCTCGCGGAGCCCTTCGTCGAGCCGACCGAGAGCTTGTACGTCACCTTGCCGGACCGGTCCGCCACCCCGGCGGCGAGCCGCTTCCCCCGCCAGCTGACCTGGGCCTTCTCGCCCGGCACCAGTCCGGAGAGGTAGACGTTGACACGCTTGCCGGCGGCGACCTTGGCCGTGTTGAGCGAGATGCCGATCTTTTTGGTGCCGAGCACCTTAATCGTGACGTTGCCGGTGCGGACCGAGCGCCCGCCGGTGACCGTGACCACCCGGTTCGCGGTCGTGTCGCTCGGCGTGACGGCGATCGTCGTCGCGCCGGTCACGGCAGCCTTGCCGGGCGTCGCCGCAGCGCCGGAGACGGTGTAGCGCTCCCGCGCGACGAGTCCGTCGACCGTGATCGTCGCAGCCTTGCCACCCTGGACGAACCCGGTCGGACCCGTCACGGTGAAGGTCGTGGCCGGCAGCTGGGCGTTCACGCCGGCTGCCGCCTGAGCGGTGGCCCGCACCCACTGGTCGCGGGTCGCGTCGGTGATGCCGTCGGTCCTGCCCTGCGCGAACGCCGTGGGGTCGTAGGCGATGGCGCCCAGCTCGTTCGCCAGCTTGCTGTCCTCGGCGTTCGCATCGGTCACCTGCTTGCCGACGATCCAGGACGCAGCGGCTCCGGCCTCGGCCGTCCGCCCGGCGGACCGGAGCGTCGCAGCCGCCAGCCCGGTCGTGTTGGTGTTCGGCGTGCCCTGGTCCGAGAAGGAGCCGTCGGCCGCCTGCTGGGAGACCAGGTAGTCGACGGACCTCGTGATCTCGTCGGACAGCGCCGGGTCGTCGATCCCCTCGAGCGTCTGCACCGCCAGGGCGGTCGCGTCGAGGCTGAGCACGTCGTCGTCACCCGGCGTGGCGCACTGCGAGTCCTCGAGGTTGATCCGGAACGCACCGTTGGCGCACTGCTGCCTCAGCAGGTAGGCCAGGGTCGAGGCGGCGTCGGCGCTGCCCGCGGTGTCGAGCGCGCGGACGACCCAGGACTGGCCGATCGTGTTGGAGTAGTCGTCGCCCGTGCTCGTCAGGTCCTTCGCCCGTCCGGCCGCGGCACCGGAGTCCACCACGCGCTCCTCGGCCCTCTGCACCAGGTCGACGCCGCCGAAGCTCGTGGCGTCCCCGCCGGAGGCCTGGACGGCGGCCGCGAGCTTGCCCGTCGCACCGGCGTAGCGGTCGTCCGGTCCGTACTCGCCGCTCGTCGTGTAGTCATCGACCTTCTGTGACAGGGCCGAGATGATCCGCGACTGCGTCGCCGCACGGGTGTCGAGGTCCTTCAGGGTGAAGTACACGTCGATCGTCAGGCCGTAGTCCGCGAAGTCGTAGGCCGGGTTGACGAAGACGCCGTCGGTCAGCTGGTCCTCGAGCCAGCGCGCGGCCGAGTAGGCGTACGAGTTGGGGGCGGCCTGCGCGGTCGTGGGCGTCGCGACGAGCGCACCCACGGCGAGGATCCCGCTCGTGGCGAGGGCCGCCAGGCGGCCAGGACGGAGGGTCATGAGGGTCCTTCCCGCTGCAGGCAGCAGGGACGGGACCCTGGCTGCGACCTCGACAGCGTGGTTGGTGAGATCCCGGTCGCCAGGTGTTCCGGCTCGCCCTCGAAAGGGCCTACGGTTGCGGGTCAGCGTCGGCTTCGGACCGACTTCCCCTGACGGCGGGAGATGGTGTGGTGCCCGGTCGGGCTCGTGCACCGTATCACCGGACGACCGGGCCGGATCCCTCGTCCGGCCCGTGATCCCGGTCTCCGAACGTCCCCCGGACGCCGTACGACGCCTTGCGCGACGCCCGGCGCAACGTGGCGAGCAGGGCCGGTCCCAGCAGGACGATGCCGGCCGCGTTCGTCAGCGCGCGGCCGGTGTCCCACCCAGCGGTCGACGTGAGCAGCGTGTAGACACCGAACGTGTGCAGGTTCTCGAGCAGCGGCGCGCCGGGGACGTAGGCCAGGCTCCCGTCGTGACCGGGGACCTCGACCCCCGCGAGCAGCGGCCAGAACGCCAGGTTCATCAGCATTCCGAACAGGTAGGCGACGACCACCCCGTACCCGGCGAGCATCGCGATCTCGGCTCGCCCCCGGACCCGCCGGGGCAGCAGGCCCGCACCCATGCCGATCCACGCGGCGCACATCATCTGGAACGGCAGCCACGGCCCGACGCCGGCGGTCAGGATCGCGGACGCGAACAGCGACGTGCAGCCCAGCGCGAAGCCGAAGCCCGCCCCGAACACGCGGCCGCCGAGGACCAGCAGGAAGAAGACGGTCTCGATGCCGGCCGTCCCCGCTCCAAGAGGCCGCAGCGCCGCGTTGACCGCCGACAGGACGCCGAGCATCGCCAGCGCCTTGGAGTCCATGCCGTCCTCCGAGAGCTCGGCGACGACCACGCCGATCACGACCGGGAGGATCAGCACGAACAGGAACGGCGCGTCGGTGCGCTGGCCGTCGTCGGCGCCGGGATCCAGCAGCAACGGCCAGACGAACATCATCAGGCCGGCGACCGAGGCGAGGGTCAGCACGAGCGCGGACCGGCGTCCGGTGCGCACCGCCGGAGCGTCGGGGCGGGGCACGACCGGCGCGCTCATCGGACGGCCTCCGTGGCGCGAGAGCCTGACGCGGGGGTCCGCAGCGGCGGCGGGGCGACGAACGACGGCAGCACGCCGAGCAGCACACCGACGAGCGGCAGCGTGGCGACCGGCGGCCAGGTGAGCGGGGTCAGCGAGGGGTAGACGTCCTGCGGGTCGAACGACGACGTCAGGAACAGCACGACCGCGGTGCCGACTCCGCTGGCGACGACCAGCAGCTCGGGCAGCCGCCACCGATCGGGGCGGTAGCGGGTGCGTTCGACCCGGCGTCCGGCGACCACGAAGCCGACGGCCGCGACCACGAGCCCTACCGCGAGCACAGGCCCGGCCAGCACCCGGGGCGCGGTGCCGTCGAGGGTCGCGTAGACCCCGACGCACACCCCGAGCAGCCCCGTGACCATGAGCGTGCCGGTGACCGCACGGTCTCGACGCGGCGCGGCTCCCGCCCGGCCGTAGCCGCGGGAGTCCATCGAGGCGGCGAGCTGCAGGGACCGGTCGAAGGCGTCCTCGAGCACCGGGACGACGATGGTGCGCACCGCATTGACCCGCCCGCCGCCGCTCGCCCGGAGCCGGCGGGCCCGGCGGACCCGCTGCACGCTCTCGGCGAGCTGGGGGAACACCGACAGCGCGACGACGACGGCCGTGCCGACCTCGTAGAGCGCGCCGGGCATCGACGCGAGCAGCCGCTTGGGGTTGGCCAGGGCGTTCGCCGCACCCAGGCACACGACCATGGTCGCGAGCCGCAGGCCGTCGTAGAGGCCGGCGAGCACCGCCTCGGCCGTCACGTCGCCCAGGAGCTGGATCCCGGCGACCCAGTCGGGCAGCGGCACGGTCGGCAGGGGCACCAGGACGGTCCCGGCCGTGTCGCCGCCGAGCAGCACCCGGAAGGCGACCCGCAGCAGCACGATCGCCAGGCCCAGGTAGAGGTACAGCCGGAACGCCATCGCCCACGGGGCGTCGGACCGACGGACCACCACCACGTGGCACGCGACCGTCAGGATCAGGAGCAGGAGCCACGGGTTCGTCGTCCGGCTCGCCGCGGTCGCCAGGCCGAGGGCCCACAGCCACCAGGCGCCGGGATGCAGGTCTCGCGGCAGTCCAGCACGCCGGACCGTCGCGCCGGTCACGGGACCGCCCCGACCGCGGCGGCGACCTCGTCGACCGTCAGCCACGGCTCGCCGAGAACCTTGGCGACCTGGGGTGCGAAGGCCGGCGAGCCGGCGAGCACGTCGCGGGTCGCACCGGCCGAGACCACCTCGCCCTCGGCCAGGACGACGGCGCGGTCGGCGGTCACGGCGACGAGCTCGACGTCGTGCGTGGCCACGACGATGGCGCGGCCCTCGTCGGCGAGCGTGCGGACGGTCCGCGCGAAGACCCGCTTGGCGTCGTAGTCGAGCCCGCGGGTCGGCTCGTCGAGCAGCAGGACGGGCGGGGCCGCGCACAGCTGGACGGAGAGGACGAGCGCCAGCCGCTGCCCCTCGGACAGGTCGCGGGGGTGCCGGTCGCCGACCACGCCGGGGGCCAGCCGGTCGAGCAGCGCTCGGCAGCTGCCCGCCGGCGCGCCCGACTCCTCGTCGCCGGCGGCGCACTCGGCGTCGACGGTCTCCAGGTAGAGCAGGTCGCTCGCGGTCTGCGGGACGAGCCCGACGTGTCGACGCGCGGCACGTGGGCCGAGCCGCTTCGGGTCGACCTGCTGGCCCGCGTCGTCCACCGCGACGGTTCCGCCCTGTCGCGCGCCGGACCCCTGGAGGGCCCACAGCAACGACGACTTGCCGGAGCCGTTGCGGCCCATGAGGGCGACGACCTCGCCACGGCGCAGGTCCAGGTCGACCCCTCGGACCGCGACGGTCGCCCCGTGGCGGACGACGACCCCACGGGCGCTCAGGACCTCGGCCCCGCGGAGCTCGGGGACGGAGGGCGCGGGGGTCGTGGCGAGCCGATCGCGCAGGGGTCCCGCGGCGCGCCGGGCGTCCCGCACCGACAGTGGCAGCGGGTCCCAGCCGGCGACCCGACCGAGCTCGACGAGCGGTGGCGCGATCTCGCTCCTGCGCAGCACGTCCGTCGGCGGGCCCACGTCGACCCCGCCGTCGCCGCGCACGACGACCATCGTGTCGGCGAACGGCACGACCCGCTCCATCCGGTGCTCGGCCAGCACGACCGTCGTGCCGAGGTCGTCGACGAGGCGCTTGAGGGTCGCCAGGACGTCCTCGGCCGCTGTCGGGTCGAGTGCCGAGGTCGGCTCGTCGAGCACGACGACCCGCGGGTGCATCGTCAGGACGGACCCGATCGCGACGCGCTGCTGCTGCCCGCCGGACAGCGTGCGCAGTGGTCGGCCCCGCAGGTCGGCGATGCCGAGCAGGTCGAGCGTCTCCTCGACCCGCCGGCGCATGACGTCGGGACGCAGGCCGAGCTGCTCCATCCCGTACGCGAGCTCCTCCTCGACGGTGTCGGTGACGAAGCCCGCGAGCGGGTCCTGACCGACCACCCCCACGACGTGGGCGAGCTCGCGCGGGGGACGCTCTGCCGTGCTGACCCCGTCGACGGTCACCCGGCCTTGCAGGTGGCCGCCGCTGAAGTGCGGGACCAGCCCGTTGAGCGTGCCGAGCAGGGTCGACTTGCCGGAACCGGTGCGCCCGACGACCAGGACGAGCTCGCCCTCGTCGATCGTCAGGCCGACCCCGTCGAGCGTGGGGACGTCCGTGTCGGCGTACCAGAAGGAGACGTCGACGAGACGGATCATCGCGCGGCACCTCCAAGGGACGCACCGATGCTACGGGGCGCGACTCAGACCAGCGCGTGCCCGGCCACGACGACCCCGGTCGCGTCGGCGTACAGGTGGTCGCCCGGCGCGATGCGGACCCCCTGGACGACGACGGGCACGTCGAGCTCGCCGACCCCGCGACGCACGGACCGGCGTGGCACCGACGCGAGGGCCCGGACGCCGAGGTCGAGGGTGCGCAGCACCTCGACGTCGCGCACTGCGCCGGAGACGACGACGCCGGCCCAGCCCTGCTCGACGGCCCCGGCCGCGATGAGGTCGCCGACGAGGGCGCACGCGAGCGAGCCGCCGCCGTCGACGACCAGCACGTGGCCGTCGCCGGGGGTCGCCAGGACCTCCTTGACCCGCGAGTTGTCCTCGTGGCACGCAACGGTCCGGACCGGGCCGTGGAAGCGTTCGCGACCGCCGAGGTCGACGAGCCCCGGGGCCAGCACGCGGACGTCGTCGCCGTGCTCGTCGCAGAGGTCGGGCGTCGTGAAGGTCATGGCGGCTCCTGGGGCTCGGCGGTGCTGCCCACGACCGTACCGAGCGGCCCGGTGCGACGCCGGTCTCACGCCCTGCGCCCTGGCCCCCGCGCGAGTACCGTCGACCCATGAGCCTGTCAGACGAGGTGCGCATCGCGCTCGACGGAAAGTGGCGACACGTGCGCGAGCAGTCGCGCGTCGAGCTCGCCTCCATGGACCTGGCGTACGACCACGACCTGGGTCTCGACGACGCGCGAGAGCGCACGTTCGCCCAGCTCAAGGAGCTCGTCCCGACCGGGATCCCCGCGGCCGGCTTCCGGACCGAGCACGGCGGTGGCGGCGACCCCGGCATGGCGGTCACCGGCATCGAGATGCTCGCGCAGTTTGACCTGTCGCTCATGGTCAAGGCGGGCGTCCAGTGGGGCCTGTTCGGCGGCGCGGTCGAGAACCTCGGCACCGCGCGCCACCTCGAGCTCATCCCGCAGATCATCAACCTCGACCTCGTGGGCTGCTTCGCAATGACCGAGACCGGTCACGGCAGCAACGTCCAGCAGATCGAGACGACCGCGACCTACGACCCGGGCACGCAGGAGTTCGTCATCGAGACGCCGACCCGCAGCGCCCGCAAGGACTACATCGGCAACGCCGCCAAGCACGCGACGATCGCGGCGGTGTTCGCCCAGCTCATCACCCGCGGCGAGAACCACGGCGTCCACTGCTTCCTCGTGCCGCTGCGCGACGAGCACGGCGAGGACCTGCCCGGCGTCACGACCTCCGACGACGGCCACAAGGGCGGCCTCGGCGGCGTCGACAACGGGCGGCTGGAGTTCCACGACGTCCGCATCCCGCGCGAGAACCTGCTCAACAAGTACGGCCAGGTCGACGAGGGCGGCGCGTACTCGTCGCCGATCGACAACGTGAACCGACGCTTCTTCACGATGCTCGGCACCCTCGTGCGCGGCCGCGTCAGCGTCGGCGGCTCGGCCAGCGCGACGGCCGAGGTCGCCCTCAGCATCGCCGGCCGGTACGCGCTCAAGCGCCGCCAGTTCGGGCCGGCGCCGGGCCAGGAGGTCCTGCTCGCGGACTACCGGATGCACCAGCGCCGGCTGCTGCCGCTCATCGCACGCTCCTACGCGTACCGGTTCGCGCAGAACCAGCTCGTCGCCCGCATGCACCGGCTGCAGACGACCGACGAGCCCGACCCCCAGATGGCGCGCGAGCTCGAGGGCCGTGCGGCCGGCCTCAAGGCCGCCCAGACCTGGCACGCGTCCCGGGCGATCCAGGAGTCGCGCGAGATGTGCGGAGGCGCGGGCTACCTGGCCGAGAACCGGCTCACGACGCTGCGCGGCGACGTCGACGTGTTCACGACCTTCGAGGGCGACAACCACGTCCTGTTCCAGCTCGTCGCGAAGGAGCTGCTGACCGCCTACGCGAGCGAGGTCGGCGGGCTGGACCCCGTCGGCATGGTCAAGTTTGTCGCCGGCACCGTCACCGACACGGTGCGCGAGCGGACGGCGGCGTCGCAGCTCATCCAGCGGCTCATCGACGCCCGGCCGGGCCGCGACGACGACCACGACCTGCTCGACCGCGGCACGCAGCTGAGCCTGTTCGAGGACCGCGAGCAGCACGTCATCGAGACGGCGGCGCGGCGCCTGCAGCGCGCTGCGAAGGCCGACGCCGACGAGGCGTTCCGGATCTTCAACAACGCGCAGGACCACGTCATCCGCTGCGGCCGGGTCCACGTCGATCGCATCGTGCTCGAGGCGTTCACGGCCGGCATCGCGCGCTGCGACGACGAGGAGGCCGCCGACCTGCTGCGCGAGGTGTGCACCCTCTACGCGCTGTCGGTCATCGAGGACGACCTGGCCTGGTTCCAGGGCCACAACCGGCTCTCGGACCAGCGCGCCAAGACCGTCACGACGCTCGTCAACGACCAGCTCGAGAAGCTGCGCCCGCACCTGCTGACGCTCGTCGAGGGCTTCGGCGTCCCGGAGTCGAGCCTGGGCGCGCAGATCCTGCTCGACGACTGACCCGGCTCCCGACGACGCAGTCTGAGGGTTCGTGGTCGCCCCGGCAGCCACGAACCCTCAGTCCTGCCCGGCCCACGACGAAGGTCGAGGGTTGGTGGTCGCCCCAGCAACCGCAAACCCTCAGACTGCGTCGATCCGGGGCGGCTCGGCGGCCGGCCGCGCTCAAGCGCGGTCGGTGGCGGCCTGGTCGGCGACGCGCAGGATGCGCAGCAGGTCCGACGCCTCGCGCTGCTGCTCGGGCGTCAGGTCGCCGACCCCGAAGTCCATCGCGGTGATCGCCTCGGTCGCGGCCTCGAGCACGGTCGCACCCTCGTCGGTCAGCGACGCGAGGATGCGTCGGCGGTCGGCCGGGTCCGGCTCGCGCGACACGAGCCCCTGGGCCGTCAGCCGGTCGATGACGTTCGTGACGGACGTCGGGTGCACCATCAGCCGCTCGCCGATCTTGCTGAGCGGCACCGACCCGCGCCGGCTGAACGACAGCAGCCGCAGCACCTCGTAGCGCGCGAAGGTGATGCCGTGCGGCCGCAGCACCGCGTCGAGCCGGGTGACGACGAGCTGCTGGGCGCGCACGATCGACGTCGCGAGGCGCATCGCCTCGGGGTCGCCGATGCGTTCCTCCCACAGCTCGGCGGCCCGGTCGATCGGGTCGAAGTCCAGCGGCATGGGCAGGAGCCTACTGACACCTGAGCCCGCCAGCGCGTCACCGCAGCCCGGCGAAGCCGAGCAGGATCGCGGCGAGCACCACCGGCATGACCGTCACGAACGACAGCAGCGCACCGCCCCAGCCGAGCGTGCGCGCCACCGCCCGGGACCCGCCCGCGCGACGCAGGTCGCCGGCGGACGTCGCGGCCGCCACGAATCCCTCGCGCGGGAGCAGCGGCACGGCGAAGGGGACCAGCACGACGACACCGACCGCCGTCACGACCAGCACGCCCACCTCTCCCCCACCGAGCGCCCACACCGCGACGCCCGCGACCACGAACGCGACGGCGACACCGGTCCAGGCCGCGTAGAAGCCGAGCAGCACGGCGAGCGCCCGGCCGACCGAGTCGCCGGCCAGCCGGACCAGCGTCCTCAGGATGCGCTTCTCCCAGCGCACCGCGAGCACGATCGCGACGACCCCGGCACCGATCGCGACGATCCACCGCACCCACGGCTCCATGTGCGGCAGGCTAGCCACGAAGCCCTCCGACCGCACCGGTCTGGTCATTACTAGGATGTCCGACTATCGTGGTTCCGAGGAAAGGATCGCCATGCCCCAGCACCCCGTCCGGTTCGTGACGGCGTCCAGCCTGTTCGACGGCCACGACGCGAGCATCAACATCATGCGGCGCATCCTGCAGGCGCAGGGTGCGGAGGTGATCCACCTCGGCCACAACCGCTCCGTCGCCGAGATCGTCGACGCCGCCGTCGACGAGGACGTCCAGGGCGTCGCGGTCAGCTCCTACCAGGGCGGCCACGTCGAGTACTTCGAGTACCTCGCGCAGTCGCTCGCCGACCAGGGCCTCGGGCACGTCAGGCTCTACGGCGGCGGGGGCGGCGTCATCGTCCCGGACGAGATCGCCCGACTGTCCCGCGCCGGCGTCCGGATCTTCTCGCCCGAGGACGGCCAGCGTCTCGGCCTCACCGGGATGATCGCCGAGATGGTCGCCGAGTGCGACGTCGACCTGTGGGAGCCCGCGAGCGCGCCGTCGCTCGAGCAGGTTCTCTCCGGCAGCCGCACCGCGGTCGCGCGCGCGGTCACGGGTGCGGAGTCCGGCCGGCTCGACCCCGCAGTCCTCGACGCCCTGCGCGACCAGGCCCAGCGCCACCGTGTCCCCGTCCTCGGCATCACCGGCACGGGCGGCTCGGGCAAGAGCTCGCTCACCGACGAGCTGCTCCGCCGGTTCCGCGTCGACCAGCAGGACAAGCTGCGCATCGCGGTGCTCGCGGTCGACCCGACCCGGCGCAAGGGCGGCGGCGCGCTGCTCGGCGACCGGATCCGGATGAACTCCCTCGGCAGCAGCGCCGAGCGCGGCGGCTGGGACCGCGACCAGGTCTACTTCCGCTCCCTCGCGACCCGCGGCGAGCACGAGGTCCCGACCCACCTCGGCGACGTCCTCACGGTCCTGCGCGCCGCCGCGTTCGACCTCGTCGTGGTCGAGACGCCCGGCATCGGCCAGGGCGACGCGGGCATCGTCCCGCTCGTCGACCACTCGCTCTACGTCATGACGCCGGAGTTCGGGGCAGCGTCGCAGCTCGAGAAGATCGACATGCTCGACTTCGCGGACGTCGTCGCGATCAACAAGTTCGAGCGCCGCGGCGCCAAGGACGCCATGCGTGACGTCGGCCGCCAGCTCGTGCGCAACCGCGAGGCGTTCGGCTCGCGGCCCGAGGACATGCCGGTGTTCGGCACGTCCGCCGCCTCGTTCGACGACGTCGGGGTGACGGCGCTCTACCAGCACCTGCGCGGGCTGCTCGCCGAGGACGGCCTGCCCGTCGACGACGGGACGCTCGCCACGGTCGACGTCCGCCACAGCGCCGAGACCGTCCACGTGGTCCCCGCGAACCGCGTCCGCTACCTGAGCGAGATCGCCGAGGGCGTGCGCGACTACCACGCCGAGACCGAGCGGCTCGCCGAGCGCGCCCGTCGCGCCCAGCGCCTCGAGGCCGTCGCGGCCGAGCTGCCCGACGACTCCGCCGTGCACGAGCTCCTCGAGGCGGCCCGGGCCGACCTGCCGGCCGAGGTCGTGCGGCAGGTCGAGGAGTGGCCGTCGGTCGTCGAGGCCTACAGCGGGGACGAGCAGGTCGTCACCGTCCGCGACCGCGAGATCCGCACCCGCCTGGTCCGGGAGTCGCTGTCCGGCTCGACGATCCGCCGCGTCAGCCTGCCGCGCTACACCGACCACGGCGACCTCGTGTCGTACTGGCGTCGCGAGAACCTGCCGGGCCGGTTCCCGTTCACGGCCGGCGTGTTCGCGTTCAAGCGCGACGGTGAGGACCCGGCCCGCATGTTCGCCGGCGAGGGCGACGCCGCCCGCACGAATCGCCGCTTCAAGCTGCTGTCGTCGGACTCCGAGGCGACCCGGCTGTCGACCGCCTTCGACTCCGTCACGCTGTACGGCCGCGACCCCGACGAGCGTCCTGACATCTACGGCAAGGTCGGCACGTCCGGGGTCTCGGTCGCGACGCTCGACGACATGCGCACGCTCTACGACGGCTTCGACCTCGTCGACCCGTCGACGTCGGTGTCGATGACGATCAACGGCCCGGCCCCGACCGTCCTCGCCTTCTTCCTCAACACGGTCATCGACCAGCAGGTCGACCGGTTCACCCAGGACCACGGCCGCGAGCCGAGCGCCGAGGAGCGAGAGAAGCTCGCGACGTCGGCCCTGCAGCAGGTCCGCGGCACGGTCCAGGCCGACATCCTCAAGGAGGACCAGGGGCAGAACACCTGCCTGTTCTCGACCGAGTTCTCGCTGCGCTGCATGGCCGACGTGCAGGAGTGGTTCATCGAGAAGGGCGTCCGGAACTTCTACTCGGTCTCGATCTCCGGCTACCACATCGCCGAGGCGGGGGCGAACCCCATCAGCCAGCTCGCGTTCACGCTCGCCAACGGCTTCACGTACGTCGAGTCGTACCTCGCGCGCGGCATGGACGTCGACGACTTCGCGCCCAACCTGTCGTTCTTCTTCTCCAACGGCATGGACCCGGAGTACTCGGTGCTCGGCCGGGTGGCGCGACGGATCTGGGCCGTCACGATGCGCGACCGGTACGGCGCCAACGAGCGCAGCCAGAAGCTCAAGTACCACGTCCAGACGTCCGGCCGGTCGCTGCACGCGCAGGAGATGTCCTTCAACGACATCCGCACGACCCTGCAGGCGCTCATCGCGATCTACGACAACGCGAACAGCCTGCACACCAACGCCTACGACGAGGCGGTCACGACGCCGACCGAGGAGTCCGTGCGCCGCGCGCTCGCGATCCAGATGGTCATCAACCGCGAGTGGGGCGTCGCGATGAACGAGAACCCGACGCAGGGCGCGTTCTTCACCGACGAGCTCACCGACCTCGTCGAGGAGGCCGTGCTGCTCGAGTTCGACCGCATCAGCGAGCGTGGCGGCGTGCTCGGCGCGATGGAGACCGGCTACCAGCGCGGCCGGATCCAGGACGAGTCGATGCTCTACGAGCAGCGCAAGCACGACGGCTCGCTGCCGATCGTCGGCGTCAACACGTTCCGCAACCCGCACGCCGACGCCGAGCCGCCGGTCGTCGAGCTCGCCCGCGCCACCGAGACCGAGAAGTCCGGCGCCGTCGAGCGGGTCCGGGCCTACCGCGAGGCGCACGCCGGCGAGGCCGAGCAGGCGATCGCCCGGCTCAAGCAGGCCGCGACGTCCGGCGAGAACGTCTTCGCCGTGCTCATGGACGCCGCCCGGGTCTGCACCCTGCAGCAGGTGACCGAGGCGTTCTTCGAGGTCGGGGGCCAGTACCGCCGCAACGTCTGACCCCGAGAACATCTCGGGGCGAGGGCGATTCGGAGGGTCGCCGGCGGGTACGGGTCGGGCACCGAACGAAGGGACTGATCAGTCATGGACTCGACCCTCTGGATCGTCGTGGCGGTCGTGGCCGCCCTCGTCCTCGTCGCGATCGTCGCGATCGCCGTCACCCGGGGACGTGCCGCCGCGCACCGTCGCGAGGTGGACCGGCAGCGGCGGGCCCGCGCCAAGGCGGGCGAGCTGCGCGACGAGGCCCGCGAGACCGCGGTCGACGCCACCCGCACCGAGGCCGCGGCAGCCAGCGCCCGCGCGGACGCCGACAGCGCCCGGCTCGAGGCTCAGCGCCTCGAGGAGCACGCCGTCGACCTCGAGAACGAGGCCACCGACGCCCGCGCGACCGTCGACGACCGGCTCGCCGAGGCCGACGCGCTCGACCCGGACGGACCGGATCGGCCCGTCGCCCCGACCGAGCCCGGCACGCTCCCCGAGCCGCCACCGGCCGACGGCCCCGCGCACCGGGGCTGAGCCCGCTCCCCCAGATCTGCGCGGTCTTCACCCGATCCCGGTCCGCGAAGCGGGCGAAGACCGCGCGAATCTGGGTCACTCGGGGTCTCGTAGGCTGCGGGGGTGCCCGACGCCCTCCCCGTGCTCATCTCGACCGACGGCGCCTGCCTCGGCAACCCGGGGCCCGGCGGTTGGGGCGCGATCCTGCGCTACGGCGAGCACGAGCGCGAGATCAGCGGCGCCGAGCCGGACACGACGAACAACCGGATGGAGCTGACCGCCGCGATCCGCGCGCTCGACGCGGTCACCCGCCCGTCGACCGTGATCCTCACGACCGACTCGACCTACGTCCGCAACGGGATCCTGCAGTGGGTCAAGGGCTGGCAGCGCAACGGCTGGATGACGAAGGCGAAGCAGCCGGTCAAGAACGCCGACCTGTGGCGCGAGCTCGTCGCCGCGTGCGAGCGCCACGACGTCGAGTGGCGCTGGGTCAAGGGCCACGCCGGCGACCGCGACAACGAGATCGCCGACCGGCTCGCCACGACGGCCGCCCGCTCGCTGCGTCCGGCCGCTGGGTAGCGTCGGGAGGGTGAGCACCCTTCCCGCCTTCGAGACCCTCGACGCCCTGCCCGTCACGTTCCGCACGACCGTCGGCGAGGAGCACCTCGACGTCAACGGCCACATGAACATCGGCCACTACTTCGCGTTCGGCGGCCGAGCGATGTGGGACCGCAGCCGGGACGACCTCGCGATGCCCGACGGGTACATCGCCGAGCGCGACCGGACCACGTTCACCGCCGAGCAGCACCTGCGCTACCTCGGTGAGTCGACCCTCGGCGACGAGATCTCGGTGCCCGTCGTGGTCGCCGACCGCGGCGACAAGAGCCTGCACCTCGCGGCGCTGATCCTGAACCGGACGCGGCGGGAGCTCTCGTGCGTCATGGAGTCGATGCTCGTGCACGTCGACTTCTCGTCGCGCCGGCCGGTCGCCTTCCCCGACGACGTCGCGGCCGCCATCGACGCCGCCGTCGAGGCCGACCGGACGTCCTGGCCGCTGCCGCTCAGCGGGTCGCTCGGCGTGCGCCGCAAGGACCCGGCGTGACGCGTGACCTCCGCGACGACCTCGGGGCGGCGGTCGCGCTCCCGGCCGAGGTCGGGAGCGTCGTGTCGCTCGTCCCGTCCCTGACCGAGGCGATCGCCGCGACCCGCCCCGACGCGCTGGTCGGCGCGACGGACTGGTGCACCCACCCGGCGGACCTCGAGGTCGCCCGCGTGCGCGGGACCAAGAACCCCGACCGCGCGGCGATCGAGGCCCTCCGCCCGGACGTCGTCGTCGCCAACCAGGAGGAGAACCGCGCGCTCGACGTCGAGCGGCTGCGGGCGGCCGGGGTCCCCGTCTGGGTGACGCGCATCGAGACCCTCGACGAGGCGTTCGCGTCGATGCGGCGCCTGTTCGCCGACGCCCTCGGCTGGGGCCTGCCCGACTGGCTCCTGGAGGCCGAGCAGGCGTGGGCCGAGCCGCCCGCCGGGCCGACGGCACGGGTCGCCGTCCCGATCTGGCGCGACCCGTGGATGGTGGTCGGTCCGCGGACGTTCACGACCGACCTGCTGCGTCGCCTCGGCTGGACCAACGTGTTCGACCAGGGCGACGACCGGTACCCGCACGTCGACCTCGCCCAGGTCGACCGGGCCGACGTCGACCTCGTCCTTCTGCCGGACGAGCCGTACGTGTTCGGGCCCGACGACGGACCCGAGGCGTTCACGACGGCACCCACCCGACTCGTCCCGGGACGTCTGCTCACCTGGTACGGGCCGTCCCTGACCCCCGCACGTCAGGGGGTGCCGACCCCCGCGGACCTGCGCTAGCCTCAGGCTTCCCCCCTGACGAAAGGTGAGCCCGTGCGCCGCCTCCCCCTGCTGATCGTGCCCCTCGTCGCGGTCGCCGCCTGCTCGTTCTCCGCCGGCACGACGAAGTCGGTCGACGGCGACACGGTCGCCGAGAAGGTCAAGACCCAGCTCACGAAGCAGGTCGGCACCGCGCCCGACTCGGTCGAGTGCCCCGACGACCTGAAGGCCGAGAAGGGTGCCACGACGCGGTGCACGCTCACCGCAGCCGGCGACACCTACGGCGTCACGGTCACGACCACCTCGGCCGAGGGTCGCGACGTGAGGTTCTCGATCAAGGTCGACGACACGCCGCAGTGACCCCCGCGGCCGCGAGGACTACTTCGCGGCCTTGCGCTCCAGCACCCGGCGCTCGCGCGAACGCTTCTCGGCGCGCGTGATGTGCACCTGGTGCTTGGCGACGACGTACGGCGTCTCGCCGACGATCGCGTTGTGGCTGCCGCTGAACAGGTACTTGCTGCCGAGGTTGATCATCGTGGCGAACCGGTTGCGGTTGCCCAGCAGCGTCGCGATGTGCAGGCCGACCCAGATGATCCAGGCCGGGAAGCCGGTGAGCTTCGGCATGTAGGTGATCTCGGCGACCGCGGACGACTTGCCGATCGTCGCCATCGTGCCCTTGTCGCTGTACTTGAACGGCTTGACCTTGGCGCGGCGGCCCTTGAGGTCGGCCTTGATGAGCTTCGCGACGTGCTTGCCGCCCTGGATCGCCGGCTGCGCGAGCTGCGGCAGCGGGTCGGGGCCGATCGAGATGTCGCCGATCGCGAACTCGTTCGTGAGGCCCTTGATCTGCTGGTGCTCGTCGACCTCGATGCGCCCGCCGCGGCCCTGCGGCACGTCCCAGTCCAGGACGGTCGGGTGCGCGGTGACGCCGGTGGCCCACACGACGATGCCGGCCTCGAGGAACTCCTCCTGGCCGTCGTGCTCGACGAGCACGCCGTCGGGGCGGACCTCCTTGACCGCGGTGTTCAGGCGCAGGTCGACGTCGCGCTTCTCGAGCGAGCGCTTGGCGTAGTCGCGCAGCTTCTCGTCGAACGGGCCGAGCACGGCCGGCGCCATCTCCAGCAGCGTGACGTGGATGCGGGCCCGGTCGAGCTCGGGGTAGGTCGTGGGCATGTCGTTGTTGCGGAACTCCGCGAACGCGCCGGCGGTCTCGACGCCGGTCGCGCCACCACCGACGACGACGATGCGCAGGTCGGAGCCCTGGCCGTTGATCGCGAACTCCTCGAGGTTCTCGAAGAGGCGGTCGCGGACCTGCAGGGCCTGGGAGCGCTTGTAGAGCGGGATCGCGTACTCCTCGGCGCCCGGGGTCCCGAAGAAGTTCGTGGTGACGCCGTTCGCGAGCACGAGGTAGTCGTAGCTGACCGAGACGTCGCCGTGCAGCGAGAGCGTGCGCTGCTGGTGGTCGATGCCGGTGACGATGCCCTTGAGGAACCGCACGTTGCGCTGCTTGGCGCGGATCGCGCGCAGGAACCAGGTGATGTCGCCGGGGTTCAGGCTGGCGGTCGCGACCTGGTACAGCAGCGGCTGGAAGGTGTTGTACGTGTGGCGGTCGATGAGGGTGATGTCGACGTTCGCGCGGCGCAGCTTGCGGACCGCGGCGATGCCGCCGAAACCGCCACCGACGACCACGACGTGAGGTCGTCCGGAGGGGGTCCGATCGGCGTCGAGAGCAGCAGGGGATGGCACGGCGGGGGTGGCGTCGGACATGCCTCCAGCCTACTCTCGCGGGCTGGTTACCCGCGCGTCGGCGGGGGCGGTCCGGGTCGCGTGAACCACGCCACGACCTCGGGTTTGAGCAGCTGCACGAGCACGTAGATCGCGGCCGCACCCGTGACGAGGCCGAACGGGATCGTGAGCGCCGAGACGACGACCGTGACGACGCTCAGCACCCGGACCCCGTGCAGACCAGCGCGTCTCCGGGCGAGCAGCAGGCCGCCTGCGGCGGTCCCGAGGAGGCCGAGGACTGCGAGACCCACGCCCAGCCCGAGGTAGATCGCCACCAGGTCGTCGACCGTCAGCCCGACGGTCCGCAGGTAGTCGCGCAGGAACGCCGACTCCCGGACCGAACGACGCATCGCGCCGGCCCCCACGGTGGACAGGCCGACGAACAGCAGGCCGAAGGCGATCGCGCCGAGCGACCCGGCGACGGTCAGCCCGGCCGACACCAGCACGGATCGGGGCCGGTCGTCCGGGCCCCGCATCCTCGTGGCCGCCGGGTGGACCGGGGCGGTCGGGTGGCCGGCTGCAGCAGGCAGGGTCGACGTCGGCTGGTCCGAGGGGGGCTGTCCCGACGGGGGCTGTCCCGATGGAGGCTGTCCCGATGGAGGCTGGGGCGCGAAGGGGTCCGGCCGCGCGGGTGCTCCCGGCGGCTGCGGGCGCCCCGCGGCGACCGGGGCGGGTCGGCCGTTCTTGACCGCGAACCAGCGGCGCGCGTCGACCGACCACAGCGAGACGACGCCGAAGCCGAGCATCGCCGCGCTGAGGATGCCGCCCAGCCCCAGGCCGGCGAGGAAGAGGAAGCCGACGGCGGCGACGCCCGTCACGAGGATCCGCGAGACCTCGTGCCCGCGCATCGCGTACACGGCGAGCACGGCGCCGGAGACCGTCAGGGGGACGGCGAGGAACAGCAGGACCTTCAGGACGCCGAGCGCCTGGGCCAGGTCGTCGCCGCGCAGGCCGAGCGGTCGGAGGTACGACCGCAGCCCCTCCTGCGTGGCCAACGAGGTCCAGGACCCCAGCACCGCGACGACGTCGAGCAGGAGCAGGACGCTCACGAGGGCGATGAGCAGGCACGCCATCGTGAGCGAAGGAGGCCTCGGCGGGGCGGCGTCGGGCATGCCGCCACCCTAGCCAGGCCCCCCTTCCCGCCGGCAGTGACGTTCTGACGTCGACACGCCGGCGTGTCTCGTCAGGACGTCACGCCCAGCGGGAAGGGGGCTGGGTCAGGCGGCCGTGACGGTCAGCGAGTCGGCCTCGAGCTCCCGGTCGACGCGGACGGTGTCGCCGTCGCGCACCTCACCGGCCAGCAGCGCACGGGCCAGCTGGTCGCCGATCGCCTGCTGGACGAGCCGGCGCAGCGGCCGAGCGCCGTAGGCCGGGTCCCAGCCGGTCAGGGCCAGCCACTCGCGGGCCGCGGTCGTGACGTCGAGCGTGATCCGGCGCGACTCCAGCCGGCGCTGCAGGGCGTCGACCTGCAGGTCGACGATGTGCGTGAGCTCCTCGGTGCCCAGCGGGTCGAACGTCACGACCTCGTCGAGGCGGTTCAGGAACTCCGGCTTGAACGACGCCTTCACGACGTCCATGACGGCGTCCTTCTTCGCCTGCTCGTCGAGCGACGGGTCCGCGAGGAACGCGGAGCC
This sequence comes from Aeromicrobium erythreum, assembly GCA_036946185.1. Taxonomy (GTDB): domain Bacteria; phylum Actinomycetota; class Actinomycetes; order Propionibacteriales; family Nocardioidaceae; genus Aeromicrobium; species Aeromicrobium erythreum_A. The sequence goes on from JAQIJP010000011.1 coordinate 58,742, forward strand.
GAGGTTCGACGTGAGCACGAGGATCACGTTGCGGAAGTCGACCGTGCGGCCCTGGCCGTCGGTCAGGCGCCCGTCGTCGAGGACCTGCAGCAGGATGTCGAAGACCTCGGGATGGGCCTTCTCGACCTCGTCCAGCAGGACGACGGAGTACGGCCGGCGGCGCACGGCCTCGGTCAGCTGCCCGCCCTCGTCGTAGCCCACGTAGCCCGGGGGCGCACCGACGAGGCGCGCGACGCTGTGCTTCTCGGCGTACTCGCTCATGTCGATGCGCACGATCGCGCGCTCGTCGTCGAACAGGAACTCCGCGAGCGACTTGGCGAGCTCGGTCTTGCCGACGCCGGTCGGCCCGAGGAACAGGAACGAGCCGGTCGGGCGGTCGGGGTCGGAGATGCCGGCCCGGGCACGCCGGACGGCGTCGGAGACGGCTCGCACGGCGGCCCGCTGACCGATGAGGCGCTTGCCGAGCTCGTCCTCCATGTGCAGGAGCTTCTCGGTCTCGCCCTCGAGCAGCCGACCGGTCGGGATGCCGGTCCAGGCGGCCACGACCTCGGCGACGTCGTCGGGCCCGACCTCCTCGTGCAGCATCTGCGGCTCGGTCGAGGCGGACTCCTCGGCGGCCTGCGCGGCGACGAGCTGCTGCTCCATCTGCGGGATCTCGGCGTAGAGCAGCCGTGCGGCGGTCTCGAGGTCGCCCTCGCGCTGGGCCCGCTCGGCCGCGCTGCGCACCTCGTCGATGCGCTCCTTGATCTCGCCGACGGCGTTGAGGCTCTGCTTCTCGGCCTCCCACCGCTGCTCCAGCGCACGCAGGGTCTCGGCCTTGTCGGCCATCTCCTGGCGCAGCCGCTCGAGCCGCTCACGGCTCGCGTCGTCGCTCTCGTTCTCGAGGTGCAGCTCCTCCATCCGCAGCCGGTCGACGGCGCGGCGCAGCTCGTCGATCTCGACCGGGCTGGAGTCGATCTCCATCCGCAGCCGGCTCGACGCCTCGTCGATCAGGTCGATGGCCTTGTCGGGCAGCTGGCGGCCGGGGATGTAGCGGTGCGACAGCGTCGCGGCGGCGACGAGCGCGGCGTCGGCGATCTCGACCTTGTGGTGGGCCTCGTACTTCTCCTTGAGGCCGCGCAGGATCGCGATCGTGTCCTCGACGCTCGGCTCGCCGACGAGCACCTGCTGGAACCGACGCTCCAGCGCCGCGTCCTTCTCGATCGACTCGCGGTACTCGTCGAGGGTGGTCGCGCCGATCATCCGCAGCTCCCCGCGGGCGAGCATCGGCTTGAGCATGTTGCCGGCGTCCATGGCCGACTCGCCGCTCGCGCCGGCACCGACGACCGTGTGCAGCTCGTCGATGAACGTGACGACCTGGCCGTCGCTCTCCTTGATCTCGGCGAGGACGGCCTTGAGCCGCTCCTCGAACTCGCCGCGGTACTTGGCGCCCGCGACCATCGCGCCGAGGTCGAGGCTCACGAGCCGGCGCCCGCGCAGCGACTCGGGCACGTCGCCGTCGACGATGCGCTGGGCGAGGCCCTCGACGACGGCGGTCTTGCCGACGCCGGGCTCTCCGATGAGGACGGGGTTGTTCTTGGTGCGGCGGCTCAGGACCTGCACGACGCGACGGATCTCGGCGTCGCGCCCGATGACCGGGTCGAGCCGGCCCTCGCGGGCGAGCGCGGTGAGGTCGATGCCGTACTTCTCGAGCGACTGGTAGGTGTCCTCGGCGTCGGGGCTCGTGACGCGGGCCCCGCCGCGGACGGACTCGAAGGCCGCCGACAGGGTCTCCGGCGTGGCGCCGAGACGGGTCAGGACGTCGCGCGCCGTGGACGCGACGGTCGCGGTACCGACGACGAGGTGCTCGGTCGAGATGTACTCGTCGCCGAGCTCCGACGCGAGGTCCTGGGCGCGCTGGAGCACCTCGTGGCTCGCGCGCGACAGGGTCGGGTTCTGGACGCTGGCGCCGCTGGCCGACGGCAGGGCGTCGAGCGCCGCCTTGAGCTCGACCTGGACGGCGCCCGGGTCGACGCCCGCGGCGCGCAGCAGCGGACCGGCGGTGCCGCCCTCCTGCTGGAGCAGGGCGGTGAGCAGGTGGGCCGGCTCGACCGCGGCGTGGCCCGCGGCGGCGGCGGAGGACAGAGCGCCCGCCAGCGCCTGCTGGCTGCGCGTCGTGAGGTTCGAGAGATCCATGCGTGCTCCTGGTGCGAAGGACTGACACGAGAGTCAACATCGAGCAAAGTTGAGTCTATTCCTGTCAACCTTGCCGCGCACCGGGCGGGCCGCGTGACCTCGCTCGCTCAGTACCCCGTGAACGCGTCCGTCCGCACCCCGCGGACCCGGCGCCGCACCGACGACCGCACCGCGCTGACCATGACCGGCGGGCCCGACACGTAGGCGCGTCGCCGGTCGGCGTCCGGGACCGCCGCAGCGACGACGTCGCCCGTCACGACGGAGGACCGGACGTGGCTCCAGTGCCCGGGCAGGTCCGCCGGCTCGTCCGGCGCGACCAGCACGACCGGGACCCCGGTCGCGGCGAGCTCGTCGCGGTAGGCGACCTGCGACGCGTCCTGGACGCCGTAGACGACCACCGCGTCGTGCTCGCGGTCGCGCAGCTGGCTCAGGAACGGGGTCACTCCGATGCCGCCGGCGACGAGCAGGACCGGCTGGTCGGCGGGCAGCAGGAAGTCGCCGCCGACCCCGGTCGCGTGGACCCGGGTGCCGGGCTCGAGGCCGACGAGCTCGCGCTTGAGCGACGACGACCGCTCCGGCACGCGGATCGCGACCGTCAGCTCGTCGGCGCCCGGGGGCGAGCTGATGCTGAACACCCGACGCACGCCGCGCAGGTCGGAGCGGCCGTGCGGGACGTGCAGCTCGAGGTACTGACCCGCGCGGAACGGCACCGGCCGCGACGGCACGAACGCGAGCTCCCACGTGTCGCCGCCGAGGTGCCGCTTGCCGCGGTAGTCCAGCCGGATGCCGCGACGTCGCCCGAGCGCGAACGCCAGCAGGTTGCCGACGAGGATCGCGACCTCGGGCGTCACCTCGAACCAGCCGGCCGTGAACGGCTGGGCGCCGACGACCGTCACCGCGGTCGGGTAGGCGAAGGCCACCGCCGTGACGACCGCGACCGCGAGCTGCTGCGCGCGTCGCGGCGGCAGCGTCAGCGGCTCGGTCAGCATGAAGCCCGCGATGAAGAGGATCGGGTAGGACGTGAGCGCCGTCCGGACCGCGTCACCCACCGGCTGGCCGCCGTCGGCGAGCCCCCACACCACGAGACCGAGGGCCGGCACGACGAACGCGAGTCCGAGGCCGACCCTCCGCGTGCGCCACAGCACGAGGAGCGCCCCGACGGCCACGAACGGCAGCAGCGGCTCGGTCGCGGCGGTCTGCCAGATCGGGCTGACCGAGAGCTCGCGGCCCACGAGGTTCTGGACGGCGAAGGCGATGAAGGCGCCGGCAGCCGCCGGGTTGAGCACGTGCCGCCCACGCCACGCCAGGACGTACTTGGAGGCGTTCGCGAACGCGGCGGTCGCGGCCAGCCACGCCAGGTTCTCGACCGAGCTGTCGATGAGCGGCACGAACAGGAAGAACAGGATGAGCGCCGTGATGTGCGCGGAGTCGGCGTGCGGGCGGACCCGCCACAGCAGCCCGAGCAGACGGTTGCTCGCGTAGGAGGCGACGACGAGCACCGCCAGCGCGAGCAGGTTGTCGCCGGTCGACAGGCCCGTGATGACCCCGGTCGCCGTGAACACGGAGTACACGGCGACGAGCAGGGCCAGGACGACCAGGACGAGGCGGTACATGGTGACCCGGCCGAGCGTGCGGTCGAGCAGGTCGCGGACGGGTCTCACGTGAACATCTCCCCGGGGAAGCCGGGCGACCACTCCAGGCGGCCGTCGGCACGGAGCCGGACGACCTCGACGCCCAGGGTGGCGGCGAGCTCGTCCGGCGGGACGAAGAACGCGGCGGTGGCGGCACCGTCCGCGAGCAGGCAGGAGTCGGCGACGACCCAGGAGGCGACGACGTCGCGCGTCGGCCGGCCCGTGCGGGCGTCGAGGACGTGGTGCAGGTCGTCGGCCCAGGCGCGGCGGTTGACCGCGGAGCCGGCGAGCGAGCGACCGGGCGGCAGGTCCGCGACGCCCACGGCCAGGGTCGGGTCGTGCGGGTGCTCGAGCGCGACCCGCAGCGGCCCGGAGCCGTCGTGGCGCAGGTCGCCGCTCGCGTCGACGACGACGCCGGGCACGCCGTGGTGCGCGAGCTCGGCGGCGACGAGGTCGACCAGGAGGCCCTTGCCGGCCGCGCCGACGTCGAGCACGACCGGCTCTGTCGTCGTGAGCAGCGGCGGCGACCACGTGATGCTCGACCAGGCGGGCACGTGCGCCGGGTCGGCCACCGGCCGCAGCGCGTAGCCCGACCCGTACCCGAGGTCGGCGAGTCGTCGTCCGACGAGCGGGGACACCGCCCCCGCCGTGATCGCGTGCAGCCGGCCGTACAGCGCGAGCAGCGGCTCGGCCTCGGCCGGCAGCTCCCAGGTGCCGGGGGCGGCCGCGACCTCCGCGACCAGCGAGTCGTCACGGAAGCGCGACCAGGTCCGGTCGAACCGGGCGACGAGGTCGGCCACGGCCGCTCGGGCGTGGGCGTCGACCTCGTCGACGGCGTCGACCGTCCACGCGGTGCCGATCGCGTCGAACCGCCAGGGGGCGACCGGCCCGGCCAGGACCGGGTCAGGCCGCGGCATCGCCCTTGATCTCGTCGATGGCCTGGTTGAAGCCCTGGCTCGTGAGCGAGGACCCGGACACCTTCGACACGTCGAGGTCGTCGATCTTCTTGCCGACGACCTCGGCCTTGATGCCGCTCACGAACTTCTGCTGGTACTGCAGCGAGGTGCCGTTCGCCTCGGGGGTGACCGTGACGTCGGAGATCGTGCCGTCGGCCTCGAGCTTCACCTCGACCTCGACTGACGACGTGCCGCTGGGACGCGAGTAGCTGCCCTTGGCCGTGTAGTCGCCGGCCTTGTAGGAGCCGCTCGCCGAGCCGCTGTCGCCGGAGTCCTGGCTCTGCTGGGACGGCGCGGGCGTCGAGGTGCTCGCCTCCTCGCTGCCGCCGCAGGCGGCGGTGAGGAGCAGCGCGGTGCCGGCTCCGGCGGCGAGGACGGTCTTGGTCAGGGGCGAGGTGGTGCGTGGTGCCATCGGTCTCGTCTCCAGGGTTGGGGCCAGGTGGCAGATGATTGCGGGTTCAACCGTTCAACTGCCGAGCCGCGCCGATGGTTCCTGGCGCCCTGCCCTCACAGCGAACGGACAGCCCGCGTCGCGGCGTGGTAGCCGGCCATGCCGTGCACGCCGCCGCCGGGCGGGGCCGACGACGAGCACAGCCACACGCCGTCGGCGACCTTGTACGGATCGAGGCCGGGCCGGGGCCGGAACACGGTCTGCAGGACGGTGTTGGCGCCGCCGGTGATGTCGCCCCCGACGTAGTTCGCGTTGTGCGCCTCCAGGTCGGCCGGGCTGCTCGCCCGCATCGCGACGACCCGGTCGCGCGTGCCCGGCGCGTGCCGCTCGATCTCGTCGAGGATGACCTGCGTGGCGTCGCCCGCGTAGCCGGCCGGCACGTGCATGTAGGCCCAGACGGGGTGGACGTCGCCGACCGAGCGGCCCGGGTCGGCGAGGTACTGCTGCGCCAGCAGGACGAAGGGACGCTCCGGCATGCGCCCGGCCACGACCGCGCGCTCGCCCGCGTGGACCTCGGCGATCGTGCCGCCGAGGTGGACGGTGCCGGCGCGGCGGCTCTCCTCGTGCAGCCAGGGGATGCCGCCCTCGACGGCGAGGTCGAGCTTGAAGCTGCCGGGCCCGTGTCGCCAGCGGCGGAACGCGGCGCGGACGTGCGCGGGCGCCCGGTCGCCGACGATGTCCAGCGCGGCGGAGGGCACGGTGTCGAGCAGGACGACGTCGGCCGGAGGCAGCTCGGTAACGCGGTGACCGGTCTCGACCCGCCCGCCGAGCGAGCCGAGCTCGGCGACGAGGGCGTCGACGATGGCCTGCGACCCGCCCTTGGCCGCGGGCCAGCCGTAGGACTGGCCGATCGTCGCGAACATCATCGCGATGCCGGTCGTGCTGGGTCGGGTCATGGGGGCGATGACGTGGGCGGCGAGCCCGGACATCAGGCCACGTGCCTCGTCGGTGCGCCACCGGGCCGTCGCCAGCTGCACGGGCAGGGCCGCCCGTGCCCCGAACCGTGCGAAGCGCACGGGGTGCGCGGGCACGTGCAGCAGCGGGCCGAACACGTCCTCGACGACCTCGTCGACGTGGTCGACGAACGGGGCGAACACCCGCCGCCAGCGGTCGGCGTCGGCGCCCATCGCGGCCGCGGTGCGGTCGAGGTCGTCGTACATGACGCCGGCGCGGTGCGGGTCGACGTGGTGGGTGGCCTGGACGGCGGGCAGGACCCACTCGAGGCCGTGGCGCTCGAGGTCGAGCGAGCGCAGGAACGGCGACGCGATGCCCGTCGGGTGGATCGCCGAGCAGATGTCGTGGACGAGGCCGGGGACCGTGAGCTCCGCCGAGCGCGCGCCGCCGCCGATCGTGTCGGCGGCCTCGAGCACCGTGACGTCGAGCCCGGCCCGGGCGAGCACCACGGCGGCGGCGAGCCCGTTGGGACCCGACCCGACCACCACGCCCGTCGTCATGCCCCGAGCCTAGTGCGGCCGGCCCGACCCGCGCGGCGGCGTCGGCGCCCGCCAGGCGGAGCGGCTCGCGACGCGGCGCAGGAGGTGCTCGAGCAGCGGCTGGGGCAGCCGCTCGGCGGCCCGGTGCGCGAGCCGGTCGGCCGGCCGGTCGCCGTGCAGGGCCCGCCCCGCCCGACGGGACGCGGCGACGACCGGGCGCACCTGGCGAGGACGCCGCGACGCGAAGCGGGCGAAGGCCGCGCGCGGGTCGAGCCCTTCGGCCAGCAGCACGGCGAGCGTGACCGCGTCGACGAGGGCCTGCGCGCCGCCCTGCCCGAGCGCCGGTTGCATCGGGTGCGCGGCGTCGCCCAGGACCACGACCCGCCCGTCGGACCAGCGGCGCGGACCGGACCGGTCCATGAGGGGCAGCGGGGCGCCGGGGCTCCCGTCGAGGGTATCGACGACCGCCGTCCAGGCCGCGCCCCACGTCCGGAGCCGGGTCTCGACCTGGGGCCACAGTCCGGCGTCCTCAGAGCGGTCCGCCGGGACGGCCGCCGTGGCGAACCAGTAGGTGCGACCGTCCGTCATCGGTGCCAGACCGCCCTCGCAGCGGTCGCCCCACACGACGCCCTGGGCGTCCGGCGGCAGCGCGACGTCGACGACGCCGCGCCAGGCCGTGTAGCCGGCATAGGTCGCGGTGACGGCGGGGTCGAGCGTCCGCGCGACGGCCGAGCGGAAGCCGTCGGCCCCGACGAGCGCGTCCGCCGCGACGCCGGTGCCGTCGGCCAGCCTCACCTCGACACCGCTTTCGTCCTGCCGGACGCCGACGAGCGGAGCGCCCAGCCGGACGCGGTCGACCCCGACCTCGTCGAGCAGCAGGTGCTGCAGCGTCCCGCGGTCGACCACCCGGACCGGCTCGCCGAGCAGGGCGACCGTGCGGCGGGCGTCGATGCTGCGCACGACGCTGCCGTCGGGGCGCCGGACGGTCGCCGCGTCCGCGGGGGCACCGACGGCGCGCACGGCGTCGCCGAGCCCGACGTGGTCGAGCGCCGCGAGGGCGTTCGGCGCGAGGGTGATCGCCGCGCCACCGCCGAGCGCGGGGCGCTCGTCCAGCAGCGTCACGTCCGCGGGGACGCCGAGCCGGCGTGCCGAGGCCGCGAACGCCAGCCCGGCCAGCCCCGATCCCGCGACGACCAGCTCCACGCCCGCAGCCTAGGACGACCCACCGGACGTGGCGCCCGTCACGTCCGTCGGGGATGATCGGGTCCGTGGCGGACGGACTGCGGACCCTGGTGGTCGACGACGAGCAGCCGGTCCTCGACGAGCTCGTGTGGCTGCTCGAGCGCGACGACCGGATCGGCTCCGTCGCGACCGCGCGGTCGGGCGTCGAGGCGCTGCGCCGGCTCGAGGCGGGCGACGTCGACCTGGTCTTCCTCGACGTCGCGATGCCCGGGCTCACCGGGGTCGAGGTCGCCCGGCTGCTGCGCCGCTTCGAGTCCCCGCCGCAGGTCGTGTTCGTGACCGCCCACGACGACCACGCGGTCGACGCGTTCGAGCTGGGCGCGGTCGACTACCTGCTCAAGCCGCTGCGCGAGGAGCGGCTGCGCGAGAGCATCCGGCGCGCCGTCGCCGAGGCGCCGGCCGAGGACGACGACACGATCGCGGTCGAGCTCGGCGGGGTGACCCGGTTCGTCAGCCGCTCGACGATCGCCTACGTCGAGGCGCAGGGCGACTACGTCCGCCTGCACACGACGGGCGGCGCGAGCCACCTCGTCCGGACGGCCCTCAGCGGCCTCGCCGACGACTGGGCGGACGCCGGGTTCGTGCGCATCCACCGCAGCCTCCTGGTCAGCCTCGCGCACGTGCGGGAGGTCCGCTCGGCGGCCGGGCGGACGAGCGTCGTCGTCCCGTCGGGCGGCGAGACCGTCGAGCTGCAGGTCGCCCGACGGCACACCGCGGCCCTGCGCGAGCACGTCAGCGAGCGCACCCCGTGACGGACGACGCGCCCCGGCGCACGCGCGTCACCAACCCGCTCACGACGGCCGCCCCGGCGGCGACGACCCCGCGCAGCGTCCGCCAGGAGATCGACGAGTCGACGGGCGTCGGCGAGGTCTACGTCCGCTCCCTCGTGCGGGCCCAGCTGCGCGCCGCGCTCGCCGTCACGCTCACCGTCACCCTGACGCTCGGCCTGCTGCCGCTGCTCTTCCTGTGGTCCGACGAGGTCACCGACGCCCGGGTCGTCGGCGTCCCGGTCCCCTGGGTGCTGCTCGGGCTCGTCGCCTACGTCGGGCTCGCCGCGCTGGGCTGGGTGTACGTGCGGCACGCCGAGCGGGTCGAGGACGAGTTCGCCGAGCTCGTCGACCCGGGCGGCTCGGGCGGCGCAGGCGGCTCGGGC
>JAQIJP010000012.1:0-58383 GCA_036946185.1 Aeromicrobium erythreum
CCCGGCACCCCTGCCGGGTCCCTCGGCCGCCCAGGGCCCGGCACCCCTGCCGGGTCCCTCGGCCCGCCTCCGTCGTCACGCCACCGCAGCCACTAGGCTCGGTGGCGTGACACGTTTCGCCCCCGGGACCACCGTCCGCAAGGACGCCGGTCTCTACGGGTACGAGCGGGCGCTGCTGCGCCGGGGCCTGCACCCGGTCGCCGGCGTCGACGAGGCCGGCCGGGGCGCGTGCGCCGGTCCGCTCGTCGCGGCGGCGGCCATCGTCGACCGGCCGATCCCCGGCCTGGCCGACTCCAAGCTGCTCACCGAGAAGCGCCGCGAGGCCTGTTACGAGCGCATCCTCGAGCGGGCGGTCGACGTCTCGGTGGTCGTCGTCAGCCCGCAGGAGTGCGACCGCACGGGCCTGCACCGGGCCAACGTCGCCGCGCTGCGTCGCGCCCTCGCCCGCCTGGAGGTGCGACCGGGCTACGTGCTGACGGACGGCTTCCCGGTCGACGGCCTCGGCACGCCCGGCCTCGCGGTCTGGAAGGGCGACCGCGTCGCGGCGTCGATCGCCGCCGCCTCCGTCGTCGCGAAGGTCACGCGCGACCGCATCATGCTGGACCTGCACGAGCGCTACCCGCAGTACGACTTCGCGACCCACAAGGGCTACAACACGCCGGTGCACCAGGCCGCCCTGCACGAGCACGGCCCGTGCCCGGAGCACCGCTTCAGCTACGTCAACGTCCGCGGCGTCATGGAGGCCCGCGGCGGCAGGGAGGAACGATGAGCGCCGAGGACCTCGAGCGGTACGAGTCGGAGCAGGAGCTCGCGCTCTACCGCGAGTACCGCGACGTCGTGAAGATCTTCAAGTACGTCGTCGAGACGGACCGCCGCTTCTACCTGTGCAACCAGGTCGACGTGAAGGTGCGCTCCGAGACCGGTGACGCCTACTTCGAGGTCTCGATGACCGACGCCTGGGTCTGGGACATCTACCGGCCCGCCCGCTTCGCCAAGAACGTCAAGGTCCTGACGTTCAAGGACGTCAACGTCGAGGAGCTCCAGGACTCCGAGGTCAAGCTCCCGCCCTCCGCCTCCTGACGCGGTTTACCCGCTCGAGCGGGTAAACCGGACCCGGTCGAGGCAAATTTCCCTCGACATGCTCACGTTTGCCTTGAGGAGCTGCGGCGTCCACAGCCGCGATCCCGTGTGAGCCGTGTCCACAGGGCGCGCGGTCCACCGGGGGAGCAGCCGGCGTCGGCGCGAGGCTGGCGGCATGACCCATGCACGCAACGTCGCGGTCGGCGCGTACGGCGAGGACGTCGCCGCACGTCATCTGCAGTCGCTCGGACTCGTGGTCCTGGCCCGCAACTGGACGTCCCGCCACGGCGAGATCGACATCGTCGCGCGCGACGGCGACACCCTCGTCGTGTGCGAGGTCAAGACCCGCACCTCGACCACGCACGGCACGCCCGTCGAGGCCGTCACGCCCCGCAAGGCCGCGCGGCTGCGGCGTCTCGCGGCGCACTGGCTCGAGGTCCACGACGTGTCGCCGCCGGCCGTGCGCATCGACGTCGTCACCGTGGTCGTGCCGCCGCGCGGCGCCCCGCGGGTCGAGCGGGTCTGCGGGGTCGCCTGATGCCCGCCACCCGGTCCGTCACCCTCGAGGGACTGCACGGCCGCCCGATCGAGGTCGAGGTCGACGTCAGCAGCGGCATGCCGGCGACGATCGTCGTCGGGCTGGCCGACGCGATCGTCAGCGAGGCCCGCGAGCGGGTCCGGGCGGCCGTCGTCAACAGCGGCACCCCCTGGCCCGACCAGCGCGTCACGATCAACCTCGCGCCGAGCACCGTCCCGAAGTCCGGGTCGCACCACGACCTCTCCATCGCGCTCGCGCTGCTCGCGGCCAAGCGCGTCGTCCCGACCGAGGCGTTGCGCGACGTCGTGTTCCTGGGCGAGCTCGCGCTCGACGGCCGGCTACGCGCCGTGCGCGGGGTCCTGCCGGCCACGGTCGCGGCGGTCGAGGCCGGCTACGCGCGGGTCGTCGTGCCCGAGGCCAACGTCTCCGAGGCGTGCCTCGTGCCGGGTGCCGAGGTCGTCGGCGTCCGCTCGCTGCGGCACGTGGTCGCCCTGCTGACGGGGGCCGAGGAGCCCGACGACCCGCCCGTCGAGCCGTACGCGACGTCGGCCGGCGAGGGATGGGGCGGCGCGCACCGTGTGCTCGACCTCGACCTCGCCGACGTCGCGGGCCAGGAGGACGCCCGCATCGCCGTGCTCGTCGCCGCGGCCGGCGGCCACCACCTGCTCATGACCGGCCCGCCCGGCGTCGGCAAGACGATGCTCGCCCAGCGGCTGCCCGGGCTGCTGCCGCCGCTGCCGCGCGACCAGGCGCTCGAGGTGAGCGCCGTCCACTCGCTCGCCGGCGTCCTCGCGCCCGACGCCCCGCTCGTGCAGCGCGCCCCGTTCGTCGACCCGCACCACACCGCGAGCGCCGTCGCGATCGTCGGTGGCGGCAGCCGCGGCATCCGGCCCGGCGCGTTGAGCATCGCCCACCGCGGCGTCCTGTTCCTCGACGAGGCCCCGGAGTTCGCGTCCAACGTGCTCGACGCCCTGCGCCAGCCGCTGGAGAGCGGCCAGGTCGTCGTGTCGCGGTCCGCCCAGACCGCCGTGTTCCCGGCCGCCTTCCAGCTCGTCCTGGCCGCCAATCCCTGCCCCTGCGGCCGGGGCGGCACGACGGGCGAGGCCTGCGAGTGCACGCCGACGACCGTCCGCCGCTACCGCGACCGGATCTCCGGCCCGATCCGCGACCGGATCGACCTGCACCGCACCGTCACCGCGCCGACGCGTCCGGAGCTCGCCCACGCTCTCGGCACCGGCCGGCCGAGCGCGGCCCTGCGCGAGGACGTCGCGCGGGCCCGCGCCCGCCAGGCCGCGCGGCTGGCCGGCACGCCGTGGCGGGTCAACGCCGACGTCCCGGGCGTCGAGCTGCGCAAGCGCTGGCCGGTCACCGACGACGGACGGACGCTCGTCGAGGCGCGGCTGCGCGGACGGCACCTGTCACCACGGTCGGCCGACCGGGTGCTGCGCGTGGCGTGGACGGTCGCCGACCTCCGCGACCACGTCCGGCCGGACGCCGACGACGTCGAGCTCGCCCTGGGGCTGCGGGGCGACGCCCCGCTGGGCACCGGCCTGCGCGAGCTGGTGGCGGCATGACCGCCGCGGACGCCCGCGCCCGGCTCGTGCTCTCGCTCGTGACCGAGCCCGGCGACCCCCGGCTCGTGGAGCTGCTGCGCGGCACGACTCCCGTCGACGTCGTGCGCGCCCTCGAGGCCGGCCGGCGCCACCCCGGGGTGTCGGACGCCTGGCGCGAGCGGTTCGCCCGCGCCGACGTCCTCGTCGAGCGGGCCCGGGAGGCCGCGGAGGCTGCCGGGCTGCGCTGGGTCGTCCCGGGAGATCGCGACTGGCCGCGCGGCCTCGAGGACCTCGACCACCTCGACCCGCTGCACGGCGCGACCGGATGCCCGCTCGGCCTGTGGGTCCGGGGCGAGGCGTCCCTCGGCGAGCTCACGCGGCACGCCGTCGCGGTCGTCGGGACCCGCAGCTGCACCTCCTACGGGGCCACGACGGCGTCGGAGCTCGCGGCCGACCTCGGCGACACCGGCTTCACGGTCCTGAGCGGCGCCGCCTTCGGCATCGACGCGGCTGCGCACCGCGGGGCGCTGGCCGTCGGCCGACCCACGATCGCGGTGCTCGCGTGCGGGGCCGACGCCGACTCGCCCCGGGCGCACGCCGCGCTGCTGCGCCGCATCGTCGACGCGGGCGGGCTCGTCGTCAGCGAGCAGCCGCCCGGGCAGGTGCCCATCCGCGCCCGGTTCCTCTCCCGCAACCGGCTGATCGCCGCGATGACGGTCGGCACCGTCGTGGTCGAGGCGGCGCGGCGCAGCGGCTCCCTCAACACGTTGCACTGGGCCGACCGGCTCGGCCGGCCCACGATGGCGGTGCCGGGCCCGGTCACGTCGGCCCAGTCCGTCGGCACCCACCAGGCGGTCCGCGACGGCAAGGCCGTCCTGGTGACCGAGCACCGCGACGTCCTCGCCGAGCTGGGGCTCGGGCCCGAGGCGGCCGGTCCTGGTCGACCGGAGGGCCACGGCCACGAGTCGCCCGGTCGGCGGACGCTCGACGCGCTGTCGTGGGACCGGGCGCTCCCGCTGCAGGAGGTCGCCGACCGGGCCGGCGCCGCACCGGGAGAGACTGCGGCCGTGCTCGCGGCGCTGGCCGCCGAGGGCCTCGCCGTCCAGGTCGACGGACGCTGGCTCCTGCACCAGCGCGCCGACGCGACCTGAGCCAGCGGCCGCCGTCCTGCCCTCGCGGCGTGGTGCCCCGCGGCCGACCGCGCCGTCGGCGAGAGTGGACCCATGACCGAGCCCGGCGAGCGGTGGCTCCAGGTCCTGGCGGACTACGAGCACCACCTGCGCCACGAGCGCGACGTGAGCGACCAGACCGTGCGCGGGTACCTCACGGACCTGCGGGCGCTGGCCGAGCACGCGACGCTCCTGGGCGTCCACGACCCGGCCGACCTGACGCTGCGGTCGCTGCGCAGCCACCTCGCCAACCAGCAGACCCGAGGTCGGTCCCGCACGACCATCGCGCGGCGCGCGACGTCGACCCGCGTCTTCACCGCCTGGCTGCACCGCACGGGCCGCGCGCCCGAGGACGCCGGCGCGCTGCTCGCCCGGCCCAAGGCGCACCGCGACCTGCCGGTCGCCCTCGGCCAGGACGAGGTCCGCCGCCTGCTGGAGGCGACGCTCGACGCGATCGCCGACGACGGGGCCCTCGGCACCCGGGACCTCGCGCTGCTCGAGGTGCTGTACGCGACCGGCATCCGGGTCGGCGAGCTCTGCGGCCTCGACGTCGACGACCTCGACCGCGGTCGACGCGTGCTGCGCGTGCTCGGCAAGGGCCGCAAGGAACGCGTCGTGCCGTACGGGCGGCCGGCGGCCGACGCGCTCGACGCCTGGCTCACCACCGCCCGGCCCGCCCTCGTGACCCCCGCGAGTGGCCCGGCGCTGTTCCTCGGGGCCCGGGGCGGCCGGCTCGACCCGCGCGCCGCCCGCCGGGTCGTCCACGAGCGGCTCGCGGCGGTCGAGGGCCTCACCGACCTCGGCCCGCACGGGCTGCGGCACACGGCGGCGACGCACCTGCTCGAGGGCGGGGCCGACCTGCGCAGCGTCCAGGAGCTGCTCGGCCACGCCTCCATCGGGACGACGCAGATCTACACCCACGTGAGCGACGAGCGACTTCGCGCGGCCTACCGGCAGGCCCACCCCAGGGCGTGAGACCCGGTGGGCGGCGTCAGCCCATCGGGTCGACCGGCCGTCCGCTGCGCACCACCATGAGGTGCAGGTGGCAGCCGGTGGACCAGCCGGTGCTGCCGACCCGGCCGACGACCTGCCCGGCGGAGACCCGCTGGCCGACCCGGACGGACTGTCGGGAGAGGTGGGCGTAGCGCGTCTCGAGCCCCCGTCCGTGGGACAGCACGACCCAGCGTCCGTAGCCGCCGACGGTACCGACGCGCCGTACCGTGCCGGCCGCCGCGGCCCGGACCGGGGTGCCGCACGGGGCGCCGAAGTCGGTGCCGTCGTGGAGCTTGCGGACCCCCGTGACGGGATGGACCCGCATCCCGAACGCGGAGGTGACCGGGCCGGGGACCGGGCGCAGCAGGGACCCGAGCGACCCGCCGAGCGAGCCGGCCGGCGGCACCGGCACGGGACCGGTCGGGTCGACGAGGCGGAACCGAGCCGCGACCTCCAGGACCTCGAGCGGGTCGAGGTAGTCGCGCGAACGTGCTCCGGCGGCGTCGGTGCCGACACGGACGCGACCGAGGTGCAGGCACGCCCGCGCGCAGTGTGCCGGCCGGCCGAGCAGCCGGCCGATCGGCTCGCCCCGCCCGACGGCGTCGCCGTGGCGGACGGTCGCTCGCACCGGCTGGTAGGTCGAGCGTTCCGTGCCGTGGTCGACCGTCACCACCGGGACGCCGGCCACGCGGCCCACGAACACGACGCGCCCCGGCGCCACGGACCGCACGACCTCGCCCGCCGACCCGGCGAGGTCGACCCCGCGGTGGCCCGGCCCGTAGCGGTCGACCGGCGGGTCGAACGCGCGGTCGACGGCGGAGCTCCCGGTCCGGCCCAGGGGCCAGGTCCAGGAGCCGTCGGCGCGCGCGGGGGAGGGAGCGACGAGGACCAGGGCGGCGAGCACGGCCAGCGCGGCGGCGGCGCAGGAGGAGGGGCGCATGGCTCCCACGCAACGCCGCCGCGCGGACCCGGCCAAGGGTCGGGCGGCGCCCGGTGGACGCGCGGCCGGGCCCGGGCGGCTGTGGATTTCTCGTCCGGGGGGCCTCTGCCCTAGGATGGGGCCATCACGTCCTCGGACGTGAAATTCGCACGCCTGTCCCCGTGTGACGCGAGAGCTGAACACGGGCGCGACCCTGGTCCCGACGCACGTCGGGTGTGGACCGCGCAGCACCGGCGTCAGGGCACCACCGACCGGTGGTGCGTCAACCAGGAGCGGGCGGCCCACGGGCGCGCCCGGACGAAGGAGGCACGACCATGGCGGTCGTCACCATGCGCGAGCTGCTCGAGAGCGGCGTCCACTTCGGGCACCAGACCCGTCGTTGGAACCCCAAGATGAAGCGCTTCATCTTCACCGAGCGCAACGGCATCTACATCATCGACCTGCAGCAGTCGCTGGCCTACATCGACGCCGGGTACGAGTTCGTCAAGAACACCGTCGCCCGCGGCGGCACGATCCTCTTCGTGGGCACCAAGCGCCAGGCGCAGGAGCCGGTCGAGGAGCAGGCCAAGCGCGTCGGCATGCCCTACGTCAACCAGCGCTGGCTCGGCGGCATGCTCACCAACTTCCAGACGATGCACCAGCGGCTCCAGCGCATGAAGGAGCTCGAGGAGATCGACTTCGACGACGTGGCCGGCTCCGGCCGCACGAAGAAGGAGCTCCTGCAGATGCGTCGCGAGTACGACAAGCTCAACCGCACGCTCGGCGGCGTCCGCGACATGGGCCGCACCCCGTCCGCGGTCTGGATCGTCGACACCAAGAAGGAGCACCTCGCGGTCGACGAGGCCAAGAAGCTGGGCATCCCGATCGTCGCGATCCTCGACACCAACTGCGACCCCGACGACGTCGACTACCCGATCCCGGGCAACGACGACGCGATCCGCTCCGTGAGCGTCCTGACGCGCGTCGTCGCCGACGCCGTGGCCGAGGGCCTGATGGCCCGTGGCGGCGCGTCGACGGGCACCGAGGAGGCCGGCTCCGAGCTCGGCTCCGGCGAGCCGATGGCCGAGTGGGAGCGCGAGCTGCTCGAGAAGCCGGCCGACGCCGAGGCCCCCGCGGCCGACGCCCCGGCTGCCGAGGCGCCCGCGGCCGAGGCTCCGGCTGCCGAGGCCCCCGCGGCCGAGCAGCCGGCCGAGGCCCCGCAGAGCTGAGCCAGCAGGACTGAGGTGGTCCCGCCCGTCGTGACCCGACGGGCGGGACCCCACCCCCACCACGAACCGAACGGGAGAACCCACCCATGGCGATCACCGCCGCAGACGTGAAGAAGCTCCGCGACGCGACCGGCGCGGGCATGATGGACGCCAAGAAGGCCCTCACCGAGGCCGACGGCGACTTCGACAAGGCCGTCGAGGTGCTGCGCATCTCCGGTGCGGCGAAGGCCGCCAAGCGCGGCGCCGAGCGCGAGGCCTCCGCGGGCCTCGTCGCCAGCTCGGGCAACGCCATCGTCGAGCTCAACTCCGAGACCGACTTCGTCGCCAAGAACGACCAGTTCATCGAGCTCGCCAACAAGCTCGCCGTCCTGGCCGACGAGACCAAGCCCGAGAGCGCCGAGGCGTTCGCCCAGACCACGCTCGAGGACGGCAAGACCGTTGCCGAGGCCGTCAGCGCCCTCGCCGCCGTCATCGGCGAGAAGCTCGAGCTCGGCCGCGTCGCCGCGTTCGACGGCCAGGTCGCCACCTACCTGCACCGCCGTGCCTCCGACCTGCCGCCCGCCGTGGGCGTCATCGTCGAGTTCACGGGCGAGAACGTCGACGCCGCCCGCGGCGCCGCCATGCAGGTCGCCGCGATGCGTCCGCGCTACCTGACCCGTGACGAGGTCCCCGCCGACGTCGTCGCCAAGGAGCGCGAGATCGCCGAGGCGACCGCGCGCGAGGAGGGCAAGCCCGAGCAGGCGATCGCCAAGATCACCGAGGGCCGCCTGAACGGCTTCTTCAAGGAGGTCGTCCTCCTCGACCAGCCGTCGGTGACCGACAACAAGAAGACCGTCAAGGCGGTCCTGGACGAGGCCGGCGTCGAGCTGAAGCGCTTCGCCCACATCGAGATCGGCGCCTGAGCACATCACGCCGACCGACGACGAGAGGACGCCGATCACCGTGAGCACCCACCCGGCCGACGGTGATCGGCCTCCCCTCTCCGGCGCCCCCGCCGCGCCCGTGCGACGCGTCCTGCTGAAGCTGTCGGGTGAGGTCTTCGGCGGCGGCTCGATCGGCATCGACCCCGACGTCGTCAACGGCATCGCGGCCCAGATCGCCGAGGCCGTGCGCGACGGCGTCCAGGTCGCGGTCGTCGTCGGCGGCGGCAACTTCTTCCGTGGCGCCGAGCTGAGCCAGCGCGGCATGGAGCGCTCGCGCGCCGACTACATCGGCATGCTCGGCACGGTCATGAACTGCCTGGCGCTGCAGGACTTCTGCGAGAAGCAGGGCATCGAGACCCGCGTGCAGTCGGCGATCACGATGGGTCAGGTCGCCGAGCCGTACATCCCGCGGCGCGCCATCCGGCACCTCGAGAAGGGCCGCGTGGTCATCTTCGGCGCGGGCGCCGGCATGCCGTACTTCAGCACCGACACGGTCTCGGCGCAGCGCGCGCTCGAGGTCAAGGCCGACACGGTGCTCATGAGCAAGAGCGGCGTCGACGGGGTCTACTCCGCCGATCCGCGCACCGACCCCGACGCCCGCCGCTACGACGAGCTGACCTTCGACGAGGCCCTGCGCCTCGGCCTCAAGGTCGTCGACGCCGCGGCCTTCGCGTTGTGCATGGAGAACGACCTGCCGATGATCGTCTTCGGCATGGAGGGTGACGGCAACATCGCGCGGGTCCTGCGTGGTGAGAAGATCGGGACGCTGGTCCATGCCGGACCGCGCCCGTCCTGAGGAGGATGACGTGATCGACCAGACGCTGCGCGAGGCGGACGACAAGATGGCCAAGGCCGTCGAGCACACCCGTGAGGAGTTCGCCGCGATCCGCACCGGACGCGCGCACCCCGCGATGTTCAGCCAGATCACGGCCGACTACTACGGCACGCCGACGCCGCTGCAGCAGCTCGCGGGCTTCCAGGTCCCCGAGCCGCGCACCGTGATCATCAGCCCCTACGACCTCGGGGCCAAGAGCGCGATCGAGAAGGCCATCCGCGACTCCGACCTCGGCGTCAACCCCTCCGACGACGGCAAGGTGCTGCGCGTGACGCTGCCCGAGCTGACCGAGGAGCGGCGCAAGGAGTACATCAAGCTCGCCAAGTCCAAGGCCGAGGAGGGCCGCGTCGCGGTCCGCGGCAACCGGCGCAACGCCAAGCAGGCGCTCGACAAGGCCGAGAAGGACTCCGAGATCAGCAAGGACGACAACGTCGGCGCCGAGAAGCGCCTCGACGCGATGACGAAGAAGCACGTCGACCAGATCGACGAGCTGCTCAAGAACAAGGAAGCGGAGCTCCTTGAGGTCTGAGGACGCCGCCGGTCCGGTGGAGTCCGCCGAGACCCCGGCGCAGGCGCAGCGGCACGGACGGGCCGGCCGCAACCTGCCGGCCGCCGTGGCCGTCGGTGTCGGCCTCGGCGGCCTGGTCGTCGCGTCCCTGTTCCTGTTCAAGGCGGCGTTCGTCGCGGTCGTCGTGATCGCGCTCGGCATCGGCCTGTGGGAGCTCACCCGCGCCTTCGGCTCGGCCGGCATCACGATCCCGTTCCTCCCGGTCGTGACCGGCGGGACGCTGATGCTGGTCTTCGCCTACTACGGCGGCATGGAGACCGCAGCCGTCGCGATGGCCCTGACGGTGATCGGCACGCTCGTGTGGCGCCTGTCCGAGGGCGCCGACGGCTTCGTGCGTGACACGAGCGCGGGCATCTTCACGCTCGCGTACCTGCACCTCATGGGCGTCTTCGTGCTGCTCATGCTCGTCGAGGACGACGGCCCGTGGCGCATCGTCACCTTCATCGTCGCGACCATCGCCTCCGACATCGGCGGCTACGCGGCCGGCGTGCTGTTCGGCAAGCACCCGATGGCACCCACGATCAGCCCGAAGAAGTCCTGGGAGGGCTTCACGGGCTCGCTCCTCGTCGGCATCGCGGCCGGCATCCTGACGGTCCGCTACGGACTCGACGGCGAGTGGTGGGTCGGCATCCTGCTGGGCGTCGCGGCGGTCGTCATGGCGACCCTCGGTGACCTGTCGGAGTCGCTCATCAAGCGCGACCTCGGCATCAAGGACATGGGTGACCTGCTGCCCGGGCACGGCGGCCTGATGGACCGTCTCGACTCGCTCATCGCGGTGGCCCCCGTCGCCTGGCTCATCCTGTACTACCTCGTCCCCGCCTGACGGGACGGACGACGGTGACGGCGCAGGCGCACGGCGCGCGGGGCCGGTGACGTGCCGTGCTGCGCGAGTACGCGGCGGCGGTCACCCAGCCCGCCCTCGGTGACGAGCAGGTCCGCTACGACGAGCTGACGGCCCCCGACGGCTCCCTGCGACCGGCCTGGAAGGGCCTGGGCGCGCAGCTGTCGGAGCTCGGCGGCGACCGGCTGCGACGGGTGCGGCGCGAGATCGGTCGGTTCCTGGCCGACGACGGCGTCACCTACACCCGGCCCGGCGAGGCGGCGCGACCGTGGCGGCTCGACCCGCTGCCGGTCGTGCTGGCCGCGGGGGAGTGGGCCGAGCTCGAGACCGGTCTCGTGCAGCGCGCCGAGCTGCTGAACGCCCTGCTCGCCGACCTCTACGGGCCGCGCCGCGTGCTGTCGACGCGGACCGTCCCGGCGCCCGTGGTCCTGGCCCACCGCGGCTACCTGCGCTCGATGGCGCGCCCGGGGTCCGTCGAGACCCAGCCGCTGCTCCTGGCCGCGACCGACCTCGGCCGCACCGCCGCGGGGCGCTGGCAGGTGCTCGCGGACCGCACCCAGGCACCGTCCGGCCTGGGTTACGCGATGGAGAACCGTCGCGTCGTCTCGCGGGTGCTGCCCGAGCTGTACCGCGAGGCCGGGCTGCACCGTGCTGCGCCCTACTTCCAGGCCCTGCGCAGTGCGCTGCTCGCGGCCGCGCCGGGCGACGGGGCCAGCCCTCGGGTC
The DNA here is from genome assembly GCA_036946185.1 of Aeromicrobium erythreum. Taxonomy (GTDB): domain Bacteria; phylum Actinomycetota; class Actinomycetes; order Propionibacteriales; family Nocardioidaceae; genus Aeromicrobium; species Aeromicrobium erythreum_A. The sequence goes on from JAQIJP010000012.1 coordinate 11,374, forward strand.
GTCGTCCTCACCCCCGGACCGCACTCGGAGACCGCGTACGACCAGGCGTTCGTCGCGTCGATCCTGGGCTTCCCGCTCGTCGAGGGACGCGACCTCACCGTCCGGGGCGGTGCGGTGTGGATGCGGGTCCTCGGCCGGCTCGAGCGGGTCGACGTCGTCGTGCGCCGGGTCGACGCCGCCTGGAGCGACCCGCTCGAGCTGCGCGGCGACTCCGAGCTGGGCGTCGCGGGGCTCTCCGAGGCGGCCCGGCGGGGCACGGTCCGCGTCGTCAACGGTCTCGGGACCGGTGTCCTGGAGAACCCCGGGCTGCTGCCGTTCCTGCCCCAGGTCTGCGAGCTGCTGCTCGGTGAGCCGCTGCGGCTCCCGTCGCTGCCGACGCGCTGGCTGGGCGACCCGGCGGCGCTCGCGGAGGCCGAGCAGCGTCTCGACGACCCGGACGTGGTCGTCCGCTCCCTCGACGGCTCGGCCGCCGCCGGCCGCGGCGTCCCGACCGACCCCGACGCGCTGCGCGAGCTGCTGCGACGGGCGCCGCACCGCTACGTGCTCCAGGACCGGCCGCCCGTCTCGCAGGCCCCGACGCTCGACGGGGCCGACGTCGTCCCGCGTCCGGTCGCGCTGAGGACGTTCGCGATCCGCTACGGCTCGTCGTACCGACCGCTCGTCGGCGGGCTCGCGAGCGTCCTGGCCGACGACCGGACGGTGTCGAGCAAGGACGTCTGGGTGCTCAAGTCGACGCCCGAGGAGCCGGACCAGGGCCTCGGCGACGTCCTGCCGATGACCAACGTCCGGGCGCCCGCCGCGATGGTGCCCCGCGTGCTCGCGGACATGTTCTGGTTCGGCCGCCACACCGAGCGCGCCGAGGACATGCTGCGGCTGCTCCTGCAGGCGCACGTGGTCGCCGACGACTTCCGGGGCCGGCCGCGGTCCTCGGGCGGCACGCTGCTGGCCGTCCTGCTCGGCGCGATGCACGACCTGAGCCCGGCGCTCGACGACGGTCCCGACCTCGACGCCGACTTCCGCAGCGTCCTGCTCGACGCCCGCCGGCCGGGCTCGGCCGCCCGATCCCTCGCGGCCCTGCGCGACGCCGCGCAGGGCTCGCGCGACCAGCTGTCGCCGGACCTGTGGCGCGCGCTCGGCGAGACGGACCGTGCGGTCGAGGCGCTGCAGGACAGCGTCTCCAGCCACCAGGTCGCCGAGAGCGCCGGGCGGATGCTCACCGCGGTCTTGGCGGTGCACGGGGTCACGGCCCAGATGCTGCGCGACCCCTCGTGGCGGATGATCGAGATCGGCCGGGCGCTCGAGCGCTGCCAGCAGCTCGTCCGGCTGCTGCGCTCGACCGCCACCTCGCGTCGCGGTCTCGACGTCGACCGCAGCGTGCTCCAGGCGGTGCTGACCGTGGCGGAGTCGTCCGTCACCTACCGTCGTCGGCACCGCGACGACGTGCGGCTCGCCACCGTGCTCGACCTGCTGCTGCTCGAGCCCGAGAACCCGCGCTCGCTCCTGCTCAGCCTGACCCGGCTGCGCGAGCACCTGGGGGCGCTGCCCGACTCGACCGGCTCCACGCGGCCCGAGCGGCTCGTGGCCGACGCGCTCGGCGAGCTGGACGGCATCGACCTCGCGCAGCTCGCGACGGTCGACGGCGAGCGGCGACCGCACCTCGACGCTCTGCTGGACTCGCTGGCCCGCCAGCTCGACGCGATCGGTGACGCCGTCGTCGAGCTGCACCTGGCCGCCGGTCCGGCCCGCCGGGCCTTCGGCCTCGGACCGACGCGTCGTCGGCGGGCCGCGGAGGTGGGACCGTGAGGTACCGCGTGTCGCACCGGACCCGCTACACCTACGACGCGGACGTCACCGACAGCCTCGGCGTCGCCTACGTCGTGCCACGCGAGCTGCCCTGGCAGCGGGTGAGCGACGCCGTGGTCGAGGTCGACCCCGGTCCGTCGGACGTGTCCCGGTCGCTCGACCACTACGGCAACCACGTCACGTACTTCCAGGTCACCGAGCCGCACCGTCGGCTCGACGTCGTCGGGCGCAGCGTCGTGGACGTCGAGGCGCCGGTCGTCGAGGGCGCCGCGCTGCAGCAGCCGTGGGAGTCGCTGCGGCCGCTCGTGCACCCCGAGCTCGACGACGCCTGGCACGTCACGGACCTCGCGCTCGAGTCACCGCTCGTCGAGCACGTCGACGCCGCCCACGCCTACGCCGAGCCGTCCCTGCGCCCGGGTCGTCCGGTGGGGGAGGCGGTGCTCGACCTGGTGCACCGGGTCCACGCCGACGTCGCCTACGAGCCCGGCGCCACGACGGTCACGAGCACGATCGCCGACGTCCTGCGCGACCGTGCGGGGGTCTGCCAGGACTTCGCGCAGCTGATGCTCGCCTGCCTGCGCAGCCACGGGCTCGCGGCGCGGTACGTGAGCGGGTACCTGGCCACCGACCCGCCGCCCGGGATGCCGCGCCTCGTCGGCGCCGACGCGTCGCACGCGTGGGTGTCGGTGTGGCTCGGCGGCGGGACCTGGCTCGCCGTCGACCCGACGAACGACCAGGTCGTCGACGACCGCTACGTCACGGTCGCCTGGGGCCGTGACTACGGCGACGTGCCCCCGCTCAAGGGCGTCATCCTGACCGACGCCACGTCGTCGTCGCTCGACGTCGAGGTCGACGTCGCCCCCGAGCCCGCCTGACGACACCTCCGGCGCGCGCCGGGGGAGCGGGTCGGTGAGACTGGGCGGGTGCGAGCCTTCTCCTGCCGCGTGTGCGGCAACGCCCTCTACTTCGAGAACTCCGTCTGCATGTCGTGCGGCACGCACCTGGCGTACAGCCGGCCCGAGCACGACATCGTCCCGCTGGGCGAGGACGGCACCTACACCGACGCGGACGGGGCGACGTGGCACGTGTGTGCGAACGCGCCCCTGTCCGGCTGCACGTGGCTGACGACCGAGCCCGGTGCCCTGTGCGACAGCTGCGCGCTGACCCGCACGCGGCCGAACGACCAGGACCTCGAGGGGCTGTCGCAGTACCCCGTCGCGGAGCGTGCCAAGCGGCACCTGCTGGTGGAGCTCGACGTGCTGGGCCTCCCGGTGCGTCGCCAGGAGGCCGAGGGCGACGGCGGCCTGGCCTTCGACCTGCTGTCGAGCGTCGACGAGAACGTCGTGATCGGCCACGCCGACGGCGTGATCACGATCGACCTCGCCGAGGGCGACGACGCCCATCGCGAGAAGGTCCGCGTCGAGCTCGACGAGCCCTACCGCACGATGCTCGGGCACCTGCGCCACGAGATCGGCCACTACTTCGAGTCGGTCCTGGCCGTCGGCGCGGACCTGGACCGCGTGCGGGCGCTGTTCGGCGACGACACGAAGGACTACCAGGCGGAGATCGACCGGCACTACGCCGAGGGACCGCCGGCCGACTGGCAGCAGGACTTCATCTCGCAGTACGCGACGATGCACCCCTACGAGGACTTCGCCGAGACCTTCGCGCACGTCCTGCACATCCGCGACACGGTCGGGACGGCCGCGGCGCACGGGCTCGTGACGGTCGACCCCGACGCGTTCACGTCGTTCCGCGACCTGGTCACGGGGGTGTGGATCCCGCTGAGCATCGGCCTGAACCAGATCAACCGCTCGATGGGGGAGAACGACCTCTACCCGTTCGTGCTGCCCGAGCGGGTCCTCGACAAGCTCGAGCTCGTGGCCGACCTCGTGCGCGCAGCCTGACCTGCGGGACGGCCCGCGCGAACGGTTCCACGCCGGGGTCCGCCGCGTGTACGTTGTGGCTCAGGCCAGGGGTGACCGCTGGCCCTGACGCGGAGGAGATCGACAGTGGGACTCATCCAGGCGGCCGTGGGTGCGGTCGGAGGAACGCTCGGCGACCAGTGGCTCGACTTCTACACGGTGCCCCCGGGCACGACCTCGACGGCGGCGATCGTGCCGGCCGTGCGCCAGGGCAAGGAGGCCGGCCGCGGCAGCAACACGCACGGCTCGAGCACCGTCATCACGAACGGCTCGAAGATCATCGTGCCGCCCGGCTACGGCGTCGTGCTGCTGGAGAACGGCGCGTTCACCGGCTTCGCCGCGGAGCCCGGTGCGTACATCTGGAGCTCGGACGAGCCGGCGTCGCAGTCGGTGTTCGCCGGCGACGACCTCGTCGACGCCGTCATCAAGCAGAGCTGGGAGCGCTTCAAGTTCGGCGGCCGTCCCGCGACGCAGCAGACCGCGATCTTCGTCGCGATCAAGGAGCTGCCGAACAACCGCTTCGGGACGCAGTCGGAGATCTACTGGGACGACGCGTTCCTCGGCACGCAGGTCGGCGCGATCACGCGCGGCACCTACACGCTCAAGATCACCGACCCGCTGACCTTCATCCACAACTTCGTGCCGGCCGACGTCATCACCGGCGGCGCGACCTTCGACTTCACCGACATCGACAACCCGGCCGGCGAGCAGCTGTTCAACGAGGTCGTCGGCTCGCTCGCCCCGGCCTTCTCGATGTACACGAACGACCCCGCCAAGGGGAACCGCATCACCCGGCTGCAGCAGGACTCCGTCGGGTTCGCGCACTCCCTGTCCGCGGCGGTCGAGCAGAACTACCAGTGGAAGACCGACCGCGGGCTCGAGATCGTCAAGACCGCGATCGTGTCGATCGAGTACGACGCCACGACGCGTGAGCTGCTGACCAAGGTCCAGCGCGCCGACGCCCTGTCGGGCTCCCGCGGCAACTCCAACCTGCAGGCGTCGGTCGCGGAGGGCATCGAGTCCGCCGGCGAGAACGCCGGCACGCAAGGCCTCATCGGCATGGGCATGGGCATCAGCGGGATGGGGGTCGGCGGGCTCCAGCAGCCGACCACGCCGCCTCCGCCGGCCGCACCCGGTGCGGCGGCTCCCGCGCAGCCGGCCCCGCCTGCGCCGGCCGCCCCCGCCGCTGCGGCGGCCCCGGCGGCCGACGACCCGATGGCCACCCTCACGAAGGCCAAGGAGATGCTCGACGCGGGCCTCATCACCCAGGCCGACTACGACGCCGCCAAGGCCAAGGCGCTGGGGCTCTGACATGACGCAGGAGCCAGCACAGCCCGGCCCCTACGAGGTCCCTCCGGACCACACCGTGCGCGACGAGATCGACGCCGCGCGGGCCGAGGCGGAGCAGGGCGGACCGCCGCCCGGCCCGACCGTCGAGTCGATCAACACGTCGCTCAAGGACGGCATCAACCGCTGCGAGCGCTGCGGGTCGACCGACGTCAGGCTGCGCGGGTCGACCGGCATGCTGGTCTGCCTGTTCTGCCGCCACGAGTGGCAGGAGGAACGCGTCGAGGAGGCGCTCGGGCTCGGCGAGGGCATCGACCAGCTCGAGGGCACGGTCGTCCTCGGCGGTGCGGCCGACATCGCCGACGAGAACGACGTCCTGACCTTCACGTGCGAGGCCTGCGGCGCCGAGGTCGTGGTCGACACCGCCCACGCGATGAACGCGCGCTGCCACTGGTGCCGGCACACGCTCAACGTCAACCGGCAGGTGCCCAACGGCGCCGTGCCCGACGCGGTGCTGCCGTTCAAGCTCACGAAGGACGAGGCCGTCGCGCGGATCAGCGAGTTCGCCGGCAAGCGCCGGTTCTTCGCCCACCGCCAGTTCCGCAAGGAGTTCACGCCGGAGAACGTGCTCGGCGTGTACCTGCCGTACCTCGTCGTCGACGCCCGCGCGGAGACCGCCTACTGGGGCCGCGGCGAGGTCGAGACACGGCGCTGGACCGAGAAGCACGGCAACAGCTCCACGACCTACTACGCGGCCGACGTGTACGAGGTCCAGCGCTCGGTGAAGTTCACGGTCGACGACCTGACCGTCGAGGGGTCGTCCGAGCGCCTCACGACGGGTCCGACCAACACGAACAACATCATCAACACGATCCTGCCGTTCGACACGAAGAACGCGGTGCGCTGGAACGCCAGCTACCTGGTCGGCTTCACGAGCGAGAAGCGCGACCTTGACGTCGCCGCCCTGCAGCCACGGGTCGAGGACCAGCTGTTGTCGGTCGGGCGTTCGCAGGTGCGCGGCTCGATCAACGGCTACGACCGCGGCGTGCGCTGGGAGCAGGAGAAGCTCGACGTCGGCGGGTCGCGCTGGGTCTCGATGTACCTGCCGGTGTGGCTCTACTCGTTCCAGCGCAAGCCGGGTGACCTGGTCCACTACATCGCGGTCAACGCCCGGACGGGGGAGACGATGGGCAGCATCCCGATCTCGCAGCCCAAGCTGCTGCTGGCGGCCATGACGGTCGGCACGGTGCTCGAGGGCCTGGCCGTGGCGTTCATCGGGGCCTCGGCATGATCGCGCACGAGATGATGAACGTCGTCCTGGCCGAGGGCGACGGCCGGTTCCTGTGGCTGCTCGCGGCCGGACCCGCGGGTGCCGGCGCCACCTACTGGGCGGTCTACCGGTACTACCGCAACACCGACAAGTCGCACGCCTTCGAGCGCGACACGATCATCGCGGCCGAGCCTGTGCAGGGTGGTGAGCGCAAGATCGACCACATCTCGCGCACGAGCGACTCCGACATCGACGGCGACAACAGCGACAAGCACCGCCAGCGCGTGCAGCGGGTGCGCTGACGATTCGGGGTTCGCTGGCCCCGTCTGGGAGGATGGTCCGGTGAGCGAGCCCATCAAGACCCTGCCGCTCGTCCTCGAGCCTCCCCGCGGCCGCGGCAAGCCGCCGCGGCACCTCGCCGACTTCTCCGCCGACGAGCGCAAGGCCGCGGCCGAGGAGCTCGGCCTGCCCGCGTTCCGCGTCAAGCAGGTCGCGCACCACTACTTCGCCCGGCTGCAGCGCGATCCGGAGGCGATGACCGACCTACCGGCTGCGCAGCGCGACGCGATCGCCGAGGCCCTGCTGCCGCCGCTGCTGTCGACCGTCCGGGTCCAGGAGGCCGACCGCGGCACGACCCTCAAGACCCTGTGGCGGCTGTTCGACGGCGCTCTCGTGGAGTCCGTCCTCATGCGGTACACGGACCGCGCGACCGTGTGCGTGTCGAGCCAGGCGGGCTGCGGCATGGCCTGCCCGTTCTGCGCGACCGGACAGGGCGGCCTGCAGCGCAACATGAGCACCGCGGAGATCGTCGACCAGGTGGTCGACGCCGCCGCCGCGATGGCGCACGGCCGCGTCGCCGGGGGGCCGGGCCGCCTGTCGAACGTCGTCTTCATGGGCATGGGCGAGCCGCTCGCCAACTACAAGGCCGTCGTCGGCGCGGTCCGCCGGATGACGTCGCCGGCCCCTGACGGCCTCGGGCTCTCGGCCCGCAACATCACCGTCAGCACGGTCGGTCTGGCGCCGCGGATGCGCCAGCTGGCCGACGAGGGCGTGCCCGTCACGCTCGCCCTGTCGCTGCACGCGCCGGACGACGCCCTGCGCGACGAGCTCGTGCCGATCAACACCCGGCACAGCGTCGAGGAGGCCGTCTCGGCCGCCAAGCACTTCTTCGACGTCACCGGCCGCCGGGTCTCGATCGAGTACGCGATGATGCGCGACATCAACGACCAGGCCTGGCGTGCCGACCTGCTCGCCGACCTGCTGCTCGCGCACGGCGAGGGTCGCGGCTGGGTGCACGTCAACCTCATCCCGCTCAACGAGGTCCCGGGCTCGCGCTTCACCCGTTCCCGCGACGACGACATGGACGAGTTCGTCCGCCGGCTGTCGGCCAAGGGCATCAGCACCACGATCCGCGACACCCGAGGAGACGAGATCGACGCCGCCTGCGGACAGCTCGCCGCCGCGGAGTAGGCGTGTACGAGTCCGAGCAGTCCTGGCGCGCCGTCGACGACTACTTCGTCGACAGACTGGTCGTGGAGGACGCCGCGCTCGTCGACGCGCGTCGCTCGGCGGCGGCTGCCGGTCTCCCGACCCACGAGGTGGCGGCGAACCAGGGCCAGCTGCTGGCGATCCTCTGTCGGATGATCGGCGCACGGCGCGTGCTGGAGATCGGGACCCTGGCGGGCTACAGCACCATCTGGTTCGCCCGGGCCGTCGGCACCGACGGCCTGGTCACGAGCCTCGAGGTCGACCCTGTCGCGGCGGACGTCGCGCGGTCCAACCTGCGGGCTGCCGACGTGGCCGACCGGGTGGACGTCGTCCTCGGTCCCGCCCGGGACTCGCTCGTCCGGATCGTCGAGGCCGCGCCCGAACCGTACGACGTGGTCTTCATCGACGCCGACAAGGGCAACAACCCGCACTACCTCGCTGCGGCGCTCGAGCTGATCCGCGTCGGCGGGATCATCGTGGCGGACAACGTGGTGCGCAACGGCGAGGTCGTCGACGAGGCGTCCCAGGACGAGCGGGTGGTCGGCACACGAGCCCTCATCGACGCGATGGGCTCGGACCCGCGGCTCAGCGCCACCGCGCTGCAGACCGTCGGCCTCAAGGGCTGGGACGGGCTAGCCCTCGCCCTCGTCGTGGCCTGACGACGCGAGGTGATGCATCGGGGTCGCTGGGGCGACCGCGATGCATCGATCCTGGTGGAGTAGCGACGCGGGTCGATGCGTAGGGGTCGCGGGAGCGACCCGAAAGCCTCGTCTCGCGTCGCCGGGCGACGGACTCCGAGGGTTCGTGGCTGCCATGACGACCGCAAACCCTCGGATCGCTTCGCCCGACGACGCAGTCCGAGGGTTCGTGGTCCCCCGGGCGACCACGAACCCTCGGACTGCGTCGAGGCTGTCGCTAGAGGGCCGGCTTCGGCAGCAGCAGCTCGGTGTTGCGGTCGCCGGCCGTGCCGGGCAGGCCGGCCTCGCGCTGCTGGGGGTCGTTGGCCGACAGCTCGCGGGCCAGCGCCGCCAGCCGCGTCGTGTCGTTCAGCGAGCCGCCGTGGCTCAGCGGCGCGGCGTGGTCGAGCATCGTCGTGAAGATCGACAGCGAGCCGTCGGTGTTGTCGACGATCTCGATGAGCCGCGACTGCTGCGGGAAGTCCACGTGCGAGGCGGTGTTGATCTCCCAGAACCCGCCACCGCCGGTGCGCCGGTGCGCCGTGACCTGGTTGCGGTGGGTGTGGCCGTTGACCCACGCCACGACGTTCGGGCTGGCGAGCAGCGTCGCGACGACCGCGGGCCCGAGGACACGGGGCTGCGGGTCGAGGCCCGTCGCGACGAGCGGGTTCGACATCGTCGACGACGTGTGGTGGCTGTAGACCACGACGTACTTGGAGCCCGCGCCGGCGAGGACGCCCTTGAGCCAGGTGTGCTGCGCCTGGTCGAGCGAGCCGTCGGCGTAGCCGTTCGGGTTGACGCTGTCGAGGACGACGTGACGGACCTGGCCGGTGTCGAACGTGTAGTACGCGGTGCCCTTCGCGCGGTTGTCGGCCGTGAAGCCGTGGCCGACGGGCGAGCCGGTCGTGCGGAAGTGCTCCTCGACGATCTCCTTGCGGGTGACCGTCCGACGCGCCGGATCGGTGCTCACGAGCCGGACGTTCGTGTTCAGCGCCGTCGCGCCGAGCAGCCGCAGCGGGTCGGCCGAGCGCAGGACGTTCAGCACGTCCGCCTGCGAGAGCCCGGTCGGCAGTGTCTGGACCTTGAGCGGGCCGGTGGCGACGAGGCTGAGCGGCAGCGAGTGCGGGAAGTTGCCCTGCACGAGGCCGTCGTGGTTGCCGAAGACCGAGTACCACGGCACGTCCAGCCCGACCGGGGTGAAGGTCCGTCGCGCGGCGTCCAGCAGGCCCGGGACGGTCGGGAACCCGAACCGGGTGCGGTACTCGTCGTCGGCCACGCGGGTGCTGGGCCGGCCGTCGGGGTGCCAGTAGTGGGTGTCCCACACGGCGGAGTCGTGGACGCCCTCCCAGCGCGTGCGGCTGCCCGAGTCCGGCGTGACCGACTCGCCGTCGAGCACGTCGATGTTCCAGCGCACCTCGTTGTGCTGGCAGTTGTCGGTGTTGTCGCCGGTCTGGATCGCGAAGGCGAGCGGCTCACCGGTGACCGGCCCGCGGCCGACGCGGTTGACGGCCTGCACCATCGCGTCGGCGACCTGGGTCGTGAGCATCTCCTGCGGGCGGTAGCTCGACGACAGCAGGCCGCCGAGCGTCGGGTCGCCGGCTTCGTAGGAGTCGTCCAGCCGGTCGACGTACTCGACCCGCGCGGGGGACTGGGCGTCGATGACGTGGACGTCGGTCAGGTGCACGAACGCGAGCACCGCCGTGCGCGTCGTGGCCCGGTTCGCGCCGGCCGCCTGCAGGTCGGTCCGGACCACGTGCGGCTCGCCCGGACCGGAGCGCACCGGCGTGTACCCGCCCGCGCCCGGGGTGCCGCGCACGAGCGTGGACGAGAGGGTGGTGTGCTCGGCGGCGGAGGCAGCGGCCGCCGTCCCGGTGCGGAGGGGTGCGGCGAGCGCGCCGGTCGGGACGAAGCCGAACGCGGCGGCGCCGCCCACGGCGGCCCCGGACTGGATCAGACGGCGGCGGGAGAGCGTCATGCCCGGTCCAACGAGCGCTCCGGGCCGGAGTTACCTGCGTCACACCAGTAGCGTGAGAACCGACCGGCCGCCCCGACGCCGGACCCGACGACGGAGGTCCCCGCCCATGCTCGACGTCTCCCGCGACGGCGCCGTGACGGTGCTGACGCTCGACCGCCAGGAACGACGCAACGCCCTCGACCTCGGCCTGTGCCGCGAGATCCACCAGGCCGTCGACGCCGCGGTGGCGGAGGAGTCGCGGGCGATCGTCGTGACCGGCGCCGGCACCGCGTTCTGCTCGGGCGCCGACCTCGGCGGGGTGTACGGCCCCGAGTTCCTCGAGGCCCTCTACGGGATGCTGCACCACCTCGCGAAGGTCCCCGTGCCGCTCGTCGCTGCGGTCAACGGTCCGGCCATCGGCGCAGGCACGCAGCTCGCGATCGCGTGCGACCTGCGGGTCGCCGACGAGACCGCGAAGTTCGCGGTGCCCACGGCCCTCAACGGCATGGCCGTCGACGCGTGGACGATCCGGACCCTCGCCCAGCTCGCGGGCTCGGGTCGGGCGCGGCGCCTGATGCTGGCCGCGGAGTCGCTCGGTCGCGACGAGGCGCTCACGTGCGGGCTCGCCGACCGCGCCGGCACGCTCGACGACGCGATCACCTGGGCCCACGAGATCGCCGCGCTCGCACCGCTGACGCTCGCGCACAACAAGCTGGTGCTCAACGGCACGCGCGACGACGACGCCACGATCGAGGCGAGCTTCGCGGCGGTCTGGCAGAGCGAGGACGTCCGCGAGGCCGCGCAGGCCCGGACCGAGAAGCGTCGACCCGTCTTCCGAGGCCGCTGATGGCGACCGCGAGCCTCGGCTTCCGCGTCCTCGACGCCCACGTCGTCGCCGGCCGGGCCGACGAGACCGCCTGGCACGACGGCACTCGGAACCTCACCTTCGCCCAGCTCGTCCACGAGGTCGCGACCGTCGCGGGCGGGCTGCGGGCGCTCGGCGTCCGCGAGGGCGACGTCGTGGCGCTCGACCTCAGCGGTCCCGAGCGCGTCCTGGCCGTCCTGGCGCTCGTGCGCCTCGGCGCGCGCGACGGCGACGGCGGGTCGGTCCGGCTGGTCGACGGCCCGGACGGACCCGTGGCGTCCGTCGGCACCGACCAGGTCGCGTGGGCCGTCCTGCGGGACGCCGGACGCGCCGACCCGGCGCCGGCGCTGCGCGCGGACGTCGAGGGCTACGCCGAGGCCGTGCGGGCCCGGCACGCCGACCTGCTCGAGCCGCTGCTGCGCGGCGAGGCCGTGGCCTGACTCAGCGGGTGCCCCACGAGTACGTCTGCTTCTGCAGCCGCAGGTAGACGAACGTCTCGGTGGTCGCGACGCCGTCGATCGAGCCGATCTGCTCCGAGATGACGTCGAGCAGCTCGTCGTCGGACCCCGCGACGACCTCCAGCAGGATGTCGAAGCGCCCGGCCGTGATGACGATGTAGTCGATCGCCTCGAGCTTCTCGAGCTCGGCAGCCACCTCGCGGACGCGGCCGTCGACCGTGATGCCGATCATCGCCTGGCGGGCGAAGCCCATCTGCATGGGGTCGGTGACCGCGACGATCTGCATGACGCCGCCGTCGACGAGCTTCTGCACGCGATGTCGGACCGCGGCCTCGGAGAGGCCGACGTGCTTGGCGATGGCGGCGTAGGCCATCCGCCCGTCGGCCTGCAGCAGCTCGATGATCTGCTTGGAGATGTCGTCGAGCGCGGGAGCAGGCGTGCGCGGTCCGGTCATGGCCACATCGTGCCAGGTCCGATCGGGGGTCAGAGGCGCGACTGCGCCTCGGTCAGCACCGCGCGCAGGATCTGCTCGATCTCCTCGAACGTCGACCGGTCCGCCACGAGCGGCGGCGACAGCTGGATGACCGGGTCGCCGCGGTCGTCGGCGCGGCAGTAGAGGCCGGCCTCCCAGAGGGCCTTCGACAGGAAGCCGCGCAGCAGCCGCTCGGACTCCTCGGCGTCGAACGATTCCTTCGTCGCGGCGTCCTTGACGAGCTCGATGCCGTAGAAGAACCCGTCGCCGCGCACGTCGCCGACGATCGGCAGGTCGAGCAGCTTCTCCAGCGTGCCGCGGAAGGTCCCCTCGGTCTCCCGCACGTGCTCGTTGAGCTTCTCGCGCTCGAAGATGTCGAGGTTCGCCATCGCGACGGCCGCGGAGACCGGGTGGCCGCCGAAGGTGTAGCCGTGCGCGAAGCTCGTGGTGCCGTGCAGGAACGGCTCCATGACCTTCTCCGACGCGATCATCGCGCCGAGCGGGGAGTAGCCGGACGTCAGCCCCTTGGCGCACGTGATGATGTCGGGCACGTAGTCGTAGCGCGTCGCGCCGAACATCTCGCCGAGCCGGCCGAAGGCGCAGATGACCTCGTCGGAGACGAGCAGGACGTCGTGCCGGTCGCAGATCTCCCGGACCCGCTGGAAGTACCCCGGCGGGGGCGGGAAGCAGCCGCCGGCGTTCTGCACGGGCTCGAGGAACACGGCCGCGACGGTGTCCGGCCCCTGGGCCAGGATGGCGTCCTCGACCTGGTCGGCGGCCCAGCGGCCGAACGCCTCGGGGTCGTCGGTCAGGGCCGTGCCGTCCGGGGACGTCAGGTCGGGGGCCCGGTAGATGTTCGTGTTGGGCACGTGGACGGTCGTCGGGACGAGCGGCTCGAAGACCTGCTTCAGCGCCGGGATGCCGGTGATCGACAGCGCGCCGTGCGTCGTGCCGTGGTACGCGACCTGCCGGCTGATGACCTTCGTCTTGAGCGGCTTGCCCTGGAGCTTGAAGTACTGCTTGGCGACCTTCCAGGCCGACTCGACGGCCTCGCCGCCGCCGGACGTGAAGAACACGCGGTCGAGGTCGCCCGGCGTGTAGGACGCGATCCGCTCGGCGAGCTCGGCGGCCCGGGGGTGCCCGAAGGTCCAGAGCGGGAAGAAGGCGAGCTCCTTCGCCTGCTTCGCCGCGGCCTCGGCGAGCTCCTCACGACCGTGGCCGGCCTGGACGACGAACAGGCCCGCGAGGCCGTCGATGTAGCGACGGCCGCGGGAGTCCTCGATGTGGACGCCGTCACCGCGGACGATCATCGGCATGTCGTGCTCGGCGTAGGCGCCGTGCCGGGAGAAGTGCAGCCACAGGTGGTCCTTCGCGGCCCGCTGGAGGGCGTCGTGCTCGTGCGCGTCCATGCCCCCATCACACCACTTGGCCGGGGGGTCGGACAAGGATTCCGTGACGCTTCGTCGATTGCTTCGCGGAATCCGTCACCGAACCCGTTGTCAGGTGTCGCTCGCGTGGGGTTGGATGAGGCCATGACGCGACCCATCACCAACCTCGTCGGCGGGGATCAGGTCCCGGCCGCCGACGGTCGGACGTACGACGTCCTGGACCCGTCCACCGGCCAGGTCTACGCCCAGGCCCCGCTGTCGGGTCCCGAGGACGTGCGCCGGGCCACCGCTGCCGCGGCGACGGCCTTCGAGTCCTGGCGCGACACGACGCCGTACGAGCGCTCGCGCGCCCTGATGGGGCTCGCCGGCGCACTGGAGCAGCGCGCGCAGGAGATCGTCGACGTCGAGTCCCGCGACACCGGCAAGCCGAAGGCCCTCACGCTCAGCGAGGAGATGTACCAGGCGGTCGAGGTCGTCACGTTCTTCGCGGGCGCCGCGCGGGTGCTCGAGGGACGCTCGACCGGCGAGTACATGCGCGGGCACACGTCGATGATCCGGCGCGAGCCGATCGGCGTGTGCGCGCAGGTCACGCCGTGGAACTACCCGCTCATGATGGCGCTGTGGAAGATCGGCCCCGCGCTCGCCGCCGGGAACACCGTGGTCCTGAAGCCCAGCGACACCACGCCGGCCTCGACGAGCCTGCTGGCCGAGATCGCCCAGGAGTTCTTCCCGCCCGGGGTCCTGAACGTCGTGTGCGGCGACCGTGACACCGGTCGCGCCCTCGTCACCGACCCGGTCCCGCAGATGGTGTCGATCACCGGGTCGGTGCGGGCCGGCATGGAGGTCGCGCAGGCGGTCGCCGTCGACCTCAAGAAGCCGCACCTCGAGCTCGGCGGCAAGGCCCCGGTCGTGGTCTTCGACGACGCGGACCTCGCGGCCGCGGCCGAGGGGATCGCGGGCGCCGGCTACTTCAACGCCGGTCAGGACTGCACCGCCGCCACCCGCGTGCTGGTGCACCCGCGGGTCGCCGCCGACTTCACGGCGGCGCTCACCGAGCAGGCCCGGGCCACCCGGGTCGGGCTGCCCGACGACGAGGACGCCTACCTGGGACCGGTCAACAACGCCGACCAGCTCGGCCGCGTGCTCGGCTTCCTCGACGACCTGCCGGACCACGCCTCCGTCGAGGCCGGCGGCGGCCGCGTCAGCGCCCTCGGGGACGGCTACTTCGTCGAGCCGACGGTGCTCTCGGGCCTGCGCCAGGACGACCGCGCCAGCCAGGAGGAGATCTTCGGTCCCGTCATCACGGTCCAGCAGTTCGGTGACGAGGACGAGGCCGTCCGGTGGGCCAACGGCGTCGAGTACGGCCTGTCGTCGTCGGTCTGGACCAAGGACCACGGTCGCGCGATGCGGATGGCCCGGCGGCTCGACTTCGGCTGCGTCTGGATCAACACCCACATCCCGCTCGTCGCGGAGATGCCGCACGGGGGCTTCAAGCACTCGGGCTACGGCAAGGACCTCTCGAGCTACAGCCTCGAGGACTACACCCGGGTCAAGCACGTCATGACCAACCTGGAGGCGTGATGAGGATCCTGCTCGTGGGTGCCGGCGGCGTCGGCTCGGCCTTCTGCGCGATCGCCGCGCGCCGCGACTTCTTCGAGGCGTGCGTCGTCGCGGACTACGCCGTCGACAGTGCCGCCCGAGCGGTCGAGTCGGTCGGCGACCCGCGGTTCACGGCCGCGAGCGTCGACGCCTCGGACGCCGCGTCGGTCGCCGAGCTGGCCCGCTCGACGGGCGCGACGCACGTCATGAACGCGGTCGACCCGCGCTTCGTGATGCCGATCTTCACCGGTGCGCTCGAGGCCGGCGCGGACTACCTCGACATGGCGATGAGCCTGTCCCACCCGCACCCGGACGAGCCCTACCGGCTGCCGGGCGTCAAGCTCGGCGACGAGCAGTTCGCGCTCGAGGACCGGTGGCGCGACGCCGGCCGCCTCGCGCTCGTCGGCATCGGGGTCGAGCCGGGTCTCTCGGACGTGTTCGCCCGCTACGCCGCCGACCACCTGTTCTCCGAGATCGACGAGCTCGGCACCCGCGACGGCGCGAACCTCGTGGTCGAGGGACACGACTTCGCGCCGTCGTTCTCGATCTGGACGACGATCGAGGAGTGCCTCAACCCTCCGGTCGTGTGGGAGGACGGCGCCTGGCACACGACCGAGCCGTTCAGCGAGCCCGAGGTCTTCGACTTCCCCGAGGGCATCGGACCGGTCGAGTGCGTCAACGTCGAGCACGAGGAGGTGCTGCTCATGCCGCGCTGGGTGCAGGCGCGGCGGGCGACCTTCAAGTACGGGCTCGGCAGCGAGTTCATCGACGTCCTGCGCACGCTGCACAAGCTCGGCCTCGACTCGACCGTCCCGGTGCGGGTCGGCGACGTCGAGATCTCGCCCCGCGACGTCGTCGCCGCCTGCCTGCCGAACCCGGCGACGCTGGGCGACCGGATGACCGGCAAGACCTGCGCGGGCCTGTGGGTCACCGGCACCGGCACCGACGGGCAGCCGCGCTCGACGTACCTGTACCACGTCGTCGACAACGCCTGGTCGATGCAGGAGTACGGGCACCAGTGCGTCGTCTGGCAGACCGCGGTCAACCCCGTCGTCGCGCTCGAGCTGCTCGCGAACGGCACGTGGAGCGGCACCGGCGTGCTCGGCCCCGAGGCCTTCGACGCCGTCCCCTTCCTCGACCTCCTGCGCGACTACGGCAGCCCCTGGGGCCAGCAGGAGCTCACCCCCGCCGGCTGACGGTGGGGACGAAGGATTCTGCATTCCGCACGGGGGACGAAGGATTCTGCATTCGGCACGACCGTTCATGCCGAATGCAGAATCCTTCGTCCCTCCGCGGCCACCAGTCGCGCCATCCGACGCAGCTGGTCGACCATGAGCGGCCTCTCGTGCCGGACGACGTACGCGGAGAAGGCGAGCTGGCGGCGCCCGAGGATCGCGATCTCGTTGGCCCGCACGAGGTCCTTGTCCCACTGCTCGACCGCCTGGTGCGCCATGCCATGGATCTCGACCGAGAAGCCGCCTGACTCGATGTCGAGGTAGTAACGACCGTGGCGGCCTCGGACGGGCCGTTGGCGCGTGACGCGCAGACCGGCCTCGGCGAAGGCGACCGCAGCATCGCGCTCGGGCAGCGACTGGATCCCTCCGGCCGCGTCGAGCACCGACTCGACGATCAGCGCGCGCCGTCGGCAGGTGCCGCGCCGGGTGAGCGCCTCGCGCAGGTGTCGCGTGGTGGTCAGACGTTGCTGGACGCCGACGATCACGATGGCCCGCGCCAGCCGGTCGCCGTCGCTCCAGCTCGCGGCGTCGACGAGGCTGCGAGCGACCCGCGTGCGTCGCGGCTGGCGTCGGGGGTGGACGTCGCGCTCGTCGAGGAAGTGGCTCCAGTGCACCTCGACCGCCTCGGGGTCGAGGTCCGGGTCCCTCGCCCCGGCCGGGAGGACGAGCTGCGGTCGGTCGCTGCGGAAGCGGCTGAACCCGTCGTGGGTCAGGGCGGTCAGCCCGCCGAGCGCCGCGCCCGACTGGACCGACGCCAGCAGCACGAGCTCGTGCTGGAGCGGTGTCAGCGGACCGTTGTGGGTGACGACCACACCGCGCATCGGTCGTTGCCAGAGCCCGGCCGCGAGACGACGTTGCACCGTCCCGCGTCCGTGCCGCGCGTTCGCCTCCGCCGTCCTGAGGATCTCCATGGCCCGAGCGTGGGACGACGGTGACCGGGACGGGTCACGCGCCAGTCGTGTTGTGGACGGTCAGTACGGCTGTGGAGGACGAAGGATTCGGCATTCGACACGACCGTTCGTGTGCAATGCAGAATCCTTCGTCCCCCGTGCGGAATGCAGAATCGTTCGTCCCCCGCGGGCTAGAGGCGGCCGGCGTCGTGCATCGTGATGGCGACCTGGACCCGGTTGGTGGCCTCGAGCTTGTCGAACAGGTGCGAGACGTGCGCCTTGACGGTGGCGAGGCTCAGGTGCAGCGACGTCGCGATCTCGGCGTTGGACAGGCCGGCGCCGACGGCGAGGGCCACGTCGAGCTCGCGGTCGGTCAGCCGGGCGACGCGCCGTTCCGCCTCGGCGCCTCGCCGGTCGGGGGAGGCGTCCGTCACCTGGCGGATGAGCTGCTGCGTGACGGTGGGGGAGAGCATCGGCTCGCCGCCGACGACCTTCCGGATCGCCTCGACGATGTGCGCCGGCGGCGTGTCCTTGAGCAGGAAGCCGTCCGCCCCGGCGGCGAGGGCCTGCACGACCTGGTCGTCGGCGTCGAACGTCGTGAGGACGACGACCTTCGGCGGGTGCTCGAGCTCCTTGAGCCGACGCGTCGCCTCGATGCCGTCGACCTGGGGCATCCGCAGGTCCATGAGCACGACGTCCACCGGCCGCTCGCGCACGACCTGGAGCGCCTCGCCGCCGTGGGCCGCCTCGGCGACGACCTCCAGCGTGGGCTCGCCGCCCAGCATGAGCGCCAGCCCGGCACGCACGAGCGCGTCGTCGTCGGTCACGAGCACGCGGATCACGTCGGCCACGGTAGCCACACCCTCAGGGTGAACGAGCGGTCGTCCTGCACCCGCGTCAGGCGGCCGCCCACGAGCTCCGCCCGCTCCGCCAGGCCGACGAGCCCGAGCCCGGACGTCGGCAGGGTGGTCGACGTCGGGCGCGTCCCGACGGGGAGCAGGTTGCCCACCTCGACGACCAGGCCGTCGCCCGGCTCCCCGCGCAGACGGACCGTGACCAGCGTGTCCGGCGCGTGCTTGTGCGCGTTCGTCAGGCCCTCCTGCACGACGCGGTACAACGTGCGGCCGACGGTGTCCGGGACGTCGTCGGTGAGCTCGAGGCCCTCCGTCTCGACGTTCATCCCGCTCGCGCGCATCTGCACCACCAGTCCCGGGACGTCGCGGGCGCCCGGCTGCGGCGGCTCGACCGTGGACGCCGTCGGCTCGTCGCGCAGCACCCCGAGCACCTGCCGCAGCTCGACGAGCGCCTGGTGCGAGCTCTCCCGGATGATCCCGGCCGTGCGGCGGACCTCGTCCGGCCCGAGGTCGTCACGGAAGTCGAGCGCCCCGGCGTGCATCGCGATCATCGAGATCCGGTGGGCCAGGACGTCGTGCATCTCGCGCGCGATCCGGGCCCGCTCGGTGGTCCTGGCCTGCGCGACGCGGGCCGCCTGCTCCGACTCGGCCGTCTCCGCCCGCTCACGCAGGGTGGCCAGCAGCTCGCGGCGGGACCCGACGAACATTCCCCAGCCGACCGTGATCGCGACGATCGTGACGAGCAGGCCGACCGAGAGCGCCACCGGGTCGTTCGTGGCGCTGGGGTCCTGCGTCATGAACACTCCGCCCGCAAGCGCGGCCAGGGCGGAGACCGGCAGGATCTCGCGCCAGCGACGACGGGTCGAGAGCGAGAACAGGGCGAGTGTCGCCGGACCGCTCGACGTGGTCGAGACCGCCGTGAGGAGGTTCGTGACGGCGCCGACGCTCACCGGGTAGCGCCGCCGCCACCGCACGAGGACGAAGCTGACGACGCCGAGCGAGACGTCCAGGGCGAGCCACCAGTGCAGCTCGCGCACCTGGTAGCGGGCGACGGTGCCCCAGGCGATGCCCGAGACCAGCAGCATCAGGAGCAGGCGCCACGTGCGTCCCCACCGGGTCAGCGGAGGGGGCGGAATGGGCACGCCGCCAGCCTAGGACGTGCCCGCCGGGCCTCTCGTCGGTCGACGGGCCGGACCGCGTCATACTTTCGGCTGGTCGATCGTGTCCCGCCGGACGATGCGCGTGACCCCCCGGACCCGACAGAGTGGCTGTCATGATCACCGTCCAGAACCTCTCGAAGTCCTACGGCGGCTTCCGAGCCGTCGACGACGTCTCGTTCCAGTGTCGTCCCGGGTCCGTGACCGGCTTCCTCGGCCCGAACGGCGCCGGCAAGTCGACCACGATGCGCATCATCGCCGGGCTCACGATCCAGGACTCGGGCCAGGCCCACGTCTCCGGCGTCCGCTACCAGGACATCCCGAACCCCGGCACCCAGATCGGGGTCCTCCTCGACGCCTCGGCCCAGCACGCCGGCCGCTCCGGTCGCGAGATCCTGACGATCGGTGCCCGCACGATGGGCCTGCCGATGTCGCGGGTCGACGAGATGCTCGAGCTCGTCAGCCTGACCCCGGCCGAGGCGAAGCGGAAGGTCCGCAACTACTCGCTCGGCATGCGCCAGCGCCTCGGCATCGCGCACGCGCTGCTCGGTGACCCGAAGATCCTGATGCTCGACGAGCCGGCCAACGGCCTCGACCCGGCCGGCATCCACTGGATGCGCAGCCTGCTGCGCGAGTACGCCAACCGCGGTGGCACCGTCCTGCTGTCGTCGCACCTGCTGCACGAGGTGCAGATCATCGCCGACGAGCTCATCGTCATCGGCAACGGCAGGATCGTGGCCCAGGGCACGAAGGACGAGCTGCTCCAGTCGGCCGGCACCTTCGTCCGCGCCGGTGACCCGGCCGCCCTGACCAACGCCCTCACGGCCGCCGGCCTCACGACGAACGTCTCGGGCGAGGGGCTGAGCGTCGACGCGACGCCCGAGCAGGTGGGCCAGGCGGCCGCCGCGGCCGGCGTCGCCCTCGTCGAGCTGCGACCCGCCGACGGCGCCGGGCTCGAGGAGATGTTCCTTCAGCTCACCGCCCCGAACCAGCGTGACCAGTTCCCGAACGGAGTCCCCGCATGAGCACCACGACCCCTGCCACCGTCGACACCTCGGTCCGCAGTGTTCCGGTGACGCGCCTCGTCGGCGTCGAGCTGCGCAAGATGTTCGACACCCGCTCCGGCTTCTGGCTGATGGCGAGCATCGGCATCATCGCGCTGCTGGCGACGATCGGCGTGATCGCCTTCGTCCCGCCGGAGAGCCTCAGCTACGGGATCTTCGGCAGCGCCTTCGGCGTCCCGATGAACATCCTGCTGCCGGTCGTCGCGATCCTCGCCGTCACGAGCGAGTGGAGCCAGCGGACCGGTCTCGTGACCTTCACGCTCGTCCCGCATCGCGGGGCGGTCGTGCTGTCGAAGTTCCTCGCGGTCATCGCCGCCGGCGTCATGGCCATGCTCGTCGTGCTCGCCGTCGGAGCGCTCGGGAACCTGGTCGGCTCAGGCATCCGCGGCGTCAGCCCGCAGTGGGACCTCAGCCTCGAGGACTTCCTCCTGCTGCTGCTGGGCAACGTCCTCAGCATGCTGATCGGCTTCATGCTCGGCATCCTGATCCGCAACTCCGCCGCGGCGATCGTCGCGTACTTCGTCTACAGCTTCGTCGTGCCCACGATCTTCGGGGTGCTCTCGGCGCTGCCGGCCACGAAGGACTGGTTCGGCGACATCCAGCCGTGGATCGACGTGAACTCGGCGATCGGCCAGCTGTTCGACCAGCCGACGGCGAAGGACTGGGCCCACCTCCTGGTCTCGAGCATCCCGTGGTTCTTCCTCCCGATGGGGCTCGGCATCTGGCGGGTGCTGCGCGCCGAGGTGAAGTAGCAGGCTCGGCGGGCGGCGCCCGGGCAGGACACCCACGCGTCGCCCGTCGGGAGGACCGACCGGACCGGTTGGCCTCCGGGTGAGAGGATGGCGGCATGCGCAAGCGTGTCGCCATCCTCGGTTCCACGGGCTCGATCGGGACCCAGGCCCTCGACGTCGTCGAGGCGGCACCGGACCGGTTCGAGGTCGTCGCCCTCGCGGCCGGCGGCGGCCGGCCCGAGCTGATCGCGCAGCAGGCGATCGCCCACCAGGTCGAGGTCGTCGGCGTCTCCCAGGCGACGGCGGCGCAGGACGTGCAGCTCGCGCTCTACGCCGAGGCGCAGCGTCGCGGCTGGAGCGCGGGGGACCACCGCATCCCGCGGCTGGTCGCCGGACCCGACGCCGCCGTCGAGGTCGCGCAGGTCCCGGTCGACGTCGTGCTGAACGGCATGACCGGAGCGGTGGGCCTGCGCCCGACCCTCGCGGCACTCGCCACCGGCACGACGCTCGCGCTCGCGAACAAGGAGTCGCTCATCGTCGGCGGCCCGCTCGTCAAGGACGCCGCGGCACCCGGGCAGATCGTGCCGGTCGACTCCGAGCACTCGGCCCTGGCCCAGGCGATGCGCGGCGAGGACCCCGCGAGCATCGCGCGCCTCGTCGTGACGGCGAGCGGCGGGCCGTTCCGGGGCCGCACCCGCGCCGAGCTCGTCGACGTCACGCCCGAGCAGGCGATGGCGCACCCCACGTGGGACATGGGCCCGGTCATCACGATCAACTCCGCGACCCTCGTCAACAAGGGCCTCGAGGTGATCGAGGCCCACCTGCTCTTCGACATCGGCTTCGACCGCATCGACGTCGTCGTGCACCCGACCTCGGTCGTGCACTCGATGGTCGAGTACGTCGACGGCTCGACGATGGTGCAGGCGTCACCGCCCGACATGCGGCTCCCCATCGCCCTCGGCCTCGCGTGGCCCGAGCGCGTGCCCGGGGCGGCCCGTCCGTGCGACTGGACCCGTCCCACGGCCTGGGAGTTCTTCCCCCTCGACGACGAGGCGTTCCCGGCCATTCGGCTGGCCCGGCTGGCGGGGGAGTTCGGCCGCACCGCGCCGGCGGTCCTCAACGCTGTCAACGAGGTCTGCGTCGACGCGTTCGTCGCGGGCGACCTCGACTTCCTCGGCATCCCCGACACGATCGGGCAGGTGCTGCAGGCCCACGTCGCCGACCCGGACGTCGCCGCCGCGCCGCTGACCCTCGACGGCGTGCTCGCGGCCGACGCCGCGGCGCGCGAGGCCGCGACCGAGCTCGTCGACCGGCGGGTGGCCGCCCGATGACCGCGCTCATGTACACGCTCGGCGTCGTCGTCTTCGCGCTCGGCGTCGTCGTCTCGATCGCCCTGCACGAGGTCGGGCACATGTGGCCCGCCAAGCGTTTCGGGGTCAAGGTCACGCAGTACTTCGTCGGCTTCGGCCGCACGATCTGGTCGGTCAAGCGGGGGGAGACCGAGTACGGCATCAAGGCGATCCCGCTCGGCGGCTACGTCAAGCTCGTGGGCATGCTGCCGCCGGCCAAGGGCGACGACCCGCACGAGCTGCGCGACACGAACACCGGCCTGTTCACCCAGCTCGTCTCCGACGCCCGCGACGCGGAGTACGAGCACGTCACCGACGCCGACATGGACCGCCTGTTCTACCGCCGGCCCTGGTGGCAGAAGCTCATCGTGATGTTCGGCGGGCCGTTCGTGAACCTCGTCATCGCGTTCGTGCTGTTCATGGTCGTGCTGATGGGCTTCGGCGTGCTGCAGCCCACGACCACCGTCAGCCAGGTCTCCGACTGCGCGATCAGCGACGCGGAGGCCGGTCGCGCGTGCACCGACCGCGACCCCGTCACGCCGGCCAAGAAGGCCGGACTCGAGCCGGGCGACCGGTTCGTGTCGTTCGACGGCACGCGTATCGAGTCCTGGGACCAGCTGAGCGGACTCATCCGCGCCAACGGCGACCGCCCGGCCACGATCGTCGTCGAGCGCGACGGTCGCGAGGTCTCCCGCACCGTGTCGACGGCGGTCATCGCCCGCAGCTCGCTCGACGACCCCGACCGCACCGAGAAGGTCGGCTTCCTGGGCGTCGTGCCCCGGCAGACGACGCAGCGCCAGGACCTCGGGGCCGTGTTCACCGTGATGGGCAGCCAGCTGAAGGCGACGGGCTCGGCGATCCTGCACCTGCCCAACCGGATGGTCGAGGTGACGAAGGCGGCGTTCGGCGCCGAGCGTCCCGTCGACGGACCGGTCAGCGTCGTCGGCGCGAGCCGGGTCGCGGGGGAGATCTCGACCGTCGGCGACCCGACGTGGTCCGAGCGGGCGGTCGGCCTGCTGAGCCTGCTCGCGAGCCTCAACCTGTTCCTGTTCGCGTTCAACATGGTGCCGCTGCTGCCGCTGGACGGCGGCCACATCGCGGGTGCGCTGTGGGAGGCGGTCAAGCGCGGCTGGGCCCGGCTGCGCGGCCGACCGGACCCCGGTCACGTCGACGTGGCGAGGATGCTGCCCGTCGCCTATGCCGTGGGTGGCATCCTGATGATCATGAGCGTCATCCTGATCTACGCCGACATCGTGAACCCGGTGAGGCTGTCGTGAGCGACTCCGAGCAGCAGGTCACGACCGGCATCACGCGTCCCTCGGACGCGCCGCCCCTGCCCACGGTCGGGTCCGGCGTGCCCGTCGAGCTCGGGATGCCCGAGGGCCCGGCGCCGACGCTCGCGCCGCGCCGCAGGTCCCGCAAGATCAAGGTCGGCTCGGTCGAGGTCGGTGGCGACGCCCCGGTCTCGGTGCAGTCGATGACGACGACGCTGACGGCCGACGTGAACTCGACGCTGCAGCAGATCGCCGAGCTGACGGCCGCCGGCTGCGACATCGTGCGGGTGGCGTGCCCGAGCCAGGACGACGCCGACGCGCTGCCGGACATCGCGCGCAAGAGCCAGATCCCGGTCATCGCCGACATCCACTTCCAGCCCAAGTACGTGTTCGCCGCGATCGACGCCGGGTGTGCCGCGGTGCGCGTCAACCCGGGCAACATCCGCAAGTTCGACGACCAGGTCGGGGCGATCGCCAAGGCGGCGCAGGACGCGGGGGTCTCCCTGAGGATCGGCGTCAACGCCGGGTCGCTCGACAAGCGGCTGCTCGAGAAGTACGGCAAGGCCACGCCGGAGGCGCTCGTCGAGTCCGCCGTGTGGGAGGCCTCGCTGTTCGAGGAGCACGACTTCCACGACTTCAAGATCTCGGTCAAGCACAACGACCCGGTGATCATGGCGCAGGCGTACGAGATGCTCGCCGAGCGCGGGGACTGGCCGCTGCACCTCGGTGTCACCGAGGCCGGTCCGGCGTTCCAAGGCACGATCAAGAGCGCGACGGCGTTCGGCTACCTGCTCGGCAAGGGCATCGGTGACACCATCCGGGTGTCGCTGT
This sequence comes from Aeromicrobium erythreum, assembly GCA_036946185.1. Lineage (GTDB taxonomy): Bacteria > Actinomycetota > Actinomycetes > Propionibacteriales > Nocardioidaceae > Aeromicrobium > Aeromicrobium erythreum_A. The sequence goes on from JAQIJP010000012.1 coordinate 35,945, forward strand.
CGGCCCCGCCGGTCGAGGAGGTCAAGGTCGGCATCCAGATCCTGCAGTCGCTCAACCTGCGTCCGCGCAAGCTCGAGATCGTCTCGTGCCCGTCGTGCGGCCGCGCGCAGGTCGACGTCTACCAGCTGGCCGACGAGGTCACGGCCGGGCTCGACGGGCTCGAGGTGCCGCTGCGCGTCGCGGTCATGGGCTGCGTCGTGAACGGTCCGGGCGAGGCCCGCGAGGCCGACCTCGGCGTCGCGAGCGGCAACGGGAAGGGCCAGATCTTCGTCAAGGGCGAGGTCATCAAGACCGTCCCCGAGAGCAAGATCGTCGAGACCCTCATCGAGGAAGCGATGCGCATCGCCGAGGACATGGAGCCCGTCGAGGGCTCCGGTGCCACGGTCGACGTCCGCTGACCGGCGGGTCCCGCGTCGGCGGGTGCGCTTCGTCCTAGGCTGGGGCCACGCTCGTCGGGAGGAGGCGCCGTGCTCGAGACGCAGCAGCTGAGAGTCCTCACGCCCGCGGACGTCCCGCTCCTCGTCGACCTGCTCGACGAGGAGCCCGACGTCAACCTGTTCGTGCGGCACCGCGTCGAGGTGACCCAGCTCGACCCCGCCCTCATGGGCGGCCGGGTCTGGGGCTGGTTCGACGGCGACGAGCTGGTCTCGGCGTGCCACGTGGGGGCGAACGTCGTGCCGGTCGCCGCCACGGACGACGCCCTGCGCGCCTTCGCCGACCGGCTCGCGACCTCCGCGGTGCGGCCGGCCTCCATCGTGGGGGAGCAGGAGCCCGTCCTGGCCCTGTGGGAGCGGCTCGAGCCCGTGTGGGGCCCGGCCCGGTCGCCGCGTCCCGAGCAGCCGTTCCTGGTCCTCGACGGTCCGCCGCAGGTCGAGCCCGACCCCCGGCTGCGCCGGGTCGCGATCGACGAGGTCGACACGGTCTACCCGGCGAGCGTCGCGATGTTCCGCGAGGAGGTCGGCGTCGACCCGGAGGTCCAGGGTGGCGGCCAGTACCGGGCGCGGGTCGCGCACCTCGTGGCGCAGGGTCTCGCCTTCGCGATCATCGAGCACGGCCGGGTGCTGTTCAAGGCCGAGGTCGGCGCGCACTCGCCGCACGGCTGCCAGCTCCAGGGCGTGTACGTCCCGCCCGGGCTGCGGGGCCAGGGGCTGGCCGCGCCGGCGCTCGCCGGGGTCGTCGAGCTGGCCCGGGCGCAGGTGGCGCCGGTGGTCTCGCTCTACGTCAACGACCACAACGTCGCGGCCCGTCGGGTCTACGACCGGGTGGGCTTCGAGCAGGTCGCGACCTTCGCCTCGATCCTGCTCTGACCTGCGACGACACCCTGTCCGACGTGCCCCGGAGGCGACGTACAGTGACGCCGTGCTCGTGCGCCACGTCGTCCGGCTGCTGCTCCCGGTCATCGTCCTCGTCCCGCTCCTCGGGGCGGCGCCGGCGCAGGCCGTGATCCCGCCGGACACCGCGTGCGGCCGGGGCACGGTGCACCTCACCTTCGACGACGGCCCCGACCCGAGGCACACGCGCGAGCTCCTGCGGGTGCTGCGGCGCGAGCACGCCCAGGCGACGTTCTTCGTGGTCGGCCGCCGGGCTGCTCGCCACCCCGGGCTGCTGCGCGAGATGGTCCGGGACGGCCACGCGGTCGAGAACCACTCGTGGGACCACGCCGACCTCTCGCGGCTCTCGCGGCACCGGGTGCGCTCCGAGCTCGGGCGGACCGACCGGGTGGTCCGCCGCGCGACGGGGCGGGAGCCCACGATCTTCCGGCCGCCCTACGGCGCGACCGACCGCGGCGTCCGGGCTGCCGCGCGGCGGCTCGGCCTGCGCCAGGAGCTCTGGACGGTCGACACCCGCGACTGGAGCGGGCGCAGCGTGGCCGGCATCCGCCGGGCTGCGCTGAAGGGGTTGCGACCGCACCGCAGCAACGTCGTGCTCCTGCACGACGGGGTCGCCACGTCCGGCCGGACGGTGCGTGCCGTCGCGCCGCTCGTGCGACGGATCCGGGCGAAGGGCTACTGCCTGCGTCCGCTCGTGACGACCGCTCCCTATGCCACGGTGACGGTGCCGGACGTCCGGGTCCGCCGTCCGGCGAGCGGCGAGACCGTCGTGGCGGTGCCCGTCCGGCTCGACGCGTGGTCGCAGTGGTCCGGCTCGGTACGGGTCCGCACCGAGCGCGGCGCGGTGACCGACCAGGTGGTCAGGCCCGTCGACGAGCGCGTGCGGTTCCCCCGGGGCTCGCGCGGCGGCGTCGTGCTGGTGCGGGTCCGGTCCGACGTGCCGATCCCCGGCACCGTGACCGTGCGGCTGCTGCTGCAGGACCCTCGGCACGTGCACCGGGCGCACGGGGTCGCCCGGGTCGTCGTCACGGACCCCGCCTGGCCGACGCCGACCCCGTCGTTGCCGACCACGTCGGCCGACGTTGTCGCGACGCCCTAGGCTCGGCCCATGCGCCGTGACACGAAGCTGCTCGCCCTCATCCTGGCCGTGGCGGGGGTGGGACACTTCGTCAAGCCCGAGCCCTTCGAGTCGATCGTGCCGAAGCCGCTCCCGGCCAAGCGCGAGCTCGTCTACGTCTCCGGGGTCGTCGAGGTCGGCTGCGCCGCCGGCCTGCTCCACCCCCGCACCCGGAGCCTCGCCGGTCGGGTCGCCGCGCTGCTGCTCGTCGCGGTGTTCCCTGCCAACGTGCAGATGACCGTCGACGCGCTGCGGAGCCGCCGTGCGCCGTGGTGGTACAAGGTCGGCACGGTGCTGCGGCTGCCGGTCCAGGTGCCGCTCGTGCGTGCGGCGCTGCGCTCCGCCGACGACGCCTGACCCGCACCCCCGGGCAGCCCCACCCAGGCAGCCCCACCCAGGCAGCACAGAGCGGGCGTGGACGGGCCTCTAGGGTTCTGTCCATGCGCATGTCCCAGCTGTTCCTCCGCACGCTCCGCGACGACCCGGCCGACGCCGAGGTCCCGAGCCACCGGCTGCTCGTGCGCGCCGGCTACGTGCGTCGCGTCGCGCCGGGGATCTACTCGTGGCTGCCGCTGGGCCTGAAGGTCCTGGGCAAGGTCGAGCAGATCGTGCGCGAGGAGATGGACGCGATCGGCGCGCAGGAGGTGCGGTTCCCCGCGCTGCTGCCTCGTGAGCCCTACGAGGCCACCGATCGCTGGACCGAGTACGGCCCGCTCATCTTCCGGCTCCAGGACCGCCGCGGCAACGACATGCTGCTCGGTCCCACGCACGAGGAGATGTTCACCCTCCTGGTCAAGGACCTGTACTCGTCGTACAAGGACCTGCCGCTCTCGCTCTACCAGATCCAGACCAAGTACCGCGACGAGGCGCGGCCCCGCGCGGGCATCCTGCGCGGGCGCGAGTTCGTCATGAAGGACTCGTACTCGTTCGACGTCGACGACGCGGGCCTGCAGCGCTCCTACCAGGCGCACCGCGACGCGTACGTCCGCATCTTCGACCGGCTCGGCCTCGAGTACGCGATCGTCCAGGCCGACTCCGGAGCGATGGGCGGCTCGGCGAGCGAGGAGTTCCTGGCCGTGCTCCCCGTCGGTGAGGACACGTTCGTGCGCTCGCCCGGCGGCTACGCCGCCAACGTCGAGGCCGTCACGACGGTCGCGCCCGAGCCGACCGGCTGGGACGACGTCCCCGCGGCGCACGCGGAGCAGACGCCGGACACGCCGACCATCGCGACGCTCGTCGACCACCTGAACGCGCACCACCCGCGCGAGGACCGGCCCTGGCAGGCGTCCGACACGCTCAAGAACGTGCTCGTGACGCTGCAGCACCCGGACGGCTCGACCGAGCCGCTCGCCGTGGGCGTGCCCGGCGACCGCGAGGTCGACCCGAAGCGGCTCGAGACGGCCGTCTCGCCCGCCGAGGTGCTGCCCTTCGGCGACGAGGACTTCGCGCGACACCCCCGCCCTGGTCAAGGGCTACATCGGCCCCGGCGTCCTGGGCGAGGAGTCCGAGACCGGGATCCGCTACCTCGTCGACCCGCGGGTCGTCGACGGCACGCGGTGGGTCACCGGCGCGAACGTGGCCGGCTCGCACGTCGTGGACCTCGTGGCCGGACGCGACTTCACGGCCGACGGCACGATCGAGGCCGCCGAGGTGCGCGCCGGCGACCCCGCGCCCGACGGCTCCGGCCCGCTCGAGCTCGCGCGCGGCATCGAGATGGGCCACGTGTTCCAGCTCGGCCGCAAGTTCGCCGAGGCGCTCGACCTCAAGGTGCTCGACGAGAACGGCAAGCTCGTGACCGTCACGATGGGCTCCTACGGCGTGGGCGTCTCGCGCGCCGTCGCCGCCGTCATCGAGAGCTCGTACGACGAGCTCGGCCTCGTGTGGCCGCGTGACCTCGCGCCCTACGACGTCCACGTCGTCGTCGCCGGCAAGGACGCCGCGACGCACGAGGCCGCCGACGAGCTGGTCGCCGGTCTCGAGGCCGTGGGCCTCGAGGTCCTGCACGACGACCGGCCCAAGCTGTCGCCGGGCGTCAAGTTCAAGGACGCCGAGCTGCTCGGCATGCCGACGATCGTGACGGTGGGCCGCGGGCTCGCCGACGGCGTCGTCGAGGTCCGCGACCGCGCGAGCGGGGAGCGTCAGGACGTGCCGGTGGCCGACGCCGTCGACCACGTCCGGGCCCTCTGCGGCTGACGGCCCCCGGGCCTCAGGACCGGTCCAGGCCGGGGAACGCCTGCGGCGCGCTGCCCCAGTCGATCGCCGCCAGGCTCGCCCGCCGCAGCACCGCGACGGCGCGACGACGCTCGTCGTCGCCGGCGAGCGCCACCAGGGCGACGCAGGCGGCCGCGAGGCGTCGCTCGACGTCGACCGCGGCACGCCGCGCCGTGGCCGCGTCGCGCGGGATCGGCACGTCGTAGGCCGGCCGGGGGCCGACCGTGCGCGCCCCCGCGGCGGCGAGCCGGGCGAGCAGGGCGTCGCGGGCCGAGCGGTGAGCGGTCCAGGCCTCACGGGCGTCGTCGCGCAGGTCGGTGACCCGCGCGCCGACGAGTCCGTAGGTCCACACCGCCTCGTGCTCGAGGGCCAGGACGCGGCGCCAGCCCGCCGCCTCCCGCGGCGTCATCCGGCGCGTCCGACGGTGCGGGCGACCTGGGCGCGGCCGGCGGCGAGGGAGGCCAGCACCTGGGCGAGCTCCGGGGCCGCGGCGGCGACCGCGGCACGCTCGGCCTCCCGAGCGGCCGCGGCGAACCGTCCGGCGAGGTCGACGAGCGAGTCCGGCGGCGATGCGGCCGGGCCGGACGCGGGGCGGCCGCCGAGGGCGCGCAGCTGCTCCGCGACCGCGCGTCGCACTGCGCCGTCGCGGGCCAGTACCGCGGGCCGGCCGGGCAGGGCGTCGAGGTCGGCGAGCAGGGCGCGCTGCCGGCTCGTGGCCGCGGAGAGGAGCCGCTCGTCGGCGGGATCGGGCTCGGGGTGCGGCCGGGCCCCGGCAGCGCGCAGCAGGTCGTCGTCGAGGCCCGCGAGGTGCAGCCCGGCCCCGGCCGCCACGACCGCCGCACCCGCGGCGAGCACGACACGACGGGTCGTCAGCGGGGCAGCCACACGGGGGAGGGTAGTCGACCGGCGTTCGCTAGGGTGGTCACGACACTGCTCGGGTGCCGACAACAGAACACAGGAGGGGCTCTCGTGAGCGACAGGATCGAGGAGCTCGTGCGGCGCACGACCGACGCCGCCGGGGTCGACCTGGAGGCCGTGGACCTCTCCCGTGCCGGCGCCAAGCGCGTGCTGCGCGTGGCCGTCGACGCCGACGGCGGGGTCGGGATCGACACGATCGCGACCCTCAGCCGCCAGCTCTCCGCCGAGCTCGACGCGAGCGACGTCATGGGCGCCCAGCCCTACACGCTCGAGGTCACCTCACGCGGGCTGGACCGGCCCCTGGAGCTGCCGCGGCACTGGCGTCGCAACCGCGACCGACTCGTCGAGGTGCGCCTGACGGACGGCTCCACCGTGCGCGGCCACGTCGACGCGAGCGACGACGACGGCGTCGACCTCGACGTCGACGGCAGCCCGCGCCGCCTCACGTGGGACGAGGTCGCCACCGCCCACGTCCGCCCCGAGCTCAAGCCCCGACGGAAGGACGCCTGACATGGACATCGACATGAGCGCCCTGCGCATGCTGGAGCGCGAGAAGGGGATCTCGTTCGACGTCGTCGTCGAGGCCATCGAGACGGCCCTGCTGTCCGCGTACCACAAGACCGCCTACGCCCACCAGCACGCGCGCGTCGAGCTCGACCGCTCGTCCGGCCACGTCACGGTGTGGGCCAAGGAGCGCCTGGCGCCCGAGCCGACGCCGGAGCCGGCCGAGGGCGAGGAGCCCGCCGAGCGGCCCGCGCCGCGCTTCAGCGAGGAGTTCGACGACACGCCCGCCGACTTCGGCCGCACCGCGGCGACGATCGCCCGCCAGCTCATCATGCAGCGGCTGCGCGACGCCGAGGACGAGCAGAAGTTCGGCGAGTTCTCGGGCCGCGTGGGCGACGTCGTCTCCGGCGTCATCCAGCAGGGCAGCCGGCCGGGCGACGTCATGATCGACCTCGGCCGCATCGAGGCCCTGCTGCCGGCGAGCGAGCGGGTCGCCGAGGAGAAGTACGCCCACGGCGAGCGCCTCAAGGCCTACGTCTACGAGGTCGAGAAGGGCATGCGCGGGCCGCGGGTCAAGGTCTCGCGGACCCACCCGGGCCTCGTGCGGCTGCTGTTCGCGCTCGAGGCGCCGGAGATCGCCGACGGCTCCGTCGAGATCGCCGCGATCGCCCGCGAGGCCGGCCACCGCACCAAGATCGCCGTCCGCGCCACCGTGCCGGGCGTCAACGCCAAGGGCGCCTGCATCGGCCCGATGGGCTCGCGCGTGCGCAACGTCATGCACGAGCTGCACGGCGAGAAGATCGACATCGTCGACTTCAGCGAGGACCCGGCCGCCTTCATCGGCCATGCGCTGTCGCCGTCGCAGGTCAAGTCCGTGACGGTCGTCGACGAGGCGACGCGCTCCGCCCGGGTCGTCGTGCCGGACTTCCAGCTGTCCCTCGCGATCGGCAAGGAGGGCCAGAACGCCCGCCTCGCGGCCAAGCTCACGGGCTGGCGCATCGACATCCGCTCCGACGCCGAGGGCCAGGCCGGATGAGGCGACCCGTCCGCCGGAGTGCCGGTTCGTTCCGGCGAGGGTGGTGCGGGTAGACTCATGGAGTCTGTTCGCACGTGCATCGGTTGCCGGTCACGGGCCGACAGGACGGCCTTGGTGCGACTCGTGGCCGTCCGGACCGCCACGACGACCGTCGTGACGCCGGACCTCGACGGGACGCTGCCGGGACGAGGGGCGCACCTGCACCCCGACCCCCGCTGCCTGGACCAGGCGCGACGTCGCAAGGCGTTCGCCCGGGCCCTCCGGGTGGAGGGACCCGTCGACACGTCCGCCCTGGACGCGGTCACGGGGCCCGCGACCGAGGCGTGACCACACACCACGGGGCACCCGCCCCTCAAGCGAAAGCGGAGCACCAGCTCATGAGCACTCGATGAGTCAGTTCCAATGAGCCTGCACGTCAACTAGTGGTCCGTCCCCTTCAGGGTCGGACCCCCTGAAGGAGAAGAGTGGCAGTCCGAGTCCACGAGCTCGCCAAAGAGTTCGGAGTCCCCAGCAAGGTCATCCTGTCGACGCTGCAGGACATGGGTGAGTACGTGAAGTCCGCGTCCTCGACGATCGAGGCACCCGTCGTCCGCCGTCTGAACGAGGAGCACGGCGACAGCCTGCGTTCGCAGGGCGCCAAGAAGACCGCGAAGAAGGCCCCCGCCAAGGCGGCGGAGGCCAAGGCCGCACCGGCTGAGTCGGCTGCGCCCGCTGCGCCCGCTGCCGAGGCGCCTGCCGCCCCGGCGGCGCCGTCGGCCCCCGCCGCGCCGTCGGCCCCCAAGGCGCCGACCCCGGGCCCGCGTCCGGCCGCGCCGGAGGCCCCGGCCGCCGCCGAGGCGCCGGAGGCCCCTGCGGCTCCGGCCGCGCCGTCGGCCCCGAAGGCCCCGGCCCCCGGTCCGCGTCCGGCCCCCGGCCCGCGTCCCGGCGGCCCCCGTCCGGGCGGTGCCCGGCCGGGCAACAACCCGTTCTCGTCGCGCCAGGGCATGCAGCAGGACCGCCCGCCGCGTCCGCCGGCCGCCCGTGAGGGTGGCGCCCCCGGTGCTCCGGCGCCCGGCGGCCGTCCGGGCATGCCGCGCCCCAACCCGGCGATGATGCCCAAGCAGTCCGGCCTGTCCCAGGCCCGTCCCGGCCCCGGCGGCCGTGGCGGCCCGGGCGGTCGTCCCGGCGGCCCCGGTGGCCGACCCGGTGGCGGCGGTCGTCCCGGCGGCGGTGGCGGTGGCGGCTTCGCCGGTCGTCCCGGTGGCGGTGGCGGCTTCGGCGGCCCCGGTGGCGGTCGTCCCGGCCCCGGCCGTGGTGGTCGTGGCGGCACGCAGGGCGCCTTCGGTCGCCCCGGCGGCCCGGCGCGTCGTGGTCGCAAGAGCAAGCGCGCGAAGCGGCAGGAGTTCGACCAGATGCAGGCGCCGGCGATCGGCGGCGTGCGCGTCCGCAAGGGCGACGGCCAGACCGTCCGCCTGGCCCGTGGCGCCTCGCTGACCGACTTCGCCGAGAAGATCGGCGTCGACGCGGCGTCGCTCGTGCAGGTGCTGTTCCACCTGGGCGAGATGGTCACCCGCGACCCAGTCGGTCAACGACGACACGCTGCAGCTGCTCGGCGAGGAGCTGAACTACGACGTCCAGGTCGTCTCGCCCGAGGACGAGGACCGCGAGCTGCTCGAGTCGTTCTCGCTGGAGTTCGGCGAGGACACCGGCGACGACGAGGACATGGAGGCCCGGCCCCCGGTCGTCACCGTCATGGGTCACGTCGACCACGGCAAGACGAAGCTGCTCGACGCGATGCGCGACAGCAACGTCGTGGCCAAGGAGGCCGGCGGCATCACGCAGACCATCGGTGCCTACCAGGTCACGGCGGACGTCGACGGCCACGAGCGCCGCATCACCTTCATCGACACCCCGGGTCACGAGGCGTTCACCGCCATGCGTGCCCGTGGTGCGCAGGCGACCGACATCGCGGTGCTGGTCGTCGCGGCCGACGACGGCGTCATGCCGCAGACGGTCGAGGCGCTCAACCACGCGAAGGCGGCCGGCGTGCCGATCGTCGTCGCGGTCAACAAGGTCGACAAGCCTGACGCCGACCCGAGCAAGGTCCGCGGCCAGCTGACCGAGTACGGCCTGGTGCCCGAGGAGTACGGCGGCGACACGATGTTCGTCGACGTCTCGGCCAAGGCGAACCAGGGACTGGACTCGCTGCGCGAGGCCATCGTCCTGACCGCCGACGCCGAGCTCGACCTGCGGGCCAACCCGGACCAGAACGCCGAGGGCCTCGCGATCGAGGCGCACCTCGACCGTGGTCGTGGCCCGGTGGCGACGGTGCTCGTGCAGCGCGGCACGCTGAAGGTCGGCGACACGCTCGTTGCCGGCTCGGCCTTCGGCCGCGTGCGCGCCATGCTCGACGAGCACGGCGAGAACATCACCGAGGCGACGCCGTCGCGGCCCGCCCTGGTGCTCGGCCTGACGGCCGTGCCCGGTGCCGGCGACAACTTCATGGTCGTCGACGACGACCGGATCGCCCGGCAGATCGCCGAGAAGCGCGAGGCTCGCGAGCGCAACGCGGCGCTGGCCAAGCGCACGGGTCGCCGCACCCTCGAGGACTTCATGTCCTCGATGGAGAAGGGCGAGACCGACGAGCTGCTGCTCATCCTCAAGGGTGACGGCTCCGGCTCGGTCGAGGCGCTCGAGGACTCGCTCGCCCAGATCGAGGTCGGCGAGGAGGTGGCGCTGCGCGTCATCGACCGTGGTGTCGGTGCGATCACCGAGACCGACGTCAACCTCGCCGCCGCCTCGAACGCGGTCATCATCGGCTTCAACGTCCGCCCGCAGGGCAAGGCGACGGAGCTGGCCGACCGCGAGGGTGTCGAGATCAAGTACTACTCGGTCATCTACCAGGCGATCGACGAGATCGAGGCGGCCCTCAAGGGCATGCTCAAGCCGGAGTTCGAGGAGCACCAGCTGGGCACGGCGGAGATCCGCGAGATCTTCCGCTCGTCCAAGATCGGCAACATCGCCGGCTGCATGGTCACGAGCGGGACGCTGCGGCGCAACGCCAAGGCCCGGCTGCTGCGCGACGGCTCGGTCGTCGCCGACAACCTCGACCTCGCGAGCCTGCGCCGCGAGAAGGACGACGTGTCCGAGGTCCGCGAGGGCTTCGAGTGCGGTCTCGTCCTGAGGGGCTTCGGCGACATCAAGACCGGCGACGTCGTCGAGATGTTCGAGCTGCGCGAGAAGCCGCGCGACTGACGCACCACCCGCGGCGGGCCCGGGGACCTCGGTCCCCGGGCCCGCCGACGGCATCCCCGAGGAGGACGACATGGCCGGACAGCGCACGCAGCAGCTCGCCGACCGCATCAAGGTGATCGTGGCGCAGATGCTGGAGCGACGGGTCAAGGACCCGCGGCTCGGCTTCGTCACCGTCACCGACGTGCGGCTCAGCGGCGACAACCAGCACGCCTCGGTCTTCTACACCGTCATGGGCGACCAGAAGGCCGCCGACGACACCGCGGCCGCGCTCGGCAGCGCCACGGGCCTGCTCCGCAGCGAGGTGGGCAAGCAGCTGCGGCTGCGGCACACCCCGAGGCTCGAGTTCTTCCTCGACGCGGTGCCCGAGTCGGCGCGCCAGATCGACGACCTGATCGAGCGGGCGAAGGCCTCGGACGCCGAGGTCGCGAGCCGTGCCGCCGGTGCCCAGTACGCCGGCGACCCGGACCCGTACAAGCACCCGGACGAGGACGACCTCGACGACGAGCCGGCGGAGGACGGGCGCGCGTGACGCAGCCCGCGGCCCCCGCGCCGGCGGGCCTCGTGGTCGTCGACAAGCCCGCGGGCTGGACGTCGCACGACGTCGTCGCCCGCACGCGCCGGCTCGCCGGCACCCGCAAGGTCGGCCACGCCGGCACGCTCGACCCGATGGCGACCGGCGTGCTCGTGCTGGGGGTCGGCCGCGCGACGCGGCTCCTGGGGCACCTGCAGCTCGCCGACAAGGAGTACCTCGCGACGATCCGCCTGGGGGAGTCGACCGTCACGGACGACGCCGAGGGCGACACCGTGGCGACCGCGCCGGCCGACGGCCTCGACCGCGCTGCCGTCGAGGCCGCGCTCGAGCCGTTGCGCGGTGACGTCCTGCAGGTGCCGTCGTCCGTGTCGGCCATCAAGGTCGACGGTCGCCGCTCCTACGCGCGGGTGCGGGCCGGTGAGGACGTCGCGCTGGCCGCGCGGCCCGTCACGATCTCGGCCCTCGAGGTCACTGACGTCCGCCCGGCGGGGGAGCGGCTCGACGTCGACGTCCGGGTGGCCTGCTCCAGCGGCACGTACGTGCGGGCCATCGCCCGCGACCTCGGCACCGCGCTCGGGGTCGGCGGGCACCTGACGATGCTGCGTCGCACGCGCGTCGGCGGCATCACGCTCGAGCACGCGTCGACCCTGGAGCAGCTCGAGGCGTCGTTCGCCGTCGTCGACCTCGACACGGCGGCGCGGGCCTCGTTCCCGGTGCTCGACCTCGACGAGGCGGCCGCCACGGACGTGCGGTTCGGTCGGCGGCTCGAGGGCGTCACGCTCGGTGCCGAGGGGCCGGTCGCGCTGTTCGCCCCGGACGGCACGTTCCTCGCCCTGTACGAGCAGCGTGGTGGCGTCGCGCGCGCCGTCGCCGTCTTCGTCTGAGGCCCGCCGCCGCCCACTAGGGTGAGCGCCATGTCGTGGAAGATGCTGGCGCCGCAGCGGCTCGCCGTGCGGGTCGCCCAGGCCTGGTTCACCGCCGTCCTGGGCATCGTCGCCGGGCTGATGGCCACGACCAAGATCCGCAAGGTCCTGCGCGGCCAGCACGCCGAGGGCTTCCCCGTGACCCCGCCGCGGTCAGTGCCCACCCCGCGGGGCGACGCCACCACCTACACGTACGGCGCGGACCTGTACGACGACATGCTGGCGGCGATCGACGGCGCCCGGCACCGGGTCCTGTTCGAGTCGTTCATCGTCAAGGGCGACGGCACCGGACAGGCCTTCAAGCGCGCGCTGGAGGCCGCGGCGGCCCGTGGCGTCGAGGTCTACGTCGTCTACGACGGCTTCGCCAACCTGGTCGTGCGGCGCAGCTTCTACCGGTTCGCGCCGGGCGTCCACGTGCTGCGCTACCCGGTCTACAACGCCGGCACGCGGCCGATCAGCCCGCGCCGCTGGGGCCGCGACCACCGCAAGATCCTCGTCGTCGACGACCGCGTCGGCTTCCTCGGCGGCTACAACGTCGGCGAGCTCTACGCCACGCAGTGGCGCGACACGCACCTGCGCATCGAGGGCAGCGCGGTGTGGGACCTCGCGAACGCGTTCGTCGACTTCTGGAACATGCTGCGTCCGGACGATCGCATCGTGACCTCGGGGTCGACGGACTGGGACCCGCGCGTGCGCATCCACCGCAACGTGCCGCGCCAGCTCGTGTTCCCGATCCGCGGCATGTACCTCGAGGCGATCGACCGGGCCACCCACCACGTGCACATCACGGCGGCCTACTTCATCCCCGACCACGACATCCTCGACGCGCTGCTGCAGGCCCGCGAGCGTGGCGTCGAGATCGACATCATCGTCCCCGAGATCTCGAACCACGTCGTCACCGACTGGCTCTCGCGGGGGTTCTACGGGCGGCTGCTGCGCGCGGGCGTGCGCATCCACCGCTACCAGGACCACATGGTGCACGCGAAGACCTGCACGATCGACGGCCAGTGGTCGACCGTCGGCACCGCCAACATCGACCGGCTGAGCCTGAGCGGCAACTACGAGATCAACGTCGAGGTCGTCGACCCGGCGCTCGCGGAGCACCTCGAGGAGGTGTTCCGGCGCGACCTGTCGAACTGCGTCGAGCTCACCGCCGGCGAGTGGGAGCGTCGCTGGGTCGTGGCGCGCGCCTGCGAGCTGCTGCTCAAGCCCCTGCGCCCCCTGCTCTGACTCGATGAGAGACCTCTCATGTCGGTCTCACGGACGCCTCACGCTCGCTCGCGAGAGTCGTGCACGTCAACGACACCGAGCAAGGAGAGCACCATGAACCGCATCGCCCGCACCGCGATCGTCGCCGTCGCCGGCAGCGTCGCCCTCGGCACCGCCGGCTTCGCCATCGCGTCGGCCAACGCCGCCCCGCAGGACGACCCGGCCCTCAAGCGTGAGGACTCCGCGTCCAGCTGGGTCACCCCCGCCGCCGACGACAACGACGACGACGACCGTCTCGACGACGACCGGCAGACGCTCAACACCGTCAACACGGTCCAGACCCGGAACACGGCCCCGACGCGCAACACCGCGCCGACGAGGAACACGGCCCCCACCAAGAACACCGTGAAGACGGTCGCGTCGGCCCCGACGAAGAACACGGCGCCGACCAAGAACACCGCGCCGACCAAGAACACCGCGCCGACAGCCAACACCGCGCCGACGAAGAACACGGCGCCGACGGCGAACACCGCGGAGACGCGCTGATGTCCGTCGACCCGGAGCTCGTCGGCGACGCCGACGCCTGGGGCCTGGCCGGGGGCGACGAGATCGCCCCCGGCCTCACGGCCGTCCGCGACCTCGGCGGCGGCAGCGTGTACGAGGCCTGGCTGGCGTTCGACGAGCGGCTGCACGCGCCGGTCGTCGTCAAGGTCGTCCGTCCCGGTCACGTCGACGACCCGGACTCGCGCGCCGGCTTCGACCGTGAGGTCGCGATGCTCGCCCGGCTGGCCCATCCCGGCATCACGCGGCTGTTCGCGTACGACGACGAGGCTGCCCGCCCGTACCTCGTGATGGAGCACGTCGACGGCCCGAACCTGTCGCGGCTCATCTCCAAGCACGGCCCTGTCCCGGTGCACCAGCTGCTGCCGCTCGCGCTCGAGCTGTCGTCGGTCCTGCACTACCTGCACGGCGAGGGCCTGTGCCACCTCGACCTCAAGCCCAGCAACGTCATCATGGGCTCGCCGGCGCAGCTCATCGACTTCTCGGTCGCGCTCGACGTCGACGACGCCGCAGCGCTCGACCACCCGGTCGGCAGCGACGAGTACATGGCTCCCGAGCAGTGCCGTCCCGGCGAGCTCGGTGCCGTCGGTCCGGCGAGCGACGTGTGGGGCATGGGCGCGACCCTGTTCCGGGCCGCGGCCGGCTTCCGCGCCTTCGACCGGGACCCGCGCTGGGCGCAGCTCGACGACGACCCCAAGCCGCTGCCCGACTTCGTCCCGGCGCCCGTGGCCGACCTCGTCCTGGGCTGCCTGGCCCGCGACCCGCAGGACCGTCCCACGCCCGCGCAGGTCGCGGCGTCGCTCGAGCCCCTGCTCGCGGCGCTCCCGTCGGCCCGGCTCTCCGGCTTCAGCCTGCGGCGCTGACCCCGAGATGTGCTGCTCCATCCACCGATCCCCTCGAGGGAACGGTGGATGGAGCAGCACATCTCGGGGCCGGGGTCAGTCGACGCGGTAGCCGATGCCGCGGACCGTCGAGACGAGGTCGGGGCCGAGCTTGCGCCGCAGGTAGCCCACGTACACGTCGACGACGTTGGAGCCGGGGTCGAAGTCGTAGCCCCACACGCGCGACAGCAGCTGGGCGCGCGACAGCGTCTGGCCGCGGTGCCGCATGAGCACCTCGGCGAGGGTCAGCTCGCGCGCCGACAGCTCGACCTCGCGGTCGGCGACGTAGGCGCGACGGCGTCGCAGGTCCAGGCGCACGTCGCCCACGACGAGCTCGTCGTCGGCGGGGCCGTCGGCCGCGGGCCGCAGCCGCACCCGGACGCGGGCGACCAGCTCGGCGAAGCTGAACGGCTTGCTCATGTAGTCGACCGCGCCGCCCTCGAGCACCGCGACGGTGTCGTCGACGGAGTCGCGGGCCGTGAGCACGAGGACGGGCAGCTCCGGCCGCTCCGCGCTCAGCCGGCGCAGCACCTCCATCCCGTCCATCCCGGGCAGCCCCAGGTCGAGCACGACGAGGTCGAACTCCCCGGTGAGCGCGTAGTCGAGACCGGTCACGCCGTCGCCGACGACGGTCGGCGTGAGGCCCTCGGCCTGCAGGCCCTTGGCCACGAACGACGCGATGCGCTGCTCGTCCTCGATGACGAGGATCGTGCTCACGTGGGACCTCCCAGCGGGACGACGAGGCGGAACGTGGCTCCGGGCGAGCCGTCGGCACCATCCAAGCGGACGGCCCCGCCGTGCGCCTGGGCGATGGCCGACACGATCGAGAGGCCGAGGCCGAACCCGTCGGAGGTCCCGCCCTGGGCGAAGCGGTCGAAGATCGACGCGCGCAGGTCGTCGGGCACGCCGGTGCCGGTGTCGCGGACCCACAGCTCGAGCGCGCCGTCGTGCTGCCGCGACCCGATGCCGATCTCGGCGCCGTCCGGGGTGTGCCGGACCGCGTTGTCGGCGAGCTGCAGGAGCGCCTGGGTGATGCGCTGCTCGTCCAGGCCCGTGGTGACGCGCGCGACGCCGTCGAGCACCCAGTCGCGGCCGGCGAGGCCGCGGGCCCGCTCGAGCACGCCGATCGTGAGCGTCTCGACGTCCGTCGGGGCGCGGCGCACGAAGTCGGGGCGCTCCGCCTTCGCGAGCAGCAGCAGGTCGCTCACGAGCCGCGCCATCCGGTCGATCTCGTCGAGCACCAGGGCGCGAGTCGACTCGACGTCGTCCGGGTCGCGCACGTCCAGCACCTCGAGGTGGCCGCGCAGCACCGTGAGCGGCGTGCGGAGCTCGTGGGCCGCGTCGTCGAGCAGGTGGCGCTGGGTGGCGAAGGCCTCCTCGAGCCGGTCGAGCATGTCGTTGAAGGTGCGTTGCAGGCTCGTCAGGTCGTCGCGGCCGGTCACCTCGATCCGTCGGCTCAGGTCGCCCTCGGAGATGCTGAGCGCGGTGTCCTTGAGCCGGGTGACGGGCCGCAGCAGCCGGCCCGCGACCCACGACGAGACCGCGGCGACGAGCAGCACGCACAACGCGCTCAGCAGCGCGTAGGTGCCGATGAGCTCGACGAGCGACGCGCGCGAGGCCCCGACGTCGTGGGTCACGACGAACGCGGCCCGCGTGTCGCCCTGCCGGACCGGCTGGACCGCGACCCGGTAGTCCCGACCGGCGATCGTCAGGGTCCGCAGCCCGCCGGTGTCGGAGAGGTCCTGCACGAGGCGGCGGAACGCGGTGCTGGTGCGCAGCGCCCGGGCCGGCTCGCCGACGTAGGCGTCGGGCCCCTGCGAGGGGAACGCCCAGATCGTCTCGTCCGGGTCCGGGAGGTTCCGTGACAGGAACACCTCGAGCAGGCGGTCGGGCGTGGCGAACGGGCGACCGGTGTCCGGGTCGTTCTCCGCCTGCAGCTTGCGCAGCTCGCCGACCTCCTGCGACAGCCCGGCGTCGATCGACCGGTCGATCCGGCGCGACTCCAGGACCCACAGCGCCGTCCCGACGACGAGGAGCGCCGCCGCGGTCAGGAGCGCAACGGCGGCGGTGATGCGCTGGCGGACCGAGAACCCCTCCGGGGCCACGCCGCGAAGGGAGCGGCGCACGTCAGTCGTCGTCCCGGTCGTCGGGGTCGTCCCGGTCGTCGTCATCGTCGTCGTCGACGTCGCGCGGGGTCGGGGTGATGCGCTTGAAGCCGTCGTCGTCATCGTCGTCATCGTCGTCGTCGGACGGGGTGGCCGTCGGCCGGGGCGAGGGGGTCGGCCCACCGCCTGCCGAGGGCACGACGACGGGGCTGAAGTCCTGCGGGTCCGGCCCGTCCTCCTGCGCGACGACCCGGCCGGCGACGAGCGCGACGAGGACGACCGCGGCGGCGGCCAGTCCCAGGGTCACGATGCGTCGTCGGGTCACGGACCCAGCGTGCCCGACGCGCTCGCCGGCGTCGATGAGGAGGCGATGAGAGTCCTCTCATGATCGAGCGGGGGAGGGCACCCTCACCGACCGAGCGGGCCGGCGCGGTGTGGCAGAGTTCGACGGGTGACGACGTGGCGCGAGGCCCCCGGTGCGGCGACGGCTCCCCGCACCGAGCCCGCCGCGGTCACGATCGGCGCCTTCGACGGCGTCCACCGCGGTCACCAGGCCCTGCTGCGCCGCACGCGCGAGGCCGGCGACGGACTGCCGGTCGTCGCCGTCACGTTCGACCCGCACCCCGTCGCGGTCGTCGCGCCGGACCGGGTGCCCCCGCGGCTCACGTCGCTCCAGCGCCGGATCGAGCTGCTGCACGCCCACGGAGCGGACGAGGTCCGGGTGCTGGCCTTCGACCGGGAGATGTCGTCGATGAGCCCGCGCGACTTCGTCACGCACGTGCTCGCGGAGCAGCTGGCGTGCGGCGTCGTCGTGGTCGGGCGGAACTTCCGCTTCGGGGCGCGGGCCGCCGGTGACGTCGACCTGCTCACCGAGCTCGGTCCGGAGCTCGGCTACGCGTCCCGTCCGCTCGACCTCGCCGGCGACGGGGAGACCTGGTCCTCCACCCGCGTCCGGACGCTCGTCGCCGCCGGCGACCTCGACGGCGCGGCGCAGGTGCTCGGTCGCCCGCACGAGGTCGAGGGCGTCGTGACGCGCGGCGACCAGCGGGGTCGTGACCTGGGCTTCCCCACGGCGAACGTCCCGGTCGACGCGTCCTGGGCGGTCCCGCCGGACGGTGTCTACGCGGGGCGGGTCGTCGACCTCGACGGGTCCCAGGAGCCCTGGCCCGCCGCGATCTCCATCGGGACGAACCCGACGTTCGACGGCACCGAGCGCCGGGTCGAGTCCTACGTCATGGACCACGGCCACGACCTCGACCTGTACGGCCGCCGGATCCGTGTCGAGCTCGTCCGGCACCTACGCTCGATGGTCGCCTACCGCGGCGTCGAGGCCCTGGTCGAGCAGATGCACGCCGACGTCGCGGCGGCCCGCGACGCCCTTCACTCCTGACCCCGACACGACGTCGCGCGTCGGGGGAGTGACACCCGTCACGTCGTTCTGGTACGTTCGCACCACTTTCTGGAGGTGGCGTGATGCGTGCAGCCGGTTCGGCCGTCCTGTCCCTGGTGCTCGGGCTCTCGGTGCTGGGGGCCGTGCAGGTCCCGGCCCAGGCCGCCGGTCGGTGCGGCGACCACCCGTGGTGCGACACGAGCCTCAGCCCGGACCGGCGCGCCGACCTGCTGCTCGCCGAGCTCACGCTCGACGAGAAGGTCGGCCTGCTCGGCGGCGACTCCCTGCGCGACACCGGCAAGCCCTCCGACCAGACCCACACCGGCATCCAGGACGGCGTCCCGCGACTCGACGTGCCGACGATCAACTACAGCGACGGCCCGGTGGGCCCGCGCCAGGGCAGGTCGATCGGCCTGCCCGCGCCGATCGCGCTGGCGGCCGGCTTCGACCCGGCCCTCGCCGCACGGTTCGGCACCGTCGCCGCGAGCGAGGCGAAGCTCAAGGGCAACGACGTCGTCTACGCGCCGACCGTCGACATCGTCCGGACCCCGCGCGCCGGCCGCACGTTCGAGACCTTCGGCGAGGACACCTACCTCACGACTCGGCTGGGCGTCTCGTGGATCCAGGGCGCGCAGTCGACCGGCGTGATCGCCAACGTCAAGCACTTCGTGGGCAACAACCAGGAGGGCGAGGAGCCCACCGGCGGAGAGCTCAGCTCGCTGTCCCCGCTCGGCATCCCGTTCCGGGGGGCGCGCTACCTGCAGGACGCGATCATCGACGAGCGCACCCTGCGCGAGACCTACCTGCCGCAGTTCGAGGCCGCGGTCAAGGAGGCGAAGGTCGGCACCGTCATGTGCGCGTACAACCGGGTCAACAGCGAGTTCGCCTGCCAGAACCGCACCCTGCTCGAGGACGTCCTGCGCAAGGACTGGGGCTTCCAGGGCTACACGATCGGCGACTACCTGGCGCTGCACTCGACCGCGGGCGGCCTGAACAACGGGCTCGACTTCGAGCCGTGGCCGCCGATCGGCTACCAGCCCGCGCTGATCCGCACCGCGCTCGCGCTCGGCCGCGTCAGCGAGCGGACGATCGACCTGCACGTGCACCGGATGCTGCGGACGTGGTTCGCGTACGGCGTGTTCGACCGGGCGGCCTTCCGTGACGACGACAGCCGCATCGACCGGGTCGCCGACGGTGCGGTCGCCCAGCGGGTCGCCGAGCAGGGCGCGACGCTGCTGCGCAACCAGGGCGGCGTCCTGCCGCTCTCCTCGTCGGTGCGCTCGATCGCGGTGATCGGCCGGTCGTCCACGGAGTTCATCGCGGGCGGCGGGTCCGGCAGCGTCGAGGCCTTCGAGGTGCACTCCATCCTCGACGGCATCCGGCAGCGTGCCGGGTCCGGCGTCAAGGTCACGTACGACGACGGGTCCGACCCCGCCCGGGCGGCGGCGGTCGCGAGGGCCGCCGACGTCGCCGTCGTCGTGGTGCGCGACCAGTACGGCGAGGGTGCGGACCGCGGCTGCCTGAGCCTGCAGTGCCCGCGGCGCCACGGCGACCAGGACGCACTCGTCGAGGCGGTCGCCGCGGGCCAGCCGCGGACCGTCGCGCTCGTGCAGTCCGGCGGCGTGAGCCTGCTGCCGTGGCGCGACAAGGTCGCCGCAGTGCTGCAGGTCTGGTACCCCGGCGCCTACGGCGGACCTGCGGTGGCCCGGGTGCTGTTCGGCGACGTCGACCCGGGCGGACGGCTGCCCGTCACGATCCCGGACGCCGAGTCCCAGCTGCCGACCGCCGTCAGCCCCGCGCGCTACCCCGGCGCGGGCCCGCTGGGCCTCAGGACCCAGTACGACGAGGGGATCTTCGTCGGCTACCGCTGGTACGACCGCCAGGGCCTGCGGCCGGCCTACCCGTTCGGCTTCGGGCTCTCGTACACGACGTTCCGGATGTCCGGCCTGTCCGTCGAGCGCCGGGACACCGGCGCCACGGTCTCGGCGACCGTCACCAACACGGGGTCGCGGACGGGCTACGCGGTGCCGCAGCTCTACCTCGGACTGCCGTCGCAGCGGGGCGTCGAGCAGCCCCGCTCGGCTCTCAAGGGCTTCCGCAAGGTGCAGCTGGCGCCCGGCGCGTCGACCCGCGTCACCTTCTCGCTCGACGAGCGGGCCCTGTCGTACTGGGACGCGACCAGCGACCGGTGGCGGGTCGGCCCGGGCTGTGCGAGCGTCACGGTCGGATCCTCGTCGCGGTCGGCGGAGCTGCGCGGCACGCTGCCCGTCGGCGGCGGGCGCTGCTGACCCGCCGCGCCGCGGCGGGGGATTCGACCCTGGGCGGTGCGCGCTGATAGCCTGGACGATGCCGTCGATCGGCCACGGATCGTAGTGCCCCGGTGAACAGGCCCGGGCGCGCCGTGCAACGAGTCCCCCTCAGGAGAACCATGTCGAAGAAGACTGCCGCGCCCACGGTCGCGGACCTCTCGAAGTCCGAGATCATCGAGCAGTACGCGACCAAGCCCGGCGACACCGGTTCGCCCGAGGTCCAGATCGCCGTGCTCACGGGTCGCATCGCGCACCTGACCGAGCACCTCAAGGAGCACAAGCACGACCACCACAGCCGTCGTGGCCTGCTCCTGCTCGTCGGCCAGCGCCGCCGGCTCCTCAACTACCTGCAGAACAACGACATCGAGCGCTACCGCTCGCTCATCGAGCGACTCGGCCTGCGCCGCTGACCACGCACCAGGCGGTCACCCCCACGGGTGGCCGCCTGGTGTTCTTCACACAACTCAACACCCACCCACGGACGAGGACGGCGGAGCCGGCTCGGTCCTCGGTAGTGGCCCTCGGGTCGACCTGACGGCGTTAGCGTCGGGCACCCCCGCGGGCCTCGATCGAAGACCGACACACCCACCGCGCCCTGCGTCTCGTCCTTCACGAGCGGGCTCCGCCCGCGGAAGGGACTCGCATGAGCGAATCCACCCTGCACACCGTCGAGACGGTCGTCGACAACGGCCGCTTCGGCCAGCGGAAGGTCCGGTTCGAGACCGGCGTCCTCGCGCGCCAGGCCGCCGGCAGCGTCTCGGCCTACCTCGACGACGACACGATGCTGCTGTCGGCCACGACGGCCGGCAAGCACCCCAAGGACCACTTCGACTTCTTCCCGCTGACGGTCGACGTCGAGGAGCGGATGTACGCCGCGGGTCGCATCCCGGGCTCGTTCTTCCGTCGCGAGGGCCGCCCGAGCGAGGACGCGATCCTCACGTGCCGCCTGATCGACCGCCCGCTGCGCCCGACGTTCAAGAAGGGCCTGCGCAACGAGGTCCAGGTCGTCATCACGGTCCTGGCGCTCAACCCGAACACGCCGTACGACGTGCTCGCCATCAACGCCGCGTCGGCCTCGACGCAGATCTCGGGCCTGCCGTTCTCCGGCCCGATCGGCGCCACCCGCGTCGCCCTCATCGACGGCCAGTGGGTCGCGTTCCCGACGCACGAGCAGCTCGAGGGCGCCGTGTTCGACATGGTCGTCGCCGGCCGCGTCGCGGGCGACGACGTCGCGATCATGATGGTCGAGGCCGAGTCGACCGAGTCGACCTGGGACCTCGTCCAGTCCGGCGTCCAGGCGCCGACCGAGGAGGTCGTCGCCGAGGGTCTCGAGGCCGCCAAGAAGGTCATCGGTCAGCTGTGCGACGCGCAGGCCCAGCTCGCGCAGGCCGCCGCCAAGCCCGTCCAGGACTTCCCGGTCTTCCTCGACTTCCAGGACGACGTCTACGACGCCGTCGCCGCTGCCGCGTCGGGCCCGCTGTCCGAGGCGCTGACCATCGTCAGCAAGGCCGAGCGCGAGGACCGCGAGTCCGCGATCAAGGCCGACGTGCTCGACCAGCTCGGCGCGCAGTTCGAGGGCCGCGAGAAGGAGATCGGCGCCGCGCTGCGCGCCGTCACCAAGAACCTCGTGCGCCAGCGCGTGCTCAAGGACAAGGTCCGCATCGACGGCCGTGGCCTCGCGGACATCCGCGAGCTGTCGGCCGAGGTCGGCGTCGTCCCGCGCGTCCACGGCTCGGCCCTGTTCCAGCGCGGCGAGACCCAGATCATGGGCATCACGACGCTGAACATGCTCGACCTCGAGCAGAAGCTCGACACGCTCTCGCCCGAGACGACGCGTCGCTACATGCACAACTACAACTTCCCGCCGTTCTCGACCGGTGAGACCGGTCGCGTCGGCTCGCCGAAGCGCCGCGAGATCGGCCACGGCGCGCTCGCCGGCCGGGCCCTGCTGCCCGTGCTGCCGACGCGCGAGGAGTTCCCGTACGCGATCCGTCAGGTCTCCGAGGCCCTCGGTTCCAACGGCTCGACCTCGATGGGCTCGGTCTGCGCCTCGACGCTCGGCCTGCTCAACGCCGGCGTGCCGCTGCGCGCGCCGGTCGCGGGCATCGCGATGGGCCTCATCTCCGGCGAGGTCGACGGCCAGACGCAGTACGTCACGCTGACCGACATCCTCGGTGC
>JAQIJP010000013.1:0-56235 GCA_036946185.1 Aeromicrobium erythreum
CTCGACGGCGGGCTCGCGGGGCTCGAGGTCGACAACCGACCTGCGCTGGACGTTCGTGACGGCCCTCGCGCGCCTGGGGACGTACGGCGAGGCCGAGATCGCCGCCGAGCTCGAGCGCGACAACACGATCTCCGGGCGGGAGAACGCGGCCGCGGCGCGGGCGATCCGTCCGGACGCCGACGCCAAGGAGGCGGCGTGGCACGCGGTCGTGGTCGACCCGTCGACCCCGAACGAGACCCGTCGCCAGACCGCGAGCGCGTTCCAGGTCCCTGGGCAGGCCGAGCTGCTCGCGCCGTACCTGGACCGCTACCTGGAGATGGCCGAGACGATCATCGAGGACCAGGGGGTGTGGGTCGGCAGGTCGCCCTCGTCCACCTGTTCCCGCTGGCCAACCCCTCGCAGGAGGCGCTGGACAAGGTCGACGCGTGGCTCGCCTCGACGTCGGCCGGCCCGGCCGCCCGGCGCTACGTGACGGAGAGCCGTGACGACCTCGCCCCGCGCCCTGCGGGCCCAGGCCGCCGCGTCCTGACGGCCCGCCTCCCCGCTGGGAGTGACGTTCTGACCCCGACACGCTGGCGTGTCGCGTCAGAACGTCACTCCCAACGAGGGCTGGGGATGGTCGGAGGCGCGGAAGCCGTCGGGCCGCCACCCTGCGGCGGATGGAGCCGTACGATCCCCTTCTCCTGAGCCGTCGCGTCAGCCAGGCGCTGGCGTCCGGCGAGCGCGCCTCGACCCTGCGCTCGCCGCTGTACCGGCACTCCTTGCACGGCGTGGTCCGGCCGACGTTCGTCCGGCACGACGAGGTCGTCGAGCGCGTGTCCGACGCCGTCGCCGTCGCGTCCGGTCGACACGTGATCGGCGGCTGGGCCGCTCTCCTCGTCCAGGGCAACGACTGGTTCGACGGCCGTGACCGCGCAGGGGCCCTCCGTCCCGTGCCGGTGCACTGTCCGCCGGGCGGTCAGGTGCGGCGGCGTGCAGGGGCCGTGGAGCCATGGCGCGGGGTTCTTCACCCGGACGAGGTCGTCGACCTGGGCGGCTACCTGGTCGCCGACCTGGCGCGCGCGGCGTTCGACGAGATGTGCCGAGCGCCGTCGGTGCGTGCGGCCGTCGTCGTCGCCGACCTGGCGTGCTCCACCACGAGCGGCGTCAGCCACACCACGGTCGAGGCGATCGACCGGGTGCAGCGGTCGCACCACAAGGTGCGGGGCATCGTCCAGGCGAGATCGGCGCTGGCCCTGGCGTCCTCGCGCTCGGCGAGCCCCGAGGAGACGCGGACCCCGCCTCGCGGCGCAGCTCGACGCCGACCTCACGTCGTTGCAGGTCAACGTCCCGCTGTTCGACCCGTTCGGACGGCTCATCGCGGTGGCCGACCTCCTCGACCCCGAGACCGGACTGGTCATCGAGTCCGACGGCGCCCACCACCGAGAGGCCGAGCGTCACGCCGCGGACAACGTGCGAGAGGAGCGACTGGAGGACCATGGCCTCGTGGTCGCGCGGGTCACGCACCTCGATCACCGTGGCCGATGGGACCTCGCCGGACGGCTGCGGTCGGCCCAGCGTCGAGCCGTCGCCCTCGAGCGACCACGGACCTGGACGACGACCCCACCCGCGTGGTGGTCGACCTGGCCCCCGGCACGCCGCTGGCAGTGACGTTCTGACGCCGACACGCTGGCGTGTCGCGTCAGAACGTCACGCTCAGCGGGGAGGAGGGTCAGTGGTGGGCGGCGGGGGCTGCGGTCGCCGGCCTTCTCGACCTCGGTCGACGGCGCCGGCGGGACGTAGTTCTTGCGGGGCCGTGAGCAGGCCGAACAGCGAGACCACGACGAACAGCCCGGCGGGGATCGCGACGAGCAGCGTCAGGTAGTAGAGGAAGTCGGTGGTCGGCCCGTCCTCCCACGTCGTGGGCGCGTCGGCGAAGGACGCGGAGGCGCCGGCGAGGACCAGCACGAAGGTCGCGGAGACGACGGACAGGGTGCGGGTGACGCTGTTCATGGGGCCATCCTATCGGCCCGTAGGCTGGGCCCATGCTGGACTTCACGGTGAAGAAGCCCACGTGGCTGTCGTTCGACACCCTGCTCTCGTCCGGCCTGCAGATCCTGATCATCGTCGTCGCGCTGCTGGTCGTGCGCTGGATCGTCAAGCGGCTCATCGGCCGCGTGGTCAAGCGGGCCGCCGCGGGCACCGTGCCGGGCCCGCTCGCGGGCACCAAGGCCGGCGAGCTGCTGCAGGACCTGCGGCCCGGCGTCTCGGAGCGTCGGCAGCAGCGCGCGACCGCGATCGGCGACCTGCTCGGCTCGATCGCGACGCTCGTGCTGGTCGCGATCGCCGTCGTCATGGTCTTCGACACGATCGGTGTCCCGATCGCCCCGATCCTCACCGGCGCCGGCATCCTCGGCGTCGCCCTGGGCTTCGGCGCGCAGACGCTCGTCAAGGACTACCTGGCCGGGCTGTTCATGATCCTCGAGGACCAGTATGGCGTCGGCGACTCCGTCGACCTCGGCGAGGCGAGCGGCACGGTCGAGGCCACCGGCCTGCGGGTCACCCGGCTCCGCGACGTCAACGGCACGGTCTGGTACGTCCGCAACGGCGAGATCCTGCGGGGTCGGCAACCAGAGCCAGAACTGGGCCCCGGACGGTCCTCGACGTCACGGTCGCGTACGACTCCGACCTGGAGCTCGTCCAGACGATCCTGGCCGAGGAGGCGAAGGCGATGTACGAGTCGCCGCGCTTCCACGAGGTGATCATCGAGGAGCCCGAGGTGTGGGGCGTCGAGCGCTTCGACAAGGACGGCGTGGTCGTCCGCGTCGTGCTCAAGACCGCGCCGCTGCAGCAGTGGCTCGTCGCCCGGACCCTGCGCCAGCGGGTCAAGGAGCGCTTCGACCGCGCCGGGATCCGGATCCCGAGCTCGTGGGTCCCGCCGGGCCAGGGGCCGGCCTGATGGGCGACGCGACGTTCTACGACGAGATCGGTGGCCGCGCGACCATCCAGCGCATCGTGGAGGTGTTCTACGAGGGCGTCGCCGAGGACGAGCTGATGCGGCCGATGTACCCCGAGGAGGACCTCGGCCCGGCCGCCGAGCGCCTCACGATGTTCCTCGAGCAGTACTGGGGCGGTCCGACGACCTACAGCGAGACCCGCGGCCACCCGCGGCTGCGGATGCGCCACGCGCCGTTCGCGGTCACGCCCGAGGCGCGCGACCGCTGGCTGCTGCACTTCCGCGCCGGCCTCGACGCCGTCGACCTGACGCCCGAGCAGGACGCGCAGTTCTGGGCCTACGCGCAGCACGCGGCGCAGTTCATGGTCAACAGCGCGTAGCTCTGCGGAGCGCTGGTGACCATGAACCGACGAGCGCAGCATGGTCAACAGCGCGTAGCTCTGCCGAGCGCTGGTGACCATGAACCGACGAGCGCAGCATGGTCAACAGCGCGTAGCTCTGCGGAGCGCTGGTGGCCATGAACCGACCAGCACAGCATGGTGAATCAGACGTAGCCCTGCGGAGCGACCCTGAGCCCGTCGACGGGTCAGACCGTCGCGAGCGCGGACTCGAGCTGGGCGCGCTCCTGGTCGCCCAGGACGCGGGAGGTCTGCGCCTCGAGGTCGAAGCCGACGAGGACGCAGGTGGCGCTGCCGAGCCGGCCGCCGTCCGAAGTACGTGGTGGTCGCGAACGACGAGGTGCCGACGCGGGTGACGAGCGTCGTGACCGGCACGGGCTCGGCCTGCCAGGGCAGCGGCTCCCCGAGGCTCATCGTGACGCGGCCGACGACGAAGGACCCGGCGCGACCCTCGGGGAACAGCGCGGCGAAGGACAGGATCCGCGACTCCTGGCAGAGCTCGAAGAACCGCGTGGGCGTCACGGTGCCGTCGGGCCCGACGTCGCCGCGGCGCAGCGCGAGCGCGCCGTCGCGGTCGGGTGGGCCGTCGAGGCGCTCGGGCTCCCCGGTGGTGCCGAGCCGGACCGTGGCGAACGGCGCCTCGGCGCCGTCGGGGGCGATCTCGTGGACGGTCGCCCCGGCCTCGACGCTCGTGCGGACCCGCACCGGGGTCCGGCTGAGCAGCAGCGGTCGGCGGAACTCGACGTCGACCAGGCTCACGCGCTCGTCGGCGACCTCACCGGACTCGGCGAGCGCCGCACGGGCCTGCTCGGCGTAGTCGACGTAGACGACGTTGTTGACGTGGTTGAGCTGGTCCAGGTCGGCCCAGCGCATCGGGATCAGGAGCTCGTGCACCCCCCGATGGTCGCAGAGCGTCACTCGACGACCGCGATGACGTCGCCCTCCTGGACGATCTGCCCCTCGGTCACGGGCACGAGGCTGACCCGGCCGGCGGCGGGCGCGTGGACGGGGATCTCCATCTTCATGGTCTCCAGGACGGCGAGGACCTCGTGCTCGCGGACCTCGGCCCCCCTCGTGGGTCAGGAGCTTCCAGACGTTCGCCACGATCTCGGCGCGGGCCTCCATCAGCGCACCTCCGTCGGGACGAGCAGGCGCAGCGCGTCGACGAGCCGGCCGCGGGTCTCCTCGGCCTGGATGACGTCGTCGAGGATGCCGGCCTCGGCGGCCAGGTAGGGCCGGGCGACCTGCTCGCGGTAGTCGGCGGCAAGCTCGTCGCGCAGCGCGTCGGGGTCGTCGGACTCCTTGAGCGCCCGCCGGTGCAGGAGGGCCACGGCGCCGCCGGGACCCATCACGGCGATCTCCGAGCCGGACCACGCCCAGCTGAAGTCGGCGCCCAGGGAGCGCGCACCCATCGCGATGTAGGCGCCGCCGTAGGCCTTGCGCACGACGACGGTCAGGACGGGCGACTTCGCCTCGGCGTACGCGCGCAGCATCGTCGCGCCGTGCGTGATGACGCCCCGCCCCTCCTCGACGGTGCCGGGCAGGAACCCAGGGACGTCGACGAGGGTCAGGACCGGCAGCCCGAACCGCGCGGCCCACTCGACGAAGCGCGAGATCTTGACCGAGGCCTTGGCGTCGAGGATGCCGCCGCGCGCCTTCGGCTGGTTGGCGACGACGGCGACGGGACGACCGTCGACGCGGGCCGAGCAGCGTCAGGACGCTCGGCGCGTGCTCGGGGCTGATCTCGAAGCGCTCCCCCCGCGTCGAGGACGCCGTCGAGCACCTCGTGCATGTCGAAGACGATGCTCGACTTGCCCGGGACGACGTGCGGCAGGCGGGCGACCGCGGCGGGGTCGGCGGGGACGGCGGGGGTGACGCGCTGCGGCGCCCCGACGTGGTCGGGCAGGAACGACAACAGGCGGCGGGCGGCGTCGAGCGCCTCCTCCTCGGAGTCGACCTCGAGGTGGGCGACGCCGCTCGTGCGCGTGTGCATGCCGGAGCCACCGATGGCCTCGGCGCTCGCGTCCTCGCCGGTGGCGGCCTTCACGATCTCCGGGCCGGTCAGGAACATCTGGCCCTGCTCGCGGACCATGATGGTCCAGTCGGTGAGCGCCGGCGAGTAGGCCGCGGCGCCCGCGCAGGGGCCGAGGATGAGCGAGATCTGCGGGATCTTCCGGCTCGCCTCGACGTTGAGCGCGAAGATGCCGCCGCAGCCGTGGAGCGCGTGGATGCCGTCGTGGATCCGGGCTCCGCCAGAGTCGTTGACGTAGACGATCGGGCAGCCGCGGTCGATCGCGATCCGCTGCGCCCGCTGGACGGTCTCGGCGAAGACCGCGCCGATGGCCCCGGACGCGACGGCGGCGTCGTGGCTGGCGACGACGACGGGGTGGCCGTCGACCGTGCCCCAGCCGATGACGACCCCGCTGCCCGCCGAGCCGGCCGTGCGCAACGGCGCGATCTCGACGAAGGTGCCGGGGTCCATCAGCAGCTCGGCACGCTCCCGGGCGGTGTGGCGACGGCGTCCCCCGCGGCTCGACCCGGGCGAAGCGGTCTCGACGTCGCTGCTCGAGGACGTCGCGCTGCGCCTGGGTGTCGGCGGGGGGTGGGCTGGTCGCCACGTCGACCGGAGAAGTCATGCGAGCTCCAAACATGAGGGTTTCCTCAAGTCTACACGAACCCGAGGGAATCCTCATCTTTCGTGGTGCACGGCACGTCGCCCGCGCCCCTCCCGTCCGTCCGCCGGGTGCGCTACGGTGCCTAAGCAAGCGCTTACCTGACGTCCCGAGGAGCACGCATGACCGACACCCCCCGCACCGCGATCGTGACCGGCGCCGCCCGAGGCATCGGGGCCGCCGTGGCCCAGCGCCTGGCCGCCGAGGGCCACGCCGTCGCCGTCGTCGACCTCGACGAGGCCGCCTGCTCCGGCACGGTCGACGCGATCACCGCCGCGGGCGGCACGGCCCTCGCCGTCGGTGCCGACGTCAGCGACTCCGCGAGCGTCGACGCGGCCGTGCAGCGGATCGCCGACGAGCTCGGCGCCCCCACGATCGTGGTCAACAACGCGGGCGTCCTGCGCGACAACCTGCTGTTCAAGATGTCCGTCGACGACTGGGACACCGTCATGGCCGTCCACCTGCGCGGCTCCTTCAACGTCACGAAGGCCGCCCAGAAGTACATGACCGAGGCGCAGTTCGGCCGCATCATCAACCTGTCGAGCACCTCGGCCCAGGGCAACCGCGGCCAGGCCAACTACTCCGCCGCCAAGGCCGGCCTGCAGGGCTTCACGAAGACCCTGGCGATCGAGCTCGGCAAGTTCGGCATCACCGCGAACGCGATCGCCCCCGGCTTCATCCAGACGGACATGACGGCGGCCACGGCCGAGCGCGTCGGCGTCCCGTTCGACGACTTCATCGCCTACGCCGCGAAGGAGATCCCGGTGCAGCGCGTCGGCCAGCCCGAGGACATCGCTCACACCGCGGCGTTCCTCGCGAGCGAGGGCTCCGGCTTCGTGTCGGGCCAGGTCATCTACGTCGCCGGCGGACCGAAGGACTGACCCGCATGAGCGCCGTCGAGGGACTCGACCTCGCCGCCCTGCAGGCGTGGCTCGACCGTGAGGCGCCCGGACTCGTGTCCGGGCCCCTCACGGCCGAGCTCGTCACGGGCGGCAAGTCGAACCTGACCTACGCCGTGACCGACGGGGCGCAGGACCTCATCGTCCGGCGCCCGCCGCTCGGCCACGTGCTCGCGACGGCGCACGACATGGCCCGCGAGCACCGTGTCCTGACGGCGCTCGCCCCGACGGCCGTCCCCGTCCCCCGGACCTACGCCCTGTGCGAGGACGACGACGTCGTCGGCGCGCCGTTCTACGTCATGGAGCGGGTGGTCGGCACGCCGTACGCGCACGCCGCGCAGCTCGCGCCGCTCGGCCCGGAACGCACCCGGCGCATCACCGAGCGCATGGTCGACACGCTCGTGGCGCTACACGCCGTCGACGTCGCGTCGGTCGGACTGGCGGACTTCGGCCGGCCCGACGGCTACCTGGAGCGCCAGGTGCGCCGCTGGAAGAAGCAGCTCGACGCGTCCCGCAGCCGGGAGCTGCCCGGCATGGACGAGCTCGTCGCGCGGCTCGAGACCCAGGTGCCGACGAGCGGCGACGCGACGATCGTGCACGGCGACTAACCGGCTCGACAACCTGCTCGTCGACGACCAGGACACCGTCACGGCGGTGCTCGACTGGGAGATGAGCACGCTGGGCGACCCGCTGACCGACGTCGCACTCCTGCTCGCCTACCAGCAGCTCGCGGTGGCGTCCGGTGGCGGCGCGGGCGCGGCCCCTCGTCACCGACGCGGCGCTCGCGCCCGGCCACCTGTCCCGCGAGGAGATCCTCGCGCGCTACGCGGCGGCCTCGGGGCGGTCGGTCGACGACATCGACTTCCACCTCGCGCTGGCGTTCTTCAAGCTCGCCGTGATCCTCGAGGGCATCCACTACCGGCACACGCAGGGCAAGACGCTCGGTGCCGGCTTCGACGGCATCGGCGACCTGATCCACCCGCTCATCCAGGCCGGCCTGCGCGCCTGACCCCCGGTCCGGCTCCCCCGCCGGCGATGGGCCGCCAGGTCGCGGAGCACGATGGCACTAGCGGGCCAGCATGCCGCGCAGCAGGACCGCGCTGGTCTCGTCGGCACACTGCTGCGCGTCGAGGTCCGGATGGGCGTCGAGGTACGCCAGCAGCGCATCGACCGCGCCCTGGTAGGCCACGGCCATCATCCGCGGCGCGAGGTCCGGGTCGAGGTCCCCGTCGACCTGCCCTCGGCGGAACAGCGCCTCCTGGCCTGCGTACGTCTCCTCGTAGTCCTCCGGACCCAGCCTCAGGCTCCCGTCGGGACGCCGCAGCTGGGAGGCGATCTCGCGCAGACCGTTCAGCTGGGCACGGTGCGTGGACCGCAGCCCGACCGCCCGCCGCACCGCGGCCCGGACGATGTCAGGCACCGGCTGGCTCAGGTCGACGTCGGCGGCCACCTGCGACCGCAGCGCCGCGAGGGTCCGTCGGGCGGCGTGCTCGAGCATGTCGTCGCGGTCCTCGAAGTGGTGCCACAGCAGACCCTTGGACGTGCCCGCGCGGCGTGCCACCGCGTCGGCGGTCGCGGCCGCGAACCCGACCTCGGCCACCACGGCGATCGCGGCGTCCGCGATCTGCTCGCGTCGCTGCTCCGCGCCGAGCCGTCGACGGCCCGTGGCCACGCTCTCCGTCATCGGGCGCGGCCACCCGAGGACGCCTGCGAGCGCAGCCGGATCCGCACGACGAGCAGGACCACCAACGCCATGAGGGCCGCGACGGCGACCATCTCGACCCGCATCCACCCCGGGAACGCGCCGGGCACGAGCGCCTCGACGACGTTCACGAGCAGCAGCACCGACGCGACGATCCCGACGGCCCGCAGGCCGCCCACGTTCCCGGCGGCGGCCGAGCGCAGGCGCAGCGGAAGGATCGTGGCGAACACCGCCACGATCACCATGTGGGTCCACGCCGACGAGCCGGCCTGGACGGGATCCGTCGCGGACAGCAGGGCGAGCACCACGAGCGTCGCCAGGACGAGCACCACGTAGGTGCGGATCAGGAGGGCGGTCGTGCGCAGGTCCGCGCGGGACGGCGCCGGGTCGTAGGTATTGACCATGTGGTCAACACTATTGACCGCATGGTCAATACGTCAAGGTCGCGCGACCCCGACCGACGACACCCGGCCCGGCTCCCCGCCTCGCGTCTCGGCGCCGGGTGGCGATCGAGGTCGCCAGATCGCGGGGCGGGAGGCGGCGGTCCCCTAGGGTGGGCGCGTGACCGCCGAGATCCTCGAGCCGCGCCGCCGGCCGACGCAGGAGCGCAGCCAGCGCAAGTTCGACCTGCTGCTGCGCGTCTCGCGCGACCTGCTGCTCGAGGTCGGGTTCGAGTCGTTCACGTGCGAGGAGGTCGCCCAGCGGGCGGAGCTGCCGATCGGCACGCTCTACCAGTTCTTCGCCAACAAGTACGTCATCGTGTGCGAGCTGGACCGCCAGGACGCCGTCGCGGTCCGTGAGGAGCTCGAGTCCTTCGCCGCCGAGATCCCGACGCTGGACTGGTTGCGCTTCCTGGACCGGCTCATCGACCACATGGCGCAGCTGTGGGTCGAGGACCCGTCGCGGCGGGCCGTCTGGCACGCCGTGCAGTCGACGCCGGCCACCCGGGCGACCGCCGCGGTGACCGAGAAGGGTCTCGCCGCGGGCGTCGCGAGCGCTCTCGCACCCCTGACGCGGGCACCCCGCGCGCCCGACGTCGGATCATGGCCGAGGGTCATCGTCCACGTCGTCTACTCGATGCTGAACTTCTCGATCCGCGACAGCCAGGAGCACGGCGAGGCCGTCATCGAGCTCAAGCGGCTGCTGACGGCCTACCTGCTCGCCGCCGAGGCCTGACCCGGTCCGCACAGCACGACGTACGCGATCGCGTAGTCGCCGTCGTGGCTGAGCGACACCCGCAGCTCGTGCCCGGCCAGGTGCTCGGCCACGGCGCCGTGCAGCCGGATCCGCGGCCGGCCCCACGCGTCCTGGACGAGCTCGACGAGATGGTGCACGTGCTCCCCCAGCACCGGCGGGCTCCCGTGCAGCGCGTCGGACCACGCCTTGACCACGGCCTCCTTGGCCGCCCAGCGCGCCGCGAGGTGACGCGCAGGCCCGGCGCCCCCGAGGGAGGGGGCGCGGTCCTGCGCGTCACGCCGCTCGCCCGGGGTGAACACCCCGGACATCCTCGAGCCCGGCTGCTCGACCTGGTCCACGAAGGAGGGCACGTGGACCAGGTCGACGCCGACCCCGAGGACGGTCATCGGCAGGCCGGTCCGGCGTACACGCCGTCCGTGCCGAGCCGCGCCTGCGGGTCCTGCAGCAGCGCCGCCTCGCGGGCCCGCTGGCCGCTGTCGCCGAGGCGCCGTCCGGCCGGCCGCTCGTAGGCGGGCGCGCCGCCGTACATCGCCTCGACCAGCCGGGTCCGGCCGGCGATGCGACGGGCCTGCGCGCGCTCGCGGTACGCGTCGCGCTCGGCCGGCTCCAGGGCCGCCACGAACGCCTCCGGGTGCGCGAGCGCGATGATGCCGGCGACGTGCCCGAAGCCGAGGCTCGTGAGCAGCGCCGCTCGCACGCCCTCGGTGCGCAGCGGCTCGCGCAGCCACACCAGGTGCTCGTGCTCGGACAGCACGTCGTCGACGCAGTCCAGGCTGCGGTTCGGCGGCACGACACCGGTCTCGAGGACCTGCGTCAGGCCGATCAGCTGGAACGCCGCCGCGCCACCCTTGGCGTGACCCGTGAGGGTCTTCTGCGACACGACGAGCAGCGGGTTGCCGCTCGAGCGGCCGAGGGCCGCCGCGATCCGCTCGTGCAGCTCGGACTCGTTCGGGTCGTTCGCGTCGGTCGACGTGTCGTGCTTGCTCACGACGCCGACGTCGTCGCCGGTGAGCCCGACGCTGCGCAGGCCGCGCGCGAGCGGCGACGTGTCGCCGCCCAGCACGGCTCCGAGCGCGCCGATGCCGGGCGCCGGGATCGACGTGTGCACGCCGTCGGCGAACGACCCGGCGTAGGCCACGACGCCCAGCACCGGCAGGCCGGCACGGGCCGCGACGTCGCCGCGGGCCAGCAGGATCGTGCCGCCGCCCTGCGACTCGACGAACCCGCCGCGGCGACGGTCGTTGGCCCGGCTCAGGTGCCGGTCCGCGATGCCCTTGGCCCGCATGACCTCGGTGTCGGCCGTGGCCGACATGTCGGCGAAGCCGACGATGCCCTCGGTGCTCAGGTCGTCGAACCCGCCGGCGACCACGACCTCGGCCTTGCCGAGGCGGATCTTGTCGACGCCCTCCTCGACCGAGACCGCCGTCGTCGCGCACGCCGCGACGGGGTGGACCATCGCGCCGTAGCTGCCGACGTACGACTGGACGACGTGCGCCGCGATGACGTTCGGCAGCGCCTCCTGGAGGATGTCGTTCGGGTTGTTCTCGCCGAGCAGCGTGTTGATGTAGAGCGCGTGCATCGAGCTCATGCCGCCCATGCCCGTGCCCTGCGTGTTGGCCACGAGCGCGGGGTGCACCCAGCGCATGAGCTCGGCGGGCGTGAAGCCGCTGGACAGGAACGCGTCGACCGTGCACACGAGGTTCCACAGTGCGACCCGGTCGATCGACTCGACCATCTCGGCGGGGATGCCCCACACCGACGGGTCGAACCCGGTCGGGACCTGGCCGCCGACCGTGCGGGTCAGCTGCATCCGGCGCGGCACGCGGATCTCGGTGCCGGCGCGGCGCGTGACCTGCCAGTCGCCGTCACCGCTGGGGCGCACGAGGGTGCGCTCGGGGTCCGCGGCAGCCATGGCGCGCGCCTCGGCCTCGGACCCCACGGTGAAGGTGAGGTCCTCGTCGAGGAACACCGACGTGAGCAGCGGGGCGCTGTTGTCGCGCATCGAGCCGTCGTCCGCGTAGCGGCGGATGCCGCAGCGCTCCATGACCGCGTCGTGGTACCGCGCGTGGACGTCGGCCTCGTCGACCGCGTCGCCGGACGCGACGTCGTACCAGCCGTGCGCCGCGTCGTCCCAGGCCACGAGGCCCGTCGACCACGCGAGCTCGAGGACGCCGGCGGCCGACAGCTCGTCGGCGACCTCGACCTCGAAGCGCGTGCGCGCCGACCCGTACGGGCCGAGCTCGCCGGCGCCGACGACGACCACGAGGTCCTCCGGCGCGCTGGGCACGTCGCCCCACGCGGGGACCGGGTGGGGCTCCAGCAGCGATGGCGGCGCGGGCAGGGCCGCGACGCCCGCGACCGGGTCGACGTCCTCCTCGTCCGCCGCGGACCGGGCCTGCTGCGCGTCGCGAGCGAGCGCGGCGAGGTCGAGGTCGGCGCCGGCGAGACCGCCGGTGAGGTCGGCCGTGAGCGGCCGGGCCGCGGCCGCCTGACGGGCCCCCGTCGTGCACAGGTCGAGGAGCTCGTCGGCCATCTCGGCCGTGCTCCAGGTGCGGACGCCGGCGGCCTCGACGGCGTCGACGAGCGGGTCGTTGCCGCCCATCAGCCCGGTGCCACGCACCCAGCCGATGACGGCGTGCGCGATCGTGACGCGCTCGGCCCACTGGCGCTCCGACGACCACTTGGCGACGATCGCGTCGAGCGCCGCCTTCGCCTCGCCGTAGGCGCCGTCGCCGCCGAAGGTGCCGCGGTTGGGCGAGCCCGGCAGCACGACGTGCAGGCGGGCGGCGAGGTCGTGGTCCCGGCCGCGGGTCGCGAGGCCGCCGAGCAGCCGCTCGACGGACCACAGCAGGATCCGCGTGTCGACCTCGGCGCGGCTCCCGGCCTCGGCGAGCGAGCCCATGACCCGGCCGGCCGCGAACGGCAGCAGCAGGGTCGGGACGAGGGCCTCCTTGAGGACCTTCGTCGTCGCCCCGAGGGTGAGGGTCTGCTCCGTCGTGACCCACTCGACGAGCGCGTCGACGTCGGTGAAGGACGCCATGTTCGCCGGGACGACCCACAGCCGGGCGCCGGCCCGGGCGTGCGAGCGGTACAGCCGCTTGTAGAGCGCGAGCCGCTCGGCGTCGAGCCGCGAGGTCGTGGCGACGACCGTCGCCCCGCCCGCGAGCAGGCCGCCGACGACCTCGGCGGCGATCGAGCCCGAGCCGGCGCCGGTGACGACCGCGACGTCGTCGGACCACAGGCCCGGCTCCGTCTCCTCGGCCTGCGCGGCAAGGGCCTCGAGACGCGTACGGACGGCGGGGTCCTCGACGCGGCCGGCCCACCAGCGGGCCTGCGCGGCGACGACCTCGCCGGCACCGGTCACGTCCACGTCCACGGTGTCGTCGGCGACCCCGAGGGCGACGCGCGCGACGTCCTCGCGGGCGCTGGCCCAGCGGTCGTCGAGCAGGACGGCCCGCCGGGCGTCGAACGCCGGTGCCGTCGCCGCGACCCAGTCGCTGCCCAGCTCGGCCTCGACCCGGGCGAGGACGGTCGCCTCGGCGTCGTCCGTCGTGGGTTCCGGAGCGGTCTCCTCGAGCCCCAGCCGGGCGAGCAGGTGGCGCGCGGTCGAGGCGAGCACGCCGTCGGCACCGGTGATCTCGCCGGTGATCTCGGCGAGCGCGGCCGCGTCGACCGTCGCGTCCCCGCCACCGCTGCTCGGCAGGTCGACGGCGATGCCGTGGCGTGCGGCCACGGCCTGCACGGCCGCGTCGACGGCGGCGTCGACCTCCGCGCCGCTCGTCGGGACGGGGATCGTCGCGAGGTCTCCCCCGCGGACGCTCGCCCCGTCACGGGTCGCCTGGGCGAGCTCCGCGACGACGTGGCTGGCCCAGCCGGGCCCGAGCTGCCACACGTCGGTGACGCGCTCGGCGACCGCGGACTGCTTGCGGCCCGTCGGGCCGAGGACCTTCTTGAGGTGGTCGCCGACGGCCTCGCCGAGCACCGGCCCGAAGGCCGAGTAGCCGCGGGCGAGCGCGTCGACCTGACCGGTGAGGGTCGGCACGTCGGCCTCGGCGGCACCGTCGATCGCACCGAGACCCAGCTCGCCGCCGAGGTCGACGAGCAGCTGGTTGCGGCGGGACGACGCCCCGTCGGTCAGCGACTCGATCGAGTCCGCGGCGCCGATCTGGTCGGGCCGCAGCTTGGTCCACCAGGCGACGAGCAGGCGGGTGGCGTCGCCGGCCGAGAACGGCAGGTCGGCCGGGCGCGGGCCGGAGGCAGCCGCCCGTGGGGCGGGCGTCACGGCGGCCTCGGCGGCCGGCTGCTCGGGCTGCTCGGTGGCCTCGGGGGCCTCCTCGACGACCGGCTCCTCGTCGGTCGCCAGGACCACGGCGGCGTCGCGCTCGACGTTGGCGACGGTGACCGTGCGGCCCAGCAGCGTGCGCCGGACCTCGGGCAGCTTGAGCGTCGCCGAGGCGAGGTTCGCGACCGTCGGCGCCTGGCCGACGCCGATCTCGACGACCTGCTCCACCCCGAGGCCCCCGAGCTCCGGGGCGGCGAGCAGCAGGTCCTGCGTCTCGATCCAGCGCACCGGGCTGGCGAACTGCCAGGCCAGCAGCTCGACGAGCAGCGCACGGCACAGCGCGGCCGGACGCTCCGACCAGGCGGCGAAGTCGTCGAGGACCGCGGCGAGCGGCGTCAGGCCCTCGCGGCGCGGGTCGACCAGGTCGACGACCTCGGCGACGAAGGCGCGCTCGAGCGAGAACGGCCGCGGCACGAGGTTCGGGACGTAGCGTCCGGCGAGGATCGCGGGATCGATCTCGGCGGGCAGCAGCTCCTCGAGACGGGCGCGGAAGTCCGCGACGCCGCCGTGCAGCACCTGCGAGTGGAACGGGACGTCGATGCCCGGCACGAGGATGAAGGCGGCCTTGCCGCCGTGCTCCTCCCGGCGCCGCGCGACGTCCTGCTCGAGGGCGTCGAGCCCGGCGACCGTGCCGGCGATGGCGTACTGCGAGCCGCGCAGGTTGTAGTTCACGATCTGCAGGAACTCGCCCGTGCGCTCGGCGACGCCCGCGACGTAGTCGGTGACCTCGTCGTCGGCGAGGCCGATCTGGGACGGCCGGATCGCCGCGAGCCGGTAGTCGCTGCGACCGTCGGCGTCACGCGGCACGAGGGTGTGCATGACGGAGCCGCGCTGGAACACGACCTCGACGACGGCCTCGAGCGGGATGACGCCGGAGACGGCGGCGAGCGCGTTGTACTCGCCGACGCTGTGGCCGGCGAGGACCGAGCCCTCGACGAAGGCGCCCGCCTCGCGCAGCTCGGCCGTCTGCGCAGCACCGAGCACCGCCATCGCGACCTGCGTGAACTGCGTCAGGAACAGGACGCCGTCGGGGTGCTGGTGCACCGTGCCGTGCGCGACGAGCCGCGTCGGGTTGTCCCGCACGACCGTCAGGATCGAGAAGCCCAGCGCAGCGCGGGTGTGCGCGTCGGCGCGGTCCCACACGGCGCGCGCGGCCTTGGAGCGCTGGTACCCGGCCATCCCCATGCCCGGGTGCTGGATGCCCTGGCCCGGGAAGACGTAAGCCGTCCGCGGCGCCGCCAGCAGGGCCGACGCCGACATCACGACCTCGCCCCCGTCCTCGGCGCTCGTGCGGCACGTGACGTCGAGGACCTCGGCACCGTCCTGCAGCCCGACGCGGGCCGCCTGCACCTCGACGGTGGCGCCCGGTCGCAGCGGCGCGAGCCAGCGGGTCGTCCAGCCGCGGACCGTGCGGCCCGTGCCGGCGAGGACGACGTGCTGCGCCGCGGCCGACAGCCACATGCCGTGGACGATCGGGCCGTCCAGGCCGGCGAGCGCCGCCGCGGCGGTGCTGACGTGGATCGGGTTGTGGTCGCCGCTCACGGCGGCGAAGGCCCGCAGGTCGGTCGGCGCGACGAGCGTCGCGCTCGCCCGGACCCGGCGTGGGGTGTCCCGCGGGGCGTCGAGCAGGCCGGCGGCGCGCTCCGGGTCGGGGGTCCCGGCGGCGCCGGTGCGACCACGGACGCAGAACCGCTCGGTCAGGTCGGCGACGGCGCCGTCGGCGTCGTCGAGACCCACCTCGACCGTGACGATCCGACCCATCGAGCCGTCCTCGACACCCGCCACGCGCGCCGCGACGGCGAGCTCGGCGCCGTCGGCGGGCGTGCGGACGAGCCGGACGGCGTGGTCCAGGTGGACGAGGTCGAGCATGCCCTCGACGACCGGCTCCCCGGTCGCCGTCGTCGCGGAGCCGATGGCGCCGAAGACGGCGGGCCAGGCCAGGCCGACGAGCGCGTCGGGCGCGACCGTCGTCGCGCCGGCGGACGGGTCGGTGACCCCGGCGTGGTCGGCGGCCTGCGCGGCGGACCAGGTCACCCGCTGGGCCGGCTCGCCGGCTCCCATGCCGTCGAGCAGCCCGGCCATCGCGGCGACGGCGGACGGGGTCGTGACCGCGGGGACGGCGCCGGACGCGACCGACGGCGGCACGTCGATCGCGACGACGAGCTCACGGTCCTGCGGCGTGAGCGGCACCCGCAGCTCGACCGTGGCGGCACCGGTCGAGACGAGCGACGCGCCGGTCGCCGCGTGCTCGGCTCGACCGCCGTCGACGATGACCCAGTCGGCGCCGAGCCGCTGGACGGGGTTGCGGACCGTGCGACCGGCCCACGTGACGTCGGGGCTGGCGAGCACGAGGGCGAGCGGCCCGGGCGCGCCGTCGACCCGGCGCAGGCCGGGGACGTCGAGCGCCGAGTCGCCGGCGGCGAGGACCGCGTCGACCGCGGCGTCCTCGAACCGACGCAGCAGGTCGGCGACCGGCTCGTCGACCCGCGTGATGCCGGCGACCGAGACCGGGCCGGGGATCACACAGACCTGGTCGGCGCCGTAGCGCGGGTCGTGCGCCTGCCAGAGCGAGTCCGAGCGCCACCAGCGCCGCACGTCGGCGTCGACGACGGGCACGAACGGGACCGGCTTGCCCGGCTGCCGGCACGTCGCGACGACGTGGTGGACGTCGGCCGGGTGAAGGACCGCGGTGTCGACCGACGGGTGGGCGCCGCGGAGGGTCACGAGGGCGGCCTGCGGGTCCTCGACCGCGTCGGGCGTCGCGAAGAGGGTCGGCACCTCGCCGTGGTCGACCTCGGCGAGCCGCGCCTCCGCGCGCTGGACGAGGGCGTGGAAGCGGTCGCGCAGCGTGACGTCGAGCCAGCCGTCCGCGCCGTGGCACAGCGCCACGTAGCGCTCGAGCACGGCCGCGTAGGTCATCGCGTCCAGGTCGCCGAAGTACGGCTTGGCGGTCCGGTCGAGGGCCGCGACGATCTCGTCGCGGCGGCGGGCGACCGCGCCGGCGTCGCCGGCGACCTCGTCGAGCAGGCGCCCGACCTGGGAGGCGGTGTTGTCGATCTCGTGGATGTCGGCGCCGAGCTGGCTGCGGCCCGAGGCCATGCCCGCGTCGGCGTGTCCGGCACCGATCCAGTCCGGGGTTCCGGGCGTGTCGACGAGCAGCTGCTTGACCGCCGGGGCGGTCGTCGCCTCGAGGGTGGCCATCGCGGCGGTGCCGACGAGCACGCCGTCGAGCGGCATGACCGGGAAGCCGTGGGCGCGGGCCCACTCCCCCGTCAGGTAGGACGCGGCGACCTCCGGGGTGCCGATGCCGCCGCCGACGCACACGACGACGTTGTCGGCGGCGCGCAGGTCGGCGTAGGTCGTGAGCAGCAGCTCGTCGAGGTCCTCCCACGAGTGGTGGCCGCCGGCCTTGCCGCCCTCGATCTGCACGATGACGGGGTACGGCGCGACCTCGCGGGCGATCCGCAGGACGTCGGTGACCTGGCGGACGGTGCCGGGCTTGAACACGACGTGCTCGATGCCGACGCCGCGCAGCTCCTCGACGAGCCCGACGGCGTCCTCGAGCTCGGGGACACCGGCGGTCACGACGACCGAGTCGATCGCGGCGCCGGCCTGGCGGGCCTTCTGCACGAGCTTCGTGCGGCCGAGCTGCAGGCCCCACAGGTAGGGGTCGAGGAACAGCGAGTTGAAGGAGTACGTCCGGCCCGGCTCGAGCAGCGTGCCGAGCTCGGCGACGCGGTCGGCGAAGATCGTCTCGCTGACCTGCCCGCCACCGGCGAGCTCGGCCCAGAAGCCGGCGTTCGCGGCGGCCGCGACGATGCCGGCGTCGACGGTGGTCGGCGTCATGCCGGCCAGCAGGACGGGCGAGCGGCCGGTGAGCCGGGTGAAGCGGGTCTCGGCCCGCACGCTGCCGTCGGGAAGGGTGACGGCCGTGGGCGCGTGGGCCGACCAGGGTCGCGGCCGACGCGGGGTCGCGCCGGGCGCCGTCAGCTCGCGGTGGCCCCGACGCGTCGCCGGGGCGACGACCCCGAGGCCGCGGACGCGCGCCTCGGCGGCCGACAGCCGGGTCGCCTGCGCGTCCGGGCCGACGTCGAGGAGCCACTGCGCGCCGGAGTCCATGACGGCCTCCAGGTCGGCGACCCAGTCGACCCGGTCGACGACGGCCTCGCGGGCGAGCCGACGCGCGAGGTCGACGTCGAGCCCCGCGGTCCCGGCCCACGTGCCGACGAGGTCGACGACCGGCTCGAGGTCGGGGTGGTGGAACGCCACCGCCGCGTCGACGGGGTCGACGACGGGCGCGAACGGCGCACCGCCGGTGAGCTTGCGGTCGCGGTCGGCCTTCTCCGCGGCGGCGACGGACTCCAGCGCCGTCGTGACGGTGGCGAGGCCGGCCTCGGGGCCGGCGAGCACGACGGACCGGCGTCCGTTGCGCAGGGCCACGACGACCCGGGTCGTGGCGGGCAGGTCGGCGAGGACGGCCTCGACGCGCTCGGGTGCGACACCGGTGACGGACAGCATCGTGGACCCGAGCAGGCCGGCGCGGCGACCGACGAGCTGCGTCGCGGCGCCGACGAGGCGGGCGACCGCGTAGACCTCGACGGGGTCGACGCCCTCGACCGCGGCGAGGAGGAGCCGGCCCTGCGAGTGGCCGGCGACGGCGGTGGCGCGCGCCGGGTCGACGCCCTGGGCGCGCAGGGCCTGCAGTCCCGCGAGCTGGGTGAGCAGGATTCCGGGGACGGAGGCAGCCGGGGCGAGCAGCGCATCGGCGCCCGGGACCGTCGCGACGTCGTCGTCCTGGGCGCTCTCGCCCATCGACACGGCGTCGAGCCAGCCGAGCGGGTCGACCGTGACGCCCGTGCGCAGGAGCGCGTCCTGCACGGGCGCGAGGCGGCGGTCCGCCTCGGTCACGAGGCGCGCGACCTCCCCCTCCAGCGCGAAGTCGCGCACGAGCGCGGCGAGCGGCTCGAGCCACGGTCCGCCCTGGCCGCCGGCGACGAGCCCGAAGGGCGTGCCGTCGCGCAGGCGGTCGACGAGCGCACGGCGCTCGGCCGGGGTCGTGGGGAGGGTGTCAGCAGCAGGCGTCTGGATCGTCACCCGACCCATCCTCGCAAAACGTGAGGACTTCCTCAAGTTTAATCCGAGGCTTTCCTCACGTTTTGCGTCACACCCCGCCGGTGAGCGTCAGTCCCCCGTCGATCGTGATGGTCTGGCCGGTCACCCACGCCGCGTCCTGCGACAGCAGGAAGGCCACGACCGAGGCGATGTCCTCCGGCTCGCCGAGACGCTTCATCGGGTAGGCCGCGGCGACCTCGTCCTCGCGGCCCTCGAACAGCGCACCCGCGAACTTCGTCTTGACGACCGCGGGGGCCACGCCGTTGACCCGCACCTGGGGCGCGAGCTCGACCGCGAGCTCCTGCGTCACGTGGATGAGGGCGGACTTCGACGCGCCGTACATGCCGATCATCGGCGCGGGCTTGAGGCCGGCCACCGACGCGATGTTGACGATCGCCCCGGGGGTGGCGCCCTTGCCGAGCCCGGCGGCGACGGCCTTCTGCGCCCACGAGACGGCGGCCAGCACGTTGACGTCGAAGATCTTGCGGCCCGCGGCGAGGTCCATGTCGATCATCCGGCCGTAGGTCGGGTTGATGCCGGTGTTGTTGACCAGCAGGTCCAGGCCGCCGAACAGCTCGGTGGCCTTCGCGACGGCCTCGTCCTGGTGCTCGGGATCGTCCGCCGGGCCGGCGACGTAGGCCGCCCGGTCCGGACCGCCGAGCGAGGCCACGGCCTCCTCGAGCGCGTCGACCTTGCGGGCCGTGACGACGACGCGGGCGCCCTCGTCGACGAGCCGGCGCGCGACGCCGAGGCCGATCCCCCGCGACGCGCCCGTGACGATCGCGGTCGCTCCGTCGAAGCGCCCCATCAGGAGAGCCGCTCGATGACCATGGCCATGCCCATGCCGCCACCGACGCACATCGACTCGACGCCGAACTGCTTGTCGTGCCAGCGCAGCGAGTTGATGAGCGTGCTCGTGATGCGGGCACCGGTCATGCCGAAGGGGTGGCCGACGGCGATCGCGCCGCCGTTGACGTTGAGCTTGTCGAGCGGGATGCCGAGCACCTTCGCCGAGCCCCACGACTGCACCGCGAACGCCTCGTTGATCTCGTACAGGTCGATGTCGTCGATGCCCATGCCGGCGTTGCGCAGCGCGGCCGGGATCGCCTCGACCGGGCCGAGGCCCATGATCTCGGGCGACAGGCCCGTGACGGCGGTCGAGACGATGCGGGCGAGCGGCGTCAGGCCGAGGGCCTTGGCCTTCTCGTCGCTCATGACGACGACTGCGGCGGCGCCGTCGTTGAGCGGGCAGGCGTTGCCGGCCGTGACGGTGCCGTCGGGACGGAAGACCGGCTTGAGCTGGCTGACGGCCTCGAGCGTGACGCCGGC
Source organism: Aeromicrobium erythreum (assembly GCA_036946185.1). Taxonomy (GTDB): domain Bacteria; phylum Actinomycetota; class Actinomycetes; order Propionibacteriales; family Nocardioidaceae; genus Aeromicrobium; species Aeromicrobium erythreum_A. The sequence goes on from JAQIJP010000013.1 coordinate 20,587, forward strand.
CCGCGGGCCGTCGTCCTTGGTGACCTGCGTGCCGTCGGGCAGCGTCACCGGCGTGATGTCGGTGGCCCAGAAGCCGGACTCGATCGCAGCCTCGGCGAGGTTCTGGCTGCGGACGCCGAACTCGTCCTGCTCCTCGCGGCTCATGCCGAGGTGCTGGGCGACGTTCTCGGCGGTCTGGCCCATCGCGATGTAGAGGTCGGGCAGCTCGCCGCTCTCGCGCGGGTCGGTCCAGGTGTCGGCGCCACCCTCGGCCCGCTTCGCGGTGCGGGCGATCGCGTCGGCGAACTGCGGGTTCTCCGAGCCCGGCACGTCGGCGAAGCCGTTCGCGAACCGGCTGACGGTCTCGACGCCGGCCGAGATGAAGGCGTCGCCCTCGCCGGCCTTGATCGCGTGGAACGCCATCCGGGTCGTCTGCAGCGACGACGAGCAGTAGCGGTTGACCGTGGTGCCGGGCAGGTGGTCCATGCCGGCGAGCACCGCGACGGCGCGACCCAGGTTGTGGCCGGACTCGCCGGCCGGCTGGCCGACGCCGAGCATCAGGTCGGTGATGTCGTGCGGGTCCAGCTCGGGGACCTTCGCGAGGGCGGCCTGCACCATCTGGACGGTGAGGTCGTCGGGACGCATGTCCTTGAGCGACCCCTTGTTGGCCCGACCGATCGGTGAGCGGGCGGTGCTGACGATGACGGCTTCGGGCATGACGGGCCTTCCGGTACGGGGTGGTGGGTCAGGCGGGGCGTCGTCGGTCCGGCCGTGCGGCCGGACCGACGACGAGAAGGATCAGAAGCCGAGCTCGCGGCCGATGAGCTCCTTCATGATCTCGTTGGAGCCGGCCCAGATCCGCGTCACGCGGGCGTCGCGCCAGGCGCGGGCCACGCGGTACTCGTTCATGAAGCCGTAGCCGCCGTGGATCTGGACGCAGTGGTCGAGGACCTGGTTCTGGACGTCGGAGCTCCAGTACTTGGCCTTCGCGGCCTCGACGGCGGTGAGCTTGCCCTCGGCGTGGGCGTCGACGCACTTGTCGATGTAGGCCTCGGCGACCTCGATCGAGGTGACGAGCTCGGCGAGCAGGAACTTGTTCCACTGGAACGCGCCGATGGACTGCCCGAAGGCCTTGCGGTCCTTGGCGTACTGGATCGTCTCGGCGAGGATCTGCTTGGCGTGCGCGACGTTCGAGACGGCGCAGCTGAGCCGCTCCTGCGGCAGCTTCTGCATCATGTGGATGAAGCCGCCGTCGAGCTCGCCGATGATCCGGTCGTCGCCGACGCGGACGTCCTCGAAGAACAGCTCGGCCGTGTCGGACTCGGTCTGGCCGACCTTGTCGAGCTTGCGACCGCGGCTGAAGCCCTCGTCGCCCGCCTCGATGCCGAACAGCGTGATGCCGCGGGCGCCCTTCTCGGGCGACGTGCGGACGGCCGTCACGACGAGGTCGGCGCTGTAGCCGTTCGTGATGAAGGTCTTGGAGCCGTTGATGACCCACTCGTCGCCGTCGCGGACCGCGGTGGTCTTGAGCGCGGCGAGGTCGGAGCCGCCACCCGGCTCGGTCATGCCGATCGACAGCAGCATCTCGCCGGAGGCGATCTTGGGCAGCCAGCGCTCCTTCTGCTCCTGGGTGCCGAGCTCGACGATGTACGGCGCGGTGATGTCGGAGTGGATGCCGACGCACGAGGCGACGGCGGCGCTGACCTTGCTGAGCTCCTCGGCCCAGACGGCGTTGAACCGGAAGTCGTCGGCGCCCGCGCCGCCGAACTCCTCGGGGATCTCGAGGCCGAGCAGGCCCTGCTCGCCGGCGGCGAGCCAGAAGTCGCGCGGGAGCGCCTTCTGCTCGATGTACTCCTCGATGTTGGGGCTGACCTTCTTGGCCAGGAACGCCGCGCAGGTGTCGCGGAAGTCCTCGTGGTCGTCGGAGTAGATCGTGCGGTCCATGCGGAATCCTTCGGTCGTGCTCGGGCGGGTCGCTTCCTACGGACGAGTAGGTAAGCGCTTGCTTAGCATGCCATCCGTGGGCCATGCTGTCCACTGACCTGCGAGGACGTCGCAGGCGCCCGACGAGCTGCGCGAGGAGGACCATGGCGACCGTCACCGCGCGCGAGCGCCTCGTCCAGGCCGCCGTCGAGGCGTTCGCCGAGAAGGGCTTCACCGCGACGACCACGCGGGACATCGCGTCGCGGGCCGGCATGAGCCCGGCCGCCGTCTACGTGCACCACGACTCCAAGGAGGACCTGCTCTTCCACGTGAGCCTGGAGGGGCACCGGGCGGCGCTCGGCGTCGTGCGCGAGGCCGTCGCCGCCGGCGGGAGCCCCGTCGAGGTGCTGCGCCGCGCGGTCCACGACTTCAGCCGCTGGCACGCGGCGAACAGCCGGGTCGGTCGCATCGTCCAGTACGAGTTCGACGCGCTGACCCCCGAGCACCGGGCCGAGGTCGCCGCGCTGCGCCGCGCGATCGAGCACGTCCTGCGTGACGTCCTCGACGACGGCGTGCGCCGCGGGGCCTTCGCGGTCGCCGACGTCGCCGGCACCGCCCGCGCGATCCTGTCGCTCAGCATCGACCTCGTGCGCTGGTTCCGCCCGCGCGGCAGCGAGGACGAGCACACGGCCGAGACCATCGCGTCGCTGCACGCGGACCTCGCCGAGCGCATGGTCGCGGCCTGACGCCACGAGCCTCCGTCCACGGACGACGACGCCCCCTCCGGGTGGAGGGGGGCGTCGTCGTGGCTGCCGGGTGGCTCGGGGGGCCGCCCGGTCGCCGGAACGGTCCGCTCAGGCCTGCAGGACGGCCTCGGCGTTGATCGTGATGGTGATCTTGTCGCCGATCATGACCTTGTCGCCCTCGAGCGGGATGTTGAAGTCGATGCCGAACTCCTTGCGGCTGATCTCGCCGGTGGCCTCGACGCCGACGCGCGTGCCGCCCCACGGGTCGCCGCCCTCGCCGAGGAAGTCGACCGCGAGCTCGAGCGGCTTCGTGACGCCCTTGATCGTCAGGTCGCCCTGGACGACGTAGGACTCCTCGGACTTCTGCACGACGCCGGTGGTCGCGAAGGTCATCTTGGGGTGCGTCTCGACGTCGAAGAAGTCGCTGGAGCGCAGGTGGTTGTCGCGGTCGGCGGTGCCGGTGTTGATCGACGAGAGGTCGACCTCGACGGTGACCTTCGAGTCGGTGATCGGCTCGGCCGTGACGAGGGTGCCCTCGAACGTCTCGAACTTGCCGCGGACCTTGCTCATGATGTGACGGACGCTGAAGCCGATCTCGGTGTGGGTCGGGTCCAGGTTCCAGGTGCCGGTGGTGATGGCCATGGGATGCTCCTCGAAAGTCTTGGTTGATGGTTCAACGATCAGAGCGTAGCATAAAGTTGAACGTTCAATCAACACCCCCGATCGCTAGGATGGAACGCATGCCCTCGACCGACGCCCCCACCGACACCCCCTGGCTCGACGCGGCCCAGCAGGGTGTGTGGCGCTCGTTCCTGGGTGGCGTGACCGTGCTGATGGACCAGCTCGACCGCGACCTGCGCACGCAGCACGACCTGTCGATGGCCGAGTACGAGATCCTCGTCCGGCTCTCCGAGGCGCCGGACCGCTCGATCCGGATGGCCGAGCTCGCGGCGGCCCTCGCGCACTCGCGCAGCCGGATCACCCACACGATCGCGCGCCTGGAGCGCGACGGCATCGTCGAGCGCTTCCAGTGCTCGTCCGACGGCCGCGGCGTCACCGCCCGCCTGACCGACCACGGGTTCACCGTCCTGGAGCGCGCGGCCCACACCCACGTCCGCGGCGTGCACGACTACCTCGTCGCCCAGGCCGACCCGGCCGACCTCGCCGCCGTCGGCCGCGTCCTCGAGTCGGTCCGTCGCGGCCTCGAGGGCCGCCACTTCTGACCCCTCCCCCAGATTTGCGCGCTTTGACACCGACTTGAGCCCGCAGAGCGGGTGAATGTCGCGCAGATCTGGGTGCTCAGCAGGGGCAGCCGCGGGACCTGAGCGCCTGGCGGACCCGCTGGACGATCCGAGAAGGCTGCGCGGTGTCGGCCGAGGTCACCACGACGACCCGCCAGCCGGCCGCCTCCAGCTGCTCGCGGCGCAGGTGGTCCCACTGCCGCTGCCGTGCGTCACGCTCGTGCTGCCAGCCGTCGTACTCGACGAGCACCTTCCAGCGCCGGTAGACCAGGTCGCCCCGCGCGAGCCATCGGCCGTGGTCGTCGAGAATGTCCGCGTTCACCTCGGGAACGGGCAGTCCTGCGGTCAGCAGCCACCACCGCACGTCCGACTCGCGCACGGATGCCACCCCTGCCGCCACCATCTCAGCGACCCGTCGCGCGCGGCGGACGCCGTCGAGGTGCGACTGCTGCACGTAGACCCGCAGCTCCTCGCGGTCGACGAGCCCCTGGGCGACGAGGAAGTCACCGATCCGGAGCAGGTTGCGGTCGTTCACGACCGCGCCGCAGTCGACGAAGGTGCGGTACGGGTCGAGGACCGCGATGCCGTCGCGGAGCAGCGGTCGCAGCAGTCCGCGGTGCCGGTGGACGACGACGTTGCGGCGCCGACGCTGGTGCGGCCGGTTCGTCGCGAAGTGCAGGATCCGTGGCGGCCCGACCTGCAGTCCGGCGAGGGCGACGGCCGTCAGGTGACTCGCCGCAGCGGCCGGACCGAGCTGCTGCAGGCGACCCCGGACGACGAGGGGCAAGGAGTGAGGTGTCGTCGCGGCGCGGTACAGGCCGCCGCCGTAGCCGACGAAGCGCCGTGACTGCAACATCTTGCGGGTGACCCCGGCCGCCTCCGCCTGCGCGACCGTGAAGGCCACCCCGACCAGCTCATCGGGGACGTCCAGCACCCAGGCACGGTGGCCGACGACCGCGCATCGGGTCCACCGACCATCCCCAGGTCCCCCCGAGCCCAGATTTGCGCACTTTGATCCCGAAGATCACCCCAGGACTGGGGCGAAAGCGCGCAAATCTGGGGGCCGGCGGGTCAGTCGCGGGTGAGGCGGCGGTGGGTGACGCGGTGGGGGCGGGCGGCCTCCTCGCCGAGGCGCTCGACCTTGTTCTCCTCGTACGACGCGAAGTTGCCCTCGAACCAGAACCAGCGGCCGGGCTCCTCGTCGGTGCCCTCCCACGCCAGGATGTGGGTCGCGATGCGGTCGAGGAACCACCGGTCGTGCGACGTGACCACGGCACAGCCCGGGAAGTCCAGCAGCGCGTCCTCGAGGGACGACAGCGTCTCGACGTCGAGGTCGTTGGTCGGCTCGTCGAGCAGCAGCAGGTTGCCGCCCTGCTTCAGGGTCAGCGCGAGGTTCAGCCGGTTGCGCTCACCGCCCGACAGCACGCCCGCCTTCTTCTGCTGGTCCGGGCCCTTGAACCCGAACGAGGCGACGTAGGCGCGCGAGTTCATCTCGAAGTTCGCGACCTTGATGAAGTCGAGCCCGTCGGACACGACCTCCCACACGTTCTTGTCGGGGTCGATGTTCGCGCGGCCCTGGTCGACGTACGACAGCTTGACCGTCTGGCCGACCTCGAGGACGCCCGCGTCCGGCTCCTCGCCACCCGTGATCATGCGGAAGAGCGTCGTCTTGCCGACGCCGTTCGGGCCGACGACGCCGACGATGCCGGCGCGCGGCAGCGAGAACGTGATGTCGTCCCACAGCGTGCGGCCCTCGAAGCCCTTCGTGACGCCCTTCGCGTCGAGCACGACGTCGCCGAGGCGCGGACCGGCCGGGATGTTGATCTCGGACGTGTCGATCTTGCGCGCGCGCTCGGCCTCGGCCGCGAGCTCCTCGTACCGGGCCAGACGCGCCTTGCTCTTGGCCTGCCGGCCCTTGGCGTTCGACCGGACCCAGTCGAGCTCCTTCTCGAGCATCTTGGCGCGCTTGGCGTCCTTGGCGCCCTCGATCTTGAGGCGCTCCTTCTTGGTCTCGAGGTAGGTCGAGTAGTTGCCCTCGTAGCCGTGGATGCGGCCGCGGTCGACCTCGGCGATCCACTCGGCGACGTTGTCGAGGAAGTACCGGTCGTGGGTGACGGCCAGGACGGCGCCCGGGTAGGTCTTCAGGTGGCCCTCGAGCCACTGCACCGACTCGGCGTCCAGGTGGTTGGTGGGCTCGTCGAGCAGCAGCAGGTCGGGCTGCTGCAGCAGCAGCTTGCACAGCGCGACGCGGCGTCGCTCACCACCGGAGAGGTGGTCGACGAGCTCGTCCGGCGGCGGGCAGCGCAGCGCGTCCATCGCCTGGTCGAGCTTGGAGTCGAGGTCCCACGCGCCGACGCTGTCGAGGTAGTTCTGCAGCTCGCCGGTCTCGGCGCCGAGCGCGTCGTAGTCGGCGTCCGGCTCGGCCATCTCGGCGTACGCCTCCTCGAGGCGCTTCATCTTGGCCTTGATCTCGGCGACGGCCTCCTCGACGTTCTCCAGGACGGTCGCGCCCTCGGTCAGCGGCGGCTCCTGCTGGAGCATGCCGACCGTGGCCTCCGGGTCGCGCACGATGTCGCCGTTGTTGGGCTGGTCGAGCCCGGCCATGAGCTTGAGCAGCGACGACTTGCCCATGCCGTTCGGGCCGACGACGCCGATCTTGGCGCCGTGCAGGAACGACAGGGTGACGTTGTCGAGGACGACCTTGTCGCCGTGGGCCTTGCGGACGTTGCGGAGCGAGAGCACGTAGTCAGCCATAGGGGCCCCAGCCTACCGAGGGGGCCGCGTCGCCCCGTGCCGCGGGCTCAGCTGCGGGCGGCGAGGACGCCGCGGCGGAACCGGTCGTACCGCTCGAGCTCGGCCCGCACCGGGTCGAGGACGTGGGCACGACCCAGCTCCTGGGCCGCCACCGCGAGCGAGGCCTCCGCGCGGCGCGACCGTCGCCGGGCGCCGAAGCGCACCAGCACGCGGGACAGCAGGGCGAGCACGATGCCGCCGACGAGACCGCCGACGGCGAGCAGGACGGGCAGGTCGACACCGAGCACCTGCCGCGGGTCGACCAGGTCGATCGAGGAGAACCGGTCGACGAGCATCGCGGCGAGCCAGCCCAGGCCGGCGACGAGGGCAAGGACCAGCAGCCACTGGAGGACCTGCACGAGCCGCCACCAGAACCGGGTTCCGGTGGAGCCGATGTCGGTGCCGAGCACGGCCTCGTCCAGGCCGGCGACGAGGGCGTCGGACTCGCGCAGCGTCGCGTCGCGGACGGCGTCGCGCCAGGGACGCTCGAGCCCCGACGAGGCGCGGTCGACGAGATCACGCACGGCGGCGTCGACCCGCGTGCCCTGCACGCGCGACGCCGTCGGCACGGCCGAGGACAGCTGCTTCGGCGACAGGTCCTCGTCGAGGCCCAGCTCGGCGAGGGCCGACGCGTCCTCGCGACGGGTCAGCAGCCGCGCCACGGGCCAGCCGGTGCAGCGGACCGCCCGACGACGGGTCGAGGCCTCGACGGCCTGCACGAGCCGCGGACCGCCGGCGGCGTCGAGCAGCGCGAGGTCGAGCGCCTGCTCGTCGACGTCGCCGATGCCGGGCACCTCGCTCGTGCCGCCGACGCGGGCGAGCTCGTCGGCCGCGTGGGCGACGTCGTTGACGAGCCGGTCGCGCGAGGACCGCTTGGCCCGGATCCGCCGGGCGAGCTCGCGCTTGAGCTCGTCGATGCCGTCGCCGCGGGTCGCCGAGACGCCGAGGACGGGGACGTCGGGCAGGCCCTCCTCGGCGAGGATGCGGCGGACGTCGTCGAGGGCGCGCTGGCGCTGCTCGTAGTGGATCCGGTCGATCTGGTTCAGCACGACGATGGTGACGTCGCTGTACGCAGCCATCGGCCGGATGTAGCGGTCGTGGATCGCGGCGTCGGCGTACTTCTGCGGGTCGAGCACCCACACGAGCAGGTCGGCGTGCTGGACGAGCCGGTCCATCTCGACGTGGTGCGCGACCTCGGTCGAGTCGTGGTCGGGCAGGTCGAGCAGGACGAGCCCGTCGAGCTTCTGGTCCTCGTCGGAGCGGTCGAGCATGCTCATCCGCGACACCTGGTGGCGCGCCGGGATGCCCATCCACTCGAGCAGCTCCTGGGCCCCCTCCGGACCCCAGGCGCAGGCCAGGGCCCACGAGGTGGTGGGGCGACGGACGCCGACGCCGGCCAGCTCGAGGTCGGTCAGGGCGTTGAAGATCGACGACTTGCCGGAGCCCGTCGCTCCCGCGAGCGCGGCGATCGTGTGCTCGGCCGACAGTCGCAGCCGCTCGGAGCCACGCTCGGCGAGCTCACGAGCCGCGGCGAGGTCGTCCTCGCGCAGTCGTCCGTCCGCGGCCTCGACGGCCCGGCCCAGGCCCTCCAGGCGGCCGACGACGGCGTCGCGCGGGTTCAGCGGCGCCTCGGTCATCGGCTCAGCTCTCCGTCCAGGAAGTCGGCGTGCCGTGCGTATTCTGCCTGACGCGCCGCCTCGCGCAAGGACGTCTGCGCGGCGAGGACGCGGTCCGGGTCGGGCACGAGGGCGCCGAAGCGCTGCCGCTCCGCCTCGACGACGACCCCGGCCGAGCGCACCAGGTCGTCGTGCGCACGGTCGAGGAGCTGCTTGGCCCCGCCGGCGCCGAAGATCGCGGTGAGCAGCGAGCGAGCGGCCTCGGCCGCGTCCAGGTCGTCGCGGCTGCGCTGCACGAGCACCATGACCTGCACGGCGACGGCGACACCGTGCTGGCCGAGCGCAAGGACGTTCGGGTTGAGCTTGCGGTCGGCGCTCTCGGTGCGGACGAGCTCGACGACCCGCGCCTGCCAGTCGTGCACGAGCCGCTCGACCCGCACGGCGAGGTCGGCGGGCGGCCGCTCGACACCGCGGTGCGCGTCGACCAGCGGACGACCGACGTCGGTGCCGCCCCAGCCGCGCACGACGGCCTCGCCGGCCGACTGCACGGACTCCAGCACGAGCGCCACGAGCGCCTGCGCGATCGACTCGGCGACCTCGGCGTCGCGGGTCCGGCGTCCGGTGACGCCGGTCAGGAGGCGGTCGCGCAGCCGGCTGACCTTCTCCTCGACGGAGCGCAGCAGCTCGCCGGTGCCGACGAACTCCTGCCAGCGGGTGCGGACGTCGCCCCGCAGCAGCGAGCCGTCGGCGGACGACCGCTCGACGACGTCGAGCGCCTCGTCGTAGATCTCGTCGAGGTCGGCGCGGAGCTCGCCGGCGGCGGTGACCTGCTCGCCGAGCTCGTCGGCGACGTCGTGGGTCCGCATGACGTTGTGCCGCACGGCCCCGTCGAGGGTCTTGAGGACGACGGCCTGGCGCGCCTCGGGGTCGGCCGCGAGGTCGTGCAGCCAGCGGGTGATGGGGGCGACGGCCTCGGCGGGGATCAGCCCGTCCGGGTCGATCGGCGCCTCGGGCACCGTGAACAGCGGCGAGTCCGACAGGCCGCGGGCCGTCATCATCCGGGCCAGGTGGCCGCGGACCTCGACGACCGCCTCGGCGCTCGTCCGGTCGAGCACGACCGCGACCGAGGTGCTGCGCTCGGCGGCCCGGCGCAGGTAGTCCCACGGGACCTGGTCGGCGTAGCGGGCGGCCGACGTGACGAAGAGCCACAGGTCGGCGGCCGCGAGCAGCTGGGTGGCGAGGGCACGGTTGTCGGCGTCGATCGAGTCGACGTCGGGCGCGTCGAGGATCGCCAGACCGCGCGGAACCCCGGTGGAGGCGGCGAGCCGCAGCGCGTACACGTCGTTGGTGGGGACGTCGGTGCGGGGCAGGTCCGGCAGGATCCGGTCGGGCTGGAACCACTCGGCGTCGTCGGGGTGGTGCACGAGGACGGGCGAGCGGGTCGTCGGGCGGAGCACGCCGGACTCGGTGACGCGCGAGCCGACGAGGGTGTTGACGAGCGTGGACTTGCCGGCACCGGTCGAGCCGCCGACGACGGTCAGCAGCGGTGCCTCGAGCTGCACGAGCCGCGGGATCACGTAGTCCGAGAGCTGGTCGACGACGGCGCCGCGGGTCTCCTCGACGGCCTGCGCGCCGGGGGTGCGGAGCGGCAGGTCGACCGCCCGCACCTCGGTCAGCAGCTTGCTCAGGGCGCCCAGCAGCTCAGCCGATGCGTGTTCGCTGGGCACAGGCACCCCTTCCCGGTCTCGTCCACGGTCTCAACGTCTGGTGCAAGGTTAGTGGACGGGCGGCCCATCGGTCGCGCGGGCGGGGGGCCGCGACGCCGCAGGTCAGCGGCGGTGCGTCGGGGCCATCGCCGGGGGCAGCCGGACGAAGGGTCGGACGTCGGCCATGGCGTCGAGCAGCGCGTACGTGCGCTCGACGCCGTGCGGCATGGACCGGCCGGACATCACGGCGTGGTGCAGGAACGCCATCTCGGTCGCGAGGCGCTGGTAGCGGGTGACCGCGCGCCGGGTGGTCCGACCGTGCCGGCGGGCGAACCGCCGGGCGGCGCGGCGGTAGCCGAAGCGGGCCAGGTACGGGATCTCCGCGGGGTGGATCCAGCCGCGCTGCGCCACGTACGACAGGGACGACTCCAGCACGCGGACCTGCCGGACCCGCACGACGACGGCAGTCACGGCGAGACCCACGAACAGCATCGCCAGCACGAGGTAGGCGAGCACGAAGCCGACGCCGCCGCCGAACGACAGCGAGCCGTTCCAGAGCGCGTGCAGCGCGACGCTGGCGAGCAGCCCGACCGTCGCGTAGAGGACCTTGAGCCACCAGGACCGGGTGGCCACGGCGAGGCCGAGACCGATGCCGAACGCCGTCGTGAAGAGCGGGTGGGCGAACGGGCTGAAGATGCCGCGCACGATGAACGTGCCGGTGGCCCCCTCGGCCCCGGCGACCTTCAGGTCGGGCGAGCCGAGGTAGCTGGCGGCGTAGTAGCCGATGTTCTCCGAGAAGGCGAAGCCGACGCCGACGATGCCGGCGAGGATCACGCCGTCGAGGAAGCCGTCGAGGACCCGGCGCCAGCGCAGGAACGTCAGGAGGAGGAACAGCCCCTTGGCCGGCTCCTCGACGAGCGGCGCGACGACCGACGCCATGGTCTTGTCGCCGAGCCCCAGGAGCGAGGCCGCGGCACCCTCGAGCACGAGGGCGATGGCGACGGCCCCGACGGCGCCCCACACGAAGGCGGCGACCTTGTAGCGCCGCGGCTCCGGCTCGTAGCGGTCGAGCCACCAGTAGACGAACCACAGCAGCGGCAGCGGGATGACCGCGTACAGCACCGACAGGCCGGCGCCGTACGCGTCGCCCGCGCTGAAGGCGAACAGCAGGACGACGCCGACGGCGCCCGCGACGCCGAGGACCGCGACCAGGACCTGCAGCACGAGCCGCCCCCGCTGGCGCGGCGTCTCGCGGTAGCGCGGCAGCTGGCCCGCGGCGTGCGACGTCGGCGGCGTGGCGGTGCCCGTCGCCGGGGCGGCCGCGAGGGCGTCGTCGCTCACCCGCCGAAGCCTACTGACCCGGACCGACGACCGCGCGGCGCCGCGTGAGCCGGGTCGACGGCGTGTCCCGGCTACGCTGGGGCCGAGCCGGCCCTCGTGCCGGCTCGGCCCCTGTAGCTCAGTCGGACAGAGCAAGAGCCTTCTAATCTCGAGGTCGCAGGTTCGAATCCTGCCGGGGGCGCGCCTCGCCGCTCGTCGGCGCCGCGTGCTCGCGGCGCGGGCCGCGCAGCAGGACCAGCAGCGCAAGGACGACGAGGACCCCGACCCCGACCGTCATGGCCTGCTGCCACGCCTGCACGAAGGCCTCCTGCGCCGCGACGAGGACCGGGGCCGCGTCGGGCCCGGCGTCCCGGCTCGCGGCCGCAGCGTTCGCGAGCCCCTCGCGCGCGGCCGCGGCGAGGTCGTCAGGCACACCCGCCAGCCGTCCCTCGACGGCGGAGCGGTAGCCCGCGACGACGACGCCCCCGAGCAGGGCGATGCCCAGGGCGGACCCGAGCTCGCGCGTCAGGTCGTTGAGCGCGGAGGCCACGCCCTGCTGCTCCCGCGGCAGCGACGAGGTGATCGCCTCCGTCGACGGCGTCATGGCCAGGCCCGCGCCGAGCCCGGTCACGGCGAGCCCGGGCAGGATCGCGACGTAGCCGCGGTCGGGCGACACGAGCAGGGCCATCAGGGCGAGCCCGGCCGCGGCGGCACCGAGGCCGGCGGCGATCGTGAGCCGCGCGCCGAGCCGGGCGGCGACACGCGGGGCGAGGCCCGAGGTGACCATCATGAGCACCGCGAGGGGCATCAGTCCGAGGGTCGAGCGCAGTCCGCCCCAGCCGAGCACGACCTGCAGGAACGGGTACAGCACGAGCGACACGCCGCCGACCACCCCGAACAGGACGAGCAGGGACGACGTGCCGACGGAGAGGCCGCGGGCCCGGAAGTGCCGCACGTCGAGCAGCGGCGACCCGACCCGCAGCTCCCACGCCACGAACACGGCGCCGGCGACGGTCGCGGCACCGAGGGCCACCAGGACGAACGGCGCGTCCCAGCCCAGGGACGGCGCCTCGTGCAGCGCCGACGTCAGGCCGAGGGTCGCGACGACCGAGGTGAGCGCACCCACCACGTCAGGACGCCCGGTCGCGGGCACGCGCGAACCCGGCACCGTCCGCAGGCCGAGGACGAGGGCCACGACCGTCAGGACGACGGGGAGCACGAACAGCCAGCGCCACGTGGCCACGTCGACGAGGAGCGCGGACAGGTACATGCCGAGGATCCCGCCACCGCCGGCGACGGCGGTCCACGTGCCGATCGCGCGGGAGCGCTCCGCGGCGGGGAAGGAGGCCGTGATGACCGACAGCGTGACGGGCATGATCATCGCCGCTCCGACGCCGCTGACCAGCCGCGCCGCCACCATGGCCTCGGTGCTCGGCGCGATCGCCGCCGCGACATTCGCGACACCGAAGACGAGCAGCCCCGTCACGAGCACCGGGCGTCGACCCCACCGGTCGCCGACCGCTCCGAGCGGCAGCAGCAGCGCGGCGAGGGTGACCGTGTAGGCGTTGATGATCCAGAGCACCTCGCTCTGGGAGGCGCCGAACGTCGCGGCGAGGTCCGGCTGCGCGACGTTCAGCCCCGACACGGAGGCGACGACCGCCATGAGGGCGACGCAGACGGCCCACAGGATGCCCCGACGGCGGCGTGGGTCGTCGACGACCGACGCTGCGGTCGACGGCTCGGAGGTGGGCGTGGGGCTCGACATGACTCGTCCTCTCGGGGGGCGGGAGCACCACCGTCCCGCCGCCGTCCAGAGATGACAAACATCTTTGCCAAATGGCAAAATCAGCGGATGCACGCACCTGACGACCTGGCGATCGAGGCCGTGGGGCCACGGCTGAGGCAGCTGCGACTGCGCCGCGACGTCACGCTCACCGCCCTCGCGGACGCGACGGGCCTGTCCGTCAGCACGCTGTCGCGGCTGGAGGCGGGCCTGCGGCGACCCACCCTGGAGCAGCTCCTCCCGCTGGCCCGGTTCCACGGCGTCACGATCGACTCGCTCGTCGACGCCCCCCGCACCGCCGACCCGCGGGTCGACCTGCGGCCGACGGCCTGCTCCGACGGCTCGGTGATCATCCCGCTGACCCGCCGGCCGGGCGGCATCCAGGCGTACAAGTTCGTCCTGCCGGCGGGCCGCGACGACGCGCTCCCGGGCCTGCGCTCGCACGAGGGGTTCGACTGGGCCTACGTCCTGTCCGGCACGCTGCGGCTCGTGCTCGGCGACCAGGACCTGCGCCTGGGTCCCGGCGAGGCGGTCGAGTTCGACACCCGGACCCCGCACTGGTTCGGTGCGACGTCCGCAGGGCCCGTCGAGTACCTGAGCCTCGTGGGGCGCCAGGGCCAGCGCGCGCACGTGCACGCGGCCGGCCCCGCCCGGTAGGTCAGCGGGTCCCGATCCCGTCCAGCTCCGCGACGTCGTCGTCCGAGAGCACCAGCTCCGCCCCCGCGACGTTCGCCCGCAGGTGCTCGAGCCGCGACGTCCCGGGGATGAGCAGGATGTTCGGCGACCGGCGCAGCAGCCACGCGAGCGCGACCGCACGGGGCGTCGAGCCACGACGGCGCGCGACCGCGGACAGCGCGTCCGCCTGCAGCGGGCTGAAGCCCCCGAGGGGGAAGAACGGCACGTAGGCGATGCCGTCCGCCGCCAGCTCGTCGACGAGGTCGTCGTCGTCGCGCTGCGCCAGGTTGTACAGGTTCTGGACGCTCACGACGGGGGCGATGTCCCGCGCCTGAGCGACCTGCTCGCGGGTCACGTTGCTCAGGCCCACGTCGCGCACGAGCCCCTCACGCTGCATCGCGACGAGGGCCTCGAACGGCTCGACGAGCGACTCGGCCCGTGGCCCGGTCGCGTCGCCCATCCGCAGGTGGACCAGGTCGAGGCGCTCGACGCCCAACGACGTGAGGTTCTCGTGCACCTGCCGGCGCAGGTCCTCGGGGGTGCGTGCCGTCGGCCAGCCGCCGTCCGCGTCGCGGTCGGCCCCGACCTTGGTCGCGACCAGGACGTCCTGCGACGCCCCCTGCACCGCCTCCCGCACGATCTCGTTGACGACGTGCGGTCCGTAGGCGCCGCTCGTGTCCAGGTGGGTGACGCCGAGCGCGACCGCCTCGCGCACGAGCTCGACCGCCGCGGCGCGATCGGCCGGCGGGCCCATCACGCCCGGGCCGGCGAGCTGCATGGTCCCCAGGCCGAAGCGAGGGACGCGCTGCTCACCGAGGGTCCAGGCGCCTCCGGGAAGGGTGGATGTGATGGTCATCGGATGTCCTCTCGTCTCGCGGTGGATGGCGACGTCCGCCGCCGGGTACGATCCTGGCGTCGATACTTCCTGGTGGGAAGTACGTACCTGGAAGTGCGTAGGTGTCCTGAACGAGAGGAGGTCGCCGTGGCGACGACGACCGCGACGCAACGACGCGAGCAGGCGAAGGACGCGTACAACGCGTTCCTCGCGGTGTGCCCGAGCCGGCAGCTGCTGGACCGCCTCTCCGACAAGTGGGTCGTGCTCGTCCTGTGCGCCCTCGGCGGCGACGCGGACGGTGGCGAGGTCACGTCCCTCAGGTACTCCGAGCTCGCCCGGACCATCGCCGGCGTGAGCCCCAAGATGCTCACCCAGACCCTGCGCGCCCTCGAGCGCGACGGGCTCCTGACCCGGACGGTGAAGCCCACGGTGCCGGTCACGGTCGCCTACGCCCTGACCGATCTCGGCCGGTCCCTGCACCGCACCACGACGGCGCTGCGCACCTGGGCCCAGGAGCACATGCCCGAGGTCCAGGAGCACCGCGACCGCTTCGACGCCGACCGGGGCCGCGACGCCGCCGAGGGGCCACGCGCCTAGGGTGACCGACGACGCGCGCCGGCCGGCGCGCCCGACCGCAGGAGGAGCCGTGACCCGTGTCGCCCCGGCCCCTCACGGGCAGCCCCGTCTGCTCGCGCTGGTCCTGCTGGGCGGGACGCTCGGGACGGCCGCCCGGGCCGCCGTCACGGCGACGGTGCCGGACGTCCACGACGTGCCCAGCGGCACGGTCCTGGTCAACCTGGTCGGCTCGTTCCTGCTCGGGTTGCTGCTCGCCGGGCTCGCCCGTCGCGGCGACGACACCGGCCGGCGACGGGAGGCCCGGCTCCTGCTGGGCACCGGGTTCCTCGGCGGCTTCACGACCTACAGCGCGTTCGCCGTGCAGTCGGAGCAGCTGCTGGCGCACTCCCCCGTGACCGCCGTGGTCCACGCGGCGGGCTCGGTGCTGCTCGGCCTCGTCGCGGCCGCGGCCGGCGCCCTGGTCGCGCGTCGCAGCGTCCCGGAGGCGCCGGCATGATCGCGCTCGTCGCGCTCGCGGGCGGGCTGGGCGCCGTCCTGCGGTTCGTCGTCGACGGCGTGCTGCGGGCGCGGCTCGGCGTGTGGGCGACCACGGTCGTCAACGTGAGCGGCTCGTTCGCCCTGGGCCTCGTCGTCGCCGCAGCGGGCGACGACGGCACGTGGCACGACGTGCTCGGCACGGGTCTGCTGGGCGGCTACACGACCTTCAGCACGGCGAGCGTCGAGCTGCTGCGTCTCGTGGAGGGCCGTCGGCCGGTCGCGGCCCTGGCCTACGGCGGCGGCACGCTCGTCGCGTGCGTCGCCGCCGCAGCCCTCGGCCTCGCCGTCGGCTGAGGCCCGGGGCTCAGCCCTTCTTGGCGGCCGCGATCGCCTGCTGGATCCGGTCCATGGTCGGCACGCCGCCCTGGGCGCCCTCGACCTTCTTGCCGGCGACCTCAACGGTCGGCGTGCCCGTGACGTCCGCGTCGCGGGCCGCGTCGTTCGCCTGGTCGACCCACGGCGCGTAGCGCGCCTTCAGGACGCACGAGTCGGCGCCGGTGACACCGGCCGCCTTGACCCTGTCGAGGAGCTCCTGGTTGCTCGGGCCCTCGGTGCCCTCCTCGGGCTGGTTCTGGTACAGCGCGTCGTGGACCTGCTTGAACTTGGCCGGTCCGCCGTCGACGAACGCGCACAGCGCGGCGCTGCCGGCCCGCTTCGCGTACTCGTTCGGGCTGCCGCCCGGCCGGTCCAGGAAGCTCAGCAGGCGGTACTCGATCTCGATCTCGCCGCTCTTGACCATCGAGTCCAGCGTCGCGCCGTAGGCCTGCTCGAAGGCCTTGCACACGGGGCACTGCATGTCCTCGTAGATCGTGACCCGGACCGGGGTGCCCTTGGCCTGGCCGCCGGCGTCCTTCGGGGTGTACACGACGCCGTAGTCCTTCGTGGCGCCCTTCGGCGCGATCACGTCGGTCTCGGACTTGTAGGAGTTGAACGCGTAGAACGCCAGACCGACGAGGGCCACGACCACGACCAGGATGGCGATGGTGATGACGTTGCGCTGACGCTTCTCGGCCTTCTCGCGCTCCTTGCGCATCTGCTCGGCGCGGGCGGCACGCTGCTTGCGGTCGTTGCTCACGGGTCGTGGCTCCTGGTCGGGGACGGCGGGTGGGCGCGACGGGCGGAGGGCCCGGGCCGGCTCGCCCCGTCCAACGTGCGGCGGGGCGGCACGGTTCCCGAGCCTACCTGCGGCGGGCGGGGTCGGCGGGGTGGGCACCGTGCAGGACCCCGCGCGCGGCCTAGGGTGGGCACGTGAACGACAAGCTGGTGTGGATCGACTGCGAGATGACCGGGCTCTCCCTGGCCGACGACGCGCTCATCGAGGTGGCCGCGCTCGTCACCGACTACGACCTCAACGTGCTCGGCGAGGGCGTCGACCTGGTGATCAAGCCGCCGGCCGCGGCGCTCGAGCAGATGAACGAGGTCGTGACGGAGATGCACACGGCGTCGGGGCTGCTGACCGAGCTCGACGCGGGCCTGACCCTCGCCGAGGCCGAGGAGCAGGTCCTCGACCACGTCCGCCAGTTCGTCAAGGAGCCCGGCAAGGCCCCGCTGGCGGGCAACAGCGTCGGCACCGACCGCGCGTTCCTGGCCCGCGACATGCAGTCGCTGGAGTCGTGGCTGCACTACCGGATCATCGACGTCTCGTCGATCAAGGAGCTCACCCGGCACTGGTTCCCGCGGGCCTACTTCGCGGCGCCGGCGAAGGCCGGTCACCACCGGGCGCTGGCCGACATCACCGAGAGCATCGACGAGCTGCGCTACTACCGGCGCACCGTCTTCGCCGCCGACCCCGGGCCCGACAGCGAGACGGCCCGCGCGGTCGCCGCGGAGATCTCCGGCGCCTGAGCGCCCCGACCCGGCCCGTGCCGGAGCACGCCCGGCCCTGCGATACACTCGTCGTCGCTGCTCGGCGGTCCGTCGGGCGAGCGATGGTGGCTGTAGCTCAGTTGGTAGAGCACCGGCTTGTGGTGCCGGTGGCCGCGGGTTCAAGTCCCGTCAGCCACCCCAGATAGAATGGCCCCGTGACCAGCACAAACGCCGGTCGCGGGGCCTTCCTCATTACCGGCGTCAACATGGCGTCAACGAGCGCCATCTAGCCTCAACGGGTGGCAACAATGCGTGAACGGCGACGATCGGACGGCACCGTCTCCTTCCAGGTGATGTTCAGGGACGGCAAGAAGCAGAGATCTCGCACCTTCGAGAGCGCGAAGGACGCCCAGCGGTTCGCCGACCGAGTCCGCGTGCTGGGTGCCGAGGAGGCCCTTTCGGCCGAGGTCAGCCGCAAGCCAGGGATCACCCTCGACGAAGTAGCCGCGCTCTACTGGCCCTACCTCGAGACCAGAGTCAGGTCAGACCGCACCGTCGCCGACTACCGGCGCGACTACACCAACTGGATCAGCACGTACTTGGGGTGGCGTGACGCCGCAACGATCGACGAGCGCGCCATCCAGTCGTGGATCGACCGAATCAAGTCGCTGACCAAGACCACCGCTGAAGGCGATGTGGTCCCGCGCCTGTCTGCGAAGTCGGTCGCAGATCGCCACGCGATACTTCATGGCATCTTCAAATGGGCCAGCTCGCCCACGCGTCAGATCGTTCCTGCCGGACACAACCCCTGCATCGGAACCGAGCTGCCGCCACGACGGCGGAAGCAACCACAGGGCCTGCGACCGGCCGAGTGGCAAGCCCTGCACGCCGCGCTCCAAGTCGTCAATTCCGACGCCGCCGATCTGGCCGAGTTCCTCGTGGCCTCCGGCTGGCGCTGGTCCGAGGCGACCGCACTGGACACCTACGGCGTGGAGGATTCGGGCACGACCATGTGGGTCACGATGAGCCAGGTCGCCAGACGCAACGCCGCCGGCAAGACCGTGATCGTCAAGGACGCGAAGAGCCAAGCTGGCAAGAGACGCATCAAGATCGACAAGGGGGCCGCCGCGATCGTCCGTCGCAGACTCCAGGGCCGACCGCCCGGCTCGCTCGTCTTCACCACCACGGCCGGCTACCAATGGGACTACGGCCACTTCAACAAGAGGTACTGGACCAAGGCCGTCAAGACATCCGGAATCCGCAAGGTCACGCCCCACGTCCTGCGCCACACCGCGGTCGGCTACCTCGCCCTCTCGGGGAAGGTCTCAATGCCGGAGATCCAGCGACGCATCGGCCACCAATCGATACAGACGACGATCGACGTCTACGGCGGCATGATCGAAGACGTCAACGACGACGCACTCGACTTCTTGGAGGCGATGCGGAACGCGAAGCCGATTGAGGCACGAGAGGTCCGCGACGAGCTCGAGGACTAGCGGTCGATCGCGTCGCGGACCAGGTCGTTAATGAGCCGGCGCTCGGCCGGATGCATGAACCGGACGTCCAGTCGCGCGCGCAGACCACGCTCAGGAAGCCATAGGTGATCGGCGGCAAGGCACAGGTCGCCCTCGGCCCACACGAGGGCATCAGCGACCTTGCGCGGGTCAGGCACGAGCCACTGCGCCGCCTTGAAGCAGACCCGCGCTTCACCGACTCCGCCGATGCATCCGTCGTGCCCAGCGAGCAGGTGTTCCTGTTCATGGCGAGTCGAGTAACGGCGCTCGACCTGAAGCTCGTCAAGGTTGTGCCAGGTATTCGCGACACCATCTGTCAACGCGTGAACACCGTCGGGCAGGCGGCGCCACCAAATTCGGTGGTCCGGCCAGCGCCTCCACTCCCGCCACGGGTGCGGGCCGCCTGCCCAAGGGTGTTCTGACATCGTGCGGTCGACCGTAAGCGTCGCCACCGACATCATTCGCCAGGAGTGTCCTGCGACCCCGTGGCCTGCTCATCCTGCTCCCGCCGCTTGCGCTGGCCGACCGACTCGGCGCCGTCCGAATCGGCAGCCTCGGTGCCGCTGAACTCTGGCCCGGTTGCCTGAACTCCGCCCGCGTCGTCCGGTTCGTCAGGGCGGAGCGTGTGCACGGACGCTACCGCCCTTGCGCCACTCTTCTCAGCTGAGCTGTCACCATGCTCTGGACCTCCATTCTTGATTGCTGCGTTGCGCTCAGCCAGGTCGGCCGAGATCAAGTCGTTGAGTTCGCCCTGGGTCTGGCGATAGGCGCTCATGCGCGAGCGGATCTCCGAGACGATCGCGTCGTCATCGAAGACTTCGAGGAGCGCAGTCGGAGGCTTTGAGCCATACGGAGACTCGACCCATGCCCTGACCGCTCCCCAGTCGATGGCATCCGAGCGCTCATCCGGGTTCTCGTCGTAGTAGCGCTCGAGTTCAAGTGCTGCGTCGGGACGGCCCGCGTCGCGAAGTTGAATCCCGCTGATGTCGGCGTGCCATGCGAGGCGCGCAAGAGTCGCGGCCGGCGCTCGAACGTCGACGTACTGACCGCGGCCTGCTGACGCGTAGCCGTTGACGATCTGCCGGACGCGCCCCTCGCTCACGCCGACGCGCTTCGCGAGCTTGCGAATGCTCAAGGCCGGATCGTTCTTGATTGCAGCCTCCAAGAGCTGGCCCTCGGGCCGCTGTGCGGGTTTGTCCATGCCCGCATCCTGCCTCGCGAACATGTGCGAACGCTAGTCCGCACATTCCGCCCCGAAGTTCGCAATGACAACGGTGTAGTTCGACAAACCCGCAGGTCAGCGGCCTGCGACGACCCCAGTTTCGCGAATTGACTTGTGTTCGCACTCGTTCGCAGTCATAGTTACCGCATGCCGACGAAGATTCCGAGGGGCCACCGGATGAGCCCCCTCAACCACGAACCCGAGGCGCTCGAGTGGGCGATCCGAAAGTCGGGCTACACGCAGGCGCAGGTCATCGAGGCCCTCGCGGATCGCGGAGTGAAGCTCTCCAAGGGCCTGCTCAGCGAGATGGTCAAGGGCACCCGCAATTGCCGGCAGCCGATGCTCGAAGAGATCGCCCGAGTGCTGAACTGCCCGGTCGTCGCCCTTGAGCGCAAGCGGGTGGCGGCATGACCGAGACCCTCCTCTCGCCCGAAGAGGTCGCCGCGAGACTCAAGCTCGACGACAACGGTCCCGAGATCGGCGCCCAGCGCGTCCTGCGCATGGCCCGCCGCAAGGGCTGGCCGTGCGTGCGACTGAGCGGGAAGTTGATCCGCTTCAGCGAGGACGACGTCGAGGAGATCATCCGTCGCCATCGCTCGACCGTGAAGGCTGAAGAGCAGGTAGTCGGGCTGCCGGGTCAAACCGCCGCTAGCCGAGCGAGGGCCTCATGACCCTCGTCGACACCAACACTGGCGAGGTCATCGAGGCTCTGTCCACTTCGGACCGTTCGGCCCTGGAGCGGCATGAGGCCGTCATCGCGGCGGGCCTGGAGACCTTCGTCGAGGTCGGCCAGGCGCTCGCGACCATTCGCGACGACCGCCTCTACCGCTCGACGCACGAGACCTTCGAGGCGTACTGCCGCGAGCGGTGGGGCATGGACCGTCGCCACGCGAACCGCACCATCGAGGCCGCGGAGGTCGTGGGGTCCATGGACCCCAATGCCCTGAAGCCGACCAATGTGCGGCAGGCCCGTGAGCTGCGCTCTCTCCCGCCCGAGCAGGCCGCCGAGGCCATGCGCACCGCGCACGAGTCGACCGGCGGCAAGGTCACCGCGAAGGCCATCCGCGAGGCCCGCGCAGTCACGGCCGAGCGCCTGTCCGCCGGCTACGTCAAGCAGTTCCCGGCGCTCTCCTTCTTCCACGACCGCGGCGAGTACGAGCGCGTCAACGGACTGGGGCGCGACCTGGCCGCGATGGATGAGAACGAGCGTGCGATGCGTCTCGGCGTCCTCGACAAGACGATCGCCTACGAGCAGCGCAAGGAGCGTGGCGAGGAGCACCCGCCCGCGCACGCGACCCTCACGAAGTCGGGCTCGCTCGCCCCGATCACACCCGTGTCATCCGACACCCCCAAGACCCCCTCGCCCGAGCCCCGTGGGGAAGCGGGATCGGGCGAGGGTCACGCGTCCAGTGAGCCCGACGCGCCCGCCGATCGTCCGACCATCTCGGACTCGATCGCCGGTCAGCTCACGGCCCTGCGCAACAGCGCCATCTACAAGCAGCGCGTCGAGGTGTCCGAGGTTCGGGACCTTGCCGACGCGCTGCACGACTTCGCCGACGACCTGGAGGCCCATGATGCCCAGCAGTGAGAACGCCGAACTTCACGACTTGATCCACCGCGTCTTCACCGAGACGTTCGGATCCGCCGCCTCGGCGCCCGAAGTGTTCCGTGAGGTCGTCACCTCCATCCCGGACCACCTGACCCGCCACCTCGTCGGGAAGGGCCCCAAGGCCGAGATCAGCGGCTACTTCCGAACCAAGCGCGCCGACGGCCTGCCTCAGGCGCCCGAGGTCGACGACGAGGGCACGCACAAGCAGCTCGATCTGATGACGGTGCCGGAGTACCGCTACGTGATCGAGCAGTACCTCAAGTCCTCGGCCGCGTCGCAGGCTCAGGCGCAGAAGCTCGCGGACCTCTGCCACGCGCTGCATGGCGTGACCATCCCACTCCAGATGATCGACGCGTCGGCATGACCGCCCTGAGCTCAGCGGACCTGGCATTCCTCGACCGCGCAATCATCGATCTCTACGACGCCGAGGTGACCCGCCATCCGGAGGGAGTCGATCCAGAGGCGGTCAAGGAGGCGATCGAGCCGGCGGTCGCCCGCCTGGTGGCCTCCATGCATCGAGGTGATTCGGCATGACCGCCGCCGTGTCCGCCATGGCGGACACCCCTGACCTCTCCTGGCTCGCGACCCTCCCCGGCCGCTGCCCTGACTGCTACTTCCACGTCCCCACCCAGCAGCATCGCCCCAACTGCCCGGCCGTGGCGAACGTCCGCAGCATGGCCCGCAAGTCGACCGAGGCCAACACCTCCGATGCCGAGTGGCGCGTGTTCGAGGCCGCTGTTCGTGCTGATGCCGCTGCCCATGACGGGCTGGTGTCGCAGAACCGGGTGCGTGAGGCGATCGGTGCTCGGTGGGCGTCGGTGCAGGCGAAGCGTCGTTACAGCGCGTGCTGGTCGAGGGCCAGGCGTGTCGGGCTGCTCGAGGACACGGACCTGACCGAGCGCTCGACGGACCACGCGGGCGGCAACGCGCATCGGATCGTGCCGGTTCTGAGGATGCCCAGCTGGAAGGCCGCGGCGTGATCCCCCACTGACCCCGGCTCGGTGCGCTGCCTTCTCCCGGCGACTCCCAAGCGCACCGACCGGCACAACTTCATCCACCAAGACGAGAGCGCCCCGACGGGCTGCATCCCAGGGGCGCTCTCAGCAACTAACGAATCGAGGATACCAATGGGAAACATCGGAGAGCCGGTGCGAACGGTCGAGTTCGAGCCGATGCCTGAGACCGCGCCTGTCGTGGAGCCGTCGCCGCAGGTTGAGCCCGAGGCGGTGCCGGCATGAGCGACTTCGGCGGACGCAGCCTGCATGTCGGCACCCTTCGCGGCCTGCGGGCCTTCAACGTCGACGAGCTGGGCCGGCTTCGAGGTGTCTCTCACGCCGCGATTTGGAAGCCCGGTGAGAATCTGGCCCAGCACATGCGGGCGAGCCCGGGCTCCTGGATGACCCTCACGTCATCCGGCTTCGCCCTTACTGCGCCCAGGCCGGAGGCTGAGCCCGGCGAGGATCACGACTTCGCCGCCTGTCGCCAGTGCGGCTTCTACGCCTACTTCCAAGGGGCTGACGAGCGCTACTCGGGCACCGTCCAGGGAGTCGTCGAGGGCTACGGCGTGGTGCATGTCGGGTCGCAGGGCTTCCGCTCCGAGAAGGCCAAGATCGTCGCGCTCCTTGCTGACAATCCGAAGCGCGTGATGTCGAAGGCCCGGTGGCGATTCGACGCCCTTGCTCGTCACTGGGCGGCTAAGCGGTCCGAGGGGAGCTGGGCCACCCCGTTCGGCCTTCTCGGCATCGTCGGTGGCGTCGTTGGCGCGATCGCCTGCGTCACCTCTTACGGCCCCCTTGTCAGCGTGCCCGCTGCGGTCGCACTTGCCTGCGTGAGCCTGCTGGGCATCTACCTGCTCCAACAGGGCTTCAGATCCATCGACTACCAGTACCCGCTGGCGAACAACGTCGAGAGCCCCTTCAAGGTCGAGGACTCGGTTCAGCTGCTGAAGCGCAACTACCCCGGCATCCCGATCTACGCCTCGCTGGCGGAGATGCTGCGGGACTTCCCCGTCTCCGAGAAGCAGATCCCAACGCCCGAGACCGATCCCGACTTCTGGACGAGGAGCATCTGATGACCGCCGACCTGTTCCACCTCATCCGCACCGCCACCGACGTCCAGCAGCACCGACGCGACCTGGCAGCGATCGAGGCATCCAAGCGCGCCCACCCGTCGAACCTGCCCGCTCCCCTGCGTTCGGTGCCGACCGGACCTGACGCGATGGGGGCCGGCGATGAGTGATCGCGTGGAGATCAAGCCCGAGGACATTCGCGAGGGTGACCTGATCCGCTGGGAGGCGAGCGACTCGGGCGAGGGTCACATCGACGCCATCGAGTACGTGGCCCTTCACGACGAGGACGCTCGGCTGTCGCTCGGCAAGCACTACCGCCTCGGCCGCCCGGCCCCGAAGGTCGACCTGCCGACGGAGCCGACGCTGGGGTGGGTCACCAGCAAGTACGGCGGGTCCGTTCTCGGTACTTGGGAGCGGTACACGAGCATCTACGGTTCCCATGAGGACAGTGCCCTGGTTCGCGAGCTCGACCTGCCTCTCGACGACGTGAGCGACTTCCAGGAAGCCGTAGCAGTCCCGAAGGCTGCGCTCGATGAGTATCGGGCGACGATTTCCAGCTG
Organism: Aeromicrobium erythreum; assembly: GCA_036946185.1. Classification (GTDB taxonomy): domain Bacteria; phylum Actinomycetota; class Actinomycetes; order Propionibacteriales; family Nocardioidaceae; genus Aeromicrobium; species Aeromicrobium erythreum_A. The sequence goes on from JAQIJP010000013.1 coordinate 45,096, forward strand.
GGGTCACAAGGTGCAGCCCACGAGCGCACTTGGACGCTTCCTCGCCGCCGTCGACTCCGCGAACGAGGGGGCCGACCGATGACCTTCTACCCCCGCTCCATCCTCGCCGTGATCGTGTTCGCGTTCGATGCGTGCGCCGGGTTCGTGCTGGCGGTGGCGCGATGACTGCCCCCGAGTTCTACGTCGCCCCCGACGCCTACAACGAGCCGACCGTCTGGCGGCGTACCGATCGCGAGCCCGAGGCAGTCCTGCGCCTGGTCGACCTCGCGCCGAAGCATCGAGACGCATGGGATGCGCTCGTCGGTCACCTGGAGGTGATCGCATGACTGGCATCGACCACGGCGAGCTGAACACGCCGCTAACCAAGCGCTACGGCAAGGGCGGCATCGACGCGGCCCTGAGCACGTACACCCGCGAGCAGGCCAAGCGCATCGCCGACATCCAGAAGGCGAACCGCAAGGCAGCCCGTGAAGCCGAAGCGGCACGCCCCCGCTTGTCCCCTGAGGACTTCGACGGCGCGCGCTTCGTCCGAGACGGCGGCGGCTGGTACAAGGTCGCCCGCGTCAACGCCAAGACCGTGACCGTGCAGTCCGGCTTCGGTGAGTTCCGCATCGGCTTCGACAAGATCCACGAGGTGCGCCGATGAGACCGTTCGCAATCGTCGCCTCAGCCGGCACCACCATCCTCGCCGCCACCTGCGACCACCAGGCACTCGCGTCCACGTTCACCGCGATCGGCTTCGGACTCGTCCAGTTCGCCGGATACGCACTCGTGGCTGTCGGGCTGCTCGTCGGGGCCGGGCTCGTCGTGGTCGTGGGAGGTGGGCGGCGATGAGTCAGCTCGCTCTCTACGTCGATACCTGGTCCGGCCCGTTCATCGCCAGCACGCCTGGTGTCCCGTGCTGCTCGTGCGGTCGAAGCATCCGGATCGGTGAGCGCGTGTTCTACGCCGGCGCCGTGATGGTCGACGAGAACCGCACCTGCGCCGGATGCAAGGGGGCCGCAGCATGAGCGCCACCTGCCGCACGATCGGATGCCGAGTCCACTACTCCTGCACGGGCGACGTGTTCGAGCACGACACGCCGGACTACGACGACACGCCGCCGACCACCCGCGATCACAGCGGGATGCCTGGTCGCGACTGCCCGGCCTGCTTTCGAGCGCCCAGCGGCACCTGCGACGAGCACCTCGAGGCCAAGGGTGCATACATCAACTGGGAGTGGAAGCGGGGTGCGGCATGAGGCACACCAGCACGCCCCCTCGCCAGCGCATCCGTCGCGGCATCTGGGTAGACGACCAGCACCTCGGGACCGGCTGCGGCATGGATGCGGCCGACCACTGCCGGACCTGCCGAGCCTGCCCCGGCGAGTGCTCGTGCGACGAGGTGAGCGCATGAGCACCGCCAGCACCGGACGCCGACGCGAGTATTTCGTCCGCGACCACATGATTCAGCACGGATGGCGAGCGATCATGCGAGCCGCCGCCAGCAAGGGATCCGCCGACCTGCTCATGGGCCACGAGATCCACGGAGCAGCCCTCGTGCAGGTCGGCTCCAAGTCCAAGGCGCTCGGACCAGCCGACCGTCACCGCTTCACCGACGACGCGGACCTCATCGGCGCTCTGCCGTTGCTCGCGATCGTCGTCCCCCGCGCGCCACTCATCGTCTGGCGCGTCACCACCGAGGCCCCCGGCAAGTGGGACCGCTACGACATCAAGGAGGCGGGATGACCGCGCACGATCACACCAACGTCATTGCAGGGTGCTACCGCTGTGAACTCGGTGAGGACGAGGCCCGGGATGCACGAGCCAATGCAGAGCGCGAGGCGCAAGAGGCGTGGCTCGACTACCGAAACCGAGTGCTTCAGCGAACGTCCGCAGCCTGGACTCCTGCGGGGAGCAGACGCGTAATCAGGAGGCTTCGACGCCGCGAGTTCATCGCTGGCTACCTCGCGGCCGAGGGGATCGAGTCATGACCCTCACCGTCCATCAGGAAGTCCTCCAGGGCTCCGACGAGTGGCACGAGCTCCGTCGCGGCGTCCTGACCGCCTCCACCATCGGCGCGCTTATCACGACCAAGACGAAGAAGGTCGCCAGCAACGACACCGCCCGTGGACTCATCGCAGCCCTCGTCGCCGAACGCCTGACCGAGTGGGAAGATCCGGAGTTCACCAACCGGGACATGGAGCGCGGCCACCAGGTCGAGCCCATCGCCCGTGACTGGTACTCCAAGCACACCGGGCAGACCGTCGAGCAGGTCGGGTTCATGGTCCACGAGTTCGACGACGGGACGCGGCTGGGGTTTTCGCCGGACGGTCTCGTGGGTGACGACGGGCTGCTGGAAGTGAAAGCACCTAGAGCCAAGCGACACATCCAGTGGCACGTCGAGGACAAGGTGCCCGACGCCCACATGGCGCAATGTCAAGCCGGGATGTTCGTCGCCGGCAGATCGTGGCTCGATTTCGTGAGCTACGTCGGCGGCGAACCACCCTTCCTCAAGCGAGTCCACGCCGACCCCGACTGGTTCGCAGCCATCGAGAACGCCGCCCGCCACTTCGAGGTCAAGGCCGCGGAGATGGCTCAGGCGTACAAGAACGCCACCGCTGGCATCCCCAGCACCCCAGTACTTCCCGACCCCTACGAAGTCGAACTGAGGCTCGCATGAAGATCACCGCAGAACCCCGCTCCGACCAGATCAACGCCGACGACTTCGTTGGCTCCCCCGCGACGTTCACCATCGCCAACGTCAGACCCGGATCGGCAGAGCAGAAGTACGACATCGACCTGGCCGAGGTGCAGGGCCGTTGCTGGCGTCCACCGCTGACGATGCTGCGGCTCCTCATCGCTGCGTGGGGTGACGACGCCGAAGCATGGAAGGGCCGGCGAGTCACGCTCTACCGCGACGACTCGGTTCGCTTCGGGTCCGACGCCGTGAGTGGCATCCGCGTCTCTCATATGAGCCACTTGCCGACCGGGGACAAGCCGTTCTCGGTGAAGCTGACCGCCAGCCGAGGACGACGCGCCCCGGTCACCGTGCAGCCGCTCAAGGACTCCCCCGCACCCCAGCAGTCCCCCGAGCCCACCGCCGAGCAGATCGCGGCCGAGACGGACGCGGACACGCTGCGGGCCTGGTGGAAGCAGTTCCCCAACCTGCGACCCGAAATCGAGGCTCGCTTCGAGCAGCTCAACAGCGCGCAGGCCGAGGCGGGTGGTGAGTGATGGCTGAACCAACGAACATCCAGCTGTCCGGCGAGCCGGAGGTCTGGTTCTCGCCGGGTGGCGGAGAGGCATATCGAGTTGACACGTCCGCCGGTCGCGCGGCCCTCGTAGAGGACGCCCGCGAAAGCGCCATTGCACTTGGCCTCCTGCGGTTTGTGCTCGACGAGATTGACAAGAGCCGTATCGAGAGGTCGATCGGAATCTCTTACATCACCGAGCAGGCCGACTGCGACGAGTGCAACAGGGGCAGCCGATGACCGCCTCCCTCAAGAAGCAGCGCCGACAGCACCTCTCCACCCTCCACTACGGCTCCTGCGACGAGACCGACTGCGGCTGGACCTCGACACCCACCGCCGACATCAGCGACGCCAAGGTCGACATCTTCCGGCACAACGTCGAGCAGCACCCGGACAAGGTGGTGGGTGGGCGTGACCGGTAGCCAGCACACCTGCCCACGATGCGGCATCAAGCGACACGTCCGAGACGCCGAGGCCGTCTGCCGAGACTGCCGAATCGTCACCGCCATGAACCAGCCCGAGCCCAACCCACTCATCGGCTCGTGGAAGCTGCGGCGCGGCGTGTGGCGCTGGCAAGGGGCGAAACCGCGTGCCGGCTCGCTCTCCCTCATCGACCAGCCTCGCAAGAAGCCTGAGCCGAAGCGATGCCCCGACTGCGGCGTCATCGTCAGCCGCAACGGCTACCGCTGCTGGACGTGCGCCGCCGAGGCCAAGCGCAACAAGTCGGCACTCAGGCTGCCGTCGAAGCGCCGCACCATCTGCCACTGCGGCTGCCTGCTGATCCACAAGGACGAGGTCTGCCCGGCCTGCCTCGTCGACCGACTGACGAGAGAGGAGGCGGCCTGATGGCTAGAAGATTCGCCCAGATCCAGGTGGCGATCTGGTCCGACTACGACTTCAAGGCGCTGCCGGCGGTCGAGCAGCACATGTACTTCGTGCTCCTCAGCCAGCCGCGACTCAACCTCTGCGGCGTTCTCGACTACCTGCCGTCGCGTCTCGCCATGTGCGTGGACGAGTGGACGCCGGACGACGTCGAGACGCTCGTGAAGGGCCTCGAGGAAGAGCGCTACGTCGTCGTCGACCGTGACAGCCACGAGCTGCTCCTGAGGACGTTCGTTCGCAACGACAGCCTCCTCACTAACAAGAACGTCGCCAAGGGGATGGCCGCCGAGTACGGCGAGATCATGTCCGACTCGCTTCGAGCCGCGATCGACATCGAACTCCGAAAGGCGTTCCGAGACGACTCCACACTGGCCGGCTGGCCGGGCATCAAGGAGTCGAATCCGGTCCTCTTCCGCAACGTCACGGAGGGCCTCAAGTGAACGTCCGAGAAGCCCCTGCTGAAGCCCCTTACCAAGCCCCTGCCGAAGGGGCTTCGAAGGGCCTGATTTCTGGATTCGGCCTCTATAGCAACTACACCTACAACACCAACTACACCCACACCTTCAACAGCAATGGGCACCAGCACCGAGCACCGTCAGGCGCCCAGCGCCTGAGGAGTGGTGGAGACAGCCCTGAAGCTCGCGTAACAGTAAGCGGCCCTCCGGGTGGGTCTGCGCGAGTCATGAGTGGGGCGGACGCTTCGCGCCGCCGAGCAACGACCAACCACCACGAGGAGACGACCGATGAGTGACCAGACGACCACCAGTCCGACGCCCGAGACTCGCGAGTTCGCGATCGACGACGTCGTGACCGCCACGACGGGCCGACTCGTCAGCCGCCGCCACGTGGACGCTCTCTACGACCTGTACGGCTTCATGACTAAGCGACACATTGTGGACCCACCAGTTGCCGCGCGCCGACGACGAGTGCCGTCCCGCGCTGATTGCGCAGCACCCGGACCTCGAACACGTCGACACGCCCGCGTGGGACTTCAAGGGCTTTTCCCCCGAGGAGGCGCTCGCGGTCGTCACCGAGTGGGTCGAGACCGAGCTGATCCCCCGCTACGGGGCGACCCGCACCGTGCGACGACTGGACCCCGTTGACCACACGAGCATCGACCCGGTCTCGGAGCTGCGAATGATGCGGCCTGACGCCACCATCGTCGTGGTCAACCCGACCGATTCGAGCGACCGATGAGCGCCGCCGTTGGCTGGATCGTCGTGCTCGTCGCCCTGGTCGTGCTCGTGGTCGGCGTGTGCGCTTTCATCCTGGCCGCGCTCGAGGTGTTCGCGGAGCTGCCCAGCACTCGTGAGAGGCGTTCGAGGCGCTTCGCACGTCAGCAGTCGGCAGAGCGGGGCGACCGATGAGCGCCGCCGACCAGGCCCCAGAGCAGGAGCGGGAGGCGCTGACCTTGCCGCTTCGTGTCGTGCTGGACGGCTGGCGCGACGGCGAGGAGCACGGCTGGCAGACCGAGTTCGACTGGATCGAGTCGAACCACAGCGGCCAGATCGACATGCTCACCTCGTCGATCCAGCAGGACGGCATCCGCGTCCCCATCCTGCTCGGCAACGACGGCCGGGTCTGGGACGGCCACCACCGCCTGTGCGCCGCGAACCGTCTCGCCTTGGAGAGCGTTCCGGTCGAGGTCGCCGGCTGGCGTCGTCCCGCACCCGAGCAGGAGAGTCGTCTCGCTCGGCAGGTCCGGCTACTCGCTGATGAGCACGATGCCTATGCGGCCGAAGCCGAGGCCATCGCCGACGACTTCGAAGCCTCCGGGTCCGATCCCGACGAGGACCCGATCTACAGCAACCGCCAAAGCGCTGCCGAGCATCGACAGGCTGCCCTTCGGCTCCGTTCGATGCTCGACAGCGCAGCAGCAGCCGCACCCGAGCAGGAGGCGGTCAGCGAGGAGGTGATCGATGCGGCGTGCGAGGTCCTGCACGATGCCTACGAAAGCGCGGCGTCGACGGTTGGGTGGGAGACCCAGCCACGGAGCCGAGTCCCCTGGCCCGAGGTTCCTGCCGAGAACGCGGAAGCGATGCGATCCGCCGTGCGGGTGCTGCTGTCCAGGCTGCCGCACCTCACGCGCTCGCCCGCCGAGGTGTGGGTCGCGATCGACAACGGACATGTGCACGGCGTCACGGCATCGAAGGAGTCGGCGCAGGCCATCCTCGACGACTACCTCGCGCAGTTCACCAAGGTCACTGTCTCCGAGGACGGCTGGTACGAGCCGCAGCAGGAAGGTGACCGCGACGGGTCCTGGTTCAAGAGGTTCTACGACAACCCCCTGATCGTGCGCGGGTCGACCCTGCGTCACCAGGAAATCCGTCGCTACGAGGTGCAGGGCCAGCCCGCCGAGGTGGAGCGCGAGGTGTCCGACGTCGAGGCGATCACGAAGGACGAGGTCCGCGAGGGCCTGCGGTCGATGCTCGTTGAGAAGTGCGCAACGACGCTCGACGAGACCGACCTCGAGCACGTGCTCGACTCGGTCACCGATGGAGCGTGGTACCTGCTCCGGGTCCGCATGTCGGCTCTGGCCGAGCGTGATGCCCGGGTGGAGCGCGAGGTGCGGGAGCGGATCGCGGCGGAGATCGAGGCTGCGGCCACCGAGTTCCTGGCCTGGAGAGACGCTTCGCTCGGCACGAAACTGCGGTCGATGCTGTCGACCCGGGAAGTGGACGCGAGGTTTGACGAGGCCGAGGGCATGTTCCGCGCCGCCCGCATCGCCCGGTCCATCGGCGGCGAGACGGGAGGCGCGTCGTGAGGGGCACTCGGCTGAGCGTCTTCGTGCAGCGTGACGCCGACGGCGAAATCCTGCTTGTCACGTCAGATCGCACCCTGATTGCTCTCGAGCCCGACGACACGGTCTGCCAGACCGACGTCTGGATCGAGGACGCGCCCGAGCTGGTGTCCTTGCCCAGTTTGGACGATCTCGGATGACCGCCGAAGGGTTGTTCAGCGCCCGGCAGGTCGCGACTCTGACCCGCCCGCAGCGAGCCGATCGCGTGCGTCGCCTGATGGACCAGGCGTACACCGACCTTGATCGTGCGATCGCCGAGCACGTCGACGCTGACGGCCGGCGCCTGGTCGGGATCGTGACGCTGTTCTCGGGCGGCAACGACTCGACGGTCCTCGCGCACCTGATGCGGCCGTGGTCGACCCACGCCGCTCACGCGAACACCGGCATCGGGATCGAGGCGACGCGGCAGTTCGTGCGCGACACGTGCGCGACCTGGGACCTGCCGCTGCTCGAGCGGGCCGCGCCGCGACCGGAGGACTCCTACGAGGCGCACGTGCTCGCGCACGGGTTCCCCGGCCCCGGCATGCACGCTCGCATCTACCAGCGGCTCAAGGAGCGTGCGCTCGAGCAGGTCCGTCGCGAGCTCGTGACGAACGGCTACCGCGAGCGCGTCGTCTACCTCGCGGGCCGCCGGCGTTCCGAGTCCGAGCGCCGCAGCAGCATCCCGGCCGTCGAGCGGAAGGACTCCGTCGTGTGGGTCTCGCCCCTCGTGGACTGGACCGCGCTGGACATGACCACCTACCGGCTGATGCACGCCGAGTCGGACCCGGTGCCGCTCAACGAGGTGCCGCAGCGCATCCACATGAGCGGCGAGTGCCTGTGCGGGTGCTTCGCCAAGCCGGGCGAGATCGACGAGCTCGCGTTCTGGTTCCCCGAGACCGTCGCCTACATCCGGGACCTCGAGGCGCGGATCGCCGACCTCGACATCCCCGAGCACCGCAAGCGCTGGGGCTGGAGTGCCTACCCCGAAGCGGCCAAGAGGCGCATGAAGGAGGTCGCAGTCATGGCCGGACAGATCGACCTGTTCGCCGAGCTCGAGCCGAGCCCGGCCGGCCCGCTTTGCAGCGACTGCGGACCTGACGAGACGGGAGCCGACCGTGGCTGACATCGACGTGGACGCGCTGCGGGCGCTGTGGTCGCGATACGGCCACGCCTACGAAATGGCGATAGCGCGTCAGCCAAACCGGAGGACCGAGCTCGCGCATGAGGTGATGATCGCGCTGCCCGACCTGCTCGACGAGGTCGAGCATCTGCGGGCGAAGGTGCGGGCGGTCGAGGCGTGGCTTGACGGCCCTGATCGGTACGTGCTCGCGAAGCTGCGGGAGGCGATCGCATGAACGGCCTCCTGAACGCCGGCCCGTGCAAGTGCCCGACCTGCACCGGACGAGACGCCACCTACGCGACACCGGGCGACTACGACGAGGCGTTGGCGGTCGAGTGGGTGTCCCCCAGCGACAATCCCCCGCCCGAGACCTGGGAGGCCGTCACAGCCAAGCCGAATGACAGACGGCGGCAAATCTGGGGCATCAAGCCACGACGGATCAGGCCGTGGAAGACGACAGGGCATCTGTACGACGAGAGGACTGCGGGATGAGTGACGAGACCTTCAACCAGGACGACATGAGACTCCAGATCGCTCGCGACCTGACGTCTATCGCCGAGATGTTCGTCAAGCTCAAAGGCGAGGCCGTGAACCGCGCCGGCGACCCGGACATCCCCGGCGGTGCTGCGATGGTCCTCCTCGCCAACGGAGCCGACGTCGAGGCGTGGAGCTACTACCGGATGAGCGCGATCTTCGGCCGACTCGACATGGACGCCGAGACTCGCCAGGAGATCGAGAAGTTCGGCATCGAGCCGCCGCTGTCGTTCCTCGCTTCGTGGGCTGACATCGTGCGCGAGGAGCGTGGTGGCGAGCCGAGCGGACGACGAGCGCGCATCGCTGATGAGATCCGGTACCTGCGGGCCTCGCTCGACTGGATGCTGGCTGTCGACGAGGACGGAGCGCCGTGGTGGCTGCCCGTCGAGGACTTCGCCACCCGACTCGCTCAGGTGCGGCGGACGATGGAGAACGTGCTGCGTGACGGTGACCGGAGGGAGTACACGCGGGTCCGTTGCATCAGCGAGGACTGCCCGGATCAGCGCCGCCTCTACCGGCAGTACGGCGGCACCGTGGCCAGGGACCGATACATCTGCCCTACGTGCGGTGAGGAGTACAACGCAAGCCAGTTCAACCAAGCCAAGGCGCAGAATCTCGCGGACCAGGGAGCTGACCGCTTTGTGCTGGTGGCCGACGCGGTTGATGCCAGCGAGGTTCCGAAAGCAACCGTCAAGTCGTGGATGAACCGGCTCAACGTCCGGACCGTGTGCGATCTGAGGACGAAGCGAGTCATGGTGTGGTGGCCGGACATCCGAGAGCGAGCGCAGGATCGGCGCATCGAGATTCTGAAGAAGCGGGTCTCGTGAAAACCTCAACCTCGACCCAGGTTGTGGTTTACTGGCTGCATCCCCTCAGCGGTATTTGGCAACCCCGCAGATCGACGAAGTTGTCGGTCCGAGCCGATAGCGTCGGGACATGAGCCGCAAGAACAACCGGCGACCCAGTGAGCCCCCGCCCGTACAGCTTGAAGATGACTTCGTCCGTCTCCCACATGCAGGCCGACGAACTTCGGGCGGACGAGATCCGGAAGTTCAACGCTGCGCTTGAGGGCCTGTCCAGCACCGAGCGAACTGCGTTCTGGAATGCGAAGTACTCCAAGTACGGCTCCAAGGCGGACCCGATCAGCACGACGATGATCTGCCAGCTTCCGAAGTGCAGGCAAGACACTGTCTGGCTAGCGGGGCGCTCACTCGGCATCTGTGCCCACCACGCCCTCCTTGTCGTCGAGTGGGGCATGGTCGTCACGACCGAAGCGGAGCAGAAGATTCTGCATGAGCGAGCAGAGATTCAACGGATTCACCGGGAGCGCAAGAAGAAGAAGTCCGAAGCTGAGCGCCGTGAGCGCCAGCGTTCGCAGCCGGGTTGGATCTACTACGTGCTGATCGATGGGCGCATCAAGATTGGCTACTCGGTTGACGTGAAGCGCCGGCTGGCTAGCTACCCATTCGACTCCCCCTTGCTCGCGATGCACCCCGGTACCAAGCAGACGGAAACCGAGATGCACCAGAAGTTCGCCGGCAGCAAAGCAGCCGGACGAGAGTGGTTCCTCGACACTCCCGAACTCCGGGCGCACATCGACGATGTCATCGCCACATTCGGCGAACCGGACCGCGCTCGATACGAGCGGCGAGGACGCCAAAACTCACGGCTCAAGGCCAGGGCATGAAGGATCGCGACCCGTTCCCCCCGGAGACGGTGGCGCAAGCGGCCCGGTTCCTCGAAGAGCAAGACCCCGAGCCAAGCATCGACTCGATTGAGCTCGCGATGCAGCGCCGAGAAGAAGCTATCGAGGCTGAGCCGGCGCTTATGGTCGGCAACCCTGATCGTGTCTACGAGATGCTTCGGTCGGGACTCAATCCCCTGAAGAAGCGTCTCGGCTAAGCGAGACAGGCGGTTGTTCGACATGACCGCACTCGCCAGCGACCGGACCCTCGCCGGCCTCCGAGCCATGACCGTCGAGCAGATCGATGCGGCCCTGTCCCGGCTGGTTCGTGAGCAGAAGTCAGCGACCGACCCGACGCGCTTGGTCGTGCTGGCTCGGGTCATCGACACCGCGCTTGGTGAGCGGTGGATGAGGATGCAGGCCGATGGCCTGGGCAACCAGTGACCGCCGGTCACGCCTGCCGAGCGATTGGCCCGAGCGGGTGGCGGCCACCAAGGAGCGGGCCGGCGGGATGTGCGAGGGCATCAGCCTCGACGAGAGCCGCGCTGGCATGTGGCCCGATGCGTCGGCATCGGGTCCGAGTGCGACCACGACCAGCGCGGCGACGACCACAGCCTGACCAACCTGCGTTGGCTCAGCGCTGCCTGCCACTCACGCAAGACACAGCACGAGGCGCAAGCAGCAGCACGAGCCAAGGCGCGCAAGCGACCACGCAACGAGCCACACCCAGGAGCGATCACATGAGCGCAGTCATCGGAGACCCGCGGCAGTCAGGCGAAGAGGGGCCGGCCGGAGACCAGCGACAGGCCGGCGAGTCCGGACCCGCAGGCGACCCGCGCGAGGCCGGACAGGCCGAGGTCAAGGCCGAGCCCAAGGCCACCAAGAAGGGCACCTCGAAGGGCAAGT
>JAQIJP010000014.1:0-54990 GCA_036946185.1 Aeromicrobium erythreum
GGCCGAGCCCGCGCCAGGCCGACCTGATGATCGTGGCCGGTCGCGTCAGCAACAAGATGGCGCCCGTCCTCCGCCAGATCTACGACCAGATGGCCGCCCCGAAGTACGTGCTCGCGATGGGGGTGTGCGCCAGCTCGGGCGGCATGTTCAACAACTACGCGATCGTCCAGGGCGTCGACCACGTGGTGCCCGTCGACATGTACCTGCCGGGCTGCCCGCCGCGCCCGGAGATGCTCATCGACGCGATCCTCAAGCTCCACGACAAGGTCCAGCACGAGAAGCTGGGCGCGCACCGGCTCGCCGAGATCAAGCAGCAGGAGAAGATCGCGCTCGAGGCCGTCCCGACCTCGGCGATGAAGGGCCTGATGCGCTGATGGCGCGCGACGACGACGCCCCCCGCACCGACGCCCCCGGTCGAGAAGACCGACACCGTCGACACCAAGGGCACGACCCAGGACCAGGCGGTCGACGCGCACGACGACGTCGTGGCGTCGCAGACCGACGACGGGCACCGGCTGCTCGAGGTCGTCGACGTCCGCGAGGGCATGTTCGGCGTCCACGGCTCCGGTGACACGAGCGGCTTCGGCGGCCTGACCCGGCCCGTCGTCCTGCCCGGCGCCTCCCGGCAGCCGTTCGGCGAGCCCGGCGCGACCGACGCGCGCGGCTGGTTCGACGACGTGCACGACCGGCTCGCGGCGCTGCTCGAGGGCGGCGAGGGTGCAGGCGCGATCGAGAAGGTCGTCGTCGACCGGGGCGAGATCACCTTCTTCGGTGCGGCGCGCGGCACTGCGCGAGGCCGCCCAGCACCTGCGCGACGACCCGCAGCTGCGCTTCGAGCTGTGCAGCAGCGTCAGCGGCGTGCACTACCCGCACGAGACCGGGCGCGAGCTGCACGTCGCCTACCACCTGCTGTCGATGACCCACAACCGGCGGATCGGCTCGAGGTCACCGCCCCTGACGACGACCCGCACGTGCCCAGCGTCGTGTCCGTCTACCCGACCGCGGACTGGCACGAGCGCGAGACGTGGGACATGTTCGGCATCGTCTTCGACGACCACCCGGCGCTCACACCGCATCCTCATGCCGGACGACTGGCAGGGCCACCCGCAGCGCAAGGACTACCCGCTGGGCGGCATCCCCGTCGAGTACAAGGGCGGGACGATCCGGCGCCCCGACCAGCGCAGGAGCTACTCATGAGCACCTCGACCCACGACGCGTACGCCGGCACGACGGAGACGACGTCCGGCCCGGTCTTCACGGTCACCGGCCAGGACTGGGACACGATCGACTCTCGGCGATCGAGGGCGACCGCATCGTCATCAACATGGGCCCCCCAGCACCCGTCGACCCACGGCGTGCTGCGGCTCGTGCTCGAGATCGACGGAGAGACCGTCAAGGACGGCGCGCCCCGGCATCGGCTACCTGCACACGGGCATCGAGAAGAACATGGAGTTCCGGACGTGGACGCAGGGCGTCACGTTCTGCACCCGGATGGACTACGTCGCGCCGTTCAGCAACGAGGCCGCGTACGTCGCCGCGGTCGAGCGGCTGCTCGACATCGAGGACGACGTGCCGGAGCGCGCCAAGGTCCTGCGCGTCCTGATGCTCGAGCTCAACCGGATCAGCTCGCACCTCGTCTGCATCGCCACCGGCGGTATGGAGATCGGCGCGCTCACCGTCATGACGTGTGGCTTCCGCGACCGCGAGCTCATCCTCGACCTCTTCGAGCTCGTCTCCGGGCTGCGCATGAACCACGCGTACTTCCGCCCCGCGGCGTCGCGCAGGACGTGCCCCCGGGCGCGTCGAGAAGATCCGCGAGACGATCCGGGTGCTGCGCAAGCGGCTGCCCGAGTACGCGGCCCTGTGCAACGCGAACCCGATCTTCAAGGGTCGGCTCAAGGGCGTCGGCCACCTCGAGCTCGCCGGCTGCCTCGCGCTCGGCCTCACCGGCCCGGTCCTGCGCGCGACCGGCTACGACTGGGACCTGCGCCGCAAGCAGCCGTACTGGGGCTACGACACGTACGACTTCGATGTCGTCACGTGGGACGAGCCCGACGCGTACGGCCGCTTCCGGGTCCGGCTCGACGAGATGTGGGAGTCGCTGCGCATCGTCGAGCAGGCCGTCGAGCGGCTCGCGCAGACGCAGGGCGACCCGGTCATGGTCGCCGACAAGAAGATCGCGTGGCCGTCGCAGCTGTCGGTCGGCGCCGACGGCCAGGGCAACTCCGTCGAGCACATCAAGCACATCATGGGCGAGTCGATGGAGGCCCTGATCCACCACTTCAAGATCGTCACCGAGGGCTTCCGGGTCCCGGCCGGCCAGGCCTACGCCACGATCGAGGCGACCGCGTGGCGAGATCGGCTGCCACGCGGTCTCCGACGGCGGCAACCGGCCGTACCGGGCGCACTTCCGCGATCCGTCCTTCGTGAACCTGCAGGGCACGTCGATCATGAGCGAGGGCTCGATGCTGTCGGACGTCATCGTCGCGATCGCGAGCATCGACCCGGTGATGGGCGGTGTCGACCGATGAGCGAGCGCCGGCGAGCGACCATCCAGCACCGCATCGGTGCGCTCTCGTACCCTGCTCCTCCGACGGGAGCGGACCGATGAGCCTGGATGACACGACCTTGGGCGAGCTGCGCGAGCTCATGGGGCGCTACCCGCAGCCGCGGTCGGCGCTGCTGCCGATGCTGCACCTCGTGCAGTCCGTCGAGGGCAGCGTCACGACGGAGGGCATCGAGACCTGCGCGCAGCTGCTGGGGCTGAGCTCGGCCGAGGTGTCCGGTGTCGCGACCTTCTACACGATGTACAAGCGTCGCCCGATGGGCACGCACCACGTCGGCGTCTGCACCAACACCCTGTGCGCCGTCATGGGCGGCGACGCGATCTTCGAGCGGCTCCAGGAGCACCTCGACGTCGGCAACGACGAGACCACCGAGGACGGGGCGATCACGCTCGAGCACATCGAGTGCAACGCCGCGTGCGACTACGCCCCGGTCCTGACCGTCAACTGGGAGTTCATGGACTCCCAGACGCCGCAGTCGGCCGTCGAGCTCGTCGACCGGCTGCGTGCCGGCGAGACCGTGCAGTCCACCCGTGGCGCGACGATCACGAGCTGGCGCGAGGCCGAGCGGGTGCTCGCCGGGTTCGAGGACGGCCGCGTCGACGAGGGTCCGAGCGCGGGTCCCGCCTCGCTCGCCGGCCTGGAGATCGCGGCCGAGCGCGGCTGGAGCGCCCCGCCGCTCGACACGAGCGCAGGCAGCGCGACGGCGGCCGAGACCGAGTCCCCCGAGGGCGCGGCGGCCGAGGCCGACACCCGGCGCGCGGAGTCCGAGACCGTCGAGGAGGAGTCACGCGATGACTGACACCCTGACCCCCGTGCTCAGCCGCGGCTGGGCCGACGAGCGCTCGTGGACCCGGGAGGCCTACGAGCGGCGTGGCGGCTACGAGGCCCTGCGCACGGCGCTCGGCATGACGCCCGACGACATCGTGACGCTCGTCAAGGACGCGGGGCTGCGCGGTCGTGGCGGCGCCGGCTTCCCGACGGGCATGAAGTGGTCGTTCATCCCGAAGGACAACCCGAACCCCACCTACCTCGTGGTCAACGCCGACGAGTCCGAGCCGGGCACCTGCAAGGACATCCCGCTCATGATGGCCAACCCGCACGAGCTGATCGAGGGCGTCGCGATCGCGAGCCTGGCGATCGGTGCCGAGCAGGCGTTCATCTACGTCCGGGGCGAGGTCCTGCACGTCGTCCGTCGGCTGCGCGCGGCGTGCCGCGAGGCCTACGAGGCCGGCTACCTCGGCGCGGACGTCCTGGGCTCGGGCCGCCGCGTCGACCTGGTCATCCACGCGGGGGCCGGCGCCTACATCTGCGGCGAGGAGACGGCGCTGCTCGACTCGCTCGAGGGTCGCCGCGGCCAGCCGCGGCTGCGCCCGCCGTTCCCGGCCGTCGAGGGCCTGTACGCGTCGCCGACCGTCATCAACAACGTCGAGTCGATCGCGTCGGTCCCGGCCATCGTCCGCGGTGGCATCGAGTGGTTCGGCTCGATGGGCACGGAGAAGTCCAAGGGCTTCACGCTGTACTCGCTCTCGGGCCACGTGAGGCGTCCCGGCCAGTACGAGGCGCCGCTCGGCATCACCCTGCGCGAGCTGCTCGAGCTCGGCGGCGGGATGCGCGAGGGCGCGAAGCTCAAGTTCTGGACGCCCGGCGGCTCGTCGACCCCGATCCTGACCGCCGAGCACCTGGACGTCCCGCTCGACTACGAGGGCGTCGGCGCGGCCGGCTCGATGCTCGGCACCAAGGCGCTGCAGGTCTTCGACCAGACGACGTCGGTCGTGCGGTGCGTGCTGCGCTGGACCGAGTTCTACAAGCACGAGTCGTGCGGCAAGTGCACCCCGTGCCGCGAGGGCACGTGGTGGCTCGTGCAGGTGCTCCAGCGACTCGACCGCGGCGAGGGTCGCGAGGGCGACATCGAGCTGCTGCTCGACCTGTGCGACAACATCCTCGGTCGCTCGTTCTGCGCTCTGGGCGACGGCGCGACGAGCCCGATCACGTCGGCCATCCAGTACTTCCGCGACGAGTTCGAGGCCGGGCTGACGACGCCCTCGGCCGAGCTGTTCCCGCCCGCGGCGTCCACCCTGTTCGCGACCGAGGGGGCGACCCGATGACGCTCGAGGCCCAGGCCGGCACCGAGGCTCCCGTCGAGCTCGTGACGCTGACGATCGACGACGTCGAGGTCAGCGTGCCGAAGGGCACGCTCGTCATCCGCGCCGCCGAGCTCATCGGCACCGACATCCCGCGCTTCTGCGACCACCCGCTGCTCGATCCCGTCGGCGCGTGCCGCCAGTGCCTCGTCGAGGTCACCGACGCGGGCAACGGCCGCGGCATGCCGAAGCCGCAGGCGTCCTGCACGATCCCCGTCGCGCCCGGCATGGTCGTGCGCACCCACCTCACGTCGCCCGTCGCCGAGAAGGCACAGCACGGCACGATGGAGCTGCTGCTCGTCAACCACCCGCTCGACTGCCCGGTGTGCGACAAGGGCGGCGAGTGCCCGCTGCAGAACCAGGCGATGAGCCACGGCCGGGCCGAGTCGCGGTTCGAGGAGACCAAGCGGACCTTCCCCAAGCCGTACCCCGTCTCCGAGCAGGTCCTGCTCGACCGCGAGCGCTGCGTCCTCTGCGCCCGGTGCACGCGGTTCTCCGAGCAGATCGCCGGCGACCCGTTCATCGCGCTCGTCGAGCGCGGCGCCCAGCAGCAGGTCGGCATCGGGCCGGGCCTGACGGGCGACGGCGAGCCGTTCCACTCCTACTTCGCCGGCAACACGATCCAGATCTGCCCCGTGGGGGCCCTCACGAGCGCCGACTACCGCTTCCGCGCCCGCCCGTTCGACCTCGTGTCGACGCCGTCGGTCGCCGAGCACGACGCCTGCGGCTCCGCGATCCGCGTCGACCACCGGCGCGGCAAGGTCATGCGCCGGCTCGCCGGCGACGACCCCGAGGTCAACGAGGAGTGGATCACCGACAAGGACCGGTTCTGCTTCACGTGGTCGCAGCAGCCGGACCGGCTGCGCACCCCCCTCGTGCGCGACGCCGAGACCGGTGAGCTCGTCCCGACGTCGTGGCCCGGCGCGCTCGCGGTCGCCGCGCGCGGCCTGCAGGCGGCCGACGGCGTCGGGGTCCTGCCGGGTGGTCGGCTGACCGCCGAGGACGCCTTCGCCTACGGCGTGTTCGCGCGGGCGGTGCTCGGCACGAACGACGTCGACTTCCGCGCCCGCGCGCACTCCGACGAGGAGGCACAGTTCCTGGCCTCGACCGTCGCGCTGCACCGTGACGTCACCTACGCCGACCTGGAGCGGGCCGACCGGGTCGTCCTCGCCGGGCTCGAGCCCGAGGACGAGGCCGGCGCGATCTTCCTGCGGCTGCGCAAGGGCACACGGGCCGGCCGGGTCCAGGTCGTCACGATCGCGAGCCACCTCAGCCGCGGCTCGCAGAAGCTCGGCGCCACCCTCGTCCCGACCGTCCCCGGTGCCGAGGCGCAGGCCATCGCCGACCTCGACCTCGGGCCGTCCGACGTGCTGCTCGTCGGGGAGCGTCTCGCGACGTCGCCCGGGGCCCTCAGCGCCGCGGCCGCGAGCGGGGCCCGCCTGGCCTGGGTGCCGCGCCGCGCGGGGGACCGGGGCGCGGTCGAGGCCGG
This sequence comes from Aeromicrobium erythreum, assembly GCA_036946185.1. Taxonomy (GTDB): domain Bacteria; phylum Actinomycetota; class Actinomycetes; order Propionibacteriales; family Nocardioidaceae; genus Aeromicrobium; species Aeromicrobium erythreum_A. Next base: position 6,198 of record JAQIJP010000014.1, read on the forward strand.
GCTGCTGCCGGACCTGCTGCCGGGCGGCCGTCCCGTCACGTCGGCGCAGGCCCGGGCCGACCTGGCCGCCGCCCTCAAGGTCACCGGCTCGTCCGACGCCCCGTGGCCGACCGAGCCCGGTCGCTCGGTCGCCGCGATGCTCGAGGCCGCCTCCGTCGGCGGGCTCGGGGCGCTCGTCGTCGGTGGCGTCGAGGTCGCCGACCTGCCCGACCCGGACGTCGCGCGCGACGCCCTCGAGAAGGTCTTCGTCGTCAGCCTGGAGGTCCGCGCGAGCGAGGTCACCGAGCGGGCCGACGTCGTCCTGCCCGTCGCCGCGACGGTCGAGAAGCCCGGGTCGTTCGTCAGCTGGGACGGCCGGGTGCGGCCGTTCGAGGCCGTGCTGGACGTGCCGGGCGCCCTGCCCGACGTCCGCGTGCTCGCCGGCATCGCCGAGGAGCTCGGCCGCCCGCTCGGGTTCCGCACGGTCGCCGAGGCCGCCGCGCGGATGCGCGAGGTCGGGCCCTGGGACGGCGAGCGCACGCCCGCCCCGACCGCGGCCCCTGGCCCGGACCAGCGGACCGCCGCCGGCCAGGTCGTCGTCTCGACCTGGCGCCAGCTCGTCGACGACGGCCGCGGCCAGGACGGCCAGCCGGCCTACCGCGCGACCGGTCGCCGCCCCGTGCTCCGGGCGAGCGCCGCCACGCTCGGCGACGTCACGAGTCACGCCACGATCTCGACCGAGATCGGCAGCGCCACGTTCCCGGTCGTCGTCGACGACCTGCCCGACGGCGTCGTCTGGGTGCCGGCGAACGACGGCGTCACCCTGCGCGAGATCGGTGTCGGCCACGGCAGCGTCGTGCGGCTGGCGCCGGGCGAGGCACCCGAGGCCCAGGTCCCGGAGGGGGACGCATGAGCGAGCTGTTCGGTAACGACCCGTGGTGGGTCGTGATCCTGAAGGCCGTCCTCGTCTTCGTGATCCTCGTGGTCTACACGCTGTTCAACATCTGGTTCGAGCGGCGCGTCGTCGCGCGCATGCAGCACCGGGTCGGCCCCAACGTGCACGGTCCCTTCGGCCTGCTGCAGAGTCTCGCCGACGGCGTCAAGCTCGCGCTCAAGGAGGACATCGTCGTCAAGGCGGCCGACAAGGTCGTCTACGTCCTGGCGCCGATCCTCGCGACCATCCCGGCGTTCCTCGCCTGGGCGGTCATCCCGTTCGGGCCCGAGGTCCGCATCCCGTTCACCGACACGATCACGCCGCTGCAGCTCACCGACCTGCCGGTCGCCGTGCTCTACATCCTCGCCGTCACCTCGATCGGGGTGTACGGCATCGTGCTCGCGGGCTGGTCGTCCGGCTCCACGTACGCGCTGCTCGGCGGCCTGCGATCGAGCGCCCAGATGATCTCCTACGAGGTCGCGATGGGCCTGTCGCTCGTGTCGGTGTTCATGTACGCCGGGTCGATGTCGACGAGCGAGATCGTCGCGGCGCAGACCGACCTCTGGTACTTCCTGCCGCTGTTCCCGTCCTTCGTCATCTACGTCATCGCGATGGTCGGCGAGACGAACCGCGCCCCGTTCGACCTCCCGGAGGCCGAGGGCGAGCTCGTCGGCGGCTTCCACACGGAGTACTCGTCGCTCAAGTTCGCGCTGTTCTTCCTGGCCGAGTACGTCAACATGGTCACCGTCTCGGCGCTCGCCACGACGATGTTCCTCGGCGGCTGGCGCGCCCCGTTCGGGCTCGGCCAGATCAACGACGGCTACCTCAACGAGGGCTACTGGCCGGTGCTGTGGTTCCTGGGCAAGACGCTCGGGTTCATCTTCTTCTTCATCTGGCTGCGCGGCACCCTGCCGCGGATGCGCTACGACCAGTTCATGAGCTTCGGCTGGAAGGTCCTGATCCCGATCTCGCTGGGCTGGATCGTGGCCGTCGCCCTGATCCGCAAGCTCCGCTCGGAGGCGGTCCTCGACCGCGACGTCCTCGTGTGGGTCGCGGTGGTCGCCGGGGTGCTGCTGGCCCTGTCGTTCCTCGTGCCCGAGCGCAGGAAGCCCGAGCCCGTCGAGCCTCCCCCGGCCGAGGACGACTCGACGGCCGGCGGCTACCCCGTGCCGCCCATGCCGGAGGGCCCGACCTACAACCGGCGCAACGACAAGACCTCGGCGGGGGCGCCGGGCCGTGGGCGGCACGACGAGAGAGAGGTGCGGCGATGAGCACGCTGCGCGAGACGCTGTGGGACCCGGTCGCCGGGTTCGGCGTGACGTTCCGGACGATGTTCCGCAAGACCGTCACGGAGCAGTACCCGTTCGAGAAGAAGCCGACGGCGCCGCGCTTCCACGGCCGGCACCAGCTGAACCGCTGGCCGGACGGCCTGGAGAAGTGCGTCGGCTGCGAGCTGTGCGCCTGGGCCTGCCCGGCGGACGCGATCTACGTCGAGGGCGCGTCGAACACCGACGAGCCCGACGGCTCGGGACGGTACAGCCCGGGGGAGCGGTACGGCCGCGTCTACCAGATCAACTACCTGCGCTGCATCCTGTGCGGGCTGTGCATCGAGGCCTGCCCGACGCGTGCCCTGACGATGACGAACGAGTACGAGCTGGCCGACGACAACCGCGCCGACCTCATCTACGAGAAGTCCGACCTGCTCGCGCCGCTGCTGCCGGGCATGGTCGAGCCGCCGCACGAGATGCTCATCAGCGACGACCACCACGACTACTACGCGGGCAAGACGCTGCCGCTGCTGCCGCGCGACCCGGCCCGCGACCCGGGGCCGTGGAAGAAGCCCGAGGACGGCGCCCCCGGCGGGGATGCCGGGCCACGGCCGGCAGACGGTACCGGCGGGGGTGCCCGTTGAGCGCCTTCTGGACCCTCGCGCCGCTCATGGTGGTGGCCGCGCTGGGGCTGCTGTTCGCGCGCAAGGCCGTGCACGCCGCCCTGTGCCTCGCCGTCGTGATGATCAGCCTGGCGGTGCTGTACGCCGCGCAGGGGGCGCCGTTCCTGTTCGCGGTGCAGATCATCGTCTACACCGGCGCGATCATGATGCTGTTCCTGTTCGTGCTGATGCTGGTCGGCATCGACGCGTCGGACTCGCTCAAGGAGACGATCAAGGGTCAGCGGCTCGCCGCCACGGTCGTCGGCCTGCTGTTCGGCGTCACGGCCGTGCTCGCGCTGGGCCAGACGGTCACCGGCACCGTCGTCGGGCTGCGCGAGGCCAACCAGCACGGCAACCCGTACGGCCTCGCCGAGCTGCTGTTCGGCCCGTACGTCCTGGCCTTCGAGTTCACGAGCGCGCTGCTCATCACCGCTGCGCTGGGCGCCATGGTCCTCGCGCACCGCGAGCGCCTGGGCCGGCGCATCACGCAGGCCGAGACCGCCGAGCGACGGATGCGGGAGTACGCCGAGACGGGTCGCCACCCCGGCAACCCGCCGACGCCGGGCGTCTACGCCCGCCACAACGCCGTCGACACCCCGGCGCTGCTGCCCGACGGCACGCCCGCGGAGGACTCGGTGTCCGACACGGTCCGCAGCCGCGGCCAGGAGGTCCCGCCGGGCGCGAGCCCGCTGCCGACCGCCGGCGACGCCCGACGCGAGGAGGACGGCGATGACTGAGTACCTGACCCTGTCGCTCATCCTGTTCACGATCGGCGCGGTCGGCGTCCTGGTGCGCCGCAACGCGATCGTCGTGTTCATGTGCATCGAGCTCATGCTCAACGCGACCAACCTGGCGTTCGTGAGCTTCGCCCGCCAGAACGGCAACCTCGACGGCCAGGTGGCGGCCTTCTTCGTCATGGTCGTCGCGGCGGCCGAGGTCGTGGTCGGCCTGGCGATCATCGTGTCCATCTACCGCACGCGACGCTCGGCCTCGGTCGACGACGCCAACCTGCTGAGGGGCTGACGTGCTCGATCTCGTGTGGCTCGTGGTGGCCGTCCCGCTCGTCAGCGGGCTCGGGCTGCTCGTGTGGGGCAAGGAGGCCGACCGGTTCGGCCACCTCGTCGCCACGGCGGCCTCGACGGTCTCCTTCGTCATCGGCGTGCTCGCCTTCGTCGAGCTGCTGGGCCGGTCCGAGGACGACCGGTCGTTCACGCGCACCCTGTTCACCTGGATCGACGCGGGCCCGTTCCACGTCGACATGGCCTACCGGTTCGACCCGCTGTCGGCGCTGTTCGTCCTGCTCGTGACGGGCGTCGGCACGCTCATCCACGTGTACTCGATCGGGTACATGGCGCACGACGCGCGCCGGCGCCGGTTCTTCTGCTACCTCAACATCTTCGTCGCCGCGATGCTGACGCTCGTGCTCGCGGCCGACTACCTGGTGCTGTTCCTCGGCTGGGAGGGCGTCGGCCTCGCGTCGTACCTGCTCATCGGCTTCTGGCAGCACAAGGAGTCGGCGGCGGCCGCGGCCAAGAAGGCGTTCGTCATCAACCGCGTCGGCGACGTCGGCATGGCGCTCGCGATCATGTTCATGTTCGCGCAGTTCGGCACGTCGCAGATCGCGGCGGTCAACGCCTCCGTCGGCGCGGCGTCCACGTCGGTCGCGACGGGCCTGGGCCTGCTGCTCCTGCTGGGCGCGTGCGGCAAGTCGGCCCAGGTGCCGCTGCAGGCCTGGCTGCTCGACGCCATGGAGGGCCCGACCCCGGTGTCGGCCCTGATCCACGCCGCGACCATGGTCACCGCCGGCGTCTACCTCGTGGTCCGCAGCAACGCGATCTTCGACGCCTCCGAGGTCGCCCGCACCGCCGTCGTGGTCGTCGGCCTCGTCACCCTGCTCGCCGGTGCGTGGATCGGCTGCACGAAGGACGACATCAAGAAGGCGCTCGCCGGCTCCACGATGAGCCAGATCGGCTACATGATGCTCGCGGCGGGACTCGGCCCCGCGGGCTACGCCTTCGCGATCTTCCACCTCATCACGCACGGCTTCTTCAAGGCCAACATGTTCCTCGGCGCGGGCTCGGTCATGCACGGCATGGACGACGACGTCGACATGCGCCACTACGGCGCGCTGCGCGCGAGCATGCCGGTCACGTTCGCGACGTTCGGCCTCGGCTACCTCGCGATCATCGGCTTCCCGGGCTTCTCCGGCTTCTTCAGCAAGGACAAGATCATCGAGGCCGCGTTCGGCTTCTCGTTCTGGGTCGGGCTCGCGGCGCTGCTCGGCGCTGGCGTCACGGCGTTCTACATGACGCGGCTCATGATGATGACGTTCCTCGGCCAGAAGCGCTGGCTCGACGACGTGCACCCGCACGAGTCGCCCAAGGTCATGACGCTGCCGCTCGTCGCGCTCGCGGCGTTGTCGGTGCTCGGCGGCGTCCTCCTGCTCGGCGACTGGATCACGCACTGGCTCGAACCGGTGGTGGGCCACACCGAGCACTCTGCCGTGATGATCGGGGAGCTCGAGCTGCCGCCGATCGTGATCTCCGCGATCGTGACGCTCGTCGTCGCGGTCGGCGTGGCCCTCGCGGTGGCGATCTACCGCCGGCCGATCGCGGGCGAGGCGCCGGCCGACTCGTCGGTGCGCTGGCCCACCCGCGCGGGACGCCACGAGCTGTACGGCAACACGGTCAACGACGTCCTCGTGGTCCGCCCGACGCGCTACCTGACGCGGACCCTCGTGTTCCTCGACGGCAAGGGCATCGACGCCTTCGTGACCGGGCTCGCGGACCGCCTCGGCGAGGCGGCGGAGGCGCTGCGCGCGCCCCAGACCGGCTACGTCCGCTCCTACGCCCTCAGCATCCTCGGCGGCGCGACCGCCATCCTCCTCGTGCTCCTGGCGGTGACCCTCGGATGACCCTGACCCTCCTCGCCGCCACGCCGCTCGTCGGCGCCCTCGTGCTGGCCCTGCTGCCGCGCGACGACGCCCGGGCCGGCCTGGTCAAGACCGTCGCGATCGGCTTCAGCCTGGTCACGCTCGTCGTCTCGCTCGCGATGATGTCGCAGTACGACGTCGAGCAGGGCGGCTACCAGCTCGTCGAGAAGCACCGCTGGATCGAGCCGTTCGGTGTCTGGTACTCGCTCGGCGTCAACGGCATCGGCCTCACCCTCATCCTGCTGACCACGGTCCTGACCCCGATCGTGCTGCTGGCGGCGTGGAACGACCGGCTGCCCGGTCGGCGCAGCGTCAACTCCTACCTGGCCTGGATGCTCGTGCTCGAGGGCCTGGCGATCGGCGTGTTCGCCGCGACCGACGCGTTCCTGTTCTACGTCCTGTTCGAGGCGACGCTCATCCCGATCTACTTCCTCATCGGGTCGTACGGCGGGCCGCAGCGGCAGTACGCCGCGGTCAAGTTCCTCATCTACAACCTCGTGGGCGGCCTGCTCATGCTCGCCGCGATCGTCGGCCTGTACGTCGTGTCGTCGGAGAACGGCGGACCGTCGTACCTCATCGGCGACCTCGCGAACCTCGACATGGGGACCTGGACCGAGCGCCTGCTGTTCCTCGGCTTCATGGCAGCGTTCGCGATCAAGGCGCCGCTGTGGCCGTTCCACACCTGGCTGCCCGACGCGGCTGCCTCGGCGACGCCGGGCACCTCGGTGCTCATGGTCAGCGTCATCGACAAGGTCGGCACGTTCGGGATGCTGCGCTGGTGCCTCGAGCTGTTCCCGGGGGCGTCGGAGTGGGCGAGTCCCGTCGTCATCACGCTCGCGGTCATCTCGATCCTCTACGGCGCGCTGCTCGCGATCGGCCAGGACGACATCCGCCGGCTCATCGCGTTCACGTCGGTGTCGCACTTCGGCTTCATCATCCTGGGCATCTTCGCCTTCACGACGACGTCCGCGGCCGGCTCGACGCTCTACATGTTCAACCACGGGCTCTCGACCGCGGCCCTGTTCCTCGTGACCGGCCTGATGATCGCGCGCCGCGGCTCGGCGAGCCTCGGCGACTACGGCGGCGTGCAGAAGGTCGCCCCGATCATGTCGGGCGTCCTGCTGATCGCCGGCCTGTCGAGCCTGTCGCTGCCCGGCCTGGCGCCGTTCGTCTCGGAGTTCATGGTGCTCGCGGGCACGTTCACGACGAACGTGCCGGCCGCCGTCCTGGCGACGCTCGGCATCGTGCTCGCCGCGCTCTACATCCTGATCATGTACGCCAAGGTCATGACCGGGCCGCTGCGCGCGGGGCTGGAGCACTTCCGCGACCTGCAGGCGCGCGAGGTCGCGGCGCTCGCGCCCGCGATCGTGCTCATCGTGGGGCTCGGGTTCTTCCCGCAGCCCGTGCTCAACGTCATCACCCCCGCGGTCGAGTCGACGCTGAGCCGCGTCGGCGACGGCGACCCGGCACCCCGGACCCCGGTCGACCTGAGCGGCTGCGAGGGCAAGGTCGGTCTGGAGATGGCGAACGCGACAGCCGAGGTGGTCCCGGCCGGCTGCGACGAGAAGGGTGACCACTGATGCTCGTCCCCGGACTGCTGCCGACGGCCGACGTACCCGACATCTCGGCGCCCACCGTCGAGTACGCCCTCATCGCCCCGCTGCTGATCGTCACCGGCGCGGCCGTCCTCGGCGTCGTGCTGGAGGCCGTGCTGCCGCGCGGTCGCCGGTTCGTGCCGCAGGTGCTCCTCGCCGTCGTCGCGATCGTCGCGGCCCTCGCCGACACGGTGTGGGTCTACCGCGCGCTCGACCCGATCGAGGCGGCCCGCAGCGGCCGCGGCCAGGTGGGCGTCGAGGGTGCCGTCTCGATCGACGGTCCCGGCGTCTTCACCTGGGGGATCCTGCTCGTCTTCGGCCTGCTCAGCATGCTGCTGTTCGCCGAGCGCCGCCTCGAGGGCGGCCTCAGCGCGTTCACCGGCCGGGCCGCCGACGCCCCCGGATCGGCGGGCGAGGCCGAGGCGGTCGAGGCGCGCCTGGAGCACACCGAGGTCTTCCCGCTCGCGATGTTCGCGCTCGCCGGCATGATGCTGTTCGCGACGTCGAACGACCTGCTGACGATGTTCGTCGCGCTCGAGGTGCTGTCGCTGCCGCTGTACCTGCTGTGCGGGCTGGCCCGCCGACGCCGGCTGCTGAGCCAGGAGGCCGCGCTCAAGTACTTCCTGCTCGGCGCGTTCTCGTCGGTGTTCTTCCTGTACGGCGTCGCGATGGCCTACGGCTACTCGGGCAGCTTCGAGCTCGCCGACCTCGACCGGGCGATCAGCTCGCGCGACGGCGAGCAGGAGATGCTCGTCGCGGCGATCGTCCTGATGGGTGTCGGCCTGCTGTTCAAGATCGGCGCCGTGCCCTTCCACGGCTGGACGCCCGACGTCTACCAGGGCGCCCCGACCCCGGTCACCGCGTTCATGGCGGCCGGCACGAAGGCCGCCGCGTTCGTCGCCTTCCTGCGGGTGTTCTTCGTCGGCTTCGGCGGGGTGTCGTGGGACTGGCGGCCGATGGTGTGGGTCATCGCCCTCGTCACGATGGTCGTCGGCGCCCTCGTCTCGATCGCCCAGACCGACGTCAAGCGGATGCTCGCGTACTCGTCGGTCGCGCACGCGGGCTTCCTGCTGGTCGGGTTCGCCGGCGCGTACGTCGGCACCGACGGCCGGCTCACGTCGGTCTCGAGCATCCTGTTCTACCTGACCGTGTACGGCGTCGCCTCGATCGGCGCGTTCGCGGTCGTCACGGTCGTGCGGGACGGCGCGGGCGAGGCCACCCACCTGTCGCGCTGGGCCGGCCTGGGCAAGGAGTCGCCGTTCCTCGCGGGGGCCTTCGCGCTGTTCATGCTGTCGTTCGCGGGCATCCCGCTGACGGCCGGGTTCATCGGCAAGTGGAGCGTCTTCAGCGCCGCGTGGTCGGGCGGCTACTGGCCGCTCGTCGTCGCGGGCGTGCTCGTGAGCGCCGTCGCCGCGTACTTCTACGTGCGCGTGATCGTGCTCATGTTCTTCACCGATCCGGCCGACGGCGCGGGCCCGGCGATTGCCGTCCCGGGCACAGTGACTACCGTGGTCATCGCCGCGACGGCCGCGGCCACGGTCGTCCTCGGCATCGTCCCCGGACCCGTGCTCGACCTGGCTCAGCACGCGGGAGCGTTCGTGCGCTGAGCGCCGAGGAGCGGACGATGTTCGGTGTGGCCTTCAGCGACCCCGCCCTCGAGGCACGGGTGCGCGCGGGGGCCGACCGGGTCGAGCAGGCGCTCGCCCGCGCCGTCGACTCGTCCGACCCGTTCGTGGCGGAGGCCGCGGCGCACCTGATGCGCGCCGGCGGCAAGCGGTTCCGGCCCCTGCTCGTCCTGCTCGCGGCCGAGCTCGGCGACCCCGAGCACCCCGACATCGTCCCGGCGGCCGTCGTCGTCGAGCTCACGCACCTCGCGACGCTCTACCACGACGACGTCATGGACGAGGCCGACGTGCGCCGCGGCGCCCCGAGCGCGAACGCTCGCTGGAACAACACCCTCGCGATCCTCGTGGGCGACTTCCTGTTCGCCCAGGCGTCCGACCTCTGCTCGACGCTCGGTCCCGAGGCCGTCAGCATCCAGGCGCGCACCTTCTCGCGGCTCGTCCACGGCCAGATCGCGGAGACGACCGGTCCCCGCGACGGCGAGGACCCGCTGCAGCACTACCTGCGCGTCGTCGCCGACAAGACGGGCTCGCTCATCGCGACGTCGGCCCGCTTCGGCGCCCGGACGTCCGGGGCCGGCGACCGGGTCGAGGAGCTGCTGACGGAGTACGGGGAGCGGATCGGCACCGCGTTCCAGCTCAGCGACGACGTCCTCGACATCGCGAGCGAGACCGACGACTCCGGCAAGACCCCCGGCACCGACCTCCGCGAGGGCGTGCCGACCCTGCCGACGCTCATCGCCCGGCAGTCGCAGGACCCCGACGACGCCGACCTCGTCGCCGCCCTGTCGGGCCCGATCACCGACGAGGACGAGGTCCAGCGCGTCCTGGCCCGGCTGCGCACCCACCCCGCGATGGACCAGGCCCGCGCCTACGTGCAGGGCGAGGCCGACGCGGCCCGCGCGCTGCTCGACGAGCTGCCGGCGGGTCCGGCCCGCGACGCGCTCGCCGCCCTCTGCGACGTCGTCGCGACGCGTCTCGCCTGAGCTCGTCCACCTCCTCGCGCGAAAGCCTGTGCGACGGGCCTGTGACGTGCGACACTCTGGGCAGGGAGTGCTGTCGCATGAGGGTGCGGCGGCTCGAGAGGGAGAACGATCATGGACCGACGTACGTCTTTCCTGCTGATGTGGACCGCTGCCGCCGCCTGGGTGCTGCTCAGCCAGGCTCCGGCCGGCGCCGCCGTCGGGCTCGGCTGAGCCCGGTCAGCACGCCGCCCCGTCGGCCGCGATCCGCAGGAGGCGTCGGCGGGAGCGGACGGCGTCGACCGTGAACACCACGAGCGCCGACCACACGAGCACGAACCCGACCCAGCGGGCCGGGCTCATGTCCTCGCCGAACACCAGCAGGCCGAGCACGAACTGCAGGACGGGCCCGAGGTACTGCAGCAGGCCGATCGTCGTGAGCGAGAGCCGCGTGGCCGCCGCGCCGAACAGCAGCAGCGGGATCGCCGTGACGACGCCCGTGCCGGCGAGCAGCATCGCGTTGCCCCAGCCGGCGTGCCCGAAGGTCAGGTCGCCGGTGACCTGCAGCGCCACCAGGTAGGCGATCGCGAGCGGCGCGAGGATGAGCGTCTCCATGCCCAGTCCCTCGAACGCGCCGAGGTCGGCGCGCTTCTTGAGGAAGCCGTAGATCGCGAACGAGCCGGCGACGAGCAGGGCGATCCAGGGTGGGCGGCCGTAGTCGACCGTCAGGACGACCACCGCGACGGCCCCGACCGCGACCGCGAACCACTGCGCCGGCCGCAGCGTCTCGCGCAGGACGAAGACGGCGAGCAGGACGGTCACGAGCGGGTTGATGAAGTACCCGAGCGACGTCTCGATGACGTGGCCGGTCGTGACGCCGTAGATGAAGCCGCCCCAGTTGAGGGCGATCGTGATCGAGGCGAACGTCAGCGCGACCATGAGCCGGCGCTGCCGGGCGATCGCGAGGAACGCGCCCCAGCGGCCCGTCGCGGTGATGAGGATCGCGACGAACCCGAGCGACCAGACGATGCGGTGCGCAAGGATCTCGATCGGGCTCGCGGGCTCCAGCAGAGGCCAGTACAGGGGGAAGAACCCCCAGCACAGGTACGCACCGACGCCGAACGCCAGACCTCCGCGCGACTCCCTCACGTCGGGAGACTACGCCCGGACGCGGCCGGCAGGACGCCGGGGCGGTCTATCCTGCGGCCATGGCGGGGCTCGTGGCGCAGGAGCGCTTCCAGGCGTACGGGACGCAGCACCTCGTCGTGCTCGGGATCTTCGCCGTCGGCCTGGTGCTGGTCGCCGTGCTGGGACGACGGGTGCGCGGCCGCGAGGCCGAGGTCTGGGTCCGGCGCGGGCTCGCCGTCGGCATCTGCTGCGTGACGGTGCCGCTGCAGGTGGCCCAGCTGCTCCCGGCCGAGTGGGACCCGCGGACCTCCCTGCCGTTCCAGCTCTGCGACCTGGCCTGGATGTTCGCCGTGCACGCCCTCTGGACGCGGTCGCGGCTCACCTCGACCGTCACCTACCTGTGGGGTGTCACGCTCACGACGCAGGGCATGGCGACCCCCGACCTCGCGTCGGTCTGGCCGGAGCCGCGGTTCGTCATGTTCTGGGCCATGCACGTGCTCATCGTGTGGGCCGCGATCTTCCTCGTGGTGGGGCTCGACGTCCGGCCGACGTGGGCGACCTACCGGCGCACGGTCGTCATCACGCTGACGTGGGCGGTGCTGGCGTTCACCTACAACGCGGTCGCCGGGGTCAACTACGGCTACCTGAACGGCAAGCCCGACCGCGCGTCGATGCTCGACTACCTCGGCCCGTGGCCCGCCTACGTGGCCGTCGAGATCGCGGTCGTCGCGGCGGTGTGGGCGCTGCTCACGTGGCCGTGGACGCGCCGACGCGACGTGGTGGTCGCCCGCTGATCAGTCGGGGAGCGAGGCGGGGTGCGCGCCGGGGCCGGGGGCGGCGACGAACGCCTCGCAGTGGCGCTCCAGCTCGGCGTAGCCCGCCTCGCCCATGAGGGCGACCAGCTCGGCCCGGTTGGACACGTAGACCGGCTCCTGGCCGACGTGCGCCTCGGTGTTGGACGAGCAGTACCAGTCGAGGTCGTGGCCGCCCGGGCCCCAGCCGGCGCGGACGTACTCGCCGATCTCGACCTCCGTGTACGACGTGCCGTCGCCGCGCTCGACGTCGCGGAACTGCCGACGCAGCGGGAGCTGCCAGCACACGTCGGGCTTCAGCTCGAGCGGCTCGCGGCCCTCCGACAGGGCGAGGGCGTGCAGCGAGCAGCCGTAGCCGCCGGCGAAGTCGCGGCCGTTGTGGAAGACGCAGGCGCCGTCGAGCGCCCGGGTCTTCAGGTCGCCCTCGTCGTCGGTCTCGGTCCAGTCGTCGCCGACCTCGTCGTGGCGCTGCCACAGCTCCGGCGTGAGACGGCCGACCGCCTCCGCGACGCGGGCGTGGTCCTCGTCGTCGGCGAAGTGCGCGCCGAGCGTGCAGCAGCCCGCGTCGGGGCTCGTGTCGTAGATGCCGGGGCAGCCGGCGCCGAAGATGCAGGTCCAGCGCGACGTGAGCCAGGTCAGGTCGCAGCGGAACGTCTCGGTGGCGTCGTCGGGGTTCGCGAACTCGACCCAGACGCGGGGGAATCCCATCAGGACCTCGGGCATCGGGGGCCACTGTACGTCGCGGTGCCGCCTCGGGTGGGAGGATGGGGCCATGCGCATGGGCGTCCTGGACATCGGCTCCAACACGGGCCACCTGCTCATCGTCGACGCGTACCGCGGCGCGCCGCCCCTCCCGGCGTTCTCGTTCAAGGAGCCGCTGCGCCTCGCCGAGCACCTCGACGACGACCAGGCCGTGACGCCCGACGGCGTCTCCCGCCTGGTCAAGTACATCGCCGACGCGCACGCCGAGGCCCTCGAGCGCGGCTGCTCCGAGGTCGTGGCGTTCGCGACGTCGGCCGTGCGCGAGGCCACGAACGCCGACGCCGTCCTGGCCGCCGTCCACGACGCGACCGAGGTCGAGCTGCAGGTCCTGCCCGGCGAGGACGAGGCCAACCTGACGTTCCTCGCGGTCCGCCGCTGGTTCGGCTGGTCGGCCGGCCGGCTCGGGGTGTTCGACATCGGCGGCGGCTCGCTGGAGATCGCCGCGGGGTCCGACGAGCTGCCCGACGTCGCCCGGTCCGTGCCGCTCGGCGCCGGCCGGTTGACCCGTGACTGGCTCGAGCGCGGTCGCGGCCGCGACGAGCTGCGCCTGCACGTGCGCAGCGAGCTCGCCGAGCACGCCGGAGCCCTGCTGCGCGGCGGGACGTTCGACCGGGCCGTCGCGACGAGCAAGACCTTCCGGTCGCTCGCGCGGATGTGCGGCGCCGCGCCGTCGTCGGAGGGGCAGTTCGTGCGCCGCGTCCTGCGCCGCGCCGACCTGGAGACCCTCGTCGACCAGCTCACGCTGCTCTCGCCCGAGGAGATCGCCGAGCTGCCGGGCGTCTCGGCCAACCGGGCGCACCAGATGCCGGCCGGCGCGATCGTCGCCGAGGCGGCGATGGACCTGTTCGGCCTCGACGAGCTCGAGATCTGTCCGTGGGCCCTGCGCGAGGGCGTCCTGCTGCAGCGGCTGGACCAGCTCTAGGCCATGGCCCGACCCGATCCCAGCCCCGCCGGGGGCCAGCTGCGCGTCGTGCTGTCGACGTCGTCGGTCTATCCCGGCTCGACCGCGAGCGGCTTCGAGGCCGCCGCGCGGCTCGGCTACGACGCCGTCGAGGTCATGGTCGGCATCGACGAGACCAGCGCCGACATCGAGGCGGTCCAGGCGCTGTCGGACTTCCATGACATCCCGGTCGCCTCCGTGCACGCCCCGACGCTGCTGCTGACGCAGCGGGTGTGGGGCACCGACCCGTGGGGCAAGCTGCACCGCAGCGCCGAGATGGCGCACGCGGTCGGCGCGGAGGTCGTGGTCGTCCACCCCCCGTTCCGCTGGCAGCGCGACTACGCCAAGGGCTTCGTCGAGGGCATCAAGGACCTCGAGGCCGAGCACGGCCTCGTGTACGCCGTCGAGAACATGTACCCCTGGCGCACGGGCAAGCGTGAGTTCCAGGCGTACGCGCCGGGCTGGGACCCCGTCGTCGAGGACTACCGGCACGTCACGGTCGACCTGTCGCACAGCGCCACCGCCCACCAGGACCCCGTGCAGATGCTGCACGACCTGGGCGACCGGCTCGCCCACGTGCACCTCGCCGACGGCATGGGCTCGCCCCGCGACGAGCACCTCGTGCCCGGTCGCGGCGCCCAGCCGTGCGCCGCGTTCCTCGAGGCGCTCGCCGCGTCCGACTACGCCGGCGACGTCATCATCGAGGTCAGCACCCGCAAGGCCCCGGACGTCGAGACCCGCGAGGCCGACCTGCTGGAGGCCCTCGCCTTCGCCCGCCTGCACGCCTCCCGCTGACGCGCCGACCCTCTAGGCTCCGGGCATGCCCGAGATGTCCCAGGTCCTCACCTTCGCGGTCGCCGCGGCGATCGTCATCGCGATCCCGGGCCCGAGCGTCGTGTTCGTCATCGGCCGGGCGATCGCGCACGGCCGCGACGTCGCGCTCGCCTCGGTCCTCGGCAACACGCTCGGCCTCGTCGTCGTCCTCGCGCTCGTCGCGGGCGGGCTCGGCTACGTCGTGCAGACCTCGGCGACCGTCTACCTGGTCCTCAAGCTGGCCGGCGCCGGGTACCTCGTGTGGCTCGGCGTGCAGGCCTGGCGGCACCGGCGCGAGCTGCGGCTCGACGCGACCTCGACGGACACCCGCCGGCTGAGCGTCCGCTCCAGCATCCGGCAGGGCTTCGTCGTCGGGGTCACGAACCCGAAGGCGTTCGTCATCTTCGCCGCCATGCTGCCGCCGTTCGTCGACCGGTCGGCCGGGCACGTGCCGGTCCAGATGCTCGTCCTCGGCTCGATCGCCGTGCTCATCGGCCTCGCGTCCGACAGCGTGTGGGCCCTCGTCGCCGCCCGGCTGCGCGACTGGTTCGCGCGCTCCCCTCGACGCAGCGAGGCGATGGGCGCCGTGGGTGGCGCGTCGATGGTGGGCCTGGGGGTCTCGCTCGCCGTCAGCGGCCGTCCGCACTGACCGGCGGGGCCCCTCCGTCGGCGCGGCGGGCGAGGCGTTCGGCGAGGAACGCGCCGGCGATGATCTGCAGCTGGTGGAAGAACATGAGCGGCAGGACCAGCAGGGCGACCTGGCCGCCGCTGAAGAGCACGGTCGCGATCGGCAGCCCGCTCGCGAGGCTCTTGTTCGAGCCGCAGAACAGCACCGCGACCCGGTCCGGCCGGTCGAACCCCGCGGCACGGGCCAGTCCGGCGCTCCACGCGTAGCCCGCCGCGAGCAGCACCGCGCACAGGCCGACGACGGTCAGGACGTCGACGACGGAGACCGTGGACCAGACGTCGTACTTCGCGCCCTCGCTGAACGCCACGTAGACGACGAGCAGGATGCTGCCGCGGTCGACGAGCTTGAGCGGCCGGTCGTGCCGGTCGACCCAGCTCGCGAGCAGTGGACGCGCCAGCTGGCCCAGCACGAACGGCGCGAGGATCTGCGCGACGATCCGCAGCACCGCTTCCCCGGTCACCTCGGCCCGTGCGGACATCAGCAGCCCGACGAGCACCGGGGTCAGGACGACCCCGACCAGGCTCGACAGCGACGCGCTGACGACCGCGCCGGCCACGTTGCCGCGGGCCTGGCGGGTGTAGACGACGCACGACTGGACCGTCGACGGCACGAGCGTCAGCAGCAGGACGCCCTGGGCCAGGCCCGGGCGCAGCACGGCGTCGGGGAGCAGCGTCACGGCGAGACCGGCGAGCGGGAACAGCACGAACGTCGACGTCAGGACGACGGCGTGCAGACGCCAGTGCCGCAGGCCCGCGACCGTCTCGCCGAAGGAGAGACGAGTGCCGTACAGGAAGAACAGCAGGCCGATCGCGACGACCGACGCGACCCGGAAGGCCTCGAACGCGTCGCCCGCCGCGGGCAGGAACGAGCCGAGCAGCGCCGTCGCGACGAGCGCGAGGATGAACGGGTCGAGGCGGGCACGCACCACCACAGCCTAGGGTGGGTCGCATGTCGACCCGGATCGCGATCCTCGGCGGCGGCGTCATGGGCGAGACCCTGCTCTCGGCCCTGCTGTCCGCCGGCCACGCCCCCGCCGACCTCGTCGTCGCGGAGAAGTCCGCCGAGCGGGCCGAGCAGCTGCGTCGCCAGCACCGCGTCGAGGTCGTCGACCTGGCGCCCGCGGTCGACGGCGCCGACGTCGTGCTCGTCGTGGTCAAGCCCCAGGACGTCGCGGGCGTGCTCGCCGAGATCGCCCCGTCGGTCGGCCCCGACGCCGTGGTCGTGTCGCTCGCCGCGGGCGTGCGCAGTGCGGTGCTGGAGTCCGCGCTCCCCGAGGGGACGGCCGTCGTGCGGGCCATGCCGAACACGCCGGCCCTCGTCGGTGAGGGCATGTTCGGGATCTCGCCGGGCTCCCACTGCGGCGCCGACGAGCTCGTGCTCGTGCAGCGGCTGCTCGAGACCGGTGGCGTGGTGGCCGTCGTCGACGAGTCGGCGCAGGACGCCGTCACCGCGGTCTCCGGCTCCGGTCCGGCGTACGTGTTCTACCTGGCCGAGGCGATGATCGCCGGCGGTGTCGCGGCCGGCCTCGACGAGGCGACCGCCCGTGCCGCGACGGTCCAGACCCTCCGCGGTGCGGCGGCGCTGCTGGCCTCGACCGACGACCCGCCGGCCGAGCTCCGCGCCCGGGTCACGTCGCCGAACGGCACCACCCACGCGGCCATCACGACGTTCGACGCGCACGGCGTCCGCGCGGGCCTCGAGGCGGGCGTGCGGGCCGCCGCGGCCCGGTCCGCCGAGCTGTCCGACGGCTGAGTCGTAGGCTGACGCCCATGGCCCCCCGCGCGAGCCTCGTCTTCGACGAGCGCCTCACCCAGTACGACTTCGGGGCGGCGCACCCGATGGCCCCCGTGCGGGTCGACCTGACGATGCTGCTCGCCGGCGAGCTCGGCGTCCTCGACGCGTTCGACGTCGTGCCGGCCGAGCCCGCGTCGATCGAGCTCCTGACGAGCGTCCACAGCCCGGCGTTCGTCGAGCGGGTCCGCAAGCTCAGCGACCACCCGACCCACGGCGACCCCACGATCGGCCTCGGCACCGAGGACAACCCGGTCTTCGCCGGCATGCACGAGGCCAGCGCGCTCATCGCCGGCGCGACGGTCGAGGCCGCGCGCCGGGTGTGGACGGGCGAGACGAACCGTGCCGCGAACGTCTCGGGCGGGCTGCACCACGCGATGCGGGACCGTGCGAGCGGCTTCTGCATCTACAACGACGTCGCCGTCGCCATCCAGTGGCTGCTCGACCAGGGCGCCGAGCGCGTCGCGTACGTCGACGTCGACGCCCACCACGGCGACGGCGTGCAGGCGATCTTCTACGACGACCCCCGGGTGCTGACGGTGTCGGTGCACGAGGGTCCGCAGTCGCTGTTCCCCGGCACGGGCTACGTGACGGAGACCGGGGGACCGGACGCCGTCGGCACCTCGGTCAACGTGCCGCTGCCGCCCGGTACCTCCGACGCCGGCTGGCTGCGGGCGTTCCACGCCGTCGTCCCCGACGTCGTGCGGGCGTTCCGCCCCGACGTGCTCGTCACCCAGCACGGCTGCGACTCGCACATGGACGACCCGCTGACGAACCTGATGCTCAGCGTCGACGCGCAGCGTGCCTCGTACGTCGCGCTGCGCGAGCTCGCCGACGAGGTGCCGGGCGGGCGCTGGGTCGCGACGGGCGGCGGCGGCTACGCCGTGGCCGAGGTCGTGCCGCGGGCGTGGACGCACCTGCTGGCGCTCGTCGCGGGGGTCGACGTCGACGTCGAGACGCCGACACCTCAGGAGTTCCGCGACGTCGTGCAGCGGCTGCGAGGGGTGGCGGCCCCGCACCGGATGGGCGACGGCCGCTCGGCGTCGTTCCGGGCCTGGGAGCTCGGCTACGACCCGGCGAGCTGGCTCGACCGCTCCATCCAGGCCGCGCGCACCGAGGTCTTCCCGCTGCTCGGTCTCGATCCCGTCCTCTAGACGGTCGCCGCGTGGTGCACGATGGTCCGGTGACCACGCCAGCGCCCGACCAGCCCGCCTTCCTGCGCCTCACCCTGCAGGGCAACGCCATGACGAGCAGCCTGCTGACGCCGAGCGTCACGATCGACGGCTACCCGCTGCCGGCCCGGTACGGCGAGCAGGTGCTGCCGATCCACCCCGGCGAGCACGTCGTCGCCGCCAGGTGCCAGTGGCTGTGGACGTACGGCCAGGCCGAGCAGCGGATCCAGGCCGCCCCGGGCCAGACCGTCGACGTGTTCTACGCCGCGCCGGTGCTGACGTTCCTGCCCGGCGCGATGGGTCCGGTGCCGCAGAAGCGGGCCGGTCTCGGGGCGCTGCTGGGCTGCCTCGGGGCACTCGTCCTGGTGCTGCTGCTCGCCGGCGTCCTGGTCGTCCTCGCGTCCCTCGCCTGACCCGGTGACCCGGGTCCCAGGGCCCGACTTCTTCAACGAGTACCCCAGAGGTCACAGGAACCACTACGCTTCCACCAGGCACGCGCGCTTCCTCTCCGGTGGGGAAGCCGGAGAGCGCGCGTGCCGACCAGGAAGCAGGTGGTGCGCATGGCCGGGACGACGTTCCTGACCGTGGCCGAGGTGGCCGAGCAGATGCGTGTCTCGAAGATGACCGTGTACCGACTCGTGCACGCCGGCGAGCTCGAGGCCGTCCGCGTGGGACGGTCGTTCCGCGTGCCGGAGAAGGCGGTCGAGGAGTACCTCAAGAACTCCTACTTCCAGGCCGGCTGAGCCGCGCGACGACCGCGTCGCGCCCGCATATATCCTGACCTCTCAGTCAGGTCCCGTTCTCTCAGAAGGTTTGTTCGTGGGTTCAGTCATCAAGAAGCGCCGCAAGCGGATGTCCAAGAAGAAGCACCGCAAGATGCTCAAGCGCACCCGGGTGCAGCGCCGCCGCCTCGGCAAGTAAGTCCATGGGCCGAGTCGTCCTCGTCACGGGTGTGTCCGGCACCCTGGCGTCCCGCGTCTCGCGCGCCCTCGCCGACCTCGGCGAGGCGGGCGGGGTCGACCGTGTGGTGGGCATCGACATGCGCCCGCCCGCGGGCGAGCTCGGCGGCGTGAAGTTCGTCCGCGCCGACATCCGGACGCCGGTCGTGGCCAAGGTCATGGCCGTCGAGGACATCGACACCGTCGTGCACCTCGACCTCGCGCCCGCGCCCAGCCGCGGCGGCAGCGGCGCCAAGGAGCGCAACGTCATCGGCACGATGCAGGTCCTCGCGGCCTGCCAGCGGTCGTCGACCGTCACGAAGCTCGTGCTCGGCTCGAACACCGCGGTCTACGGCTCGTCGCCGCGCGACCCGGCGCTGTTCAGCGAGTCCGACCTCGCCCGCGGCGGCGTGCGCTCGGGGTTCCCCAAGGACCTCGTCGAGGCCGAGGGCTACACCCGAGGCTTCGCCCGGCGTCGTCCCGACGTCATCATCACGACGGTGCGCGCCGCCCAGGTGCTGCACCCCGAGATCGAGACGCCGATGCGCAGCTACCTGCTCAACCCGGTGCTGCCCGCGGCGATCGGGTTCGACCCGCGCCTGCAGTTCCTGCACCTCGACGACGCGCTCGCGATCCTGACCGAGTCCGTCGTCCGCGACCGGCCCGGCACGTTCAACGCCGCCGGCGACGGCGTGCTGCTGCTGTCGCAGATCGCCCGCCGCCTCGGCAAGCCGGTGCTCCCGCTGCCGCTGCCGGGCTTCGCCGCCGCCGCGAGCCGCGTCGTGTCCGCGATGGGTGGCAAGATCTCGCCGGACCTGCACCGGCTCCTCACGCACGGTCGCGTCGTCGACACCACGGCGCTGCGCGACATCTTCGGCTACGAGCTGCAGCACACGACCGAGGAGGTCTTCGAGGAGTTCCGCGCCGCGGTCCGCCCGGGCCTCCTCGCCGTCCTGGGGGCGCGCGGATGAACGACGAACGTCGCACGATCGGCACCACGGGCGCCGCCGGCCGCGGGGGCAAGGGCTCCTCGCCGTCCGCTGCGGCGCGCTCGCTCGCGGGCGGTGCCGCGACCCCGCGCAAGCCCGTCACCAAGGCCAAGCCCGCTGCCGCGCAACCGGCGAAGAAGACGGCCGCGAAGAAGTCCCCCGCCTCGAAGTCCCCCGCCTCGAAGTCCACTGCCACGAAGGCCGCCGCGAAGCAGGCGGCGACCAAGCCGTCGGCCCGCAAGACCGCGGCCGGCAGGCCCGCCGCCAAGCGGACCGCGTCCGGCACCGGCCGACGGTCGTCCGCGGCGAGCCGGGGCGCCCAGCGACCCACCGCGACCCCGCCCGAGGCCGACGGCCCGCGGCTGCGCGCGGTCACCGACGAGGACGCCGCCCGCGCCGCGGCGGAGGCGGCCGAGGAGGCCGCACGCGAGACCCGCACGGCCGGACCGGCCTCGATGCCCGGGCTGCCGGTCGAGGAGGTCGTCGTCGCGATCGTCCAGGCCGCCCAGCGCATCCTGGGCACCGACTGGGAGCGACGCCTCGCGACCGCCGTGTCGGCCCTGCGCAAGCGCCTGGCGGGCGACTACGAGGTCGACGAGTTCGGCTTCGACCCCGAGATCGCCGAGGTCCTCGTCGCGGCCGTCGAGCCGATCGCCGAGAAGTGGTTCCGGCTCGAGGTGCGCGGCGCCGAGAACATCCCCGTCGAAGGTGGGGCGCTGCTCGTCGCCAACCACTCGGGCACCGTGCCGATCGACGGCCTGATCACGGGCTACGCCGTCAAGAAGTACGCCCGACGCGACCTGCGCCCGCTCGGTGCCGACCTCGTGTTCGCGCTGCCCTTCGTCGGTCAGGTCGCCCGCAAGATCGGCGCGACGCTCGCGTGCACGCAGGACGCCGAGCGCCTGCTCACGACGGGCGAGCTCGCGGGGGTGTGGCCCGAGGGCTTCAAGGGCATCGGCAAGCCGTTCGCCGAGCGCTACAAGCTGCAGCGCTTCGGCCGCGGCGGGTTCGTGTCGTCGGCGATGCGCGCGCAGGTCCCGATCATCCCCGTCTCGATCGTCGGCGCCGAGGAGATCTACCCGCTCGTCGGCAACGTGCCGTCGCTCGCCCGTCTGCTCGGCCTGCCCTACCTGCCGATCACGCCGTTCTTCCCCCTGCTCGGCCCGCTCGGGCTGGTCCCGCTGCCGAGCAAGTGGATCATCGAGTTCGGCGAGCCGATCCGCACCGACGCCTACGAGCCCGACGCCGCCGACGACCCGATGCTGCTGTTCAACGTCACCGACCAGGTGCGCGAGACCATCCAGCAGACGCTCTACGCCCTGCTCGTCGACCGCGGCAACGCCTTCTTCTGACCCGCGCCGACGGTCCGCGGTTTACCCGCTCAAGCGGGTAAACCGGACCCGATCGAGGGAAATTCGCCCTGAGTCGCGAGGTTTGCCTCGATCGGTTGTGCGGCGGGGCGTGGTTTACCCGCTTGAGCGGGTAAACCGCAGCCGGTCGGGGGAAGCCTCCTCTGAGTCGCGAGACATACCTCGATCGGCGCGCGAGCGAGGGTCGGGCCGGTCCCGGGCCGGGACTACTTGCCGGTGAGGCCGCCGAGCAGACCGGGGACGAGGCCCTTCTGCTTCTCGTTGCCCAGGAGACCGCCCAGCAGCGGGTCGGTGACCCCGCCCACGACGTCGCCGAGGGTCGGCGGCTTCGTGCTGGTCGACGGCTTCGGCAGCGTCGGGACGATGCTCGGCAGCGGCGACGTGGACGACGGGCTGCGCGGCGTGCTCGTCGAGCCGGAGCTCTTCGGCGCGCTGGCCTTGGTCTTCGCGGCGGGCTGGGTCGGCTGCGGGTCGGGCCGGCCGACGGTCTGCGGCGTCGTCACCGCGGCGAGCGAGGCGATGTCGGTGCACGAGCCACAGATGCTCGAGACCTGCTTGGCCAGGTCGCGGACGGTGTCCTTGGCCCGCTCCAGCGGGTCGACCGTGCTGCCCTCGAGCGCGGCGTCGAGGGACGTGAGGTCCTGGGCCGCGCTGGTCGTGAAGGCGCCCAGCGTCGAGACCGCGCGGTCCGAGCCGTCGGTCGAGTAGACGTCGAGGAGCTCCTCGGAGCCGGCGTCGGCCTGGGTGCTGAAGTCGTCGAGGACGTCGGCGACTCGCTGCTCGGACGTGGGGTCGCCCTCGCGGGCCAGGACCTTGGCCTCGCGGAGCCGCTCCGTGGCGCGCTCGAGCTGGTAGGCGCCCTGCGACTCCGGTCCGCGGCGGAGGGACAGCTCGACGTTCTCGACGCCGCGCTTGACCGAGTAGAGCGTGTCGCCGGGGACGGCGGAGGCGCTGCTCGTGACGAGGCCGACACCGCCGAGGGCGGCGACGGCGGCAGCGGCCAGGCCGGCCAGGCGACGGCGGGCCGGGTGGGACCGCTCGGGCCGGCGCGTGACCGGCGCCCGGTCGGCGGCCGGAGCGGCGACGAGGACGGTGGCGGCCTCGGCCATCAGGCGCTCGCGCAGGTCGACCCGGAAGGTCTCGCGCGGCTGCGCGTCGGCCGTGGCGCACAGCAGCTCCGCGGCGCGGACCAGCTCGGCGACCTCGACGGACGTCGGGCCGAGCGAGCGCCCGGCGGCGTGCCGCTCCCAGGCCTCGTCGAAGGCCTGCGCCTCGTCGTTGCGCCGGGTCATCGGATCGTCCTCACGGTCAGGGAGCTGGTCTCACCGGGGACAACGACGGAGATGACCAGGAGGTTACGGGTTCGGTCGTGCGCGATCGACGTCATCGGATCCCCTCCGGCATCGCCTTCGCGAGGTTGCGCACCGCGCGCAGCTGGAGCTGCTTGATGGCGCCCTCGCTGCGGTCGAGCGCGGCGGCGGTCTGCGCGATGCTCAGGCCCTGGATGAAGCGCATGAGCACGCAGTCGCGCTGCTCGGCCGGCAGCGTGTTGACGGCCTCGAAGAGCATCTCGTTGGTGAGGAGCGACATGACGTCCTCCTCGGGGCTCGGCGCCGTCTGCGGCCCCTCGGGGACGTCGTCGGAGACCAGCTCGAGCCGGGCGCGGCTCGACTTGTAGTGGTCGGCCACGAGGTTGCGGGCGATCGTGGTCAGCCACGCGCCGAAGTCCTTGCCCTGCCAGCTGAAGCGCTGGATCGCGCGCAGGCCGCGGACGAAGGTCTCGCTCGTCAGGTCCTCGGCGAGCTGCGGGGAGCCGACGCGGTAGTAGACGAAGCGGTAGATCGAGGAGACGTAGTGGTCGTAGAGCTGGCCGAACGCCTCGGCGTCGCCCTCGCGCGCCAGGTCGACGAGGGCGCGCAGCCGGGCCGCGTTGGCGTCGTCGTCCGGGGCGCCGTCGGGGCCGAGGGTCGGGCTGGACCCGGGGCTGCTGCCGGCGGGGCCGACGCTCGCGAGCACCATGGAGAGCCGGACGTCGTCCGGGCAGGCCGCCGCGAGCGCCACCAGACGGCGCAACGGCACGAAGTCTCCCTGCATGTCCCCTCCCTGGCCCGACTGTACGGGACGGGATGGGTCCGCGTCAGCGGTTCCGACGAATCCAGCGGGCGGCCTGCCAGGTGCCGGCGAGGGCGGCGCCGGCCGCCGCGGTGCGGCCGCCGAGGAGGGCCACCTTGCGGCCCGTGCGGTAGTCCCGGACCTGCCAGCCCTCGGCCCGGGCGTGCTCGCGCAGGCGCCGGTCCGGGTTGACGGCGCAGGGGTGGCCGACGAGCGACAGCATCGGCAGGTCGTTGCTGGAGTCGGAGTAGGCGGAGCAGCGCGCGAGGTCGAGTCCCTCGCGCTCGGCGATCTCGCGGACCGCCACGGCCTTGCCCTCCCCGTGCAGCATCTCGCCCACGAGCTCCCCGGTGTAGACGCCGTCGACCTGCTCGGCGACCGTGCCGAGCGCCCCGGTGAGGCCGAGCCGGCGGGCGATGACGCGGGCGATCTCGACCGGTGCGGCGGTCACGAGCCAGACCCGCTGGCCCGCGTCGAGGTGCTGCTGCGCGAGGGCCCGCGTGCCGGGCCAGATCCGCGACGCCATCTGCTCGTCGAAGATCTCCTCGGCGATCTCCTCCAGCTCGCTCGCGGGGTGACCGGCGATGAACGCGAGCGCGGACGACCGTGCCTTCGCGATGTGCTCGGGGTCCTCGACGCCGGCGACCCGGAAGTACACCTGCTGCCAGGCCGCGCGCAGGATGTCGCCGGTCGTGAAGAAGTCGCGCTGGTGCAGGCCCTTCGCGAGGTGGAAGATCGACGCGCCCTGCATGACGGTGTTGTCGACGTCGAAGAACGCGGCGGCCGTCGAGTCGGCCCCCGGCTCGAGCGCCGACTCGACCTCGGCGGCGGCCGCGGAGGCCTGACCGGCCAGCATCGAACGGCGGCGCAGGTTGCGGGGCCGGGCGTGCTCGGCTGTCATGTCCCGACCCTATCCGGCGAGCGGTGCGCGGGACAGGCCCCTGAGCAGGTCCTCGGACGCCGGGCGCCAGGACTGGCGCGAGAGGTCCGTGCGGCTCTACCCTGGTGCTGCGGTTGGGAGGCCGCACCGCGCGCGAGGGAGTGATCGGGGCGGCGCGCACGGTTCATCTGAGGGAGAAGAGAACCACCATGCGTCGTCTCATGACGTCCGCCGTCGCCGTCGTCGTGCTCGGGACCACGGTCCTGACCGGTGCGCCGGCCCAGGCGGCCAGCTCGATCACGATCCGCACCATCACCACGTCGACGCTCGCCTACCAGGGCTCGACCGTCGTCAAGCCGAAGGTCTCGGCCTCGCGCAGCACGAAGGTCACGTCGTCACGCCTGACCGTGCGCAAGGCCGGCCGCACCGTGGCCCGCAACGTGCGCTCGGTGCGCCTGAAGGCCGCGACCTACGCCGTCACCACGACGGTGAAGTACAAGGTCCGGTCGAAGGGCCGGTGGAGCGGCACCCGCACCAAGACCCGCACGCAGCGGCTCGTCGTCCGCCAGGCGGCGCAGAACTGCGCCTGGCCGTCGAACGTCGCGGCGGTCGTCTCCTACGAGGACCTGCCGGCCGTCGACCGCGCCGACACGCTCGACGCCACGTCGCGCAAGCTGTTCTCGGCCGGCACCGCCCAGGTCGAGGTCACCCTCGGAGCGATGTACGAAGCCGCCGGCGCGCTCGGCGACACCGCGACGCAGAAGGTCGTGGCCGAGATCATGAGCCACTACGACCGCTCGACGCACATCCAGTTCCGCGACTACCGGATGTGCGGCTCGACGAAGACCGCCGAGATCGTGTTCGTCGGGGGCGAGGCGTGGTTCAAGGAGATCTCCTGAGCCGTCGTGGGCGCTGTGGTTGACTCGACCACGTGAGGGTCAACCTGAGTGAGCTCGTCGCGGAGGCCGCGCGCGACGTCCCGCACGAGGTCGCGCTCGTCGAGCTGCGCCCGGACCGCCGCGAGGTCACCTGGGCCGAGCTCGACGAGAAGGCGACGGCCGTGGCCCGCGGCCTGCTCGGCCGGGGCCTGGTCGCGGGCGCGCGGGTCGCCCTCGTCATGGCGAACCGGGTCGACCTGCCGATCGCCTACTTCGGGATCCTGCGCGGTGGCATGGTCGCCGTGCCGGTCAACCCGCGGTCCACCGCGCCGGAGATCGCCCGGATGCTCGCCGACAGCGGGGCCCGGGTCGTCCTCTGCGACGACCACGGCGTGGCCCAGCTGCGCGAGGCCCTGGCCTCCGGCGACCACGACGTCGAGGTCGTCGTCGACGGCGCCCCGGCCGAGGCGGGCGAGACCTCGTTCGACGACTTCCTGGCCGCGGCCCCGGGCACCGCCCCGGCGGCGCCGCGTGACCCGGAGGCGACCGCCGTCATCCTCTACACGTCCGGCACGAGCGGGCGGCCGCGTGGCGCCATGCTGTCGCACCGGGCGCTGCTGGCCAACATCGAGCAGACCGCGGCGATCGAGCCGCCGCCGCTGACGTCCGACGACGTCGCGCTCGGCCTGCTGCCCATGTTCCACGTCTACGGCCTCAACGCCGTGCTGGGCCAGGCCGTGCGTCAGCGCGCCCGGACCGTGCTCGTCGAGCGCTTCGACCCGGCCGGCCTGCTGGAGCTGGTCCGGGCCGAGGGCATCACGAACCTCGCGCTCGCCCCGCCCGTCGTCGCGGCGTGGGCCGGACGTCCCGAGCTGCGCGAGGCGCTGACCGGTGTCCGCACGGTGCTGTCCGGCGCGTCGACGCTCGATCCCGAGCTCGCGCGCGAGTTCCAGGAGTCCAGCGGGCACGCCGTCGAGCAGGGCTACGGGTTCACCGAGGCCGCCCCCGTCGTCACCGCGACGCTCGCGAGCGAGCGCAGCGCGGGCACGACCGTCGTGCCGAGCGTCGGCTCGCCCCTGCCCGGTGTCGAGCTCAGGGTGCTCGACGCCGACGGGCGGCCCTCGCAGGACCCCGCGCAGATCTGGGTCCGTGGCGACAACCTCTTCTCCGGCTACTGGCCGGACCGGGCCGACGGTCCCGGCCCCGACGGCTGGTACGCCACGGGCGACGTCGGCTACCTGACCGACGGCGGCGAGCTCGTCCTCGTCGACCGGCTGCGCGAGCTCGTCATCGTGTCGGGCTTCAACGTGTACCCGGCCGAGGTCGAGGCCGTCCTGGCCGACGTCGACGGCGTCGAGCAGACCGCGGTCGTGGGCGTGCCCGACGAGGAGACCGGCGAGGCGGTCCTGGCGTTCGTCGTCCCGACGCAGGGGGCGGACCCCGCGACGGTCGAGCAGGCCGTCCACGACGCGGCCGCGCGCAACCTCGCGCGGTTCAAGCGGCCGACTCGCGTCGTGGTCGTCGCCGACCTGCCGCACTCACCGACCGGCAAGGTCGCGAAGGGGCGGCTGCGCGCCCTCGCCCGCCGCGACGTCCTGGGGCTGGGCCCGGAGTGAGTGCCGCCGCAGGGCCGCGCGACGCCGACGCGGCCCGCGTGGTCGTCTACTCCCGCGCCGGCTGCCACCTCTGCGAGGTCGCCGAGCGGGTCGTGGCCGACGTCGTCGGGACGACCGGCGACACCTGGGTCCGGGTCGACGTCGACACCGATCCCGACCTGGTCGCGCGCTTCGGCGACCAGGTGCCGGTGACCTTCGTCGACGGGCAGCAGCACGACTTCTGGCGGGTCGACGCGGACCGCCTGCGCGCCGCCCTCACGACGCGCGACTGACCGGCTCGCCCTACCACGGTCGGTGTGATGCACTGCACGCGGCCCCGTCACGATTTTGTCCACGCGTTCACAAGCTCTTAAACTGGTCCGTGCGCCTCTGCAGCCCCGGCACCTCGGGGCAATCCCCGTCGGGGGCGCGATGGAGAACCGTGACCCTTCTGCGCAACGCCCGGCCCGGCGTCGGCCCGACCGAGCGTGGCATCCCCGAGGCCACCGTGGCCCGGCTCCCGCTGTACCTGCGGGCGCTCGGCACGCTGGCCGATGCGGGTGTCGCCACCTGCTCGTCGGTCGACCTCGCCGAGGCGACCGGCGTCAACCCGGCGAAGCTGCGCAAGGACCTGTCCTACCTGGGCTCCTACGGCACCCGTGGGGTCGGCTACGACGTCGAGTACCTGCGCTACCAGATCGCGCGTGAGCTCGGGCAGACCCAGACCTGGGACGTCGTCATCGTCGGCGCCGGCAACCTGGGCACCGCGCTGTCGACCTACCAGGGCTTCGGCTCGCGCGGCATCAGCATCGCGGCCGTCCTCGACGCGGACGCGGCGCGGGTCGGCAGCACCGTCGGCGACGTCCGGGTCGAGCCGATCGAGCGGCTCGACGAGATCGTGCGCGAGCGGTCGGTCTCGATCGCCGTCATCGCGACCCCGGCCGAGGCCGCCCAGGAGGTCGCCGACGTGCTCGTCGCCGCCGGCGTCACGAGCATCCTGAACTTCGCGCCCGCCGTCGTGCAGGTGCCCGACCACGTCGAGCTGCGCAAGGTCGACCTCTCGATCGAGCTGCAGATCCTCGCCTACCACGAGCAGCGCCGCACGGCTGCTCCCGCCGACGACAGGGAGGCTTCCGCATGAGCGTGCTGGTCGTGGGCATGTCCCACCGGTCCGCGCCGATCGACGTGCTCGAGCGCGCGTCGCTCGACACCGACGCCGCCGTCAAGCTCGCGCACCGGGTGCTGGAGACGGCGCCGGTCACGGAGTCGGCGGTCATCTCGACGTGCAACCGCGTCGAGGTCTACGTCGAGTCCGACCGCTTCCACAGCGCCCTCGAGGACATCTCGCGCCTGCTCGGCGAGCACGCCGGGCTCGACCGCGAGCAGCTCGCCCGGCTCGCGTACGTCCACTACGACGACGCGGCCGTCGCGCACCTGTTCTCCGTCGCCGCGGGGCTCGACTCGATGATCCTCGGCGAGAGCCAGATCCTCGGCCAGGTCCGCCAGGCGCTGCACACCGGCCAGGCGGAGTCGACCGTCGGCTCGGCGCTCAACTCGCTGTTCCAGCAGGCGCTGCGCATCGGCAAGCGCGGTCACTCCGAGACCGGCATCGACCGGCTCGCGCCGTCGACCGTCACGGCGGGGCTCGCCGCGGCCGGTGCGGTCGTCGACGAGCCGTCCACGCGGTTCCTCGTCGCGGGCGCCGGCACGATGGCCAGCCTCGCGGTCCGCACGCTCGTCGAGCGCGGCGTCGACCCGGCCCGGATCATGGTCGCCAACCGCACCTTCCAGCGTGCCTACGAGCTCGTCGCCACGTTCGGCGTGAGCGCCGTCCGCTGGCAGGCGATGGACGTCGAGCTCGCGGCGGCGGACGTCGTCATCAGCTGCACGGGCGCCGCGGGCGTCGTCCTCGACCGCGAGCGGGTCGAGCGCGCGAGCCAGGGCCGGGAGATGACGATCATCGACCTGGCGCTGCCGCGCGACGTCGACCCTGCCGTCGCTGAGGTCCCGGGCGTCCGGCACATCGACCTGGTCACCCTGTCCGAGCTGTCGGAGAACGCCGAGCTGGCGGCCGACGTCGAGCAGGTGCGGCACATCGTCGACGACGAGGTCCGCAGCTTCCTCGCAGCCAAGGCCGCCTCGCGCGTCACCCCGACCGTCGTGGCGCTGCGCACGATGGCCACGGGCGTCGTCGACGCCGAGCTGGAGCGGCTGCTGAGCCGGCTGCCCGGGCTCGACGACGCGCAGCAGGCCCAGGTCCGCCAGGCCCTGCGGCGCGTCGCGGACAAGCTCATCCACGCCCCGACGGTCCGCGTGCAGCAGCTCGTCGACGGTCCGTCCGGCCTCACGTACGCCGACGCGCTCGCCGACCTGTTCGCGCTCGACCAGTCCGCCGTCGAGGCCGTCTCCCGCGTGGGAGGTGACGACGCATGACCGCCGGCACCGACCAGCGCGTCGTCCGCATCGGCACGCGCGCGAGCGCGCTCGCCACGACCCAGTCCGGACAGGTCGCGACCCGCCTGACCGAGCTCACCGGGGTGCCGGTCGAGCTCGTCACGGTCTCGACCGAGGGCGACCGTGACCGCACGACGCTGCTGAGCGAGCTCGGCGGCACGGGCGTCTTCGTCGCGGCGCTGCGCGAGGCGCTCGTGCGCGGCGAGGTCGACGTGGCGGTGCACTCGCTCAAGGACATCCCGACCACGCCCGACCCCCGCCTCGCGCTCGCCGCGATCCCGCCGCGCGAGGACCCGCGCGACGTCCTCGTGGCGCGCGACGGCCTCACCCTGGGCGAGCTCGGTGCCGGCGACCGGGTCGGTACGGGCTCCCCGCGCCGCGCGGCCCAGATCAACGCCCTCGGCCTCGGGGTCGAGGTGGTGCCGGTGCGCGGCAACGTCGACACCCGCATGGCCAAGGTCTCCGGCGGCGAGCTCGACGCGGTCGTCCTCGCCCGGGCCGGGCTGCTGCGCCTGGGACGCGAGGGCGACGCCACCGAGGTGCTCGACCCGATCCAGGTCCTCCCCGCCCCCGGCCAGGGAGCCCTGGCCGTCGAGTGCCGCGCCGACGACGCCGCGACGCTCGCCCTGCTCGCCGGCCTCGACGACGCGCCCACCCGGGCCGCCGTCACCGCCGAGCGCAGCCTGCTCGCGACCCTCGAGGCCGGCTGCAGCGCCCCCGTGGGCGCCCTCGCCGAGATCGCGTGGGGCGACGACGGCGACGAGCTCTGGCTCCGCGCCGTCGTGTCCGACGTGACCGGCAACCCCTCCATCCGCCTCTCCGCGACCGGCCTCCCGCACGAGGCCGCCGCGGTCGGGGAGCGTCTCGCTGCCGAGATGCTCGCCGAGGGCGCCGCCGACCTGATGGGCGACGCCTCATGACCTCCACCCGGCAGACCAGGAAGAAGAGCACTGTGACCGTTCAGACCCTCGGCGACACCGCGACGCGTGCCGACCAGGAGAACCCTCGCCCGACGCGACGCAAGGCCCCGCTGGGCCACGTGAGCTTCGTCGGCACGGGACCTGGCGACGCGAGCCTGCTGACGGTGCGTGCCGCCGAGCTGCTCGAGCAGGCCGACGTCGTCATCACCGAGCAGCCCGAGCAGGCTGCCCTCGTGACGCGCGACGTCGAGATCGTCGACGGCGGCACGAACGAGGACGGCGACGTCCTGACGCACGCGGCGCGCGCCCGGCTCGTGGTCAAGCACGCCAAGACCGGGGCGCACGTCGTCCGGCTCATCAGCGGCGACCCGTTCACGTACGCCACGGGCCCCGAGGAGGCCGCGGCCTGCGCCAAGGCCGGCATCTCCTTCGAGGTCGTCCCCGGCGTCTCGTCGGTCTCCGCGGTCCCCGCCTACGCGGGCGTGCCGCTCACGAACCGCCAGCACCGCGAGTACCGCGTCGTCAGCGTCGGGGACGCGACGATCGACTGGAGCGACCACGCGGGTGACGACACGCTCGTGCTGCTCTCGGCGGTCAAGCGGATCGGCGAGGTGGCCGAGGGGCTGGTCGAGGCCGGCCGGTCGCCGCAGACGCCCGTCGCGATGACGCGCGTCGGGACCACGACGGAGCAGACCACGGTCGTCTCGACCCTCGCCGACATCGCCGCCGACGCGGACGAGGCCGGCATGACCTCGCCGGCGATCACGGTGGTCGGCCAGGTCGTCACGATGCGCGAGGCGCTGTCGTGGTTCGAGACCAAGCCGCTGTACGGCTGGCGCGTGCTCGTGCCGCGCACCAAGGAGCAGTCGGCGGGCCTCGCGGCGCGGCTGCGCTCCTACGGCGCGGTGTCCGAGGAGGTGCCGACCATCTCGGTCGAGCCGCCCCGCAACCCGCAGCAGATGGACAAGGCCGTCCGCGGCCTCGTCGAGGGCCGGTACGAGTGGGTCGTCTTCACGAGCGTCAACGCCGTCAAGGCCGTGCGCGAGAAGTTCGACGAGTACGGCCTCGACGCCCGGGCGTTCTCGGGCCTGAAGATCGCCGCGGTCGGCGACAAGACCGCCGAGGCGATCGGCACGTGGGGCATCCGCGCCGACCTCGTCCCGTCCGGCGAGCAGTCCGCCGCCGGCCTGCTCGAGGACTGGCCGCCCTACGACGAGCTGCTGGACCCGATCAACCGCGTCTTCCTGCCGCGGGCCGACATCGCGACCGAGAACCTCGTCGCCGGGCTCGTCGAGCTCGGCTGGGAGGTCGACGACGTGACGGCCTACCGCACCGTCCGGGCGGCCCCGCCGCCGGCGCCGACGCGCGAGGCGATCAAGACCGGCAAGTTCGACGCCGTGCTCTTCACCTCGAGCTCGACCGTGCGCAACCTGGTCGGCATCGCGGGCAAGCCGCACGCGTCGACGATCATCGCGTGCATCGGTCCGGCCACGGCGAAGACCGCGGAGGAGCACGGCCTGCGGGTCGACGTCCTCGCCGAGAAGCCGTCGGTCGAGGTCCTGGCCGACGCGCTCGCCGAGTTCGGTGCCGCCCGCCGGCTGGCGTTCCTGGAGGCGGGCGAGCCCGTGCTGAAGCCGTCCCAGAAGCGTCCGTCGTCGCGGCGCAAGGCGTGACCGGGTACCCCGCCCAGCGGCCGCGTCGGCTGCGCACGAGCCCGGCCATGCGCCGGCTCGTGCGCGAGACGCGGACCGAGCCGTCGCAGCTCGTGCTGCCGCTCTTCGTCGCCGAGGGCGTCGACGAGCCACGACCGATCTCGAGCATGCCGGGCGTCGTGCAGCACTCCCGCGCCTCGGCCCGCGCGGCGGTCCGTGAGGCCGCCGACCTGGGGCTGGGCGGGGTCATGCTGTTCGGGGTGCCCGAGCGCAAGGACGCCACGGGTTCCGGGGCGCTCGACCCCGACGGCATCCTGAACGTCGCGCTCGCCGACGCCCGGGACGAGGTCGGCGACGACCTGCTCGTGATGGCCGACCTGTGCCTCGACGAGTTCACCGACCACGGCCACTGCGGCGTCCTGGACGACGCCGGTCGGGTCGACAACGACGCGACGCTCGAGATCTACGCGCGGATGGGCGTCGTCCAGGCGCAGGCGGGGGCGCACGTCGTCGCGCCCAGCGGCATGATGGACGGCCAGGTCGGCAGGATCCGGGCCGCGCTCGACGCCGACGGACACCAGGACGTCGCGGTGCTGGCGTACGCCGCGAAGTACGCCTCGGCGTTCTACGGCCCGTTCCGCGAGGCGGTCGACTCCTCGCTGCAGGGCGACCGGCGCACCTACCAGCAGGACCCCGCCAACGCGCGGGAGGCGCTGCGCGAGACGCTGCTCGATGTCGCCGAGGGTGCCGACCTGGTCATGGTCAAGCCTGCCCTGGGCTACCTCGACCTCATCGCGCTCGTGCGCGAGCACGTCCAGGTCCCGGTCGCGGCGTACAACGTGTCGGGGGAGTACGCGATGGTCGAGGCCGCCGCCGAGCGCGGCTGGATCGACCGCGAGCGCGCGATCGACGAGACCGTCACCTCGATCCGGCGCGCCGGCGCCGACGTCGTGCTGACGTACTGGGCGGCCGAGGTCGCCCGCCGCCTGCAGGCCTGAGGGATCCGTCCGGGACGCACGACGGCCCCGCCTCGCCGGAGCGAGCGCGGGGCCGTCGTGGCTCAGACCGTCAGTGCGTCAGGTCGTACACGCACTGGTCGAACTTGTCCTTGGGCTGGCCCAGCGGGTACTTGAGCAGGCACCGCAGGTTGGCCTCGGTCGCGGAGAGCAGGTCGGTGACCGGCTTGGTGACCGGCGCGAGGGGCGTGTTCCCCACGGCGCCCTGGACGGCGCCGCCGACCGTGGACGAGCCACCGGTCACGGGGTTGCCGCCGCTGCCGCCGGTCGAGCCGCCGCCGGTGCCGCCCGTGCCGCCGCCGGTGCTGCCACCGGTCGAGCCGCCCGTGCCGCCGCCGGTGCTGCCGCCGCCACCCTTGCTCGGCGGCTTCGTGGCCTTCTGCTCCTCGCGGGCCGCGCGGTCGCGGGCACCCTTCGAGAGCGTCTGGTCGAGCGAGCTCTGCGTCAGGACCGGCGCGGTCGTGGTGCCGTTGGGCGACGACGTGAAGTCGCCGCTCGCGTAGGCGTCCGAGATGCGCAGGACGAGGTCGACGTAGGAGTCGGAGTTGTTGTAGCGCTTGACCGCCTTCGCGGCGCCGTCGCGCGTCGACAGGTCGGCGTTGCCCGAGCACAGGTAGATGCCGGCCGCGGTGGCCGCGTCGTCGATGTCCTGCGGGTTCTTGCGACCGTCGTTGTCGGCGTCGACCGCCACGGCGCGCCACGTGCCGGGGATGAACTGCATCGGGCCGACGGCCCGGTCGTAGACGCGGTCCTTGTCGAGGGCACCGTCGTCGGTGTCGGTGATCCGGGCGGTGCCGTTGCGGCCGTCGAGCGGGATGCCGTAGACGCCCGGGCGCGCCACGCCGGAGTTGTCGAGCGAGTTGCCGCCGGTGCGGCCGTGGTTCGACTCGACGCGGCCGATGGCGGCGACGAGGTTCCAGGGCAGGTTGCACTTCGGCGCGGCGCGGTCGAGGAGCGACTCGGCCTGGCGGTAGGCGGTGAGGGCGGCCGACGGGATGCCGTTGGTCGACAGCGTCGACAGGGCGCCCGCGGCACCGGCCTTGCCGTCGATGCCGGCCGGCGTGTCCTGCACGCTGGCGGGCCGCTCGATGGCGGAGGAGGGGACCTCGACGTCCGTCGCGCCGGCGCCACGCTCGTCGGCCGTGGCGAGGCCCGAGTTCGTGAGGGCGGCGCCCCACGCGACGACGAGGACGGTCATGGGCGCGAGGGCACCGGCCTTCTGCCAGCGACTGAGCGTCCGTGCAGCCATCTGTTGTTCCTCCTACGCGGTCGAGCGGGGAGACCGCGGTCACCGAATGTTACCGACGAGAAGTGAGCCACACCACCCGGCCGGGACCACCTCTGACTGCAACGACGGACGCCCCATGAGGTTACGGTCTTGGGCCGGGCGGGAGGATGGACCCATGGCCGACACCTCGCCGTCCGCGACCCCCTCGGAGCACCCCGCCTCCGAGCAGTGGTTCGACCGTGCCCGCGCCGTCTCGCCCGGCGGCGTCAACTCGCCGGTGCGGGCGTTCCGCTCCGTGGGCGGCACGCCGCGGTTCATGGCGCACGCGTCCGGGCCTTGGCTGACCGACGTCGACGGCACGCGCTACCTCGACCTCGTCGGGTCGTGGGGACCGATGCTGCTCGGCCACGCGCACCCGACCGTCATCGAGGCGGTCACGGCGGTCGCGGCGCGCGGCACGTCCTTCGGCACCCCGAGCACGCCCGAGGTCGAGCTGGCCGAGGAGATCGTCGCCCGCACCCCCGCCGACTCCGTGCGGCTCGTGTCGTCGGGCACCGAGGCCACGATGTCGGCGATCCGGCTCGCCCGCGGCTTCACGGGCCGCGACCGGGTCGTGAAGTTCGCGGGCTGCTACCACGGCCACGTCGACGCGCTGCTCGCCGAGGCAGGCTCGGGCGTCGTCACCCTCGGCATCCCGGGCACGCCCGGCGTCCCGGCGCACGTCACGGCCGACACCGTCGTCCTGCCGTACAACGACCGCGAGGCGGTCACGGCGGCGTTCGCCGAGCTCGGCGACGAGATCGCCTGCGTCATCACCGAGGCCGCTGCCGGCAACATGGGCGTCGTCTCGCCGGACCCCGGGTTCAACGGGTTCCTCGCCGAGACGTGCCGCGCGCACGGCGCGCTGCTCGTGAGCGACGAGGTCATGACCGGCTTCCGCGTCACCCGGTCGGGCCACTGGGGCCTCGACGGCGCGGTCGAGGGCTGGCGACCGGACCTGCTGACCTTCGGCAAGGTCATGGGCGGTGGCTTCCCGGCGGCCGCGTTCGGCGGTCGCGCCGACGTCATGGAGCTGCTCGCGCCGAGCGGCCCGGTCTACCAGGCGGGCACGCTCTCGGGGAACCCCGTCGCCACGACCGCGGGCCTCACGACGCTGCGGCACGCCGACGACGCCGCCTACGCGCGGCTCGACGCGTGGTCGGCGCGGGCCCGGGAGCTGGTCGGCGAGGCGCTCGCCGCCGCCGGGGTCACCCACGTGATCTCGAACGTCGGCAGCATGTTCAGCGTCTTCTGGGGCCTGGACCGCGTGCCCCGCGACTTCGACCAGGTGCAGCGGCAGGAGACGTGGCGCTACGCGGCCTTCTTCCACGCGATGCTCGACGCCGGGATCTACCTGCCGCCGAGCGCGTTCGAGTCCTGGTTCGTCTCGGCGTCCCACGACGAGGAGGCACTCTCTAGGATGGCGTCGGCCCTGCCTGCGGCCGCCGAGGCGGCCGCGCGGGCCGTGCCCCCTGCCTGAGAGGACCATCGCGTCATGAGCGAACGCACCATCGTGCACCTGATGCGGCACGGCGAGGTCGACAACCCCGAGGGTGTCCTCTACGGCCGGCTGCCGAGCTACTTCCTGTCCGACCTCGGGCACGAGATGGCCGCCGCCGCCGCGCAGTACCTCTCCAAGAACGAGATCGTCCACCTCGTGTCGTCCCCGCTCGAGCGCGCGCAGCAGACGGCCGCGCCCCTCGCGGAGCTGCTCGAGGCGCCCGTCGTCACCGACGAGCGAGTCATCGAGGCCGACAACCTCTTCGAGGGCCGCACGGTGGGTGCGGAGCCCAAGGCGCTCGCCCACCCGAAGAACTGGTGGAAGCTGCGCAACCCGTTCCGGCCGTCCTGGGGCGAGCCCTACCGCGACATCGCCGCCCGCATGCAGGCCGCTGTCGCCGACGCCCGCGACGCCGCCCGCGGTCACGAGGCCGTCATCGTGTCGCACCAGCTGCCGGTGTGGATCGCCCGCCAGGCCTACGAGCGCAACAGCTACGTGCACGACCCGCGCAAGCGCCAGTGCACCCTCGCCAGCATCACCAGCCTGACCTTCGACGGCGACGAGTACGTGGGCTTCACCTACGCCGAGCCGGCCGCGCACCTGCTGCCGGTCGACGACGGCAGCTTCACGGGCGGCGCATGAGGGCCCCGCTGCGGAGCGCCGCCCTCCTGGTCGTCGCCGCGCTCGCGCTTGCCGCGTGCAGCGGCGTGGGCACGCGCGGCTCGACCGGCGGCTACGTGTCGGCCGACGGGCAGATCACGACCGTCGACCCCGGTGACCGCAAGCCCGCCCCCGTGCTGTCCGGACCCGACCTCGACGGCACGCAGGTCTCCACGAAGGACTACGCGGGCAAGGTCATGGTCGTCAACGTGTGGGGCTCGTGGTGCCCGCCGTGCCGCAAGGAGGCGCCCGTGCTCAAGGCCGTCGCCGACGAGCGCAAGGACGCGCAGTTCCTCGGGCTGCTCGTACGCGACAAGCCGGCCCCGGCGAAGGCCTTCAACCGGTCGCAGGGCATCACCTACCCGAGCATCGTCGACTCCGGCGGCAAGCTCACGATGCGCTTCGGCGACTCGCTGCCGTCGCGCGCCATCCCGACCACCTGGATCATCGACTCCAAGGGCCGGGTCGCCGCCCGCATCCTGACCGACGAGCTCACCGAGAGCACGCTGTCGGGCCTCATCGACTACGCGGAGAAGAGCCGGCCGTGATCTCCGGCGCCACCGAGACGGTCGTCTCGGGCTCGCTGCTGCTGGCCGCGCCGATCGCGGTGGCGGCCGGGCTGCTGTCCTTCTTCAGCCCGTGCGTGCTGCCGCTGCTGCCGGGCTACCTGTCCTACGTGACGGGGGTCGGGGTGCAGGACCTCGAGGCGGCCCGTCGGGGCCGGCTCGTGGCGGGTGCCGCGCTGTTCGTGCTCGGCTTCACCGTCGTCTTCGTCGCGGGCGGCTCGCTGTTCGGCGCCCTCGGCGCCCAGCTGCAGGACCACCGTCGGGCGTTCTCCGTCGTCATGGGCCTCGTCGTTATCGTGCTCGGGCTCGTCTTCGCCGGGGTCGCGGGACCGTGGCAGCGCGAGGTGAAGGTCCACGCCGTCCCGGCCGTCGGCCTCGGCGTGGCACCGCTGCTCGGCGCGCTGTTCGGCCTCGGCTGGGTCCCGTGCGTCAGCCCGACCCTCGGCGCCGTGCTCACGCTGGCCGGCACCGAGGGCACGGCCGGCCGCGGGGCCCTCCTGTCGGTCTTCTACAGCCTCGGCCTCGGGGTGCCGTTCCTCGTCGCCGCGGTCGCGCTGGCCCGGTTCGCGGCGCCGCTGGCCTGGGTCCGGCGGCACCAGCGGGCGTTCATGATCGGCGGCGGCGTGCTGCTCGTCGCCGTCGGCGTCCTGCTCGTGACCGGCTGGTGGGACGCCATCGTCACCGACCTGCAGTCGTCCGTCGGCACGGGGGAGATCGCGCTGTGAGCACCGACGACCGCACCACCGAGCGGCGCGACGACGCGCCCGCGCTGGCGCCGCGCGAGCTGCTGCGCTGGGCCTGGCGCCAGCTGACCTCGATGCGCACCGCGCTGTTCCTGCTGATGCTGCTCGCGATCGCCGCGGTGCCCGGCTCGATCGTGCCGCAGCGCGGCGTCGACGCCCGGGCCGTCGAGCGCTACTACGTCGACCACCCGGACCTCGCGCCCTGGCTCGACCGCCTCGGCTTCTTCAGCGTCTTCACGTCCCCGGTGGTTCAGCGCCGTCTACCTGCTGCTCATGATCTCGCTCGTGGGCTGCATCGTGCCCCGCACGATCGTCTACGCGAAGGCGATGCGCGCGCGGCCGCCGCGCGCCCCGCGCAACCTGTCGCGACTGCCCGCGTGGTCGTCGTTCGAGACCGACGCCTCGCCGCAGGAGGTGCTCGAGGCGACCCGACCGGCGCTGCGCCGCTGGCGCATCGACGTCGCGGGCGAGGGCGACGAGCGGGAGCTGCGCGCCGAGAAGGGCTACCTGCGCGAGCTGGGCAACCTGATCTTCCACACGAGCATCGTCGCGGTGCTGATCGGCGTGGCAGCGGGTGCGCTGTTCAGCTACCGCGGCTCGGCGATCGTCACGCAGGGCGACTCGTTCTCGAACACCCTGACGCAGTACGACGAGTTCGCCTCCGGCGCGCTGTTCGACCCCGACGAGCTGCCGCAGTTCTCGTTCGACCTCAAGCAGATGATCGCCCGGTTCCAGACCGAGGCGCCCAGCGCGGTGCTCCCCGGCTGTTCCGTGCGAGCGGCACGTACGAGACGCCGAAGGATCCGAGCCCGAAGAAGTTCTCGATCGAGGTCAACCACCCGTTGCACGTCGACGGCAGCGGCGTGTTCCTCGTGGGCCAGGGCTACGCGCCGGTCATCCGCATCACCGACGCGCGCGGCGACGTCGTGTTCGACGACGCGGTGCCGTTCTGCCCAACGACGCCACCTACACCTCGACCGGTGTCATCAAGGTGCCCGACGCCAAGCCGCAACAGCTCGGCTTCCAGGGCTTCTTCCTGCCGACGGCCGTGTCCACCGGTGACGAGGCCGCCTCGGTGTCCGCCTTCCCGGGCGCGGTCAACCCGCTCATCGGCCTGTTCGTGTACCGGGGCAACCTCGGTCTCGACGACGGCACGCCGCAGTCGGTCTACGTCCTCGACAAGAGCCGGCTGACGCAGGAGCTCAAGGCCGACGGCAAGCCCTTCGGGTCAGCCTGAGCCCCGGCCAGGAGCAGTCGCTGCCCGGTGGCGGCACGATCGCGTTCACCGACCTGCGGCTCTTCGCCCGGTTCCAGATCTCCGAGACCCCGCTGCTGCGGGTGCCGCTGATCGGCACGAGCATCGGCATCCTGGGGCTGCTGCTGTCGCTGTTCGTGCGGCCGCGGCGCGCCTGGGTCCGTGCACGTCGCGAGGGTTCGCGTACCGTGGTGGAGATCGCTGCGCTGGACCGCGTCCGGCGCGACGACCTGCCCGACGAGCTCCAGGAGCTCGTCGACCGGGTCCGGCGCGGCCTGCCGGGTGCGGACGCGCAGGACGAGGACGACGCGGGTCCGGCCGACCGCCCGAGCAAGGAGTCGAAGCCATGAGCCTCGAGCAGTACGCGCAGCTCTCGAACTACGCGATCGCCTCGGCGACCGTCGTCGTCGCGATCGCCTTCCTGGCGCACCTGCTGGAGTGGGGCTTCGCCCTGCGCAGCGAGCGGACGCCTGCGCGCGTCGCCGTGGGCCCGGACGGCGCCGAGGTCCCGGCCGACGCCGCCTCGACCGACGACGAGGAGCCGCTCGACCGCAGCACGATCCTGTCGTCGATCGGTGTCTCGGTCACGGGCCTCGCCGCCACGATCCTCGTCATCGGCATCCTCGCGCGCGGCCTGGCCGCGCAGCGCGTGCCGTGGGGCAACATGTACGAGTTCGCGGCGACCGGCACCGCGATCGCCCTCGTCGTCTACCTCGTCCTGAACAGGCTCTGGTCGCTGGAGTGGCTCGGCGTCGTCGTCACCGGCTTCGCGCTCGTCCTGCTCGGCATCGGCTTCAGCGTCTACGTGCCGGCCGGTCCGCTCGTCCCGGCCCTGCACTCCTACTGGCTCGTCATCCACGTCGCGGCGGTCATGATCGCCGGCGCGCTCTTCCTGCTGTCGGCCGGCGCCTCGGCGCTGTTCCTGCTCACGGAGCGGGCGGAGCAGCGCGGCACGAAGGGCGCCGTCCTCGGTCGCCTGCCCGACTCGTCCGCGATGGACCGGCTCGCCTTCCGCCTGACGGCCGTCGGCTTCCCGCTGTGGACCTTCGGCGCGCTCATCGCCGGCCCGATCTGGGCCTACTACGCCTGGAGCCGCTACTGGGGCTGGGACCCCAAGGAGGTCTGGGCGCTCATCACCTGGATCGTCTACGCCGGCTACCTGCACGCGCGGGTCACGGCCGGCTGGAAGGGCCGCCGCGCCGCCGTCATCGGCCTCGTCGGCTTCGCGACCTTCCTGTTCAGCTTCTACGGCGTCAACCTCGTCTTCGGCGGCCTGCACGCCTACGCCAAGTGACATGAGCGGACCCGGGGGTCGCGGCACGTCCCGCCCCAGCCCGCTGCACGACCTGCGCGGCCTCGTGCGGGCGCTGCTGTTCTGGCAGCTCGCCGGCCCCGGGGTCGTCGTCGGCGCGCTGCTCGCGTCGGCGTCCGGGTCGGTCTCCTCGACGCCGCTGATCGCCGTGATGTTCCTCGGCGTGGTCGTGATGATCGGCTGGACCATCGGCATCGTGGTCCGGATGCGACGGCTCGACGCCCGGCTGCGCGACCGGGTCGCCCGCGCCGGGTCCGAGATCGTGGCCGGCACCGTCGTCTCGGTCCCCGCGCCGGCCCGCGTGCTGCGGCACCGGCGGGAGCCGCGGCACGCTCCGCAGCTGCTCGGCGGACCTGCCGAGGGTCCGGCCGACGTCGTCGTCCTGACCGCGCTGCTGCCTGACGGACCCCGGCGCGTCGCGGCCCTCGTGCCGCGCTCGTCCGGCGTGCAGGCCCAGGGCCGGGCCGCGGTCGTCGCGGCGCACCCCACGGAGCCCGACGTCGCCGTCCTGGACGCCCGGGTCACGCCCGACGACCTTGCCCGGGCGACGGCCGACCCGCGCTGGAGCACCGACCGGCTCCCCACCGACCTCGCGGTCGTCGGCGGCGGCAGCGGCCTGCTCGTCGCCGTCCTCTGGGGCCTGGCCGGGCTCGTCGCGGGCGGCCTCCTGGGTGCCGGCCTCGCCGTCGCGCTGTCCTGACCGCTGGGCCGCACGCCGTCGGGCCGCTAGGGTCCGGACCATGGGGGTGGAGATCGAGGTCCGTGACCTCGTCATGACGTACGGGGAGACGCGCGCGGTCGACGGCGTCTCGTTCACGGTCGAGCGGGGCGAGTTCTTCGGCCTGCTGGGCCCGAACGGCGCCGGCAAGACGACGACGCTCGAGATGATCGAGGGCCTGCGCCGGCCGCAGTCCGGGACGGTCCGGATCGGCGGCGTCGACCCGTGGACGCGCGACCCGGCCCTGCAGCGCCGGATCGGCGTGCAGCTGCAGTCGTCGGCCTTCTTCGAGCGCCTCACGGCCCGCGAGCAGGTCACGACCTTCGCGGCCCTCTACGGGGTGCCGGCCCGACGCGCCGACGAGCTGCTCGACCAGGTCGGCCTCGCCGGCAAGGCGGGGGAGCGCACCGAGGACCTCTCCGGCGGCCAGAAGCAGCGGCTGTCGATCGCGTGCGCGCTCGTCCACGACCCCGAGGTGGTGTTCCTCGACGAGCCCACCGCGGCGCTCGACCCGCAGGCCCGCCGCAACCTGTGGGACCTGCTCAGCTCGATCGCCCACGCCGGCCGGACCGTCGTGCTGACGACGCACTACATGGACGAGGCAGAGGCCCTGTGCGACCGGGGTCGCGATCATGGACGCCGGGCGGGTGCTCGAGCTCGACACCCCCGCGGCGCTCGTCCGCGGGCTCGACGCCCCCGTGCGCATCGGCGTCGCCGCGGGCCGCGTCCGGGCCGACGAGGCCCGCGCCCTGCCTGGCGTCGACGACGTCGTGGAGCAGGCGGGCGAGCTGACCGTGGTCACCCGCGACCCGGCCCCCGTGCTGACCGCGCTCGCCGCGCGCGAGGCGCTCGAGGGGCTGAGCGTCAAGGGCGCGTCGCTCGAGGACGTGTTCCTGCACCTGACCGGGCGGGAGTACCGCGCATGAGCGGGTTCCGCGCGCTCGCGCTGGCGATGGTCCGCGGCTTCGTCCGCGACAAGATGACCCTGTTCTTCGCGATCCTCTTCCCGCTCATGTTCCTCGTGCTGTTCGGCGGCATCTTCACCGACCAGGGCTCGTCGAAGGCCGACGTCGTCCAGGTCGGGAAGGTCTCCGTGCTCGACGACCTGCCGCGCTCGGCCCGGTCCGCGATCGACGACAGCGTCACCCTCACCCGCTCGGACGACCTCGCCGCCGCGACCGAGAAGGTCCGCAAGGGCGACGTCGACGCGGTCGTCACGCAGCAGGGCGACCGCCTGGTCCTGCGCTACAGCCAGGCCGACCAGGTCAAGGCCGCGCTCGTCCAGGGCACGTTCGCCGGCATCGTGCAGACCGCCAACGTCGCGGCCACCGGCCAGGACCCACGCTTCCAGCTGCGGACGGACCGGGTCGAGGACGACTCGCTGAAGTCCATCCAGTTCGTCACGCCCGGACTGCTCGGCTGGGCCGTCGCGATGAGTGCGACCTTCGGCGCCGCGACCAACCTCGTCGCCTGGCGCACGAACGGCCTGCTGCGGCGGCTGCGGCTCTCACCCGTGCCGACCCGTTCGGTCGTGCTGGCGCGGGTCGCGGTCTCGATCCTCGTCGCGATCGTGCAGGCCACGATCTTCGTCGGGCTGGGGGTCGGGGTGTTCGGCCTGCAGCTCAGCGGCTGGTGGCCGCTCATCGTGCCGCTGCTCGTCGCCGGCACGCTGGCGTTCCTCTCCATCGGTCTGCTGGCCGGTGCGGTCGCGCGGACCGAGGAGGCCGCGGTGGGCTTCGCCAACTTCGTGGTGCTGCCGATGGCGTTCCTGTCCGGGTCGTTCTTCCCGCTCGACGGGGCGCCCGGCTGGCTGCAGGCCGTCAGCAAGGTGCTCCCGCTCTACCACCTGAACCAGGGCATGCTCGACACCATGGTGCGCGGGGAGGGGCCGGGCTCGATCGTGGTGCCGATCGCGGTCCTGCTCGGCTTCGCGGCGGTGCTGTCGGCGCTCGCCTCGCGGCTGTTCCGCTGGTCGGCCTGAGGTCAGAGGCCGCGCAGGAAGTCCGGGTCGTCGTCCGGGCCCTTGGCCGGCGGCCGGCCGCCCGGGTAGCCGTAGGAGCCGCCCGGTGGACGCGGCGGCTCGGGTCGCGCACCCAGCCCGGACAGGATCCAGAGCAGCGGACCCACGAAGGGCAGCAGCACGATCACCGGGAACCAGAGCAGCTTCGGCAGCAGCCGGACCCGGTCGCGGGGCGTCGCGACGAGGTCGAAGAAGGCGTACACGAGCAGCACGACGGCCACCATGACCAGCAGTGCCTTGCCCATGCGCCCACGGTAGCGCGGGGGTGGGGATCGCACCGGGGTCGTCCGCGTAGGCTCGGACCATGACGAAGTCGTTCTGGACCTACACCGCGGCACGCCTCGGCGTCTTCGTGGCGACGTACCTCGTCGTCCTCGGGATCGGGTACTTCGTCTTCGACCTCAGCACCCTGACGAACCTCGTCGTGCTGCTGATCGCCCTCGTCGCGTCGTCGGTCGTCTCGGTCTTCGCGCTCGCTGGCCTGCGTGACCGACTGGCCGCCGACATCCAGGCGCGAGCTGAGCGGATGAGCTCGCGGATCGAGGAGTCGCGCCGTGCCGAAGACGTCGACTGACGACCGCGCCTGGATCGCCGAGGCGGTCCGCCGCGTCGAGGCCGACGCGAACCGCAGCGCCGACACGCACCTGCACGCGTTCCCGCTGCCCGGCGACGACGTCGACCTCTACCTCAAGGACGAGTCGGTCCACCCGAC
This sequence comes from Aeromicrobium erythreum, assembly GCA_036946185.1. GTDB lineage: Bacteria > Actinomycetota > Actinomycetes > Propionibacteriales > Nocardioidaceae > Aeromicrobium > Aeromicrobium erythreum_A. The sequence goes on from JAQIJP010000014.1 coordinate 49,816, forward strand.
CGGCAGCCTCAAGCACCGGCTCGCGCGCTCGCTGTTCCTCTACGCGCTGTGCAACGGCTGGATCGGTCCCGGGTCGACGATCACCGAGGCGTCCAGCGGCTCGACGGCGGTGAGCGAGGCGTACTTCGCCCGCCTGCTCGGGCTGCCGTTCGTCGCGGTCATGCCGGCGACGACGAGCCCGGAGAAGATCGCGCTCATCGAGTTCCATGGCGGTCGCTGCCACCTCGTCGACGACCCGGGCGCGGTCTACGCCGAGGCGCGACGGATCGCCGACGAGACCGGCGGCCACTACCTCGACCAGTTCACGTACGCCGAGCGCGCCACCGACTGGCGCGGCAACAACAACATCGCGGAGTCGATCTTCAGCCAGCTCGCCGCCGAGCCGCACCCGTGCCCCAGCTGGGTCGTCGTCGGCGCCGGCACGGGCGGCACGTCGGCCACGATCGGGCGCTACGTCCGCTACAAGCGGTTCTCGACGCGGGTCGCGGTCGCCGACCCCGAGAACTCGGCGTTCCACGCCGGCTGGGAGCAGGACCGCTCCGACGTCACGACCGACCGGCCGTCGCGCATCGAGGGCATCGGCCGGATGCGCATCGAGCCGTCGTTCGTCGGTGGCGTCATCGACGACATGGTCCCCGTGCCCGACGCCGCGTCCGTCGCGACGGCGCGCTGGGTCTCCCGGGTCCTGGGTCGTGCGGTCGGCGGCTCGACCGGCACGAACGTCTGGGCGTCGCTGGAGATCGTCGACCGGATGCGCGCCGCGGGCGAGTCCGGCAGCGTCGTCACGCTGCTGTGCGACGGCGGCGAGCGCTACGTCCGGACCTACTTCGACGACGACTGGGTCCGCGCCCAGGGCCTGGACCTGGCTCCGTACGAGGAGCGGCTCGAGGCCGTCGTCAGGACCCGATGACGAGCCCGAGGGCCAGGCCCGCCGCGTAGACCAGCTCCGCCAGCCCGGTGTCGCGCAGCACGGGCAGCAGCGCCGGACCGGTCGCGCCGGCCAGCACGGGCCGGGAGCCGCGGACCGCGAGCGGGGCGAACAGCAGGCCGAGCAGCGCCCAGGGGGTGTCGAGCGCCGCGACGGCGAGACCGGCGAGCGCGACGACGACCAGGCCCACGTACAGCCGGCGGGTCGCGGCGTCGCCGAGCACGACGGCGAGGGTCCGCTTGTCGGCCTCGACGTCGGTGGCGCGGTCGCGCAGGTTGTTGACGACGAGGATCGCGCACGCGAGCGCCCCGACGCCGAACGCGGCCGCGAGCGACGTGCGGGTGACCGTCTCGGTCTGGACGTAGGTCGTGCCGACGACCGCCACGAGGCCGAAGAAGACGAAGACGCTCACCTCGCCGAGGGCGCGGTAGCCGTAGGGGCTCGGCCCGCCCGTGTAGGTCCAGGCGGCCGTGAGGGCCGCGACGCCGACGAGCAGCAGCCACCAGGTCGTGGTCGCTGCGAGCGCGAGGCCGAGCACGGCGCCGAGGCCCAGGAAGCCGAGCGCGGCCGCCTTGACGGCCCGCGGGGTGGCGAGGCCGGAGCCGACGAGCCGCAGCGGCCCGACGCGGTCGTCGTCGGTGCCGCGCACGCCGTCGGAGTAGTCGTTGGCGTAGTTGACGCCGATCTGCAGGGCGAGCGAGACGCCGAGCGCGAGCAGCGCCTTCCACCACACGAAGCCGTCGGCGGCGACCGCGGCGCCCGTTCCGGCGAGGACCGGGGCGACGGCCGCCGGCAGCGTGCGCGGTCGGGCCCCCTCGACCCACAGGGCGAGGCCGCGGGGCTGGACGGGTCCGGTCGGGTCGCTGGCGGTCACGGCGCACCAGTCTGCCAGCGTCGGGGCGCGCCGCGACCGCCTAGGGTGGGCGCATGGCCGCCCCGACCTCGCAGCCCCCGTTCCCGTACGTGCTCGTCGCGCTCACGGGCCTCATGGGCTGGGGCGCGATCACGGCGGACTCGGGCTGGCTGCAGTGGTCGGCCGGCGCGGGCACCCTCTTCCTCGCCGCCGCGGCGCTGTACCAGGCGCGGCCCGTGCCCCTCGAGGAGTCGGACCGCGACCCCGAGGACGACGACCCGGGCGACCCGTTCACGTGAGCGCCGAGCCCGCCGCCTCCCTGCACCCGGTCGGCGGCGAGCCGCGGGCCGTGCTCGCCCTGCTGAGGGACTGGTGGGAGACCGCGACCGAGCCGCTCGTCGTCCGGACGTCGGGGAGCACGGGGCGCCCGAAGGACGTCCTGCTGTCGCGCCGGGCCCTGGAGGCGTCGGCGCGGGCGACCCACGAGCGGCTCGGCGGCCCGGGGCAGTGGCTGCTCGACCTGCCCGTGCCGGGCGTCGCGGGGCTGCAGGTCCTGGTGCGTTCGATCGTCGCGGGGACGGACCCCGTCGTGGTGGCCGAGCACCCGGACCTCCGGTCGGCGCTGACCGCTCTGCAGGGGCCCCGGACGTACGCCTCCCTGGTGCCGACCCAGCTGCACCGGCTCGATCGTGACGGGCGGCTGGGCGAGCTCGCCGGGCTCGACGCCCTGCTGGTCGGCGGGGCGGCGACGGATCCCGGGCTGCTCGACCGGGCGCGGTCCGCTGGGGTCCGGGTCGTGCGCACCTACGGGATGAGCGAGACCAGCGGCGGCTGCGTGTACGACGGCGTGCCGCTCGACGGGGTGCGGATCCGGCTCGACGACGACGGACAGGTGCTGGTCTCCGGCCCGGTCCTGTTCGACGGGTACGGGAGCCCGCAGCCGGTGGACTGGTTCGCGACCGGCGACCTGGGGGAGCTCGACGACGCCGGGGTCCTGCGGATCACGGGACGGCTCGACGACGTCGTCAAGATCGGGGGCGCCAAGGTCGCCCTGCCGGCCGTCGAGCAGGCGGTGCGGGCCGCGCCCGGGGTCGCCGACGCTGCGGTGGTGGCGGTGCCCGACGCCGAGTGGGGCTCGCGGGTCGTGGCGTTCGTGGTGCCGGCCGACGCGGTGTGCCTCGACGGCGTGCGGCGTGAGGCGCTACGCGACGCCCTCGTCGAGCAGGGCCTGGACCGTCGGTGGGCGCCCCGGGAGGTCGTCCTCGTCGACGCGGTCCCCCTGCTCCCCGGCGGCAAGGTCGACCGGCTCGCCCTCCGCCGCACCGCGGCCACGTCGGTCGAGTAGTCCGCCGAGCGTGCGAGGGCGGACGTATCGAGACCACCACGGAAGTGGTCTCGATACGCGGGAGGTCGCTCGTTCCTCGCTCCTCCCGCTACGCCCCCACTCGCAGGGCTCGCGGGAGGTGCCCCCAGACCGCCGACTTCGTAGGTCGCGCGTATCGAGACCGCGGTGCGTGGTTCAGGGGCGGTAACGGTGGTTGGTCTGCCAGGTCGAGCTTCCAGGCGGTCTCCAGGCGATGCTTCCGTCGGGCCGTTTCTGGTGTTCCCACTCGACGTCGTGGACGTGGTGGTGGTGTCGGCAGCAGAGCAGGGCGCCGTTGTCGAGGTCGGTGGGTCCGTCGTCGTCGTACGGGATGAGGTGGTGGGCTTCGCACCAGGAGGGTGGCCGGTCGCAGCCGGGGAAGGTGCATCCACCTTGGGTGGTGGCGAGGGCGCGTCTCTGGGCGGGGGTGAAGAGGCGTTTCTTGAGGCCGTGGTCGAGGACGTTGGAGCGACCATTGAGGACTGTGGGGATGATCCCGGCACCGCAGGCGACCTTCCGCGCCTGGGAGGCGCTCAACCGGGTGCCGTCGGAGAGGGTCGCCGCCTCGATCCCGTCCTGCAGGGTCTCGAGGTCCATGGTGACGGTGACGACCGCCGAGACGCCGCCGTCGTTCGGCAGACGGTCCGTGGGCAGGTGGGTCCAGAGATCACCGAACGCCAGGCCGGCGCGGTAGGCACGGGCCTCGTAGGGGTCCTCGAACGTGGGCTCGCCGGGCACGGGTGCCTTGGGGGTCTTGGCGGGTGCGGTCACGGCGTCGTACCAGGCCTTCGCGGACGCGGCCTCCAACGTCGGGAGGGTGAAGTCGCCGGACCAGGTGCCGTCGTGGTTGTCCCACATCCGGAACCGAGACTTCGCCCGAGCCTTGCGTTCGCGCTCGACCAGGAGGTCGTTCTCGAACCGGTCGGTCTGCTTCTTGTCGGCGTAGACGTCGAGCAGGCGGTCGGTCCTGCGGCGCAGGTCCGGGAGCCTCAGCTGGTCGGCGTCCTTGAGCAGGGTCCGTTCGGCGAGGTCGCGCTGGGCCGGTGTCGCCTTGGGCGGGAGCTTGGCCAGGCCGGTCGCGATCACGTCGGCCTGCTCCGGGGTCACGCGTCCCTTGGACAGGGCTTCCTGCGTGTGGGAGGTCTTGCTGATCCGCTCAGCACGGCGGACCAACCGGTCGGCGGAGTGCCGGTCGCCCCCCGAAGTCCTTCGCCAACAACGCGCCCGTCGACGTCGCGCCGGCGGCTCTGGCCGCGCCGACTCCTCCAGCGCACGAGCAGCGGCCATCTTCTGACCCACGAGCCGCGCTTCCGCCCGCGACAGATCACTCACCAACCGCCGAGCGGTCGCCGCGTCCCAGACCCGCCCAGGCCGCCGGGTCCATCCGGTCCAGCTCGGCGTGCAGCCCCGCGACAGCAGCCACCAAAGGGTGCGTGTCCAGCGTCTGCGCGGTCATCATTCGGTCCTGTCTCGAGGTGATGACTCCACGCTAGGTAGACCCTCTGACACGCACCTCCGACACCCGATCCGGCTGTGGACAAAGGGTTTCGCGCCCCCATTCGCAGAGCGAACGGGAGGTGCCCCCAGCTCAGCCGGCGGCTCGGGTCGGGCCTCGACGAGCCATCGGTCAGCTGGGGTGGGGGCTTCGACGGCCTCAGCCGCCGGGGTCGCCCGGGGACGGCTCAGACGCGGACGGCGTCCTCGACCGGGGGTGTCGCCGCCGACCAGGTTCCACTGCGCACCGATGCCGGCGCCGGTGTCGACGATGCGGGCGACGACGGCCGCGACGTCGGCGCGGGGGACGTCGCCGCGCGGCACGTCCGGGCCGAGCGCGACCCGGCCGGTGCCCTCGTCGTCGGTCAGCCGCCCGGGCCGGACGATCGTCCAGTCCAGGCCGCTCTCGCGCAGCGCCGCGTCGGCGTCGCGCTTGGCCTCGACGTAGGCGCGCCACACCGGGTCGGTGTCCTCGGGCAGCGGCTCGTCGACGTTGATCGCCGAGATCTGCACGAAGCGGTGGACCCCGGCCTTGCG
>JAQIJP010000015.1:0-48959 GCA_036946185.1 Aeromicrobium erythreum
GGTCTGGCTCATCTGCCGCAGGAAGCTGTCGCGGTCGACCTGGGCCTTGCCGCCGCCCAGCGCCTCCGCGTAGCGCGCAGCCGCCTGCTGCGGCGACGCGCTCATCCCCCGGCCGTTGCCGGCGCCGACGCGCAGGGCCGCGCGCCACCGCGGTGGCGGATGCCGGGCAGGTCCAGGTCGGCGACGGTCTCGGGGCTCGACACGAGCAGCCACGGGTCGACGGCGGAGGCGCGCTCGTAGACCTGGACCCGGCCGACCCGGCCGTCCTCGTCGTCCGAGACCGCCACGAACCAGAGCGGGTAGCGCGAGAACCGCGGTGCCTCGACCTGCTCGACCCGGGCCGGCGAGGTGTCCTTGGCCAGCTTCTCGCCCAGCCGGGACGCGACCTCGAACTCGCCGGTGTCGATCGACAGGACCGAGCCGCTCTCGACGACCGACAGCGGCTTGGGGTCGAGCAGCCCGACGGCGGTGTTGCGGACGCTGCGGTAGCGCTCGAGGACCTGCGGCACCTGGTCGTCGGCGACCGCGACCTTGGAGAGCGTGGTGGCGTCCCGCTCGTGCGGGATGCTCGCGCAGGCGCGACGAGCGACAGCAGCAGGGCCGCGGACAGGGCGCGGGCGGGGCGTCTCATCGGCCCTCCTCCTCGTCGTCGACGACCTCGACCTCGCCACGCGCCTCGAGCTCGGCCAGCTCCGCCGCCGAGATCTCCCGCTCCACCCCGTCGTCGTCGACGATGACGTAGGTGACGGGACGCTCGTCCGACGTGTTCCCGTCCGTGGACCCGTCCGGGTCGTCGTCGACGACCTCGACCTCGCCGCGCGCCTCCAGCTCGGCCAGCTCCGCCGCCGAGATCTCCCGCTCCACCCCGTCGTCGTCGACGATGACGTAGACCGGCTCGGCGTCGTCGGCGGACGTCCCGTCGACGGGCCCAGGGACCGAGGGCCTCCGGCTCAGGGACCGAGGGCCCCGGCTCAGGGACCGAGGGCTCCGGTTCAGGGACCGAGGGCCCCGGCTCAGGACCGAGGGCTCCGGTTCAGGGACCGAGGGCCCCGGCTCAGGGACCGAGGGCTCCGGTTCAGGGACCGCGGGCTCTTGCTCATCGCCCGACCCGCCGGCTGAGCCTGGGGGTACCTCCCGTTCGCTCTGCGAACGGGGGCGCGAAGCCCCGTCCGCCGGGACCGCGGGTTCGGGCTCGACGACCTCGACGAGGGTCTCGACGTCGTCCTCGGCCTCCATCCGGGCCGCCTCCGCGGCGCTGATCTCGTGCTCGACACCGTCCTCGTCGACGTAGACGTAGCGGTACTCGACGTCGTCCCCGCCCTCGTCCGCGTCGTCGCCCCGGTCCAGGGCCTCGACCAGGAGGTGCCGGCCGCGGCGCAGCTCACGACCCGCCCAGAGGGCCGCGAGGCCGACGAGCGCGACCGCGAGGCCCTTGGTGAAGCCACCCTCGATGCCGTACGCCATCGTGACCTCGAGCCCGGACAGGTTCGTCGAGCCGACCGCCAGGATCGCGACCGAGACGGTCTCGTCCGGCAGCGTCGTCCCGACGCTCGCGCCGCCCAGCCCGGCCGAGTCGGCGATCCACCAGTCGAGGGCCGTCGGGGCGCCCGGCAGCGCGGGCCGCCCGCTCACCTGCCGGGTGGTGACCTTCCACGGCGTGCGGAACGAGGTGACCTCGACCCGCTGGACGCCGCGGACGTAGTTCTGCACGTCGACGCTGTTGCCGACGCCCACGAACACGGGCTTGCCGACCGGCACCTCGGCGAGGACGTCCACCCGCAGCCCGCTCCAGGACACGACACCGGGCTCCGTGACGATCACCGAGGCGTCGGTGTCGACCTCGTGCGGACCGGTCGTGAAGCGGCTGTCCGGGCCCAGGACAACCATGACGGCGAGGCCGGCGAGCAGGCACACGGCACCGACGACGGTCGTGACCCAGCCGAGCCGCGTGTGCATGGACGTCCCTCCTGACCGCCCGAGCCGGCGGCGACCACCTGACCCTATCCGCCCGGGAGGGCGCGCACCGGCAGGTTCGGTGAGGCGCTGAGGGGTCGTGTCAGGTCAGAACAAGGCGGAGGCCAGCGCCCGCCGGGCGTCGGCGACGCGGGGGGTCGTCCTGACCGACGACGACGAACAGCTCGAGCAGCCGCTCGCGGAGCCGGTCGCGCTCGTCGCCGCTCGTGCGCCGGACGAGGTCGATGAGCCGCACGAAGGCGTCCTCGACGTGGCCGCCGCTCACGTCGAGATCGGCGACGAGCAGCTGGGCGTCGACGTCGTCGGGGTGGTCGGCCGCGGCCGCGCGCGCCTGCTGCAGGTCGGCGTCCTTCGTGCGGGCGAACAGCTTGACGCCGGCGAGCCGCTCCGCGACCTCGGTGTCGGCGGGGGCTCTGGCGCGCAGCTTCTCGTACTCGGCGATGGCGCGGTCGACGTCGCCGGCCGCGAAGGCCTCGTCGGCGGCGGCGAAGCGCGGGTCGTCCTCGGGCTCCTCGTCGGCCTCGGCGCACCCGGCCCGGCGGCGACGGGACGCGCCCGGCCGGTGACCCCGTGCTGGGCGCCGAGCGCGACGAGCTGCTGGAGGTACTGGCGGACCTCCGCCTCCTCGGCCGTGCCCTGGAACAGCGGGACGGGCTGGCCCTTCACGAGGCCGACGACGAGCGGCACGGCCTGGGCCCCGAGGGCCTGCGCGATCTGGGCGTTGGCGTCGACGTCGACCTGCGCCAGCAGCACCTGCCCGCCCATCTCGTCGACCACCCGCCCGAGCAGCGCGTTGAAGTCGGCGCTCTGGGGCGAGCGCGGCGACCACAGGCTCAGCACCACGAGGTGCTGCATCGAGCCGTCGATCGCGACCTGCTGGAAGTTCTGCTCCGTCAGGTCGACGACCCAGGACCCGCCCGAGCCGCCTGAGCCGCCTGAGCCGCCGTCGGCCGCTCCCCCGGCGGGACCGGCCCCCTGCGGGGCACGGGACAGCGCGGACAGGTCGATGGCACCAGGACGCGAGAAGCTCATGGCCTCATTGTAGGAATGCCACGCCCGCGGCCTCAGCGGCCGTCGAACATCTGCCGGTCGATCGCCGAGCGGGTGCGCAGGCCGGAGCGCTGGACGACCCGCTGGATGGTCAGGTCCCGCCCGTCCGGGTCGCCGATGACCGGATGTCGCGCAGGCCCTGCGCCTGGGCCGCCGACTCGAAGACGAAGTGGCCGTAGCCCAGCAACCGTCCGAGCAGCGGCTTCTCGACCGTGATGTCGAGGATGCGGGTGATCGGCATCGTCGCGATGCGCACCGAGAACACGCCCGAGGCGCGGAAGACCCGCATGTCGGTGATGACGAAGACGTCGCGGCTCTCGCGGGCGACCACGTAGACCGCGTGCCCGCCGAGCACGAGGCCGGCGACGAGGAAGAACCAGCCGAGCTGGATCGGGCCGGAGCAGCGCGAGCAGCCCACAGCAGCGCGACGCCGACCAGCTCGAGGGCGGGCAGCGCGTAGACGATGCCGTGGTGCCGCACGAGGTCGACGACGTGCTCGCCCTCGTCGGCGAGCAGGTGGCTCTCGATCTCCTGGTCGGGGACGAGCCGGATGATCGGCCGGATCATGACGTCCGACCGGACCTCATCGCATCAGCTCGTCGACGAAGACGCCGATCTGGCCGAACGCGTCCATGACGGCGCTGCCGGCCCCGCCGACCGCGTCGGCGGCACCTTGGGGCGCCGTGAGGAGGTAGTAGACCACGAAGGCTCCCACGGCGAACAGACCGAGCTTCTTCAGCACGTCGTCAGTTCTAGTCCATCGAAGGCCCGATCCGTGGTAGGCACGCCGGGCCGACACCTCAGACCTGGTCGAGCAGGGTCTCGGCCGCGGTGAACGGGTCGGTGCGGCCCGCGAGGAGGTCCTGGGCCAGCTGCTCGAGCCGCGGGTCGCCACGCAGGTGCGCGAACCGGTCCTGCACCCGGGCCAGGGCCACCGCCTCGACCTCGCGGCGGGTGCGGGCGAGCCGGCGGGCCGTGAGCTCGCCGCTCGCGTCCAGGTGCTCGCGGTGCCGGTCGATCGCCTCCACGACCTCGTCGACACCCTCCTCGCGGGTCGCGACGGTCAGCACGATCGGCGGAGTCCAGGCGCCCTCGGGCCGCTGCGACAGGGAGAGCACCGAGCGCAGCTCACGCCGGGTGGTGGTCGCGCCGTCGCGGTCGGCCTTGTTGATGACGAACAGGTCGCCGACCTCGAGGATGCCCGCCTTGGCGGCCTGGATGCCGTCGCCCATGCCGGGCGCGAGCAGGACGAGCGTCGTGTCGGCCAGGTGCGAGACCTCGACCTCGGACTGCCCCACGCCGACGGTCTCGACGAGGATGACGTCGCAGCCGGCCGCGTCGAGCACGCGCAGCGCCATCGGCGTCGCCCACGAGAGGCCGCCGAGGTGACCCCGGCTGGCCATCGAGCGGATGAAGACCCGCGGGTCGGTGGCGTGGTCCCCCATCCGCACCCGGTCGCCCAGCAGGGCTCCCCCGGAGAACGGTGACGACGGGTCGACCGCGAGCACCCCGACCGTGCGGCCGGCCCGGCGCAGCGCGGAGACCAGCGCCGCCGTCGAGGTGGACTTGCCGACCCCGGGCGCACCGGTCAGGCCGACGACGTGGGCCCGGCCGGTGTGCGGCGCGAGCGCGCCGCTGATCTCGACGAGCGCGGGCGACTCGTCCTCGACCAGCGAGATCAGACGCGCGACCGCCCGCGCCTGCCCCTCGCGGGCCCGCTCGACGAGGTCGTCGACGCGGTCCCGGGGTCCGGGGGCTGGCACGGGCGGTCCGCCTTCTGCCGTCGGGTCAGGAGGCCGCGGGCACGCGGATGACCAGGGCGTCGCCCTGGCCGCCGCCACCGCACAGCGCCGCGGCGCCGATGCCGCCACCGCGACGACCGAGCTCGAGAGCGAGGTGCAGCACGACGCGCGCGCCGCTCATGCCGATCGGGTGACCGAGCGCGATGGCGCCGCCGTTGACGTTGACGATGTCCTCGGAGATGCCGAGCTTGCGCGCCGACGCGATGCCCACGGCGGCGAAGGCCTCGTTGATCTCGACGAGGTCGAGGTCCGCGGCCGTCAGGCCCTCCTTGTCGAGCGCCTTCGCGATCGCGTTGGCCGGCTGCTCCTGGAGCGTCGAGTCCGGGCCCGACACGTTGCCGTGGGCGCCGATCTCGGCGATCCAGCTCAGGCCGAGCTCCTCGGCCTTGGCCTGGCTCATGACGACGACGGCGGTCGCGCCGTCGGAGATCTGGCTGGCGGTGCCGGCCGTGATCGTTCCCTCGCGGTCGAACGCCGGGCGCAGCCGACCGAGGGTCTCGGTCGTCGTGTCGCCCCGGACGCCCTCGTCGGCGCTGACGACGATCGGGTCGCCCTTGCGCTGCGGGATCTCGACCGGGACGATCTCGTCGTCGAAGACGCCGTTCTTCTGCGCCTCGGCGGCGCGCTGGTGCGAGCGGGCGCCGAACGCGTCCTGCTCCTCGCGGCTGAGCTGGTCGACCGTGCCGTTGCGCTGCTCGGTGAGCGCGCCCATCGCCTGGTCGGTCAGCGCGTCCCACAGGCCGTCGTACTCCATGTGGTCGAGCATCGTGGTCTTGCCGTACTTGGTGCCCTCGCGCGAGCCCTTGAGGATGTGGGGCGCCTGGGTCATCGACTCCTGGCCGCCGGCGACGACGACGTCGTACTCGCCGGCGCGGATGAGCTGGTCGGCCAGCGCGATCGCGTTGATGCCCGAGAGGCACACCTTGTTGATGGTGAGGGCGGGGACGTCGAGCGGGATGCCACCCTTGTGAGCGGCCTGGCGCGCGGGCACCTGGCCGGCGCCGGCTCCGAGGACCTGGCCCATGATCACGTAGTCGACCTGGTCGCCGGTGATCCCGGCCTTCTCGAGCGCGCCCTGGATGGCGATGCCACCGAGGTCGGACCCCGACAGCGTCTTCAGCCCGCCGAGGAGGCGGCCGATCGGGGTGCGGGCACCCGCGACGATCACGGACTTGGTCATGGTGGGACTCCTTCGCCAGACAGTGGGGTCACTGTACTCAGGGGTAACGACCTCGAGCACCCGGTGTGCGGGAAGTCGCACCGCCCCTACGCTGTCCCCCATGAACCAGACCGTGCCCCCGCACCTGCTCGTCGCGATCGACCACGTCGGCATCGCCGTGCCCGACCTCGACGACGCCCTGACGTTCTACGCCGAGACCTTCGGCCTGCACTCGGTCCACGAGGAGGTGAACGAGGAGCAGGGGGTCCGCGAGGCCATGCTCGCCGTCGGCGACTCCGGCTCGTGCATCCAGCTCCTCGCGCCGCTCAGCGAGGACTCCACGATCGCGAAGTTCCTGGACCGCAACGGCCAGGGCATCCAGCAGCTCGCCTACCGCGTGACCGACATCGACGAGGTCAGCGCCGTCCTGCGCGAGCGCGGCGTCCGGCTGCTCTACGACGCCCCGAAGCGCGGCACGTCCGACAGCCGGGTCAACTTCGTGCACCCCAAGGACGCGGGCGGCGTCCTCGTCGAGCTCGTCGAGCCCTCCGGCTCCGCGCACTGACCTCGACCTGCCGACCCGGGCCCCGCACGGGGCCCTGAGGGTCCGCTCCCGCGTGATCGGACCCACACCCGTTCGATCTGCCACCGCAGGCTACGGATCGGTAACATCCTCGCAACACTCGACCCTGGAGGCCCCGTGCAGCACATCCTCGATGCCATTCTCGCCGGCGACACCCCCGGTGAGGAGTTCGCCAACCTGGAGATCCCCGACCACTACCGTGCCGCCACCGTCCACAAGGACGAGGTGGACATGTTCGAGGGTCTCGCGAGCCGCGACAAGGACCCCCGCAAGTCGATCCACGTCGAGGACGTGGCACTGCCCGAGCTCGGGCCCGGCGAGGCGCTCGTGGCCGTCATGGCCAGCGCCATCAACTACAACACGGTCTGGACGTCGATCTTCGAGCCCGTCTCGACCTTCGGCTTCCTCGAGCGCTACGGCAAGCTGTCGCCGCTGACCAAGCGCCACGACCTGCCGTACCACGTCGTCGGCTCCGACCTGGCCGGCGTCGTCCTGCGCACCGGTCCCGGCGTCACGCAGTGGCAGCCGGGCGCCGAGGTCGTCGCGCACTGCCTGTCCGTCGAGCTCGAGGACCCGGCCGGCCACGACGACACGATGATGGACCCGCAGCAGCGGATCTGGGGCTTCGAGACCAACTTCGGCGGTCTCGCCCACATCGCGCTGGTCAAGTCGAACCAGCTGCTGCCCAAGCCCGACCACCTGACGTGGGAGGAGGCCGCCTCCCCTGGCCTCGTGAACGCGACCGCCTACCGCCAGCTCGTCTCCAAGAACGGCGGCAACATGAAGCAGGGCGACAACGTCCTGATCTGGGGCGCCTCGGGCGGCCTGGGCGGCTTCGCCACGCAGTACGCCCTCAACGGAGGCGCCAACCCGATCTGCGTCGTCTCCAACGAGGAGAAGGCCAAGATCGTCCGCGACATGGGCGCCGAGCACGTCATCAACCGTTCCGAGGAGAACTGGAAGTTCTGGAACGAGGACGGCACGAAGCAGAACCCGAAGGAGTGGCAGCGCCTGGGCAAGAAGATCCGTGAGCTCACCGGCGGCGAGGACATCGACATCGTCTTCGAGCACCCGGGCCGCGAGACCTTCGGCGCCTCGGTCTACGTCACCCGCAAGGGCGGCACGATCACGACCTGCGCGTCGACGACGGGCTTCATGCACGAGTACGACAACCGCTACCTCTGGATGAACCTCAAGCGGATCGTCTCGAGCCACTTCGCCAACTACCGCGAGGCGTACGAGGCCAACCGCCTCATCGCGCAGGGCAAGATCCACCCGACGGTCTCCAAGACCTACACGCTCGACGAGGTGGGCCAGGCGTCGCTGGACGTGCACCACAACAAGCACCAGGGCAAGGTCGGCGTGCTCGCGCTGGCCCCCGAGGAGGGCCTGGGCGTGCGGAACCCCGAGTTCCGCGAGAAGCACCTCGACGCGATCAACCGCTTCCGCGGCGTCTGATCCGTCCGGCACCGCGGTGCCGCACCGCAGGGGCTCGGCCGTCGGCCGGGCCCCTGCGGCGTTCCCCGCCTCGGACGCCGGGGTCCGGGCGCCGGTCCCCGGCGTCCCGCTCCGCGGCGGGCCCCTGGAGCCGTCGGCGGGCCTGGGTAGAGTGAGCCCGACCCGTTGAACGCCACCGCCAGGGAGCACCAGCACATGAGCGAGCAGTCCGGACTCTCCATCTTCGACGCCGCGCGGCAGTCGGCCGACGCCAGCTTCCCCGCGGCGCGCCGGGGCGGCTACGACCCGGACGCCGTCGACGCGTTCGTGCGCCAGCAGACCACCCAGCTCCAGGAGGCCGCCGAGTCGGTGCGCAGCCTGCAGCAGGAGAACGACGAGCTCCACGACATCGTCGCCGAGCTCAAGGAGCGCCTCGACGCGATCGATCGGCCCACCTACTCCTCGCTCGGCGCGCACACCGCCCAGCTGCTCGGCCTCGCCGAGCAGGAGGCCGAGGACGTCCGCGCCAAGGCCCGCCGCGAGGCCGCCGAGGTCCTCAAGAGCGCCGAGGAGGAGGCCGCGCTCCTGCGCACGACGGCCGCCAAGGAGGCCGAGGACCTGCGCACCCGCGGCGTCACCGAGCTCGAGGAGAAGCGCCGCGCCCTGCTCGACGAGGCCGAGGCCAAGCACGCCGAGGCGGTCCAGGAGGCTGCCGACCTGAAGGCTCAGGCCGAGCGCGAGGCCAACCAGCTGCGCGTCGCCGCCGAGCAGGACGTCCAGAACATGCGTCTCGGCGCCACCCGCGAGGTCGAGCAGGCCCGCGCCGCCGCCGACCGCGAGGTCACCGAGGCCCGTCGCGTCCTCGCCGTCGAGAAGGAGCGGCTCGCCCGCGAGGCCGCCGAGAACCACGCCGCGGCCACCGAGCAGACCGCCAAGCTGGTCCAGGACGCCGAGACCCGCGCCGCCGCGGCCGACGACCGCGCCCGGTCCGTGCTCGCGCAGGCCACGACCCAGCGCGAGAAGGCCGGCACCGAGGCCGCGTCGCTCATCGAGAGCGCCCGCAAGGAGGCCGCCGCCCTCGTCGCCAAGGCCAAGGCCGAGGCCGACCACCTGCGGGCCAGCGCCTCGACCGAGGTCGAGCGCCAGACCCGCTCGCTGCGCGCCGAGGTCGAGGACCTCGAGCGCAAGCGCGAGGGCATCCTGTCCCAGATGGGTCAGCTGCGCGACATCGTCGCCTCGTTCACGCCCGGCGCCCAGCCCGGCCCGGCCAAGGCCGAGCAGCCGGCCGACGACGCCGAGGACGACGCGCCGAGCGGGCCCACCCCCGCCGGCTCCTGAGGCCTGCGCGGCGGCTGCGCCCTCAGCGCAGCCGCTGCCAGCAGTCGTGGTGCCAGTGCCGGCGCTCGTCGAGCGCCGAGGCGCTCAGCAGCGCCTTCTCCACCGGCCAGACGACCACGTGGCCCGTGCCGGGCTCGATCGCTCGCGAGCAGGCCGGGCAGGTGTAGGTCTTCGCCGACGTCGCCCCGCTCAGCCGGCGGACGTGCCAGGCCCGGCCGTCGCGTCGCTCCAGCTGCGTCTCCGGCTCGAACCGCGCGGGCGCGGGACGACGGCGTTGACGGCGGGGCACGTGCCGATCGTAGGTCAGGCGGGCACGCAGTACCGGCGGACCCAGACCGTCGCCGCGGCCGACAGCTCGAGGGCCCGGTCGAACGTCACGACCTCGGCCGAGCCGTCGCGGTGCTCGACGACGATGTGGTCGGTCAGGACCGGGGTGCTCGAGCACGTCCGGCCGGCGGCCACCGCCTCGCGCACGAGGGCCGTGGCGGCGTCGCTCATGGCGTCGGGGCAGGACTGGCCGCAGGAGCGGTCGACCGTGAGCACCTGGACCCGGGGCCGGGCGGCGTCGAACGACCCGAGCGCCACGAGCACGAGCAGGGTCAGGGCGAGGAACGAGACGGTCGCGAGCCGGACGGCCCGGGAGACGGAGACCACGACGGGGGGCACGTGCACCTCTTGCTCCTGTCCTGCATCGGTCCCTCTCCGCGCAGTACAACGACGACGTCCCGCCCGGGTTACCCGGACGGGACGTCGTGATGCCGGTCGTGCCGGCGGCGCTCAGTAGGTGTGGAAGCCCGCACCCGTCTTGCGGCCGAGCTTGCCCTCGGCGACGAGCTTCTCGAGCGTCGGGGCCGGCTGCCAGCCGTCGTGGCCGAACGCCTCGACGAGCGTCTGCTCGATCGCGAGCGACACGTCGTTGCCGACGACGTCGAGCAGCTCGAACGGACCCATCGGGAGCTTCGTCTCCTTGAGCGCCGTGTCGATCTCCTCGAGGCTGCCGCCGCCCGCCTCGTGCAGCTTGATCGCGTCGTTCAGGTACGGGAAGAGCAGCGCGTTGACGATGAAGCCGGCCCGGTCGGTGCAGGAGACCGGGTGCTTCTTCACGTCGAGGCACAGCGCCTTGACCGTCTCGGCGACCTCGGGCAAGGTGCCGTCGGCCGTGACGACCTCGACGAGCTTCATGACCGTCGCGGGGTTGAAGAAGTGCATGCCGATCACGTCGCCGGGCCGCGACGTCGCGGCGGCGAGCTCGGCGATCGACAGCGACGACGTCGTGGTCGCGAGGATCGCGCCGGGCTTGCAGATGCGGTCGAGGTCGCGGAACAGGTCGAGCTTGACGTCCATGCTCTCGGCGATGGCCTCGACGACGATGTCGACGTCGCCCAGGGCCTCGCGCTCGGTGGCGGCGGTGAGCCGGTCGATGACGTCGGACTTGCCGGCCTCGTCGAGCTTGCCGCGCGAGATCGCCTTGTCGAGGTTCTTCTCGATGCGCGCCTGCACGGCCGCGACCTTGTCGTCGCCGCGTCCGACGAACACGACGTCGTGCCCGGCCTTGGCGAAGACCTCGACGATGCCCGAGGCCATCGTGCCGGTGCCCACGACGCCGACCTTGCCGACCGGCAGGTGCTTGACCGGGGCGTCGTCGCCGCCGGCGGCCGCCGCCTTGTCGGCGAAGGTGCCGCTCGACGCGGCCAGCTCGGTCAGGACCGGGGCCGGCGCGTGCAGCGGGTCGCCGGTCTCGGCGTGCAGCTTCTCCAGGCCGGAGACGACCGACGCCGCGCCGAGCGCGTCGACCAGGTCGAGCGGGCCGATCGGGTAGCCGCAGCCGAAGCGCATCGACGCGTCGATGTCGGCCTTGGTGGCGTACCCGCTCTCGAACATGGTCGCGGCGTGGTTCAGGTAGGGCAGCAGCAACGAGCGGGCGATGTCCGCGCCGCGATCGGCCGCCTGAAGTCGATCGACGATCTCCTGCATGGGCTACTCCTCGGTAATGAAGGGTCGTGACACACTAACGTCGACCGTCAGCCGTTGGAGAGGGAGTCCGATGAAACTGCGCATGATCATCGCCACGTCGGTCGTGGCGGCACTCGCGTCCCTCGCGGCGTGCGGCACCGACGACCAGCCCGAGGCGGCGCCCTCGTCCGAGCCCACCTCGGCGGCTCCGTCGAGCGAGGCCACCTCCGCCGCGCCCTCGGGCGTCCCCACCAAGGCGTCCGACCTGGTCGGCACCTGGGAGGACAAGGCCGCCAAGTGGGAGGTCCGGTTCAAGGCCGACGGCTCGTACACGATGGACTACGAGGGCGTGAAGGACTTCATGTCCGGCACCTACTCGCTCAGCGGCGAGACCGTGTCCCTCAGCAACGACGAGGGCACCGACCAGGGCCAGGTCCAGGGCGAGTCCCTCGTGTTCAAGCTCGGCACCCTGACCAGGAAGTGATCACCGACCCGTGCGCATCGTCGTCGCCCGCTGCCAGGTCGACTACGCCGGACGACTGACCGCCCACCTGCCGATGGCCACCCGCGTCATCATGGTGAAGGCGGACGGCTCCGTGCTGGTCCACTCCGACGGCGGCTCCTACAAGCCCCTCAACTGGATGAGTCCTCCGTGCACGCTGCGCGAGGGCGTCGCCGACGACGGCGTCCCTGAGTGGACCGTGTCGGCGACCAAGTCCGACGACACCCTGCGGATCCGGCTCGAGGAGGTCCTGTCGGACTCCTCCCACGACCTGGGCGTCGACCCGGGCCTGCAGAAGGACGGCGTCGAGAAGCACCTGCAGGAGCTCCTCGCCGAGCACACGTCGTCCCTCGGCCCCGGCATCTCGCTCGTCCGCCGCGAGTACATGACGGCGATCGGCCCGGTCGACCTGCTGTGCCGTGACGCTGGCGGCGCCGCGATCGCGGTCGAGATCAAGCGACGCGGCGAGATCGACGGCGTCGAGCAGCTCACCCGGTACCTCGAGCTGATGAACCGCGACCCGCAGCTGCGACCCGTGCGCGGCATCTTCGCTGCCCAGGAGATCAAGCCCCAGGCCCGCACCCTCGCCACCGACCGCGGGATCGAGTGCGTCGTCGTCGACTACGACGCCCTGCGCGGCATCGACGACCCCAGCCTGCGCCTGTTCTAGCCCGGGTGGACGAAGGATTCTGCATTCCGAACGGACGGTCGTGCCGAATGCAGAATCCTTCGTCCCTCGTGCGGGATGCAGAATCCTCCGTCCCCTACTCGACCAGGTCGAGGGCGCGCAGCAGCGGAAGGAGCTGCTGCCAGCGGGCCTCCTCGCAGCCGTTGGCGCGGCTGAACGAGGCGTCGAGGCGCTCGCCGTCGACGCGGCCCGTGATCGTCGCCGTCTGGGGGCCGGCGAGGATCATCGTGCAGACCTGGTCCTTCGGGACCGGCTCGAAGACCGTGCGGTCCAGGCGGGCGAGCTCCTCGCACGCCTGCGCGTCGCCGCCGGGGCAGCTGAGCGTGGCTTCACGGGCGTCGGCGCCCTCGCGCGGCGTCACGCTGATCGTCAAGGACGTCGGCACGGCGTCCCCCTCCCCCGGGTCGTCGGCGCCGCAGGCCGCCAGCGTCGCGAGGACCGCGGCGACCATGGCGACGAGCGCGAGCTCAGGCCCCCCGCGATCGGCGGCGCGGTCGGGTCCGAGCCCTCACCGGAGTCCTCCCGCGCGACCCAGTCCTCGATGCGCTCGTAGTCATCCTTGGATCGTGTCACGACCGCGAGCAGGTCGCTCATCTTGGCGACCTCCTCGACCTGCTCCTTGATGAACCACTGCATGAACTGGTCGGACGCGAAGTCGTTGGCCTCGCGGGCGATCCGCGTCAGCTCGCCGATCTGCTCGGTGACGCGCTTCTCCTGCGCGAGCGCGAGCTCGACCGGCTCGACGACGTTCGCGAACCCGCTGCGGGGCGCCTCGAGCGCGGGAATGCGCGGCTCCTCGTCGGAGTCCAGCAGGTAGCGGACCATCATCATTGCGTGGTCGCGCTCCTCGATCGCCTGGGCGTAGAACAGCGCGGCCATCTGGGGCATGGTCTGGGCGTCGTAGTAGGTCGCGATCGCGACGTACTGCTGGTGGGCGCTGAACTCGTGGCCGAGCTGCTCGTTGAGCTTCGCGACGAACGCGGGTGCTGCCATCGGTCTGGATCCTTCCTCAGGTGAGCCTGTCCTCACCTGACACTGTAGGCTGATCGGGTGCCGAAGCCGCCCAAGAAAAAATGCTGCGTGAGCAAGCCGCGGTGCAAGCGGTGCCCCATCCAGATGCTCAAGGACGGCCGGCTCCCCGACGGCTACACGGTCAAGAAGCGCAAGCTCGTCAAGGTGTCCTCGAGCAAGAAGAAGGGCAAGAAGTCGCTCGCGGCCTGACCGACCTCCTTCGACGTCAGCCCCGACCCTAGCCAGCGCACGCGCCGCGGTTCCAGCAAGGAACGGCTGACCTCACGTCGGTGAGGCTCACCTGTCGTGCTGCTGTGCAGGACGGCCCCCGCGTCGCTAGCGTCGACCCCATGAGCGATCTGCGAACCCGAGCCCAGACCTTCCTCGACCTGCACACGGCCCCCGAGCTGCTGACCGTCGTCAACGTGTGGGACGCCATCACGACCCGCATCGTCAGCGAGGTCGAGGGCGTCAAGGCCATCGCCACGGCCAGCCACTCGATCGCCGCCTCGCACGGCTACGAGGACGGCGAGAACATCCCCGTCGACGAGATGATCGAGGCCATCGGTCTCATCGTCCGCAACACCGACCTGCCGGTCACCGCCGACCTCGAGGCCGGCTACGGCAACCCCGGCGAGACCGCCCGCAAGGCCATCGGCGTCGGTGCCGTCGGCGCGAACCTCGAGGACCAGAAGAAGCCGCTCGCGGAGGCCGTCGCCGCCGTCGAAGCGGTCGTCAAGGCCGGTGAGGCCGAGGGCATCCCCTTCGTCCTGAACGCCCGCACCGACGTCGTGGCCCAGGCCGGCGACCGCCCGCACGACGAGGTCATGGCCGACGCGATCGAGCGCGGCAAGGCCTTTCTCGACGTCGGCGCCCCGGTCGTGTTCGTGCCCGGTCCGCTGTCGGAGGACGACGTCCGGGCGTTCGTCGACGCGTGGGGTCCGCAGAAGCTGACGACGATCGGCTACCCCGGCTCGATCCCGCTGGCCCGCCAGCAGGAGCTCGGGGTCGCCCGCGTCTCCTACGGCCCCTTCGCGCAGTCGGTCTCGCTCATGGCGCTGCAGGACCTCGCCACCGACGTGATCGCCGGCGGCGGCCTGCCCTCGGACTTCCGCGTCCTGAACTGACGGCGACCCGTCGGGGGCGACACGTCGTCGCTCCCGGCGGGTGCGGGGTCAGGCGTCGAGGTGGTTGGCCTTGCGGATCTCCGCGACGATGCGGCCCATGATGTCGGTCATGCCGAAGTCCTTGGGCGTGAACACCGCGGCGATGCCCTGCTCCTCGAGCCGGCGGCCGTCGGAGTCGGGGATGATGCCGCCGACGATGATCGGCACGTCGCCGGCGCCGGCCTCCTGCATGCGGCGCTGCACGTCCGGCACGAGCTCCATGTGCGACCCCGACAGGATCGACAGGCCCACGACGTGGACGTCCTCGGCGACGGCGGCGGCCACGATCTGCTCCGGCGTGAGGCGGATGCCCTGGTAGACGACCTCGAAGCCGACGTCGCGAGCCCGCACGGCGATCTGCTCGGCGCCGTTGGAGTGCCCGTCGAGGCCGGGCTTGCCGACCAGGAAACGCAGTCGGCTGCCGAGCTCCTCGCCGGTCCTCTGCACCTGCTCGCGGACCGCGGTCAGCTCCGCTCCGGCCTGGGCGATGCCCACGGCGCCCGAGACGCCCGTGGGGGCCCGGTACTCGCCGAACACCTCGCGCAGCGCCGTGCCCCACTCCCCCACGGTCGCGCCGGCGCGCACCGCGGCGAGCGTGGCCTCCATGAGGTTCACGTCGGTCTTCGCCTCGGCCTGCAGCCGCGCGAGCGCCTCGTCGACGGCCGACTGGTCACGCTCGGCCCGCCAGGCCTCGATGTCGGCGATGGCGTTGGCCTCGGCCTGCGGGTCGGCGACCATGATCGCGGAGTCGAGGTCCTCGGTCAGCGGCGACGGCTCGGTCTCGAGGTAGCTGTTGACGCCGACGACCTTGATCTCGCCGGACTCGATCTTGGCGCGGCGCTCGGCGTGCGACGCGACGAGCTCGGACTTCATGTAGCCGGACTCGACGGCGGCGACGGCGCCGCCCATCGCCTGCACGCGGTCGATCTCGGCCTTGGCGCCCTCGATCAGCTCGGCGACCTTCGCCTCGACGACGTGCGAGCCGTCGAAGATGTCGTCGTACTCGAGCAGGTCGGACTCGAAGGCGAGGACCTGCTGCAGGCGCAGCGACCACTGCTGGTCCCACGGCCGCGGCAGGCCGAGCGCCTCGTTCCAGGCGGGCAGCTGGACGGCGCGGGCGCGGGCGTTCTTGCTGAGCGTGACGCCGAGCATCTCCAGCACGATGCGCTGGACGTTGTTCTCCGGCTGAGCCTCGGTCAGGCCGAGCGAGTTGACCTGCACGCCGTAGCGGAAGCGGCGCATCTTCGGGTCCTGCACGCCGTAGCGCTCCCGGGTGATCTCGTCCCACAGCTGGCCGAAGGCCCGCATCTTGCACATCTCCTCGACGAACCGCACGCCCGCGTTGACGAAGAACGAGATGCGTCCGACGACCTTCTCGAAGTCGGCCTCGTCGACCTGGCCCGAGTCCTTGACGGCGTCGAGGACGGCGATCGCGGTGCTCAGCGCGTAGGCGAGCTCCTGCGTCGGCGTCGCCCCGGCCTCCTGCAGGTGGTAGCTGCAGATGTTCAGCGGGTTCCACTTGGGGATGTTGTTGACCGTGTACGCGATCATGTCGGTGGTCAGCCGCAGGGAGGCCTCGGGCGGGAACACGTAGGTGCCGCGCGAGAGGTACTCCTTGATGATGTCGTTCTGGGTCGTGCCGGCGAGGCTCGCCGGGTCGACGCCCTGCTCCTCGGCCGCGACCTGGTACATCGCGAGCAGCCACATCGCGGTCGCGTTGATCGTCATCGAGGTGTTCATCTCGCCCAGGGGGATGTCCTGGAAGAGGCGTCGCATCGCCCCGAGGTGCGGGATCGGCACGCCGACCTTGCCGACCTCGCCGCGCGACAGCACGTGGTCCGGGTCGTACCCGGTCTGCGTGGGCAGGTCGAAGGCGACCGAGAGTCCGGTCTGGCCCTTCGCGAGGTTCTTGCGGTACAACGCGTTGGACTCGGCAGCGGAGCTGTGGCCGGCGTAGGTGCGCATCACCCAGGGACGATCAGACATGCCGGAAGATTACCGCCAGGTAACGATCTACCGCACCCAGTGTGGGCCAGGCGACATCGCCCGCTCGGGCGGCGCGGGGTCCCGGTGGCTAGTCTCGGCCCATGGTGAACCTCACCCGGATCTACACCCGCACCGGCGACGACGGCACGACGAACCTGGTCGACTTCTCCCGGACGTCGAAGAACGACCGCCGCCTGGTGGCGTACGCCGACGTCGACGAGGCGAACAGCCAGATCGGCCTGGCCCTGTCGTTCGGGCAGCTCGACGACGAGGTCACCGCGGTGCTGCGGCACGTCCAGAACGACCTCTTCGACGTCGGCGCCGACCTCGGCGCGCCGGTCGTGGAGAACCCGAAGCACCCGCAGCTGCGGGTCGAGCCGGAGTACGTGGAGCGGCTCGAGGGCTGGTGCGACACCTTCAACGAGCAGGTCGAGCCGCTGCGCTCGTTCATCCTGCCCGGTGGCACGTCGGCGGCCGCGGCCCTGCACGTCGCGCGAACGGTCGTCCGGCGCGCGGAGCGCTCGGCGTGGCACGCGATCGACGAGCACGGCGAGACGATGAACGTGCTCACCGCGAAGTACCTGAACCGGCTCAGCGACCTGCTGTTCATCCTGGCGCGCTGCGCGAACCGCACCGACGGCGACGTCCTGTGGGTGCCCGGCGGCGAGCGCTGAGCCACCACAGCGGCGAGCACCCACCTGAGATGTGCTCCGTCATCCACCGTTTCGCACCGGCGAACGGTGGATGACGGAGCACATCTCGGGGCTGCGGACGGACGAGGGGCCGGGAGCGTCAGCTCCCGGCCCCTCGTGCGATGTCTGCTGGGATCATTCCCAGTCGATCACCTTGACGACGACAGGCTTCGGCTTGCTCGTCGGGGCGGCGGAGGCCGCGCCGGCCGAGATCGGCAGCACCGCGACGACCGAGGCGACGGTCGCGACGATGATTCGCTTCATCATGGATTCGTGCTCCTCCCGAGCGGCGTGGGGGTCGCGCCGCGTGTCCGCTGATTGTCCCGTGCGCCAGGCTGACCGGTCAAGGAGTCCGGGATTTCGATCGGGTGGACGAAGGATTCTGCATTCGACACGAACGGTCGTGCGGAATGCAGAATCCTTCGTCCCCCGTGCGGAATGCAGAATCCTTCGTCCCCCGCGGCGCTCAGAGCACGGTGCTGACGCTGTGGCCGGGAGGGGACGCCTCGAGCCAGGCCAGCAGCCCGGTCAAGGCGTCGGGGCTGAGGGCGAGCTGCTGCACGCCCATCGCGTTCTCGGTCCGCACCACGAGGTGCCCGGCGTGCACGGCGTGGGCCTCGGCACCCACCGGCTCACGGCGCCCCTCGACCTCGATCTCGCCCCGCACGAAGCGATAGCGCGGACGCAGCGAGAACGAGAAGGTGCGGTACCACTCCAGGGTGTTGCCGCGGTACACGGCGAGCCCCAGGGTCCAACCCTGGGGCTCGTGCTCGGCCCGGCGGTTGACGCTCAGGTCGAAGGCGCCGGAGTGCCGCGCGAGGTGGCGCCGCCGGACGACGAGGAGGACGAGCACCAGAGCCGTGAGCACGATGATGATCGCCATCAGGTCGATGACGAGCAACCACCACGGCACCGGGTCGCCCTCCTCTCGTCGGCAGCGTCAGTCGAGAGCGCCGGCCGCGCGCAGCTTGGCCTCGGCCCGGCGGACGAGGACGAGGTCCTCCCCGGCGGCCTCGAGGTCGCTGCGTGCCTGGTCGACGTCGATCTCGGCAGCCAGCGCCGCGTCCTCGCTCAGCACGGAGACGCGGTCGTCGGCGACGGAGATGAAGCCCTCCTCGACGGCCGCGACGACGGTGTCGCCCTCGGCCGCCTCGATGCGCACGACGCTCGGCACGAGCACCGAGAGCAGCGGGGCGTGGCCCGGCAGCACGCCGAGGTCACCCTCGGACGTGCGGGCGGACAGCTGCCGCGCCGCGCCCGACCAGACGACCCGGTCGGCCGCGACGACCTCGACCTGCAGGGTCGTGTCGCTCGCCATCAGGAGTTCTTCTGGATCTCGGCCCACTTCTTGTCGACGTCGTCCAGACCGCCGCACATGAAGAAGGCCTGCTCGGCCACGTGGTCGTAGTCGCCGTCGCAGATCTTGGTGAAGGCGTCGATCGTCTCGTCGAGCGGGACGGTCGAGCCCTCGATGCCGGTGAACTGCTTGGCCACGTAGGTGTTCTGCGAGAGGAAGCGCTGGATGCGACGGGCGCGCGAGACGATCGTCTTGTCCTCCTCGCTGAGCTCGTCGACACCGAGGATGGCGATGATGTCCTGCAGCTCCTTGTTGCGCTGCAGGATGCCCTTGACGCGGTTCGCCGTCTGGTAGTGGTCGTCGGCGATGTAGCGCGGGTCGAGGATCCGCGACGTCGAGGTCAGCGGGTCGACGGCCGGGTAGATGCCGAGCGACGCGATCTCACGGGAGAGCTCGGTCGTGGCGTCGAGGTGCGCGAACGTCGTGGCCGGTGCCGGGTCGGTGTAGTCGTCGGCGGGCACGTAGATCGCCTGCAGCGAGGTGATCGAGTGACCGCGGGTCGACGTGATCCGCTCCTGCAGCACGCCCATCTCGTCGGCCAGGGTCGGCTGGTAGCCGACGGCCGACGGCATGCGGCCGAGCAGCGTCGAGACCTCCGAGCCGGCCTGCGTGAACCGGAAGATGTTGTCGATGAACAGCAGCACGTCCTGCTTCTGCACGTCGCGGAAGTACTCCGCCATCGTGAGCGCGGACAGGGCGACGCGCAGACGCGCTCCCGGCGGCTCGTCCATCTGGCCGAAGACCAGCGCCACCTTGTCGAGGACGCCCGCCTCCTCCATCTCGGCGATGAGGTCGTTGCCCTCGCGGGTGCGCTCGCCGACACCGGCGAACACCGACACGCCGTCGTGGTCCTTGGCGACGCGGGCGATCATCTCCTGGATGAGCACCGTCTTGCCGACGCCGGCGCCGCCGAACAGACCGATCTTGCCGCCGAGCACGTAGGGCGTCAGCAGGTCGATGACCTTGATGCCGGTCTGGAACATCTGCGTCTTGGACTCGAGCTGGTCGAACTCGGGCGCCTTGCGGTGGATGCCCCAGCGCTCGGCGACGTCGAACGACTCGCCCTCGGCGAGGTTCATGACCTGGCCGGTGGTGTTGAACACCTTGCCGAGCGTCTGGTCGCCGACGGGCACCGAGATCGGCTCGCCGGTGTCGGTCACGACGGAGCCGCGGACGACGCCGTCGGTCGGGCGCAGGCTGATGGCGCGGACGAGGCCGTCGCCGATGTGCTGCGCGACCTCGAGGGTCAGCGTCTCCTCGCGGCCCTCGATCTGGGTGTCGACCGTGAGCGCGTTGTAGATCTCCGGCATCGCGTCCGACGGGAACTCGATGTCGAGGACCGGGCCGATGACCCGCGCGACCCGACCGGTGGACGTGGTCTTCTCTTCGGCAGTGGCAGTCATGTCTCTCTCACTCCTGACCAGCCGTGGCGTCGGCGAGCGCGTTCGCGCCGCCCACGATCTCGCTGATCTCCTGGGTAATGCCGGCCTGGCGGGCCTGGTTGGCGATGCGGGTGTACTTCTCGATCAGGTCCTGCGCGTTGTCCGTCGCGGACTTCATGGCCTTCTGACGGGCGGCGAGCTCGGAGGCCGCCGCCTGCAGCAGGCAGTAGTAGATGCGGCTGTTGACGTACTTGGGCAGCAGCGCGTCGAGGACCTCGGCAGCCGACGGCTCGAACTCGTACAGCGGCAGCAGGTCGTCCTCGGCGGGCGCCTCGGTGCCCTCGACGACCTCGAGCGGCAGCAGCCGGATGACGTCCGGCTCCTGCGTGAGCATCGACTTGAACCGCGTGAAGACGATGTGCAGCTCGTCGACGGCGCGCTCGGGATCGATCGCCTCCTCGGCGGTCTCGTCCTGGGCGAACAGCTGCGTCAGCGCGTCGCCGATGACGCGGGCGTTGGCGTACTCCGGCTTGTCGGAGTAGCCCGTCCACGACTCGACGAACGCGCGCTGGCGGAAGGAGAAGTACGTCACGGCCTTGCGGCCGGAGAGGTAGTAGTCGACCTCCTTGCCCTCGGACCGGAGCTTCTCGGCGAGCCGCTCCGCCTCCTTGAGGACGCTGGAGGAGTACGACCCGGCCAGACCGCGGTCGCTCGTGATGATGAGCACCGCCGCCCGGGTCGGGTTCTCCTTCTCGGTCGTCAGCGGGTGGTCGACGTTCGAGAACGTCGCCACCGCCGAGACCGCACGGGTGAGCTCACGCGCGTACGGCGCTGCCGCCGCCGCGTGCTGCTGCGCCTTGATGATGCGCGACGCGGCGATGAGCTCCATGGCGCGCGTGATCTTCTTGGTCGCCTGGGTCGACCTGATCTTCGCGCGTAGCTCTCGTACCGACGCTGCCATCTGCGTCAGCCCCGCTTCTGCTTGACGATCTGCTCCTGCTCGACGTCCTCGTCGTCAAGAGCCTCGAACTCCTCGTGACCGACGGTGATGCGACCACCCTCGCTGGTCTCGAACTGCTCGAGGAACGACTCGTACGCCGACTCCAGGGCCGCAGCCGTGTCGTCGTCGAACTTGGCCGTCTCGCGGATGCCGTTCAGGATGCCCTCGTGCGAGCGCCGCACGTAGTCGAGGAACTCGTCCTCGAAGCGGCTGATGTCCTCGACGGGGACCGGGTCGAGCTTGCCCTGGGTACCGGCCCAGAGCGACACGACCTGCTGCTCCATCGGGAACGGCTTGTACTGGCCCTGCTTGAACAGCTCCATGAGGCGCTGGCCGCGGGCGAGCTGGGCCTTCGAGGCGGCGTCGAGGTCGGACGCGAACATCGCGAACGCCTCCATCGCGCGGAACTGCGCGAGGTCGACCTTGAGCGAGCCGGTGACGCCCTTCATGGCCTTGGTCATCGCCGCACCGCCGACGCGCGACACCGAGATGCCGACGTCGACCGCAGGACGCTGGTTGGCGTTGAAGAGGTCCGACTGCAGGAAGATCTGGCCGTCGGTGATGGAGATGACGTTCGTCGGGATGTACGCCGAGACGTCGTTGGCCTTGGTCTCGATGACCGGCAGGCCGGTCATCGAGCCGGCGCCGAGGTCGTCGCTGAGCTTGGCGCAGCGCTCGAGCAGCCGGCTGTGCAGGTAGAAGACGTCACCCGGGTAGGCCTCGCGGCCCGGCGGGCGGCGCAGCAGCAGCGACACGGCGCGGTAGGCCTCGGCCTGCTTCGACAGGTCGTCGAAGATGATCAGGACGTGCTTGCCCTGGTACATCCAGTGCTGGCCGATGGCCGAGCCCGTGTAGGGCGCGAGGTACTTGAAGCCCGCGGAGTCCGAGGCGGGAGCGGCGACGATCGTCGTGTACTCCAGCGCGCCGGCGTCCTCGAGGGCGCCCCGCACACCGGCGATGGTCGAGCCCTTCTGGCCGATGCCGACGTAGATGCAGCGGACCTGCTTGGTCGGGTCGCCGCTCTCCCAGAACTCCTTCTGGTTGATGATCGTGTCGATCGCGATCGCGGTCTTGCCGGTCTGGCGGTCGCCGATGATGAGCTGCCGCTGACCGCGGCCGATCGGCGTGAGCGAGTCGATCGCCTTGATGCCGGTCATGAGCGGCTCGTGGACCGACTGCCGCTGGACGACGGTCGGGGCCTGGAGCTCGAGGGCGCGACGGTCGTCGGTCTCGATGTCGCCGAGGCCGTCGATGGGCTGGCCGAGCGGGTCGACCACGCGGCCGAGGTAGCCGTCGCCGACGGGGACCGAGAGGACCTCGCCCGTGCGCTTGACCTTCTGGCCCTCCTCGATGCCGGCGAAGTCACCCAGGATGACGACGCCGATCTCGCGGACGTCGAGGTTCAGCGCGAGGCCGAGCGTGCCGTCCTCGAACTCGAGGAGCTCGTTGGCCATGGCCGAGGGCAGACCCTCGACCCGCGCGATGCCGTCGGCCGCCTCCGCGACGATGCCGACCTCTTCGGTCTTGCTGGCGCTCGGGGAGTAGTCGGAGACGAACTGCTGCAGCGCGTCGCGGATCTCCTCGGGACGGATGGAGAGTTCCGTCATGTCTTCTGCCTGCCTTCTTGTGGGTCTGGGTGGCTGGTGGTGCCGGAGATGGGGGTGGGGACTCAGCCGGCGAGGCGCCGCCGGGCGGCCTCGAGTCGGCTGGACATGGTGCCGTCGACGACCTCGCCGTCGAGGGAGACGGAGATGCCGCCCACGACCGCCGGGTCCACCACGACGTTGAGGTGCACGTCGCGCCCGTACTTGCGGGCCAGCGCACCGGCGAGCCGGCTGCGCTCGTCGTCGGAGAGCTCGTAGGCGACGCGCACGAGGGCGACCGCGCGACCGCGGCGCCGGGCGGCGACCTCGCCGAAGGCCGTCAGGACCTTCTCGAACGAGCCCGTGCGGGCGACGACCGCCTGCTGCGCGAGCGCGAGCGTCTCGGGCGAGACCTTGCCCTCGAGCAGCCGGCCGAGCAGCTCGGCCTTGGCCTGCGCCGGGTAGGAGCGGTCGGCGACGACGCCGCGCAGCTCCGGGTCGGAGGCCACGGTGCGGCCGACCTCGAACAGCTCGGTCTCGAGCCGCTCCAGGTTGCCCGCGGTGTCGGCCCGGGCGACCAGGGCCGCGGCCCCGGCCGTCTCGAGCGCGTCCGCGAGGTCACGACCGGCGGCCCACCGGCCGGCGACGGCCGTGCGGACGACGCCGACGGCCTGCTCGTCGACCTGCGAGCCCAGGACGCGGGCGGCGAGCCCGGCCTTGGCGTCGGCCTCGGTGGACGGATCGGTCAGCACGCGGCGCAGCGCCGGGTTCGCGTCGAGCAGCGACACGACCCCGAACAGCTGGGTGCCGAGCGTCTCCGACGAGCCCTGTGCCGCGTCGACGGCGGACAGGATCTCGTCGAGGGACCTCGCGGAGACACCACGCATCAGTTGGCCGACCCCTCCAGCTCCGAGATGAAGCGCTCGACGGTGCGACGCTGGCGCGCCTCGTCCTCGAGCGACTCACCCACGATGCGTCCCGCCAGGTCCGTGGCCAGCGTGCCGACCTCGGTCCGGAGCTGGGCGATGGCCTGCGAGCGCTCGGCCTCGACCTGCGCGTGCGCGGTCGCGGTGATGCGCTCGGCCTCCGCCTGGGCCTGGGCCCGCATCTCGGCGATGATCTGCGCGCCCTGCTCCTTGGCCTCCTCGCGGATCTGAGCCGCCTCGTGCCGCGCCTCGGCCAGCTGCGCCGTGTACTTCTCGAGCGCGGCCTGGGCCTCCTTCTGGGCGGACTGGGCCTGCTCGATGCCGCCCTCGATGGCCGCCGTTCGCTCGGCGTAGGCCTTCTCGAACATCGGGGCCACGATCTTCTTGATGACGAAGAAGATGAGGCCGAAGACGACGAGGCTGAGGACGATCTCGGCGGTGTGGGGGACGAGCGGGTTGAGCTCCTCGCTCTCCTCCGCCGCCGCCACGAGAGATGTCGTGATCATGGGTGCGCCTTCTGTCGGGGGTCGGATCAGGTGTTGCTGGCCTTGAGCACGAACGCGAGCGCCAGGCCGATGATGAAGAACTGCTCCGCGAGGACGAAGCCGAGGATGGCGATCTGACGCAGCTTGCCCTCAGCCTCGGGCTGACGGGCGACGCCGGTGACGAACGCGGCGAAGATCAGGCCGACGCCGATACCGGGGCCGATCGCGGCAAGGCCGAGACCGACCATGTTCAGGGTGCCGATGGTCTCCACGGCATTTCCTTTCGTAGGTGACGCGGACGATCCGCGTCATCGGGTGGTGAAGGGATGTGAAGTTGTGGGTCCGTGCGGGCCGCGGGCGGCCGACCGGCTCAGTGCTCGTCCGCGAGCGCCTCGCCGATGTACATGGAGCTGAGCAGCGTGAAGACGTAGGCCTGCAGGAACATGACCAGGATCTCCAGGAAGCTGATCGCGATGAAGAGCAGCACCGAGAACACGCCGGCGACCTTGTTGATGATCGGGTCGGAGTGCAGGATCAGGTACTCGCCGCCCAGCGAGAACAGGATGAGCAGCAGGTGGCCCGCGAACATGGTCGCGAACAGACGCAGCGTCAGCGTGAGCGGCCGCAGCAGGATGTTCGACAGGAACTCCAGCGGCACGAGCAGCAGGAGGATCGGGCCCTTCATGCCGGCCGGCACGGTCTCGTGCTTGAAGTAGCCGACGAAGCCGTGCTTGGCGATGCCCGCGCCGTTGTAGAGCAGCCACGACAGGATCGCGATGGCCGCGGCGAAGCCGATGTGGCTGAACGACGGGAACTGCAGGAACGGGATCAGGCCGTAGAAGTTGTTGACCAGCACGAACAGGAAGATCGAGAACAGGTACGGCACGAAGCGCTGGTAGTCGTGCGACCCGATGTTGTCGCGGGCGATCCCGTTGCGCACGAAGCCGTAGACGAGCTCGCCGGCGAACTGGAACCGGCCGGGCACGACGGCGGCGGGGCGGGCGGCGTAGTAGAAGACGACCGCGATGATGACGGCGGACAGCGCCACCAGGACCATCGGCTTGGTCACGCCGAACGCGCTCAGGAAGGGGATGACCGGCAGGTCGAAGTCTGCGGGTCCGGGGCTCGGCGGTCCCGATGCGGCTGCGAGCGTGGAGGCGAGTGTCACTCGGTCACCTTCGTGTTCATGGCGCGGTCGCGCGACCTTGAGTCGCGATCCGGGCGTACGGCCAGCGTCATCTGCGACCGACCAGGTGGGATCCGTCGGCTGCGTTCACGAGGCTATCAGGCCCTACTCACGGGTTGTTACGCAGGTCATAGGTGGGCGTGCGGTCGCGCTTGAGGGCCCTGACGTGCAGCGCGACCCAGGCGAGCGCGGTCGCGACCATAGTCGCGGCGAGGCTCGGGGCGTCCAGGTGACGACCCGCTCCCGACGGATCGAGGAGCAGCGCGAGGAGCACGACACCGGCCACCGCCTTGAGGCCGAAGAACGCCAGCGCGACCGGCAGCGAGGCCGCCGGGCTGCGCCGCGCGACGGGGTCGAGCAGACCGGGGCTGGACCCGAGGAAGGCCAGCGTGACCGCGCCTCCCACGGCGGCGCCGAGGGCGCCCTCTCCCCCGCGCACGACGAGCGCGACGACGACGGCGACCAGGACGACGACGGCCGCCGGGAGCACGACGGTGCGCAGCAGCCTCATCGCCACACCCTCGACTCCAGGCGCGGCAGCAGGAACAGGGCGGCGGCGGTGAGCGCCGCGAGGAGACCGAAGCCGACGAACGACTGCCAGCCGCTGAACACGCTCACCACGACGCTGCCGAACGCGACGAGGCCGGCCATCGCGTACATCAGCAGGACCGCGCGGCGGTGGGAGTGGCCGATCTCGAGCAGCCGGTGGTGGATGTGCATCTTGTCGGGGCTGAACGGCGAGCGCCCCGCGCGCGTGCGGCGCACGACCGCGAGGGCCAGGTCGACGAACGGCACCATGAGGATCGCGAACGGCAGGAACAGAGGCAGCAGCGTCGGCAGGAACGAGACCTGCGCGCCCTCGAAGCCCTCGCTGATCCGGGTCGCGGGGTACTGGCCGGTGAGGCTGATCGACGAGCACGCCAGCACGAAGCCGATGAGCATCGAGCCGGAGTCGCCGATGAACATGCGGGCCGGGAAGAAGTTGTGCGGCAGGATCCCGAAGCACGCGCCCGCGAGCGCGGCCGTGAGGAGCGCCGCCGCGATCGCGCGGGACTCGCCGTTCTGGACGGCCAGGATGAAGGCGAAGCTGAAGAACGCCACGGCACCGATCGCGACCATGCCGGCGGCGAGCCCGTCGAGCCCGTCGACGAAGTTGACGGCGTTGGCGGTGCCGACGATCAGGACGACGGTGAAGATGACCGACTGGACGTTGTCGAGGCCCAGGAAGTTGTTGTACAGCGGCAGGTAGAGGAACTGCAGGCCGAGCGCCACGACGACGAGCCCGGCCAGCACCTGGCCGGCGAACTTGCTGAGCGCGTCGAGCTCGAAGAGGTCGTCGACGACGCCCACGAGGCAGATGACCGCCCCGCCGACGATGACGGCGCGCGCGTCGCCGAAGACCGCCTCCTCGGCCCGGGAGAGGAACGGCAGGTGCGTCGCCACGAGGTAGGCCGACACGAGGCCGCCGAGCATCGCGACGCCGCCGAAGTACGGCGTGGGGATCGAGTGGACGTCGCGGTCGCGGACGCGGGCGACGGCGCCGAAGCGCTGCGCGAGCAGGCGCGCGATCGACGCCAGCAGGTAGGTGACGCCGAGCGCGACGCCGAAGACGACGAGGTACTCACGCACCGGCGCCACCGGCCGGGTCCGGCGCGCCCTCGATCGTGTTGTTGAAGCGGTGCAGCGTCGCCAGGTCGATCGGGCCCTGGCGGACGACGCGGGGCGTCGCGCCGGTCGTGTCGATGATCGTGGAGGCCGTGCCCCCGGGGCTCGTGCCGCCGTCCAGATAGACCGCGACGGAGTCGCCGAGCATCTCCTCGGCCTCCGCGGCGGTCGTGGCGGCCGGCGACCCGGTCAGGTTCGCGCTGCTGACCGCGAGCGGGCCCGTGCGTCGCAGCAGGGCGAGGGTGCGCTCGTCGTCGGGCATCCGCAGGGCGACGGTGTGGTGGGTCTCCCCCAGGTCCCACACGAGCGACGCCTGCTGGCGGCAGATGACCGTGAGGGGGCCCGGCCACAGCTCCTCGGTCATCGCGCGCAGCCAGCCGGGGACCTCCTCGACGAGCGCGTCGAGCGTGCCGGCCTGGCCGATGAGCACCGGCGGCGGCATCTGGCGCCCGCGGCCCTTGGCGTCGAGCAGGGCCTGCACCGCCTCGGGCGAGAACGCGTCGGCCGCGATGCCGTAGACGGTGTCGGTGGGCAGCACGACGAGCGCGCCGTCCTGCAGCGCGGTCTCGGCGGCGTCCAGCCCGGCCTCGAGCTGGGTGGCGTCGGCGCAGTCGAACCTCACCGGGCCAGGGTATCGACCGGGACGGCGCCGGCCGCGACGCTCCCGGTCGACGCGCGGGTCAGACCAGGTGGTGGATGAGGAACGCGATCACGAGGAACTGGATCGAGCGCCCCAGGAACACCATGAGCTGGAACAGCCAGTGCGGCTGCTTCGACAGCGCCGCGAGCACCGTGACGACAGCGAGCGGCGGCACGCTGAGCAGCGACGACACGAACACCGTCGCCGCCCCGAGATAGGGCCGCTCGAGCCAGCCGAGCAGCAGGTCGCTGAAGCGGCGCCACCACACGACGAACCGGTTGCGCGGCGGCTTGCGCTCCCCCGTCTCCTTGTCCTTGGAGCGGAACCGGTCGGAGCCCTTGCGCACGAGCTCGAAGACGATCGCCTTGCCGACCGACGTGCCGAGCGTGAGCGCCAGGATCGCGACGACGAGCTTGTCGCCGCGCACCAGGGCGCCGAGCCCCACGACGTAGGCCTCGGCGTTGAGCACCGGCAGGATCGCCGACGCGACGCCGAAGAGGAAGGCGGCGCCCACGATCGCCAGGTCGCCGCCCATGGCGCTCACCCTAGCGATGACCGTCGGGGTGCCGACGGGGAACCGCCGACACGCGTCGCTCAGACCAGGACGACGTCGTCGACGAGCCAGCGACCGTCGCGGTGGACCATCGTCATGACGAGCCGGCTCTCCTGCGTCCGCTGCTCGCGACCCGCCCGCGTGAGGGTCTGGTCGACGAACAGCAGCACCTGGACCCGGTCGTCGCCGCGCGCCGTCGCGGCGGCCCGGACGACCCGGCCCGACGCCCGCGCCCGCAGCCGCTCGGCGGCCTCGCGGATCGGGGCGTTGGCGGCGGCGTACTCGCGACGGAAGCGCGCCGTCGCGCCGGTCCGCGCCCACGCGACGTCGTCGTCGAACGTGGCCTGGTCGTACGTCGTGATCTGCTGGGCACGCTCGCGGGCGACCGCCAGCGCGGCGCGCTCGGACCGCTCGTCGGCGCCCGCCTGCCGCCACGCGACGAGAAGGACGGCGACCAGCACCCCGAGCACGGCCAGGACGACGAGGACCGGCGTCGAGGGGCGCGACCCGGCGGCGAGCCGGTCGACCGCGCTGCGCCCGCGGGACGTCGCGCCGCTCATCGGCCGCTCGGCAGCGGGCGCGGCGCGTTGATCGACCCGCGCTGCTGGCCGGGGAACGAGGACGGACAGGACCGGTCGTCCGGCACGCTCGGGCGCTTCGTGTCGCTCGGCAGCGGTCGACCCGCACCGTAGGAGCACACCTCGCCGTTCGACACGAGCATGTTGGTGCGCAGCCGGCCGTTCTTCACGGCGTCGGAGAACCGGTCGAAGCCCATCGGGAACACCCGCAGCAGCTCGCTGAGCGCCTCGCGGCGCGGCACGACGACGTCGGTGAACACGAGCACCTCGTCGAGCACCGCGGGCAGCTTGAGCGCGAAGAGCGACACGAGCCGGCGGACCTGCTCCGTGCCGGCCGGGAGGGTGCTGAGCTGGTCGCGCAGCGTCGGGTCGTAGTCACGCAGCCAGGCCGCGAGGCTCTTGGCCGAGGTCGAGAACTCACGCAGGTCGTCCTCGACCGCCACACCGGTCTGCAGCACCGTGCGGCCGTTGTCGAGGATGCGCTCGGTCTCGGGCCACAGGTCGTCGAGGGTCTGCAGGATCCGGGTGCTCGCATCGAGCACCCGGGCCAGGTCGTCGGGGTCGGAGAACGCCGTCCCGAGCTCGTCGAGGGTCGTGCGCAGGTCGTCCTCGTCGACGTCGTCCATCAGCGCGTCGACCGCGCGGACGGTCTCGGCGACCGTCGTGGGCGTCGAGGTGCGGGCGCTGCGGATGACGTCGCCGTCGCGCAGGTAGGGCCCGCGGGCCGACCGCGGCTGCAGGTCCAGGAACTGCTCCCCCGCCGGTGAGAGCGAGCGCACGACGGCGTCGGTGTCGCGCGGCACGTCGGTGCCGCGGTCGAGCGAGATCGTCGCGACGGCGCCGCGGCGGGCGGGGCGGACGGACTCGACCGACCCGACGGTGACGCCGCGGTAGGCGACGTTCGAGCCCTCGAAGAGCCCTCCCGTGCGGGCGAGCTCGACCCGGACGGACTCGGGTCGCTCCCCCAGCGACCCGCCCAGCACGCCGGCGTAGAGGTAGGCGCTGACCGCGACGAGCGTGGCGGCCAGGCCGAAGGCCGCGGTGCGGTGGCGCATCGCCATGGGACGGCTCATCGTCGACCTCCCAGCAGGCCGCCGAGCCCGAGGTCGGGCGCCGACGGCGTGGCGCTCGGGACCGGGACGCTCGGCAGCGCCCCGCCGGACCCGGGCAGCTTCGGGGTGTCGAGCCGCGGCAGGCCGAGGTCGCCGACGATCGGCAGGTTCGGCAGGCCGAGCGAGACCTCGGTCTGGAAGTACAGGTACGTGTTGAGGAACGCCGCGGGGACGGCCCGGTCGATGAGCCGGGCGAAGCCGATGACCGTCTGGAGCCCGGGCCGGAACCGCGATCCCACCGTATTGAGCTGCTCGAGGATCGGGCCGACCTCGCGCAGCATCGACTCGAGGTCGGCGCCGCTCGCCCTGATCGTGCGCACGACGACGTCGCCGAGGTCGTCGATGCCGCGCAGCAGCCGCACGAGCTCGTCGGTGTTGCGACGCAGGACCGCTGCGGCGGGCCGCACCTCCCGCAGCGCCGCGTCGACGACGTCCTGCCGCTCGTCCAGCGTGCGCGACACGCGAGCCAGCGCCGTCAGCGCGTCGTCGAGGTCGTCCTGCCCGGCGTTGAGCGCCTCGACGGTCGAGGCGATGCGGGTCAGGGCCGAGCGGACGACCGGCTCCCGGCCGCCGAGGGCCTCGTTGGCCTCGCGCACGATCGTCTCCAGCTGGCCGAGCCCACCGCCGTTCACGAGCATCGACGCGGCCGACATCGTGTCCTCGATGGTCGGGGCGACCGAGGTGGCGTCGCGGCCCAGCACGGAGCCGGCGCGGAGCGTGCCCGCCGCCGCGGTCCTCGGGCGGTCGATCTGGACGAACAGCTCGCCCAGCGGCGTGGTCGAGCGCAGCCGGGCCGTCGAGCCCTGCGGGAGCCGCTCGTCCTTGCGGATGTCCATCGTGACGCGGGCGGTGAAGTCGCGGACCGAGATCGACGAGACCCGTCCGATGGACACACCCCCGCTCTTGACCGGCGCGCCCTGCGCGAGGTTCAGCGCGTCGTCGAACTCGGCGACCAGGCGGTACGAGCCGCCGCGGACGCCGTTGCCGGGCAGCGGCAGGTCCGCGGCCGTCGTGGAGCAGCCGGCCAGCACGAGCGCGGCGAGCACCGCGACCAGGAGACGCCTCATCGGTCCCTCACCCCCGACAGGTAGCGCAGCAGGTCGAAGATCGGCAGGGCCCCGAACCGGCCGCACAGCTCCTCCGGCACCTTCGCCTGCTTGCACACCGTGCGGGCGACCTCCTCGCCGGGCACGAGGGAGACGGGCCGGGTGCGGAACGAGAGCCGGTCGTTCTCGTCGATCGCCCGGATCAGGTTCTGCAGCATGAGCGGCGCGTTGTCGAGCAGGCGCTCGAGATCGCCCTGGTTGCGGTTGATCCCGCGCGCGAGCGACACGAAGTCGTCGAGCTGGTTGCTGACCTGGCCCTGGTGGTCCCGCACGAACCGCGCGACCGCCTGCACCATCCGGGTGAGTGCCGCGAGGGCGGCGCCCACGGCCTCCTTCTGGTCGTCGAGCATCGACGAGGCGGCGGCGACCTGGCGGGTGAAGTCCTGCACGAGGTCGCGGTCGTCCGCGATCGCCTCGGTCAGGGTGTCGAGGTCACGGACCGTGCCCTCGGCGTCGCCGAGGCCGCCCTCGACGTCCGTCAGCACGTCGGACAGGTCGGCCAGGCCGTCGCGGATCGTGGCGCCCTTGCCGTCGAGGGTGCGGGCGGACTCGCGCAGCAGGCTGCCGAGCGGCCCCTCGCCCTTCTCCCCGTCCGGCGACGACAGCTCGCGCGACACGTCGGTGACCGAGCGCAGCAGGGTGTCGAACTCGACGGGGTTGCGGGTGCGGTCCAGCGGGATGCGGGCGCCGTCGACGAGACGCGGTCCCGAGCGGTAGACGGGCGTGAGCTCGACGTAGCGGTCGGTCGCCACCGAGCGCGAGACGACGACCGCGCCGGCGTCGGCCGGGATCCGCACGTCGTCGTCGTCGATCCGCAGCCGGACCTCGACGTGGGAGCCGACCGGACGGATCGACTCGACCTCGCCCACGCGGACCCCCAGGACGCCGACGTCGTTGCCCTGGAACAGCCCGGCGGCGTCGCGCAGCTCGACCGTGACCGTGCGGTCGCCCGAGCCGAGCCCGGGGACGACGGCGCAGCCCGCCACGAGCGCCGCGAGGAGGGCGGCGACGAGCCAGGTCCGGCGCCGGGTCGGCACGAGATCACGCATCCGGGGCCTCATTTCTCACAGCTCGGCGAGACGGAGCACACGAGGTTGTCGCCGAGCGCCTCGGGGACGGCGAGGTCGAGCCACGGGCCGTTGCCGCTCGCGTTCGCGACGTAGCGGCTCATCGTGGCCAGGCCCTTCATCGCCGCGAGGACGTCGGCGCGGGCGTCCTCCAGGGAGTCGAGCGACGTCTCCAGGTCGCGCATGAGCGGCTTGAGGTCCTTCGCGCTGTCGGCCAGCAGCCCGGTCACCGTGTCGGCGAGGCGACGGCTGTCGCGCAGCATCCGGTCGATCGTGTCGCGGCGCTCGACGAGCTCGGTCAGGACGAGCGTCGACTGCTTGAGCAGGTCCCGGATCTGGCCGCGGTTGCGGGTCAGCGTGCCGGTGACCTGGCGGGTCGCCCGCAGCAGCCGGACGAGCTGGTCGGAGCGGCGGGACGCGAGGCGGGACAGCTCGCCGACACCGTCGATCGCGTCACGGGCCTCGCCCGAGGACTGTCCCACGACCTTGGCGAGGGCCGTCATCGCCTGGCCGAGGCGCTGCTCGTCGAGCCCGCCGAGCGTCTGCTGGGTGCCCTCGATGACGTCCTGCAGGTTGTACGGCACGCTCGTGCGCGCGAGCGGGACGGTGTCGTCCTCGAGCGTGCCGCCTCCGCGCGGGGAGACGTCGAGGAAGTGCGTGCCCAGCAGCGTCGCGACCTTGACGGCGACGCGCGTCGAGCGACCGAGCCGCACGTCGTCGTCGACCGTGAACCGGACGTCGACGTGGTCGCCGCGCAGGACGATGCCCTTGACCTCGCCCACGCCGACGCCCGCGACCTGGACCTCCTCGCCGGTGCGCAGCCCGGCGGTGGTGCGCGAGCTGCGCGGTGTAGGTGCGACTGCCGAACGGCACGACGCTCAGGAGCAGCACGACGAGAGCGGTCGCGGCGACGGCGACGATGCCGAGGACGCCCGCGCGGCGTCGGGTGAGGACCGTCATGACCGGCACACCTCCGAGTAGGGCCCGTCCTTCGGCCCCACGTTGACGAGCGTCCCGCCGACCTCGACGCCCATGTTGCAGATGTACATGTTGAGCCAGGTGCCGTAGGACATCGGCCGGGCGAAGGCGCCCGTGGCGATCGGCACGGTGCGGAACATCGCGTTCAGCAGGTCGGCGTTGCGCGCGAACAGCCGGGCCGTGCCGCGCAGCGCGACGATCGTGCGCCGCACGTCCGGCCGGGTGCGGGCGAGCAGGTCGGCCGTCGCGTCGGACAGGTCGGCGAGGCCGTCGATCGAGGCGCCGATCGTGCGGCGCTGGTCGGCGAGGCCCTTCGTGAGCGCCCGCAGCTCGCGCACCGTGTCGGTTGAACTCCTGCTCGCGGTCGGCGAGGTTCTCCAGCACGGGGCGTCAGGTGCGTGACGACCTGGCCGATGACCTCGTCCTTGTCGGCGAGGTTCGTCGTGAGCGTCGCGGTCTGGGCGAGCAGCGCCTGGACGGTGCCGCCCTCGCCCTGCAGCACCTTGACGATCGACGTCGCGAGCTGGTTGGTCTGCTTCGGGTCGAGCGCCTCGAACAACGGCTTGAAGCCGTTCAGCAGCGCCGTGAGGTCGAAGCCCGGGCTCGTGCGGGAGGTCGGCACGAGCGAGCCGTCGGCCAGGGTCGTGCCCCGCTCGCGTCCCGGCGTCATCGCGAGGGTACCGCTGGCCCAGCAGGTTCTGGTACCGCACGACGAGACCCGTCGTGCTGGTGAGCGGCTGCGCCTGGCCGACCCGGATCGTCACCCGGGCGGTGTCGCCGTGGACGAGCTCGATCTTCTCGACCCGGCCGACCTCGACGCCGGCCGCCCGGACGTCGTCGCCGACCCGCAGGCCGGCGACCGAGGTGAAGTCGGCACGGTACGCGCGCGTCGGGCCCTCGGGCGACTTCGTCATCGTGTTGTGGATGACGAGCAGCACGAGGGCGGAGACCACGGCGAACACGCCCAGCTTGATCGCGTCGCGCCTCATCGCTCCTCCCCCGGCTCGTCGAGGTACGGACGGGCGAGCAGGCCGCCGACGCCGTCGTCGCGCGCGGCCGAGCGCAGCGCGTCGAGCACGTCACGCACCCGGCCGACGACGTCGGCGTCCGGGTCGGCCCGTCGGGTCGTCGCGGGCGCGCTGCCGCCACCGCAGCTCGGGCCGCGGGCCGAGCCGTAGCGCGGGCAGTCCTTCGCCGTGTACGGGGCGTCGTCACCGGTCTTGACGTAGACCTCCGTCGACATCCACGGGCCGTCCGTGAAGGTCGTGGCCTGCTTGCCGGCGAACCGGTGTGAACGCCAGCAGGCTGGCCGGGAAGCCGGTGCGGCGCTCGAACATGACGGACACGACGACCGCCGACTGCTCCACGGCCCGGACGAACCGCGTCTCGACGTCCGAGGCGAGCCGCTCGGCCTCGACGACGAGGTCGCCGCCCGTGTCGAGCACGGCGGCGAGGTCGCGGCGCCGGTCGACGATCGTGCGGCTCGTGACGAGCGCGTCGCGCACGGCGTCGAGCGCGTCGGGCGACACGTCGGCCAGCGTGTCGAGGTTGCGGGCCAGCAGCCGCAGGTCCTCGCGCAGGAGCGGCACCTTCGGCTGCAGCCGGGCCAGGTAGCGGTCGAGGGTCTCGATCGTGAGGCCGAGCGTCTCACCGCGTCCGTCGAGGGCCTGGGCGAGCGCGCCGAGCGTCGCCGACAGCTGGGCCGGCCGGACCGCCGTGAGCAGGCGCTCCGTGCTGTCCAGGGCGTCCTGCAGCTCGACGGTCTCGGTGCTGCGGTCCTGCGGGATGACGCTGCCCGCCCTGAGGGTCCGGTCGACCGCGGGCCGCTCCGGCCGCACGAGGTCCGACGTACGTCGTGCCGAACACCGTCGCCGGCATGATGCGGGCCGTCGTGCCCGCCGTGAGCGCCTCGTCCGCGTCGCCGTCGAGCCGCAGCCCGACCCGCGCGTCGCCCTCGCCGCCGCGCAGCGAGGTCACTCGCCCCACGACGACGCCGTCGACCTTGACGTCGGAGCCCGGGGCGAGCGCGCCGCCCGCGTCGTCGAGCCGGGCGGTGACGTCGGTGCCGTCCGAGAAGGCGCCGCGTCCCGCCGCGACGAGCACGGCGCCCACGACGACGAGCGCCACGAGCATCGCCAGGCCCCGGCGCGCGGCGGTGCCGCGGTCCGCGAGGTCCTGGTCGACGAGGGTCGGGTCGATCACGGCGTCACCCCGCGATCCGGACCCCGGGGTCGCCGCCCCAGAACACGAGGGTCAGGACCATGTCGAGCAGCACGACGACGACAATGCTCGCGCGGATCGCCTTGCCGGTGGCCTCGCCGACGCCCTGCGCGCCGCCGGCGGCGGTGAACCCGAACCAGCAGTGGATGAGCGTGACGGCGGCCGCGAAGACGAGGATCTTGACGACCGACAGGGCGATGTCGCGCAGGCTCGCGAAGGTCGTGAAGTAGTGCAGGAACGTGCCCTCGGGCTGGCCGAAGATCATCGTGACCGACAGCTGCGTCGCGAGGTAGGAGCCCGCGAGGCCGATCAGGTAGAGCGGGAGGATCGCCAGCATCGCGGCGACGAGCCGGGTGCTGACGAGGTAGTCGAGCGGCTTGACCGACATGACCGACAGTGCGTCGACCTCCTCGTGCACCCGCATCGAGCCCAGCTGGGCCGTGAACCGGCAGCCCACCTGGGCGGCCAGCGCCAGGGCGGCGATGAGCGGCGCGAGCTCGCGGGTGTTGACGATCGCCGAGATGAAGCCGGCGAGCGGGCCGAGGCCGATCGTCTCGAGGCCGTTGAAGCCCTCGATGCCCAACGACGTGCCGGCCGAGAGCGACAGCAGCACCATCACGCCGATCGTGCCGCCGCCGACGAGCAGCGCGCCCGAGCCCCAGCTGATGTCGGACAGGATCCGGAAGGTCTCCGCGCGGTGGCGTCGCAGCACCCGCGGCACCGCGGCGACCACGCGCACGCCGAAGGTCGCCTGCGCCCCGAGCAGCGCCAGGAAGCCCGACCCCGCTCGCAGCGGGCGGCCGAGCGCCCCGCCCCCGGCGCTCATGCGATCCTCTGCGGCACGAGCATCGTGTAGCCCTGCGTGATGGCGACGTTGACGACGGCGAGCGCGATGACGCTCAGGACGACGCTCGCGTTGACGGCGTCGGCGACGCCCTTGGGCCCGCCCGTCGCGGACAGCCCCTTCTGGCACGCGACGACCGTGGCGAGGAAGCCGAAGACCGCGGCCTTGGCCTCGGCCAGCAGCAGGTCCGTGGGCTGGGCGAAGGACGCGAACGAGCTCAGGTAGGCGCCGGAGCTGACGTCGCCCGAGCCGACGTTGAGCACGTAGCCGGTGAGCATCGCGGTCGCCGCGACGACGGCGTTGAGCATGAGGCCGACCGTGACGGCCGCGAGCATGCGGGGCGCGACCAGGCGGCGGACCGGGTCGAGGCCCATGACGCGCATCGCGTCGACCTCCTCGCGGACCGTCTGCGACCCGATCTGCGCGCACATCGCGGACCCGACCGCACCGGCCATGAGCAGGGACGTGACGAGCGGCGCGCCCTGGCGCAGGATGCCGATGCTGTTGACGGCACCGGTGAACGACACCGCGCCGATCTGCTGGGCGACGGCACCGACCTGGACGGCCACGATGACGCCGAACGGGATCGCCACGAGGATCGTCGGCAGCAGCGAGACGCGGACCATGAACCACGCCTGCTGCACGTACTCGCGCCACGGGAAGCGACCCGACACGACGTCGACCGCGGTGAAGCGCACCGACCCGACGCCGAGCAGCACCATGGCGCCGAACGTGTCCAGGCCCGCGTCGAGGCGGGCGCGGACCGTGCCGGCCAGGCGCGCGGGCAACGTGGCGCTCACGAGGGCTCCCCTTCTTCGTCCACCGGTCGTCCAGAAGTGGGCAAAACGTACAATTTTGCGGGACCGGAGTCAACGACCCGCGTGGCGCGGATCACAGAGGAGAACGACACAGGCCGTCCGTGGTCACGCCGGAACCGGCGTCACAGACCGCAGTGGCTCGCGTAGAACGCGTGCATCCGGGCGCGGCGTTCCGCGCCGATCGGCAGGTAGAACGACGTGCGCTCCGGCACGTCCGGCGCGAGGACCCGCACCCCGATGAGCGTGCCGACCTTGTCCTCGGCCAGCGCGTGCGGGTCGCACCGGGCGGGGACGAGCTGCAGGTCGACGGTGACCGGCCGACGGTCCCCGTCGAGCCGCAGGGGCCGGCCCGCCGGGCGCGGCGCGTCACCCGTGACGTCGAGCAGCACGGTGCTCTCGAACCCGCCGACCGCGACGTCGGTGCGGCGGCCCGTGGGCGTGAACGTCACCGGCAGGTGCAGCACCGACGAGGACCCCCGGCCCTCGACCCGCACCGTGCCGAGCGTGAGCCGGGCCGCCTCGGAGAGGACACGCTCGGCGCAGTCGCGGTCGAGCATCGCGGTGAGCGCCTCGTACCGGTCCGGCGAGCGGGTGCGCGAGGTCCGCAACGGTCCGTCGCCCACCGAGTACGTGAGGGTCAGGTCGACCGTCGCCGCCGCCCCGCACCGGCCGCGCGGCACCGTGAAGGTCAGGTCGGTCTCGCGGGGTGAACGTCTCCCGGCCCCGCCAGCGGACCGTCCCGAACCGCGCGGACCGCAGGACCGCGCTGCGCACCGTCATCGGCCGGTCCGACGGCCGGAGCAGGCGGACGTACGCCGTCCGCGACTGGCGCTGGATCCGGCTCTGGTCGACGAACGTCGTCATGCCGCGCGGCAGGGCCGTCTCGCGAGGTGGGTCCGGCGCGCGCAGGTGCTGGACCGCCACGACGCCGCCGACGACCAGGAGCACGCCGAGCACCACGACAAGGACGCGGCGGCGGTTCATGGCCTCACGCTAGACCCCGGCGGGCCCGCCCGTCCGGGGGTCAGGGGCGGCGGGCGGTCACGTACCGCGGCCGGCCGGCGAGGTCCGCGTGGTCGACGACGTCTGCCCAGCGGTCCGCGAACACCGCGGGGGCCGACCCGCCCTGCGCGTCGGCGTGCTCGGCGCCGACCCAGCCGCCCGGACGCAGCAGCCGCCAGGCCGCACGCTCCAGCTCGCGCATCGCGTCGAGCCCGTCGTCACCCGACCACAGCGCGAGGGACGGGTCGTGGTCGCGCGCCTCCGGGGCGACCGACTCCCACGCGTCGAGCGGGATGTACGGCGGGTTGCACACGACGACGTCGACGGTGCCGTCGAGGTCGTCGAACGCCTCGAACGCGTCGCCGTGGCGCAGGTCGACCCCGGTGCCGGCGAGGT
Organism: Aeromicrobium erythreum; assembly: GCA_036946185.1. Taxonomy (GTDB): domain Bacteria; phylum Actinomycetota; class Actinomycetes; order Propionibacteriales; family Nocardioidaceae; genus Aeromicrobium; species Aeromicrobium erythreum_A. The sequence goes on from JAQIJP010000015.1 coordinate 38,240, forward strand.
TCGACTGCGCCCAGCCGAGGGCACGCTCGTCGAGCTCGACGGCGTGCACCTGCGCGGGCGGGACCTCGTCGACCACCGACAGGGCGATCGCGCCGCTGCCGGTGCAGAGGTCGACGACGACCGGCGTCCGGCCGGCGGCCAGGACCTCCCGGGCGCGGTCGATCGCCCAGCCGGCGAGGAGCTCGGTCTCGGGGCGGGGCACGAACACGCCCGCGCCGACCTCGAGGTCGACGTGCCGGAACGCGGCGTGGCCCGTCAGGTGCTGCAGCGGGAAGCGGCGGGCGCGGGCGTCGACGAGCTCCAGGTAGTCGCGGCGCTGCAGCTCGTTCGGGCGCGCGCGCAGGAGCAGCAGGGCCCGGGGCACGCCCGTGACGTGCGCGAGCAGCAGCTCGGCATCCACGCGTGGGGACGGCACCCCGGCCGCCTCGAGCGTCGCGGTGGCCTCGTCGAGCAGGCGCTCGGCGAGCGAGCGCACCCGCCCGCTCACGACTCCCCCGCCTCGAGCGCCCCGAGCCGCTGGGCGACGTCGGCCTCGACGAGCGACGCGACGACGTCGTCGAGCGCGCCGTCCATCACGGCGTCGAGGTTGTAGGCCTTGAAGCCCGTGCGGTGGTCGGAGATCCGGTTCTCCGGGAAGTTGTAGGTGCGGATCCGCTCGGAGCGGTCGACGGTGCGGACCTGGGAGCGGCGGGCCTCGGACGCCTCGGCGTCGGCCTGGGCCTGGGCCTGCTCGAGCAGCCGCGAGCGCAGGATCCGCAGCGCCTGCTCCTTGTTCTGCAGCTGGCTCTTCTCGTTCTGGCAGCTCACGACGATGCCCGTGGGCAGGTGCGTGATGCGCACGGCCGAGTCCGTCGTGTTGACGCTCTGGCCGCCCGGTCCCGAGGAGCGGAAGACGTCGATGCGCAGGTCGTTGTCGTGGATCTCGACGTCGACGTCCTCGGCCTCCGGCAGGACGAGGACCCCCGCCGCCGACGTGTGGATGCGGCCCTGCGACTCCGTGACGGGCACGCGCTGGACGCGGTGCACGCCGCCCTCGAACTTGAGCAGCGCGAAGGGCGCCTGCCCGGGCTCGGGCGTGCCCTTGGCCGTCACCGCGACGGTGACGGACTTGTAGCCGCCGAGCGCCGACTCGGTCGCGTCGAGCACCTCGGTGCGCCAGTCGTGCTGCTCGGCGAAGCGCGTGTACATGCGCAGCAGGTCGCCCGCGAACAGGGCCGACTCCTCGCCGCCCTCGCCGCCCTTGATCTCGAGGATCGCGTCCTTGCCGTCGGACGGGTCGCGCGGGACGAGCAGCAGCCGCAGCCGCTCCTCGAGCGCGGGCAGCCGCTCCTCGAGCTCGGCGACCTCGTCGGCCAGCTCGAGCTCGCGCGCGGCCTCCAGGTCGTCCTGGGCCTCCTGCCACTCCCGGTAGGCCCGGACGACGGCGCCGAGCTCGGCGTAGCGACGGCCGACCCGCTTGGCCCGCGACGGGTCGGCGTGCAGCGCGGGGTCGGCGAGCTGGGTCTCGAGCTCGGCGTGCTCCTCGATCAGGTGCTGGACCGCGGCGAACATGCGTCACCTCCTGGCGGGCGGGGACGGGTCCGCGCCCCGCGGACCCCCGGAAATGCGGACGCCGACCCGACCCCCGCGGGGGTCGGGTCGGCGTCGGGCAGCGGCTACTTCTTGCCGTAGCGCTTCTCGAACCGGGCGACGCGGCCGCCGGTGTCGAGGATCTTCTGCTTGCCCGTGTAGAAGGGGTGGCAGCTCGAGCAGACGTCGGCGCGGATGACGCCCTCCGTCGCGGTGCTGCGGGTGGTGAACGTGTTGCCGCAGGTGCAGCTGACCTGGGTCTCGACGTACTCGGGGTGGATTCCGCTCTTCATGGTGTCCTCTCGTGGGTCGCTGGGTCGGGCCGCGGCGCGGTCCGTGAACCAGAACCGAAGGATGATTGTGCCATCCAGCACCTCTCACAACCAAAACACCCGCCGGCCCATTCCCGGCCCCTGGACACGCCCGGTCGACCGGACCACCTCGGTCCGGCGCCCCGGCTGGGGTGCCGGGCCCCGGGCGGCGAACAAGCACGGCTGGGGTGCCGGGCCCTGGGCGGCGAACAAGCACGGCAGGGGTGCCGGGCCCCGGGCGGCGAACAAGCACGGCAGGGGTGCCGGGCCCCGGGCGGCGAAGGACCCTGCCTACGGCAGGAGCTTCTCGATGTCGGCGGCGATGTCCTCGGGCTTGGTGGTCGAGCCGTACCGCTTGACGACGTTGCCCTCGGCGTCGACGAGGAACTTGGTGAAGTTCCACTTGATCCGGCCGCCGAGCACGCCCTTCTTCTCGGACTTGAGCCACTGGAAGAGCGGGTGCGCACCGTCGCCGTTGACCTCGATCTCCGAGAACAGCGGGAAGGAGACGCCGTAGTTCTTCTCGCAGAACGCCGCGGTCTCCTCGTCGCCGTCGGGGTTCTGGTGGCCGAACTGGTCGCACGGGAAGCCGAGGACGACGAGTCCGCGGTCGACGTACTTCTGGTACAGGCTCTCGAGGCCGGTGAGCTGCGGGGTGAACCCGCACTGGGTGGCGGTGTTCACGACGAGGAGCACCTTGCCGCGGTAGTCGGCGAGGGCGCGCTCGGCGCCGTCGATCGCGGTCGCGGTGAAGTCGTAGGCGGTGGTCATGCCGTCGATCCTAGGAGCCGGGCCGCGGGCGCGCAGACGAAGGCTGGGTCGGCGGGACCACGTCCCGGTCCGATCGGGCCATGGCCCGCCCGGTCCGAACGGACCATCTTTGCCCGGGTCCATTGCCTCGGTCTCGTCCGGGCAGGACGATCGGCTCAGGAGCGGCCGGGAGTCCGCTCGGAGGGAGCACGGAGATGAAGCAGTTCGCGTGCGGGGACGTCGTCCCCGACTGCCAGGCGCAGTGGGTCTGCGAGACCGACGACGACATCCTCGCGGAGGTCGCGCGGCACGCGCGGACCGACCACGGCCTGGTCGAGGTCCCGGCCGAGCTCGTGAGCGCGGTGCGCTCGCACATCCTCACGGTCTGACGTGACCACCGCAGCGTCCACCCTGGGTGCCGCGGACGCGGTCGTGCCGGCGTGGCCCGCGCCCGCTCGGACGTCGACCGTCTCGATCGCCTACGCGCCGATCCTCGACGTGGCCCGGGGGCAGTGCGCCGGCTACCACGTCGCACCCGTCGGGCCCGGCGGAGACCCGGTCGAGCGGGCCGTCGCCACGGTCGAGGCCGCGTGGTGGGGCTTCTCGACCCTGCCGGTCAACACGTTCGTGTCCGTCGCGCTGCCCGGCACGACCGCGCTCGAGCCGCCCGTGCTCGAGGCGCTCGCGGGCCGCGACGACCTCAGCGGCATCGTCATCGACCTCGCGGAGCCGGAGTCCGGCGCCGAGGAGGACGTCGCCGCGGCGCTCGCCCCGGCGCGCACGGCCGGCGCCCTGCTCGCGATCGGTGGGGCGGGTGGCGCGCAGCCGTCGCTGCGCAGCATCACCCGGCTCCGTCCGTCGATCATCCGGCTCGGCCAGGCGTGGGTGGACCAGGTCGACCGGGTCGAGGCCAAGCGCCAGGCGATCGCCCTGACCGGGTCGCTCGCCTCCCAGCTCGACGCGTGGATCCTGGCGGAGTCGGTGCAGACGCCGGGCCAGCTGCGGGCGCTGAGCGAGCTCGGTGTGCCGCTGGCCCAGGGTCCGCTGGTCGGGCCGGCGCGGCAGATGTGGTCGCCCGTCTCGGTCGACGCCACGGCCGCCCTGCCCCGCCGCAGCGAGTCGCCGGTCGCGGGGAACGCGCCCGGAGACCCGACGCCCGGAGCGGCCACGGACCCGATCGCCGGCGCCGACACCACGACCGACACCGACACGCTGCGTGGCCTCGTGCGCCAGGCGTACGCGACCCAGGACGCCGGGGCCGCCCGCGAGGTCCTGCCCGGCACGACCGGCTTCGACGTCGTCGTGGTCGTCGACGAGGCGTCCCGCCCGGTGTCGCTGCTGGCCAGCACGACGACCGGCTGGCGCACCTCCGACGCCTGGACCGTCAACGTCGACACCTCGGTCGCCGAGGCCGCCGGCCGCGCCATGACGCGCGAGGCCGGCCGACGCTTCGACCCCGTGGTCTGCACCGACCCGGCCGGCCGGCTCGTCGGGCTCGTGCGCGTGGAGCAGCTCGTCCAGCACCTCGCCCGCCGCTGACGCGCCGACCCCGCCCCCGGGAGGCGGGAGCGGCGTCGGCGTGGTCGGTCGGGGAGGTCAGTCCTCGGGCATCGTGCGCGAGATCTGCATGAGGAACTCGCCGTTCGTGCTGGACGACCTGAGCCGCTCGAGCACGAGCTCGAGGCCCTGCTGGGTGTCCAGGCCCGCGAGCACCCGCCGCAGCCGCCAGAGGATGCCGAGCTCCTCCTTCGTGAGCAGCAGCTCCTCGCGACGCGTGCTGGACCCCTCGACGTCGATCGCCGGGAAGATGCGCTTGTCGGCCAGCTCGCGGCGCAGCCGCAGCTCCATGTTCCCGGTGCCCTTGAACTCCTCGAAGATGACCTCGTCCATGCGCGAGCCGGTCTCGACGAGCGCGGTCGCGAGGATCGTCAGCGAGCCGCCGTCCTCGATGTTGCGCGCGGCGCCGAAGAAGCGCTTCGGCGGGTAGAGCGCCGAGGCGTCGACGCCGCCGGACATGATCCGACCGCTCGCCGGGGCCGACTGGTTGTAGGCGCGGCCGAGACGGGTGATGGAGTCGAGCAGCACGACGACGTCGTGCCCGAGCTCGACGAGACGCTTGGCGCGCTCGATCGCGAGCTCCGCGACCGTCGTGTGGTCGGTCGCCGGACGGTCGAAGGTCGAGGCGATGACCTCGCCGCGGACCGACCGCTGCATCTCGGTGACCTCCTCGGGACGCTCGTCGACGAGGACGACCATGAGGTGGCACTCGGGGTTGTTGGTCATGATCGCGTTCGCGATCGCCTGCATGACCATCGTCTTGCCGGCCTTCGGCGGCGACACGATGAGGCCGCGCTGACCCTTGCCGATCGGGGCGAACAGGTCGACGATGCGCGTCGTAAGCTCGCCGGCGCCGGTCTCGAGGTTGAGCCGCTCGGTCGGGAACAGCGGCGTCAGGTCGCCGAAGTCGACGCGGGTCCGCGACTCCTCGGGGTCCGCGCCGTTGACGGAGTCGACCCGCACCATCGGGTTGAACTTCTCCTTGCGCTCGCCCTCGCGGGGCTGGCGCACCTGGCCGGCCACGGCGTCGCCGCGACGCAGGCCGAGCTTGCGCACGAGCGACAGCGACACGTAGACGTCGTTCTCGCTCGGCAGGTAGCCCGTCGTCCGGACGAAGGCGTAGTTGTCGAGGATGTCGAGGATGCCCGCAGCGGGCACGAGGACGTCGTCCTCGGTGTAGGTCGGCTCACCCTCGGGACCGCGGTTGCCCCGGCCCCGGCCTCGACGATTGCGCCGACGCCCGCTGCCCTCGTCGTCCTGGTCGTCACGCTGCGGGTTGCCACCCTGCTGGCCGCGACCCTGCTGGTTCTTGTCCTGGTTCTGGTTCTTGTCGGACTGGCCCTTGTCCTGCTGCTTCTTCTCGGGCTGGCCCTTGTCCTGCTGGTTCTTGTCCTGCTGGCCCTTCTGGCCCCTGGGCTGCTGGTCGCCCTGGCCCTTCTGGCCCTTGGGCTGCTGGTCGCCCTGGCTCTTCTGGCCCTTGGGCTGCTGGTCGTCCTGGCCCTTCTGGCCCTGGTCCTGCTCGTTCTTCCGGTCCTTGGCCTGACGGCCACGGCCGCCGTCGGCCGTGGGCTCCTGGCGCTCGGCAGCGTCCTCGGCCGGCGCCGGTGCGGCCGGAGCGTCCGCGGCGGGAGCGTCGGGCGTCTCGGCGGCTGCCTTCTTGGCCGTCGGGGTGCTGCGCGGGGCGTCGCCGCGGGCGGCCTTGATCGCGTCGATCAGCTCACCCTTGCGCATCTTGGCGGTGTTGCCGATGCCGAGCTCGGCGGCGATCTCCTGGAGCTCGGCGAGCACCTTGCCGCCGAGCGCGCCGCCGGACTTGCGGGCGGGCGCAGCCGCGGGCTGCTCGGACGAGGTCGTGGGGGTCTCGGTCACGTGGTGTCCTCACGCCGGCGGCCTGACCGCGACCTGGAGCAGGTCGGTGGCACACCGGTACGGGTCGGCCCGCACGGGACGGCGGGCGATTCGGGGTGGGTCGCCGGGGAGTGGCACTCGACTCCGGCGAGCCTCACCCTAGCAGCCGGCCACGGCCGGTCCCGACCCCCTCACGGGACGTCAGTCGGTCGTGACGACGTGCGCGCCCACCGGGCTGACCGGCAGCTCGAGGTGGCGCCAGCCCTCGGGGACCCGGGACTCCAGCCCGGTCGCGAAGGCGAGGATCGTCGGGCCCGCGCCGGACACGACGGCCGGCACGTCCTCGACCCGCAGGCGTCGCAGCAGCCGGTGCGAGTCGGGCATGGCGCCGGACCGCTGGCTCTGGTGCAGGAAGTCCTCGGTGGCCGACAGCAGCCGGTCCGGTGCCGACGTCAGGGCGGCGACGAGCAGCGCCGCCCGGCCCGCGTTGGCGGCCGCCTCGCGGTGGCTGACGGTCTCCGGCAGCAGGCCGCGGGCGGCCTCGGTGGAGAGCGGCGTGGGCGGCACGAAGACCGTGACGTCGTGACGCACGTCGAGCCGCAGGACGTCGACCGCCGCGCCCTCGAGCCACGCGATCGTGAGTCCGCCGAACAGTGCGGCGGCGACGTTGTCCGGGTGCCCCTCGAGGTCGTTCGCGAGCTGGTAGGCCGCCAGGTCGTCGAGCAGCTGCGGACCGATCTCGACGAGCGCCCGGGCGAGCACGATGCCGCCGACGATCGCCGCCGACGACGACCCGAGGCCCCGGCCGTGCGGGATCGCGTTCTCGCAGGTGAGCCGCAGCGCGGGACGCGGCAGGTTCATCAAGTCGAAGGCCGCGTCCATCGCCCGGACGACGAGGTGCGACGCGTCGAGCGGGACCTCGCCCTCCCCCTCGCCACGCACGACGACCTCGAGCGTGCCGTCGGGGGCGTCGAGCCGCTCGGCCCGCAGCTCGTCGAACAGGCCGAGGGCCAGGCCGAGCGCGTCGAAGCCGGGACCGAGGTTGGCGCTCGACGCCGGCGTGCGGACGACGACCGTCATGCCAGGCCGGCGGCGGCCGCGGCCGCGTGCACGTCGAAGTCGACGACCGAGTCGATGATGTCGCCGACGCCGGACAGTGCGGTCTCGATGTCCTTGAGCCCGTGGCCGGTCACCGTGACGACGATGCGCCGGCCCGGCTCGACCTCGCCCGCCTGCGCGGCGGCCACGAGACCCGCGACGCCCGCGGCGGACGCGGGCTCGACGAAGACGCCCTCGCGCCGGCCGAGCTCGCGCTGGGCGGCCAGGATCTGCTCGTCGCTGACCTCGCCGATCCGACCACCGGACTCGTCGCGCGCGGCCTCCGCCAGCGTCCACGAGGCCGGGTTGCCGACGCGGATCGCCGTCGCGATGGTGTCGGGGTCGGTCACGACGCGGCCCCGCACGATCGGCGCGGAGCCGGCCGCCTGGAAGCCCCACATCTCGGGGCGCGACGTCGAGATGCCGGCCTCGGCGTACTCGCGGTAGCCGAGCCAGTAGGCCGAGACGTTGCCCGCGTTGCCGACCGGCAGGACGTGCATGTCCGGCGCGTCACCCAGGACGTCGACGACCTCGAACGAGCCGGTCTTCTGGCCCTGCAGCCGGACCGGGTTGACCGAGTTGACGAGCGCGACGGGGTACTCCTTGGCGAGCCCGCGGGCGATCTCGAGGCACTCGTCGAAGCCGCCCCGGACCTGCACGATCTGCGCGCCGTGCATGACGGCCTGCGCCATCTTGCCCTGCGCGATCCGGCCGTGCGGGACGAGGACGAGCGGCGTCAGGCCCGCGCGGGCGGCGTAGGCGGTCATCGAGGCGGAGGTGTTGCCGGTCGACGCGCACACGACGGCCTTGGCGCCCTGCGCCGCGGCGTCGGTGATCGCCGCGGTCATGCCGCGGTCCTTGAACGACCCGGTCGGGTTGTCACCCTCGACCTTGAGGAACACGTCGCCGTGGACCAGGCCGGACAGCCAGGGCGAGTGCACGAGCGGCGTGCCGCCCTCGCCGAGCGAGATGACCGCCACGTCGTCGTCGAACGGGAGCCACTCGCGGTACTCCTCGATCACCCCGCGCCACGGACGCGCCATCAGCCGACCCCTTCCACCCGCATGACCGACGAGACGCCCTGCACCTCGTCGAGAGCCTTGATCTCGTCGACCGTCGCGGACAGGGCCGCGTCCTCGGCCTCGTGCGTCACGATCACGAGCTGCGCGTCGGACCCGCGGCCCTCCTGGCGCACAGTCTTGATCGACACGTCGTGCCGCGCGAACGCCTGCGCGACCGCCGACAGCACGCCCGGACGGTCCTCGACGTCGATCGCGACGTGGTAGCGCGTGCGGGCCCGGCCCATGTCGAGGACCTCGAGCTGGGCGTGCACCGACTCCCCCGCGCCGACGACGTCCTTGGCCCGGTTGCGGGCGACGCTCACGACGTCGCCGAGCACGGCGCTCGCGGTCGGGGCGCCACCGGCGCCGGGGCCGTAGAACATCAGCTGGCCGGCGGCCTCGCTCTCGACGAACACGGCGTTGTACGCACCGCGCACGCTCGCGAGCGGGTGCGACAGCGGGATCATCGCGGGGTGGACGCGGGCCGAGACGGCCGGTCCGTCGGGCGTGTCGAGCCGCTCGCAGATCGCGAGGAGCTTCACGACGCAGCCCATCTCCTGGGCGGAGCGCACGTCGCCCGCCGTGACGTCGGTGATGCCCTCACGGTGCACGTCGCCGATCGTGACCCGGGTGTGGAACGCCAGGCCGGCGAGGATCGCGGCCTTCGCCGCGGCGTCGAAGCCCTCGACGTCGGCCGTCGGGTCGGCCTCGGCGTACCCGAGCCGCTGCGCCTCCTCGAGGGCGTCGCCGAAGCCGGCGCCCGTCGTGGTCATGGCGTCGAGGATGAAGTTGGTGGTGCCGTTGACGATGCCGAGCACCCGGCGCACGGCGTCGCCGGCGAGCGACTCGTGCAGCGGGCGAACGATCGGGATCGCCCCGGCCACGGCGGCCTCGAACGCGATGTCGCGCTCGGCCTTGGCCGCAGCCTCGAAGAGGGTCGCGGAGTCCTCGGCGAGCAGGGCCTTGTTGGCCGTGACGACCGACGCGCCGCTCTCGAGGGCCGCGAGGATGAGCTCACGCGCCGGCTCGATGCCGCCGATGACCTCGACCACGACGTCGATGTCGCCGCGGGTCACGAGGCCCCGGGCGTCGGTCGTGAAGAGCTCCTCGGGGACGTCGAGGTCGCGGGCCCGACCGGCGCGACGCACGGCGATGCCGGCGAGCTCGAGCCGCGCGCCGACACCGCTGGGCCAGCTCGTCGGACTCCCGCGTCAGCAGCCGTGCGACCTCCGTGCCGACCACGCCGCAGCCCAGCAGGGCCACCTTGAGGGGGCGATCGGGGTCGACGGGTGCGGCGTTCACCGGGTCAGCGTATCGGCGCGTCGGCGCGTCGCGGCCGGGTGTCCGCGGTGAGGACGCGCGGGGCGTCGCCCCAGGTCACGCCGGCGCGCCCCTGGTCCAGCCGCGCGGCAGCCACAGCACGCCGACCAAGCCGACCACCGCCAGCGTCGCCCCGATCACCGTCAGGAGGGCCGGCGCGAGGCCGACCGGGAGCATGGCGGCGAACACGACCGCACCGAGCGCCAGAACCGTCGACTCCGCGATCGCGTCGTTCGTCTGCATCGCGGCGCTCGTCGCGCCCTCCTGCCCCGGCGGGGACAGCGCGAGGACCTGCACCGAGCTGCCCGCGGTCGCGGCCCCCATGCCCAGGCCGCCGACGGCCCAGGTCAGGAGGATCACGACGACCGGGACCGCGGGGACGAGGACGAGCAGGCCCGCGGTCAGGCCGACGACGACCGCGGCGCCCCCGAGCGTCACGCGTCGGCGCGGCGTGGCGAGGAGCCGCCCGAAGCCCCCGGGGTGCGCCACGACCCACGAGCCGCCGAACCAGGCGAGCGCGGCGCCGGTGAGCGCGAGCCCCGCCGCGCCGGCGGACAGGCCGCGCTCCTCCACGAGGGCGAGCGGGACGTAGGACTCGACCCCGAAGTACGCGGCGGTCACGAGCGAGCGGCCGGCGAGCAGCGACGGCAGCCCCCGCGCGCCCCGACCAGGTGCCGGCGGGGACGAGGCTCGTCGTCGTGGCCACGACGAGCAGGACGGACAGCCCGACCAGCAGCGGCCACCCCGGCAGCGTCCGCTGGCCGGCCACCGCCAGCAGCAGGATCGCGGCCGCGCAGACGGCCGAGACCGCCGTGCGCCGCCCGGCTCCGCCCGCGGTGCGCCCGGACCCCCGGGTCGCGGCCAGCGGGCGCCAGGTCAGGGCGAGAGCGGCGACCGCCAGGGCTGGCGCGACGAGGAACACCGCACGCCAGCCGACGGCGTGCGCCAGCACACCGGCGACACCCGGACCGACGACGGCCGGCAGCGTCCAGGCACTCGTCAGCACGGTCATGGCGCGGGGTCGCAGCGACTCCGGGTAGGCCTGCGCGACCAGCACGTACAGGCCGACGCCGATCGGTCCCATCCCCAGCCCCTGGACGCCGCGCCCCACCAGCAGGACCTCCATGGTCGGGGCGAGGCCGCAGACGACCGTGCCGACGACGAACGTCGCGACACCCCACCGCAGGGCCGGCGCCGGACCACCCG
>JAQIJP010000016.1:0-54545 GCA_036946185.1 Aeromicrobium erythreum
CGCCGCCGGCCACGACGTCGTCGGGGAAGACCGGCTCGTGGACCGGCTCGTCGGCCCGGCTCACGCGTCGGCCCCGGCGCGCGAGACGGGCACGACGTCGTCGGCGCCCAGGGCGCGCGGCGTCCGCGGTCTCGTCGTCGGGCATGGTCTGGCTCTCCCGCTCGGCCTCGACGCGCTTGAGGTAGTGGTCGACCTCGTTGGCGCGCTGCTCGGCGCTCCAGCCCAGCACGTCGCCCATCAGCTCGGCCACCTCGGCGGCGCACTCCGTGCCGCGGTCGAAGGTCTCGATCGAGATGCGGGTCCGCCGCGCGAGCGCGTCGTCGAGGTGACGGGCCCCCTCGTGCGACGCGGCGTAGACGATCTCGGCGCGCAGGTAGTCGTCCGCACCGCCGAGCGGCTCCCCCAGCGACGGGTCGGCGTCGACGAGGTCGAGCAGCTCGGTGACGAGGGAGCCGTAGCGACGCAGCAGGTGCTCGACGCGGACCACGTGCAGCCCGTGGGTGTCGGCGAGCCGGCGACGCTGGTTCCACAACGCCTCGTAGCCGTCCGCGCCCAGCAGCGGCACGTCCTCGGTGCAGCACGGCGGCACCGAGCGGTCGAGCTGCGCCGACAGGCCGTGCACGGCGGCGTCGATCGCGTCCTTGGCCATGACGCGGTAGGTCGTGTACTTGCCGCCCGCGATGACGACGAGGCCCTTGACCCCGGTGGAGACAGCGTGCTCGCGCGAGAGCTTGCTCGTCGCGTCGGACTCCCCCGCCAGCAGGGGGCGCAGGCCGGCGTAGACACCCTCGACGTCGGCGTGCGTGAGCGGCTCCTCGAGGACCCGGTTGACGTGCTCGAGGAGGTAGTCGATGTCGGAGCGGCTCGCGGCCGGGTGGTCCTTGCTCAGCGACCCAGTCCGTGTCGGTGGTGCCGATGATCCAGTGCCGGCCCCCACGGGATGACGAACAGGACGGACTTCTCGGTGCGCAGGATGAGGCCGGAGTCGCCGCGGATGCGGTCCCGCGGCACGACCAGGTGGATGCCCTTGGAGGCGCGCACGTGGAACTGGCCGCGCTCGCCGGCGAAGCCCTGGGTCTCGTCGGTCCACACCCCGGTCGAGTTGACGACCTGGCGGGCGCGGACGTCGAACTCGACGTCGCTCTCGAGGTCCTTGACCCGGGCGCCGGTGACGCGGTCGCCCTCGCGCAGCAGCCCGACGACCCGGGTGCGGCTGGCGACGTGCGCGCCGTACGCGGCGGCCGTGCGGGACAGGAACATCGTGTGGCGGGCGTCGTCGACCTGGCCGTCGTAGTACTGCAGCGCGCCGACGAGCGCGTCCTTGCGCAGGCTCGGCATGATCCGGCGCGCGCCGCGGCGGGTCAGGTGCCGGTGCAGCGGGACGCCCTGGCCGTAGCCGGAGGCCTTGCTCATCGCGTCGTAGAGCGCGACGCCCGAGCCGGCGTAGAAGCGCTCCCAGACCCGGTGCTGCAGCGGGTAGAGGAAGGGGATCTCGCGCACGAGGTGCGGCGCGAGCTTCTGCAGGTTCAGGCCGCGCTCCTTGAGCGCCTCGGCGACGAGCCGGAAGTCCAGCATCTCCAGGTAGCGCAGGCCGCCGTGCATGAGCTTGCTGGACCGGCTCGAGGTGCCCGAGGCGAAGTCGCGTGCCTCGACCAGCCCGACCGAGAGTCCGCGCGTCGCGGCGTCGAGCGCCGCACCGCCGCCCACGACCCCGCCACCGATGACGAGGACGTCGAGCACCTCGTCCCGCATCGCGTCGAGGGCGTCCTGCCGGGTCGTCGGGGAGAGGGGGTACGGCTCGCATGGTTTCCAGTCAACCAGCCCGGTGGCGACCGCGCGTCCCGGGGCGCTCAGTCCACCCAGTCGAGGGTGCGGTCGATGGCCTTCTTCCACTGCGCGTAGCCCGTCTCGCGCTGCGCGTCGTCCCACTGCGGCTCCCACCGCTGGGCCTCCGACCAGTTGCGGGCGAGCTCGTCGGTGCTCGACCAGAAGCCGACGGCCAGCCCGGCCGCGTAGGCCGCGCCGAGGCACGTCGTCTCGGCGACCTCGGGCTTGCTGACCGCGACCCCGAGGACGTCCGCCTGGATCTGCATGCACAGCTCGTTGGCGGTGATGCCGCCGTCGACCTTGAGGGCTTCGAGCTCGAGGTCGGCGTCGGCGATCATCGCGTCGACGACGTCCTTGCTCTGGTAGCAGACGGCCTCGAGCGCGGCCCGCGCGATGTGCGCGACGGTTGTTGTAGCGCGACAGCCCGACGATCGCGCCGCGCGCGTCCGGGCGCCAGTACGGCGCGAACAGCCCGGAGAACGCCGGCACGAACGAGACGCCGCCGTTGTCCTCGACGGACTTCGCGAGCTCCTCGGTCTCGGCCGCGGCCTCGATGACGCCGAGCTGGTCGCGCAGCCACTGGATCGCCGACCCGGTGACGGCGATCGAGCCCTCGAGCGCGTAGACCGCCGGCTCGTCGCCGAGCTTGTAGCCCATCGTCGTGAGCAGGCCGTTGGACGAGCGGACGATCTCCGTGCCCGTGTTGAGGACGAGGAAGTTGCCGGTGGCCGTAGGTGTTCTTGAGCGTGGCCCGGCTCGAAGCACGCCTGGCCCGAACAGCGCGGCGTGCTGGTCGCCGAGGTCGCCGGCCACCGGGACCTCGCCGCCGACCGGGCCGTCGGCCAGGGTGTGGCCGATAGACCTCCGAGGACGACCGGATCTCGGGCAGCATCTGCTTCGGGATGTCGAACAGCGCGATGAGCTCGTCGTCCCACGCGAGGGTCTCGAGGTCCATCAGCATCGTGCGCCCCGCGTTGGTGACGTCGGTGACGTGCAGGCCCTCGTCGCGACCGTCACGGGCGGGACCCCCCGTGAGCCACCAGATGAGCCACGTGTCGGTGTTGCCGAAGATCGCGTGGCCCTCCTCGGCGGCCTCGCGCACGCCGTCGACGTTCTCGAGGATCCACTGGATCTTGCCGCCGGAGAAGTACGCCGCCGGGGGCAGGCCGGCCTTGTGCTTGATGAGCTCGTCGTGACCGGCCTCGGTCAGGGCCGCCGCGATCTTGTCGGTGCGGGTGTCCTGCCAGACGATCGCGTTCGTGTACGCCTCGCCGGTGCGGCGGTCCCACACGACCGTGGTCTCGCGCTGGTTGGTGATGCCGATCGCGGCCAGGTCCGACGCCGTCAGCCCGGCCTTGTCGAGCGCACCCGTGATCGCCGTCTGGGTGTGCTCCCAGATCTCCGCCGGGTCGTGCTCGACCCAGCCCGGCCGCGGGAGGATCTGCTCGTGCTCGAGCTGGTGCCGGGCCACCTCGTGACCGTCGTGGTCGAAGATCATGAAGCGGGTGCTGGTCCGTGCCTTGGTCGATCGCTCCGACGTGGTCGGCCATGGATCCTCCTCAGGTGGCGTGCTGCGAGCGTAGTGGTCGGTCCCGGTGGACGGGAGGGTCCCGCGCCTAGCGGTCGCGGGACTCGGGCGTGGGCTGGGGAGCGGGCTCCGGCTCGTCGTCGGGCAGGTGCACGTCGACGAACCAGTGGAACAGCGCGCCGCCGACGAGCCCGCCGAGCAGGGGCGCGACGATCGGCAGCCAGAAGTACAACGGCCCGCCGTCGGGGGCGTACAGGGCGTCGCCGTAGCCGGTGATCAACGACGCCAGCCGCGGGGCCCAGGTCGCGGGCGGGGTTGATCGCGTACCCGGCGTTCGTGCCCCAGGCCATGCCGATCACGACGACGAGCAGGCCGATGAACAGCGGCGCGGTGTTCGCGAGCGGCGGGTTGTTCGACGCGGTCGTGAGCGCGAGGATCACGACGACGAGGATCGCGGTGCCGACGATCTGGTCGAGGAACGCGGTCGTTATCGAGACGTTGGGGCCGGCGCGGTCGAGAAGATGCCCTGCGTCGCGCCGGTGTGGTCGGGGTCGACGTTGGCGATCTGGTCGGCGTAGACCGCGCGCACCACGAGGGCGCCGAGGAACGCCCCGACCAGCTGGGCGGCCGAGTACGGCAGCACCTTGCGCCAGGAGAACCCGCGGAACACGGCCAGCGCGAGGGTGACGGCGGGGTTCAGGTGCGGCCCCGCTGAGCCGGCCCGCGACGAAGACGCCGAACATGACCGCGAAGCCCCAGGCCCACGCGATCGAGTCGTGGTCGCCGCCGGCGGTCGACTTCGGGAAGCGCCCGGTGACCACCTGGGCGACCGCCCCGCAGCCGATCACGATGAGCAGGAACGTGCCGAAGAGCTCGGCGCTGAGCTCTCCCACGATGGGCTTGCGGCGCATGCGGACTCCCCCGGGTCGACGACGAGGGACCTCCCGTGACCCCCGTCACGCCAACGTATCCCGTCCCGTCGGCCTCGAGCGAGTCGAGCCCTAGGGTGGGCGCATGCCCGCCCACCTCGCCGAGGAAGCCGACGACTCGCTCTGGTCCTGGCGCTCACGACGCAGCCTGCTGTCGATCGGCTCGAGCCACAGCGTCCTGAGCATCGGCTCGAGCCACAGTGCCCTGAGCATCGGGTCCGTCGGCTCGTTCGGGTCGGTCGGGTCGGCGTTCAGCGCCGGGTCGCTGCTCTCGGCGTTCTCGGCCGCGAGCGTCCTCGCGGCGTTCGCCTGGCGGCGGGGGTCGGGGCCGATGAGCGAGCGCGCCGACGTCGTCGTCCTGGGCGGCGGGCACAACGCCCTCGTCGCCGCCACCCTGCTCGCCCGTGACGGACTCCGGGTCGTCGTCCTCGAGCGCCTCGACCAGGTCGGTGGCGCGGCGGTGAGCGCGCGGCCGTGGCCCGAGCACGACGCCCGGCTGTCGCGCTACTCCTACCTCGTGAGCCTGTTCCCCCGGCAGCTCGTCGACGACCTCGGGCTGCGGCTCGAGCTGCGCTCGCGGCCGACCACGTCGTACACGCCCTACATGCACCCCGACGGGACCCCGGACGGGCTGCTCGTCGAGACCGAGCCCGGTCCGGCGACCGCCGAGTCGTTCCGCCGGCTCACGGGTGACGACCGTGAGCTCGCGGCGTGGCGGACGTTCTCCGACGCCGTCTCCGGGTTCGCCGCCGCGGTCGAGCCGACGTTGCTCGGCCCGCTCCCCCGCGTCGAGGACGTCAGGAGCCGGGTCGACGTCAGGACGTGGGACGACCTCGTCGAGCGTCCGCTCGGTGCGACGGTCCGCGAGCGGTTCGCGCACGACCTCGTGCGCGGCGTCGTCGCGACCGACGGGCTGATCGGGATCTCGACGTCTCTCGAGGACCCGGAGCGGCTCGCGAACCGCTGCTTCCTCTACCACGTCGTCGGCAACGGGACGGGCGAGTGGCGCGTGCCGGTCGGCGGCATGGGCGCGGTCACCGACGAGCTCGCGCGGGTCGCTCGCGAGGCCGGCACCGACCTGCGCACGCGCCACACCGTGACCGCGGTCGAGCCGCACGCCGACGGCGTCGTCGTCCGGGCGGAGGGCCCCGACGGCCCGGTCGAGGTCGAGGCCGCGCACGTCCTGTCGGGCGTCGCGCCCGCGGTGCTGGACGGACTGCGCGGACGGCCGGTCGAGCGGCCGTCCGGCGCGCAGCTCAAGGTCAACCTGCTGGTGTCGCGCCTGCCCCGGCTGCGCTCCGGCGAGGACCCGGCGGTCGCGTTCGCGGGCACGTTCCACGTCGGCGAGGGCTACGCCGAGCTCGAGGAGGCCTACCGGTCGTCGCGCCGCGGCGAGGTGGGCGGCAGGCACGGCGAGCTGTACTGCCACACGCTGACCGACCCCTCGATCCTCGGGCCGGAGCTGCGGGCGTCCGGCGCCCACACGCTCACCTGGTTCGGGCTGCACACCCCCGCGGAGACGCTGCCGGACGAGACGTCGGGCCGCGCGGCGTACGAGGCGTTCCGTGCCGCGCTCGACGAGCACCTGGCCGAGCCGCTGGAGCCGCTGCTGCTCGGCGTCGAGCACAAGACGCCGCGCGACGTCGAGGCGGCGCTCGCGATGCCCGGCGGCCACATCTTCCACGGCGACCTGGCCTGGCCGTGGCTCGCCGCGGACGAGGACCCCGTCGGCCCCGCGGAGCGCTGGGGCGTCGCCACGCCGGACGAGCGCGTGCTCGTGTGCGGCAGCGGGTCCCGCCGGGGCGGTGCCGTCAGCGGCCTGGGCGGCCTGCACGCCGCCGAGGCCCTGCGCGAGATCCTCGGCTGACGCTCAGCCCTGACGGACCCGGCGGCCGCTGATCGCCTGCGACCGCAGCTCGAGCACCAGGTCGCGGTCCCCCGCCGCCCAGGGCGCCGGACGTCCGCGCTCGGCGAGCTCCGCGAGCAGCTGCTCGTCCGTGACCCGGCCGGACCGGGCGTGCAGGACGACGCTCCAGCCGAGCCGGAACGTGTCGTCGTGGTGGTCGACCTCGAACGCGACGGCGTCGTGACCCTCCGCGAGCCGCGCAAGCACCGAGTCGGGGGCCGTGCGCACGTAGACCGCGTCCCTGTGGACGACGAAGTTGACCGGCAACAGCTCCTGGCGACCGTCGACGACGAAGGCGACCCGCCCCACCGTCGTGGTCCGCAGCAGCTCCCACGCCTCGTCGCGGTCGACCTCCAGGAACACCCCGTCATCGCTCATGCCGCCATCGTGCCACCGTCCGGGAGCGTGACCGCCGGCCCGCACCTCGGCGCCGGTTGCCAGGATGGGGGCATGACCGTGTCGTACCCCCGCCTCGCCGCCCGCACGCTGCGCTTCACGCTCGGCGTCCCCCGCAACGTCACGGTGTCGCCGGACGGCCGCACCGTGCGGTTCGTCCGCACGCCCGACGGCACGACCCGCACCGGCCTGCTGTGGGAGCTCGACGTCGAGACCGGGACCGAGTCGGTGCTCGTCGACCCGCGCGACCTGATCGACGGCGACGAGGAGCTGTCGCCCGCCGAGCGGGCCCGGCGCGAGCGCTCCCGCGAGTCGGCCGCCGGCATCGTCGGGTACGACGTCGACGCGACCGGCCGGTGGGCCTGCTTCCCGCTGTCCGGAGCCCTGTGGGTCACGCACCTCGGCACGCGCGCGACGCGGCGCCTCGACACGCCGTCGGGCGTGGTCGACCCGCGGCTCGACCCGACCGGCCGCCACGTCGCCTACGCCGTCGACGGCGAGCTGCGCGTCGTCGGGGTCGACGGCTCCGGCGACCGCGCCGTCGCGAGCCCCGAGCGCGACGGCGAGACGTGGGGCCAGGCCGAGTTCATCGCCGCCGAGGAGATGAACCGCTTCCGCGGCTTCTGGTGGTCGCCGGACGGCACGTCCCTGCTCGTCGAGCGCGCCGACGACGGCCCGGTCCAGACGTGGCACGTCGCCGACCCGGCGCACCCCGAGCGCCCGCCGGTCGAGCAGCGCTACCCCGCGGCGGGCACGCCCAACGCCGTCGTCACGCTGTGGCACGTCACCCTCGACGGCGAGCGGACCGAGGTCGTGTGGGACCACGACACGTTCGAGTACCTCGCCCGGGTGCAGTGGGACGAGCACGGCGACCCGCTGCTGCAGGTCCTGAGCCGCGACCAGCGGCACACCCAGGTGCTGAGCGTCGACGTCGGCACCGGCACGACCAGCACGGTGCGCGACGTCCGCGACGACGCGTGGGTCGAGCTCGCGTCGGCGCCACGCCGCACCCACGACGGCCGGCTCGTCACGCTGGAGGACGTCGACGGCCTGCGCCGCCTGGTCGTCGACGGCGCGCCGGTCTCCCCCGGCCCGTGGCAGGTCCGCGGCATCGTCGGCGTCTTCGACGACAGCGTCCTGGCCACCGCGAGCGACGACCCGACCTGCGTGCAGGTCGTCCGGTTCGGCCTCGACGGCCAGGCCGAGCCCCTTACGTCCGGCGCCGCGGTGCACTCCGCGGTCGTCCGCGGGGGCACGACGGTCGTGTCCCGCTCGGGCCTCGACGCGGTCGGCACCACGACCACGGTGCACCGCGAGGACGGCTCGGTCGTGCCAGTGCAGAGCGTCGCCGAGCCTGCCCCGTTCGAGCCGTCCGTCACCTTCCTGCAGGCCGGCGAGCACGCCCTCCGGACGGCGGTGCTGTGGCCGCGCGACCACGTCCCGGGGTCGCGACGCCTGCCCGTCCTGATGGACCCGTACGGCGGCCCGCACGCCCAGCGCGTGCTGGCCTCGGCCCGGATGTTCCTCGAGCCGCAGTGGCTCGCCGACCAGGGGTTCGCGGTCGTCGTCGCCGACGGCCGGGGCACTCCCGGTCGCGGCACCACGTTCGAGCGAGCGGTGCAGGACGACTTCGCGGGCGTCACGCTGCAGGACCAGGTCGACGCGCTCACCGCCGTCGCCGCCCAGTACCCCGACGACGTCGACACGTCACGGGTCGGGATCGCCGGCTGGTCCTACGGCGGCTACCTCGCCGCGCTGGCGGTGCTGGACCGGCCGGACGTCTTCCACGCCGCCGTCGCCGGCGCACCCGTCACCGAGTGGCGCTTGTACGACACCTGCTACACCGAGCGCTACCTCGGCGACCCGCGCGAGCGGCCGGACGTCTACGACCGCAACTCGCTGCTGCCGCGCGCCGGGCAGCTCGAGCGGCCGCTGCTGCTGGTCCACGGGCTCGCCGACGACAACGTCGTCGCCGCGCACACGCTGCGTCTGTCGTCCGCGCTGCTCGAGGCCGGACGCCCGCACAGCGTGCTGCCGCTCACGGGCGTCACGCACATGACGCCGCAGGAGGTCGTCGCCGAGAACCTCAAGCTGCTGCAGGTCGAGTTCCTGCAGCGGCACCTGCAGGGCTGATCCGGCGGCGGCTCAGCGGATCGGGGCGTCCGGCAGGTCCGGCGCCTGCGGCGGGAGCTGCTCGTCGCCCGGCATCCAGCCGCCGTACACGTCGACCATCTCGACGACCCGGTCGTCGAAGGGCTCGACCTCGAGGATCCACGCCCGGTCCTCGGAGTCGTCCTCGCCCGCGAACCCCTCGCGGCGCAGCGTCGTGGCGTAGCCCTCGGCCTCCAGCGCCTTGACGAGCTCGGCCGCGTCGTCGTCGGTGTCGAACCAGATCGCGCTCATGGCCCCGATCCTAGGAGTCCGCGAGCAGCTCGAAGTCGTCGAAGTCGAAGCCGGGCGACACGACGCAGCTGACGAGGGCGTCGGCGTCCGCGGGCAGGGTGCGCTGCCACGTCCCGGCCGGCACGACGACCTGCGAGCTCTCCGCCGGGCCGGTGCCGACGACCTGACGCGTCGCGCCGACCGGCGTCGCGCCGTCGCCACCGAGCTCGAGCGTCACCGCCCCGGTGTGCGCGAGCCACACCTCGTCCGAGACGACCCGGTGCCACGCCGACGCCTCGCCCGCCGGGAGCAGGAACCAGATCAGCGTCGCCGTGGGCCGGGTCCGGCCGTCGGCGAGCTCGACGACCTCCGGGGACACCCACGTCTGCCGGAACCAGCCACCCTCCGGGTGCGGCTCCAGGCCCAACGTCACCGCCAGCATCGGCTTGTCGCTCATGGGACGACCGTAGTAGCGTCGACGCCGTGAAGCACTGAGTCCGAGACCCGCGCGACGCTCGTTCGCGCTCTCGTCGACCGCTTCACGGTCACCTGACCGACGCCTCCGTGCGTCCCGCAGGGTCTCCACGTCGCCCCGTCCCTCGCGACCACCGGAGCCGCCCCATGTCCTCGTCCCTCACCCTGAACCACCTCCACCACGCCTGGCCCGACGGCGGCGTCGTCCTCGACGACGTGACCCTCGAGCTCGGACCCGGCCGCCACGGCCTCGTCGGGACCAACGGCAGCGGCAAGTCCACGCTGCTGCGCCTCCTGACCGGCGCCCTCGTCCCGACCCGAGGCGCCGTCGAGGTGACCGGACGCCTCGCCCACCTGCCGCAGGACCCCCGCCGCTCCGGCGACCGGACCGTCTCCGACGTCCTCGGCACCACGGAGCGACGAGCCGCCCTGCGCGCCATCGAGGCCGGGGCCGTCGACCCGGACCTGTTCGACACCGTGGGCGACGACGGCTGGGACCTCGAGGAGCGCTCGCGTGCGCTGCTCGGACGGCTCGGGCTCGACCACGTCGACCTCGACCGTGCGGTCGGGACGCTGTCCGGCGGCGAGCTGGTGCTGCTCTCGCTGGCAGCGCGACTGCTCGACGAGCCGGACGTGCTGCTGCTCGACGAGCCCACCAACGACCTCGACCGGCGAGCGCGCGCCCGCGTCCTCGACGTCGTCGACGGCTTCCGCGGCTGCCTCGTGGTGGCGAGCCACGACCGCGAGCTGCTCGAGCACGTCGACGACGTCGTCGAGGTGCGGGCGGGAGAGGTCCGCGTCGTCGGGGGTCCGTACTCCCACTACGTCGACGTCGTCGCCGCCGAGCAGGAGGTCGCCCTCCGCGCGGTCCGCGACGCCGACGCCGACCTGCGGCGTCAACGCCGCGAGCTCGCCGCGACCCAGGTCAAGCTCGCCCGGCGGTCCCGGACCGCCGCCAAGGCCGAGCGCGAGAAGCGGGTGCCGAAGATCGTCGCCCACGGTCGCCGGATGCAGGCCGAGGTCTCGGCCGGTCGCCTGCGCGGCGAGCACGAGGGCCACGTCGAGGAGGCCCGCGAGCGGCTCGACGACGCCGAGCGCCAGGTCCGCGACGACCGCGAGGTGCGGCTCGAGCTGCCCGCGACGCGGGTGCCGGGGAGCCGGGACGTCCTGCGGACGCAGGACCTGGTCGTGCAGCACACCGGCCGCGCCGTGTCGCTGCACCTGCAGGGGCCGGAGCGCGTCGCGCTCGTCGGCGACAACGGCAGCGGCAAGTCCACCCTGCTGCGCACGCTCGTCGGCGAGCTCGCCCCTGCCTCTGGGTCCGTCCGCGTCATGGTGCCGGTCGGCTACCTGCCGCAGGCGGCCGACCTGCTCGACGACGAGCTGGACGTTCTCGCGAACGTGCGACGGCGGGCACCCGACGCGGACCCCCAGGAGGTCCGGGCCCAGCTCGCCCGCCTGCTGTTCCGCGGGGACGACGCCCACCGCCCGGCCCGGGTCCTGTCCGGCGGCGAGCGTCTTCGCGCGAACCTGGCCTGCCTGCTGCTCGCCTCCCCCGCGCCGCAGCTGCTCGTGCTGGACGAGCCGACCAACAACCTGGACCTGGTGAGCACCGGCCACCTCGTCGACGCGCTGCGCTCCTACGAGGGTGCTCTGCTCGTCGTCAGCCACGACGCGACGTTCCTCGACGAGCTCGACCTGACGCGGCAGGTCGACCCGTCCGGTGCCGACCGGTGAGCGGGCCCGGCGCCGGGGGCCGCCCCGTGTGAGGATGCCGAGGTGGAGCAGCGCTTCCGGCCCGAGCGCCGGCCCTGGGACCCTCGCCGCAACGGCGCCGGGTTCCTGGCCGTGCTCCTGCTCGACGTGGTCCTGTCCCTCGTAGTCCTGGCCGGTGGCGTCCCGTGGCCCTGGGCCCTGGGCGGGCCGGCGGCGATCATCGTGCCGACGGCCCTCGCGGTCGTCGTGCTCGGCTGGTGGCTGCACGCCGACGAGGAGCTCGTGGTGGACACCGCCGCCGTCACGCTGCTGCGCCGCGGCCGGGTCGTGCGGCGGATCGACCGGATGTCGCCGCGCTTCAGCGTGATTCGCTACGCGTTGCGCGCCAGGTCGACGAGCATCCCGATCCTCTCCTTCGCCGACGGCACGGCGCGGCTGCGGCTGTCCGAGGAGCACTGGCCGAGGTCGCAGGCCGAGCGCGTCCTCGACGCCGTCGACCCGCCGGAGCCGGTCCGGGCACCGTTCCCGCGATGGTCCGCGCGGCGGATCCGGGACTTCCTGCGCGCCCTCCCGATGCCGCGCGAGGACGAGGAGGTCCTCGCGTCGCTGAGCGACGACGAGCTCGCCGAGATGTCGAAGGACGTCCCCGGGGTCCGCGCGCCGGTCCCGACGTACGGGTCGCCCAAGGAGGCCCGCCGGGCCCACCCCGAGCACTTCTAGCCGGCGGTCGCCCCCGCGCGGTCGCGCAGCACGACCCGGGTCAGCAGCAGGCCCCACAGGGCCGCGATCACGAACATCACGAGTCCGTAGACGGCCCCCGGCACCGACATCTCGGTGCTGTCGAGCACCTCGACCGCGACGTAGATCGCGAGGGTCGCGTTGTGGACCCCGATCTCGAAGGAGCTCGCGATCGCCTCGCCCTCGCTCAGCCCGACCAGGCGAGGCACGACGTAGCCGACCACCAGGCTCACGACGCAGAACACGCTCGCCGCCAGGCCCACGTCGGCGAGGTAGTCGCCGGCGTCCTCGCGCTGGCCGACGAGGATGCCCAGGACCAGCACCAGCAGGATGACGGCGGACGCCGCCCGGACCGGCCGGTCCATCCGCTCGGCGAAGGCCGGTCGCACCGACCGGACGAGCATCCCGATGCCGACCGGTGCGAGGACGATGACGAAGACCTCGACGACCTTGCGGAGCTGGAGCGAGACCTCGTCGTCGAGCCCGTAGTGGGCCAGAGCCAGGTTCGTGATGAGCGGCAGCGTCCCGATCGCGATGACCGAGTTGATCGCGGTCAGCGACACGTTGAGCGCGACGTCGCCCCGGAACAGGTGGCTGTAGAGGTTCGCGCTGGTGCCGCCCGGCGAGGCGGCGAGCAGGAGCATCCCGACGGCCAGCAGCGGGTCGAGGTCGAACGCCTCGACGAGCCCGAAGCACACGACGGGCAGGAGCAGCAGCTGGCAGGCCAGCGCGACGAGCACCGCCCGCGGGTGGCGTGCGACCCGGCGGAAGTCCTCGGGGGTCAGCGACAGGCCGAGGCCGAGCATGATGATGCCCAGCGCGATCGGCAGGCCGACGGTCGTCAGTGCGGAGTCCATGCGCGGACCCTACGTGACGCCGGTCACACACCGGTGCGCCCCGCAACCGCCCGGGCTTCGGCGAGATCAGCCGCCCCGCTCGCTCGACCGACGGGTCAGGGCAGGGCGTCGAGGATCGCGTCCCGCCGGGCGACGAACGCCGCGACACGGTCGCGGGTGCGCTGCGGCTCCCCGACCTTCTGCAGGTTCGCGATCCCGGCGTCCCCGCGGGCGATGCCGGCCTCGATGCGGTCGGCCGCCGTGAGCATCCGCCGCTCGACCGCGTCGAGCAGCGCCATCGGTCCCGGGTCGCCGTACGCCTCGACGACCAGGTCGAGCCGGCGGGCCGCCTCCTCGACACCGATGTCGCGGTACAGCGGTACGCCGGTCCAGGCGAGGAACGC
The DNA here is from genome assembly GCA_036946185.1 of Aeromicrobium erythreum. Classification (GTDB taxonomy): domain Bacteria; phylum Actinomycetota; class Actinomycetes; order Propionibacteriales; family Nocardioidaceae; genus Aeromicrobium; species Aeromicrobium erythreum_A. The sequence continues at coordinate 13,137 of JAQIJP010000016.1, forward strand.
GAGGTCGTCGATGCGCTCCCCCGGCCCGGCCATGTCCCAGTCGATCATCGCGACGAAGTGGCCGCTCTGGATGATCCAGTTGTAGGCCCCAGGGTCGTGGTGGCAGATCACCTGGTCCGCGCCGAGCGTCGAGGCCCCGCCGCGCCAGGTCACCTCGCCGTCGGGCCGGTAGCCCTCGACGACGTCGTGGAAGTCCCGCAGCCACGTGACGGCCTCGACCAGCACGGTGTCGAGCACCACCTCGCGGTCCACCGGCACGCCCCGGCCCTCGACGTACGTCAGCACCTCGCGACCCTCGTCGTCGACGCCGTGGACCTCCGGGATCCCCCGCAGGCCCTCGGCGTGCAGGTACCGCAGCAGGTCGTGGACGGCGGGCGTCCAGGGACCGGTGGGACGGCGCACGGTGCGGCCGACCCGCGTGGCCCCGCCCACCGCGCCGGGCAGGTGCTCGGTGTCGTCGGCGCTCATCGGCCCATCGTGGCACGCGCGGCAGCGCAGGGCCGTGGGAGGCGCATGGCACCCTGTCAGGCGTGGCTCACTCGCACGCGCACTCCCACGACGACCTCGACCACGGCCCGCCGCGACGCGGCCTGGCCACCGTGCTCGCCGTGGTCGTCGGGCTGCTCACCGTCGTCACGGTCGCGGCGATGATCGCGCTGTGGCCGCACGACGTCCCGAAGTCCGCCAACCCCTACGGCCAGAAGGGCGTCAGCACGATCGACGCCACGGTCACGCAGGTCAAGCCGTTCGACTGCCAGTCCGGCCAGCCGGGCCCCGACGGCATGGTCACCGTCAAGGGCGACTGCGCGAACGTCACGGCGTCGACCGCCGACGGCCTGGCCACGTTCCAGCTCGACTCCGCGCGCTACAAGGCCGGCATCGAGCGCGGTGACGACATCCGGCTGATCCGCATCGCCCCGGACGGGCAGCAGCCCACCTACGAGTTCCTCGACTTCCAGCGCGGCTTCCCGCTGACGGCGATCGCCCTCGTGTTCGGCGTGCTCGTCGTCGCGGTGGCGCGCTGGCGCGGCCTGTTCGCGATCCTCGGCATCGGCCTGACCCTGCTCGCACTGACCCGGTTCGTGCTGCCCGCGCTGCTGTCCGGCGAGTCCCCCGTCCTCGTGGCGGTGGTCGGGTCGACGGCGATCATGATCGCGCTGCTCTACCTCGCGCACGGCGTCAGCATCCGGACGACGTCCGCCCTCTTCGGCACGCTGTTCGGCATCGCCTGCACGGCCCTCGTCGGCGTCGCGGCCACGGGCTGGACGAGCCTCAACGGCATCGGCTCGGAGGACGACCAGACCCTCATCGCGACGGTGTCCACGATCTCGATGCACGAGATCGTCGCGGCCACGATGGTCATCGCGGGACTCGGCGTCCTCAACGACGTCACCGTCACGCAGGCCAGCGCCGTGTGGGAGCTGCGGGCCCTGCAGCCGACCGCCTCGCGCACCCACCTGTTCCGCTCGGCGATGCGCATCGGCCGCGACCACATCGCGTCGAGCGTCTACACCCTCGTGTTCGCCTACGCGGGGTCGGCGATGACCGTGCTGCTGCTCATCACGGCCTACCAGCGCGGCCTGGTCGAGATGGCGACCACCGAGGAGATCGCGCAGGAGATCGTGCGCACGCTGGTCGGCGCGATCGGCCTGGTGCTCGCCGTCCCGGTCACCACGGCGTTCGCGGTGTGGCTCGCCCCGGGCACCCAGGACGACGGCGATCCCGGACTCGCGACCGCGGAGCCCGACCGGCCGGTCGACGCCGATCCGTCGTGGACCCCGCGGCGCTCGGCCGGACGGCGTAGGCTCGAGGAATGAGCAGCTGGGTCCCCGTCGTCGTCTTCGCCGTCGTCGCGCTGGTCGCGTGCGGCGTCGCGGTGTGGCTGCTGCAGCGGTCGCTCGACAAGCCGGGCGGTCGCGACGGCCTCGGCACGCTCGGCAACGGCATGGGCGTCATGGACCAGTTCTTCAACCCCTCCCAGGCGGACGCCAAGGAGGAGCAGGACCGCCAGAAGGCCGCCCAGCACGTCATGCCGAAGGCCGAGGACGACGACCGCAAGCACGGTCGCGTCGACTTCCACCCCGACGGATCGCCCCGCTCGATCCGGATCAACCGGCCGCGCTCCTAGGCCTCAGTCCGCCAGCCACGGCCGGGCCGCGGCGGCGAGCCGGCGGCGCCGGGCGTCGTCGAAGCCGTCCCACTGGCGGACCATCATCGTGCTGCGCGGCGTCGACTCGAACACGTCGCGGTGGTCGCGCACGAAGGTCCAGAACAGGCCGTCCCACGCGTCGGTCCAGTCGCCCGTCGGCAGGTCGGACATCTTGCGCAGGTAGCTGCTCGCGGAGACGTACGGCTTGGTCGTGATCGCCGATCCGGCGGCGTACTGGCTCATGGCGTACACGTTCGGGACCATGACCCAGTCGTAGGCGTCGACGAACATCGCCATGAACCAGGCGTAGACCTCGTCGGGGTCGACCCGCAGCAGGCAGAGGGCGTTGCCCAGGACCATGAGCCGCTCGATGTGGTGCGCGTAGCCGGTGTCGAGGACCCGACGCAGGACGGCGTCGACGGGGTCGAGCCCGGTCTCGGCGGTCCACCAGCCGGGCGGGATCTCGCGGTGGTGGTCGAGGGCGTTCGTCGTGCGCAGGCGGCGGCCGCGGCTGACGTAGCTGCCTCGCATGTACTCGCGCCAGCCGATGAGCTGACGGACGAAGCCCTCGTACGACGCGAGCGGGACGTCGTTGCGCTCGGCGTGCCTGACGACACGGTCGAGGACGTCGGCCGGGTCGAGCAGGCCGATGTTCAGGGCGGGGGTCAGGGCGGCGTGGAAGACGAAGCCGTGCTCGGCGGAGATCGCGTCCTCGTAGGGGCCGAACTCGTGGAACCGCTGGTCGAGGAACTCCTGGAGCATCGCGTCGGCCTGGTCGCGAGTCACCGGCCAGGCGAACGTGCCCGGGTCGCCGGGCGCGTCCGGGAAGCGGTCGCGCACGAACGCGATCGCGTCCTCGACGACGTCGTCGGGATCGGGTCGGGTGGTGCTCGGGACCGGATGACCCTTCGGCAGCTTCTTGCGGTTCTCGGCGTCGAACGACCACTGCCCGCCGACGGGCTCGCCGTCGTCGACGAGGACGTCGAGCCGGCGCCGCTGCCAGGAGTAGAAGTGCGCCATCCGGGTCCGCCTGCCGGCGAACTGCTCGGCGACGTCCTCGGCGCTGGTCAGGAAGTTGGGGGTGGGCAGCACCTCGACCTCGGCGCCCGCGTCCTCGGCGGCTCCGCGCAGGTCGCGCTCGAGCCAGTCGTCGACGACGTCGTGCCACGTGACGCGGTCGGCGCCCTCGAGCGCCCGGGCGACCGCGAGCCGACTCGTGGTGCGCCCGTCGGTCAGGACCCGCTCGACCGTGACGCCGGCGGCCTCGAGCTCGCGCGCGTGGTGCTCCATCGACGCGCGGTGCAGCACGAGCTTCTGGGCGTGGAACGCGTACTGGCGGAACAGCAGGTCGTGCTCGACGAGCACCACCCGGTCGGCCTCGACGTCCAGGTTCTGCCGGAACAGCTGATGGGGCAGCACGAGGTGGACCGTCGACACCTCGTCATCGAACCACCGCCGCCCCCACCCCGCGATTTGTGACGTTCCGTTCGCTTCGCGGACTCCCAAACGACCGGAACGTCACAAATCGCGGGGTGGGGGCGGCTGTCCTAGCCTCGCGGGGTGTCCGCCGTCGTCGCCCTCGCCGTCGCGGGAGCCGTGCACCTCGGGTTCCAGGCCACGGTCTCGGTCGCCGTGTACCCGGCGCTCGTCTCGACGCGGGCCGACGACTTCGCGGTCGTGCACGCGGCGCACTCGCGTCGGATCACGTACCTTGTCGTGCCGGTCTACGGGCTGCTCGTGCTGGGCGGCGGATGGGCGGTCGTCGCCGACACGCGACCGCTCGTGCTCGCAGGCGTCGCGGCGCACGGGCTCGCGCTCCTGACGACCGCGCTCGTCGCTGCCCCGACGCACGGCAGACTCGGCACGGACGGCCCGACGCCCGACCTGCTGAGGCGCCTCGTGCGCTCCGACATGGCACGGACGACGTGCGCAGCGGTCGGGCTGGCGCTCAGCCTCGCGGCGATCGCGACCTGAGGCTCCGGACCAGGTCGAGGCCCGCCGCGAGCACGAGCAGGACGCCGCCGACCATCCCGACCCCGACGCCCCACGACCACTGCGGACGCTCGAGCCCGCCGGTCGGCCGGCCCTGGGCGTCCTGGCCGTCCCAGATGATCAGGTCGCCGGCCCCGACCCGGGTGACGGCGACGGCGGCCGCCACTCCGGCGACGACCAGGACGGGCACCGGCCGCCCGCGGACCACGACGACGAGCGCAAGCAGCGTGGCGAGCACCAGCGTGATCGCCGGCCAGCCCTGCCACGCGTCGACGAGTCGGACGTCGCTGTCGGCGAGCTGCCGGTCGTCGTACGTGCGCACCGGCACGAGCCAGACCGCGAGGAGCACCACGACGCCCAGCGCCGCGAGCGCTCGACCACCGATGGACATGCTCCGACCCTAGGCGAGGGGCCCGTCGAGCAGCCGCAGCGCGTGCGGCGCAGGGTAGGAGGGCATCAGCCCGTTCTCGTCCAGGGCGTCGAACACGTGCAGGCCCGGACCGTCGGTCGCGAACCACAGCCCGGCGACGTCGGGCGGGAACGACGCGGCGCGGCGACCCGGCGGGCGCACGGGGCCGGTCGTGCCGACCTCGCGGATCGTCGAGCCGCGGTTCGGGGTCACGGCGAAGTGGTCGGACCGACGCCATCGCAGCGGCCGACCGGTGCCGTCGTCGGGTGCGGCGGCCAGGTCGATCGTCTGCCACGACATCGACAGCTGGTCGAGGCCCCGCCAGCACAGCTCGAGGCGACGGCCGTCGTCGAGCTCGAGGACGACCGGCAGCCGAGCGCGCCAGTCGTCGCGTCCCACGGCGGAAACCGTCCACACGTCCACGAGGACCCGGCCGACCACTGACCGCAGGTCTCCCGCCGCGCGTCCGACCTGCTCGTGCGCCACCGACCACCGGGGACGCCAACCGGGAACGAGCACGCCCCGACCCTAGTCCCCGGACCCGGGCCCGGACCCCGTGGCGAGCTGCTCGGCCAGCCAGGCGTTGCGGGTCTCGATGAGGCGCCGCATGTATCGCTCGAGCGCGACGGCATCGACGAGCCGGCCGAGGGGCCCCAGCGGCGACGCGAAGTCGATCCGGTCGACCATGAGCGTCCCGGTCCCGCGAAGCTCGAAGCGGTGCTCGTGGCGCCAGTGCCCGAACGGCCCGCGCACCTGCTCGTCGACGAACCGGTCCGGGCGCTCGGACACCGTGATGCGCGACGTCAGCCGGAACGGCAGCCCGAAGTGCCGCGCCCGCCAGGTGACCGTGTCGCCGAGCCGCATCTCGCCGGACGTCACGCCCGCGACCGCCCGCTCGCCCGACGCGCCCATCGACGCCGTGTGCGCGTCGACCGAGATGGCCAGGCCGAAGCACACGTCCGGCGGGGCGTCGATCATCGTCTCGAGGCGCAGCTGCGGCACGCTCCGACCCTAGCGGCGTCCGGCAGCTCGGGAGGGATCAGCCGTTGGAGCCGATCTCCATTCCTCTGGAGTTCAGCCAACCCTCGCGTCCAGGACGGGGCACAGCGAAGAATCGCAGGGGGCTGGCACCATCGACAAGAACCGCGAGATTCCGAACGTCGCCGACGAGCATGGCGTCCGATGCATGACGTTCTCCGAGTTCGTGCGAGCCCGCGGTCGGTCCTTCTGGCGACGCAGGACCGTCAGGCTCACCAACCCTTGTCGAGACTCATCCGCAGCACCCGCCACGTCAGGTACGACCGAGCCGCGAACTGCGCATCTTCGGACGGCGGCGCCACCCGGTGGACCAGCGTGAACCCGACGTCGCGCCAGTCCTCATCCTTCTTTCGGTGCCGAGCCACCCGAAAGGAGACGCTGGGCTCGTCGTCCATCGGTCGAGTTTCCGGTAGTGGCTTCAGCTTGGCCACCTTCCGACCGCTCGGCAGCGACGCCTTGCCCCAGTCCAGTCGCCGTAGGATCGGCGCCGTCCCCGAGCGCTGCGCGTCGAGCTTCGCGACCCGAAAGATGGCGCGCTTGCCGTCAGGCAAGGTGTAGGCGAGAACGTCACCCGGGCTGAGGTCGGTCACGTGGGACCAGGGGCGCCGGACCTTGGACCGAGGCTTCTGGGGACCCGTGAGAGTCTTTCGCAGCTTGATCAGCGCTGCCTTTCGACTGGCCAACTCCTTGGTCCCGGCCTCGGCCCAGAGCTCCAATCCGATGCCTTCGTCGATGACTCGAAGAGCCTCGGACTTCACGGAGTCGTCGAGGCGACCGAGCGCTGACTGGGCAGCAGCCAGAGCCAGCCACAGCACGTGAGCTTGGTCGTCGTCCAAGTACTGATGGTCCGCGATGACCCGCCGTGTCGCCTCTGCGTCATCGACGCCGTCCTCGAGCAGCTCCCGGTAGTCGGACCGGATGTCGCAAGCTGTGTCGTCGGAGAAGATGGCCGGACCCCAAGCACCCATGCGGCGATTCCATCACGCACGCTGCTTCACGTCTCCACTCATCCGGATTCCCTTGACCACCACCAGAACGGGTTTCAAGGGACAGGCCGCAGTTCTGCAGATCCCGCCTCATGAAAAGTCCACACGGAGCCGGCGACACGACCGCACACGCATCGACACGCCGATGCGGGCCGGCTCCTTCAGACGTTGAAGCGGAACTCGACCACGTCGCCGTCGGCCATGACGTAGTCCTTGCCCTCCATGCGGACCTTGCCGGCGGCCTTGGCGTCGTTCATGGAGCCCGCGGCGACGAGGTCGTCGAAGGAGACGATCTCGGCCTTGATGAAGCCCTTCTGGAAGTCCGTGTGGATGACGCCGGCGGCCTCGGGGGCGGTCGCGCCCTGCTTGATCGTCCAGGCGCGCGCCTCCTTGGGGCCCGCGGTCAGGTACGTCTGCAGGCCGAGGGTCTCGAAGCCGACCCGCGCGAGCGCGTCCAGGCCGGGCTCCTCGACGCCCATGTCGGCGAGCATCTCGGCACGCATCGCCTCGGCCTCCTCGTCGTCACCCAGCTCGACCAGCTCGGCCTCGCCCTTCGCGTCGAGGAAGACGGCCTCGGCGGGGGCGACGAGGTCACGCATCTTCTGCTTGAGTGCCTCGTCGGCGAGCTCGTCGGCGTCGCAGTTGAAGACGAACAGGAACCGCTTGGCGGTCAGGAGGTGCAGGTCGCGCAGCAGGTCGAGGTCGAGCCCGGCGTTCAGCACGCGGGTGCCGGCCTCGAGCGCCGTCTGCGCCTTCTGGACCTCGGCGAGCTGTGCGGCGAGCGACTTGTCCTTGCGCGACTCCTTCTCGAGCCGCGGGATCGCCTTCTCGACGGTCTGCAGGTCGGCGAGGATCAGCTCGGTCGAGATCGTCTCGATGTCGCTGCCGGGGTCGACCTTGCCGTCGACGTGCGTGACGTCCTCGTCGCGGAAGACGCGCGTGACCTGGCAGATCGCGTCGGACTCGCGGATGTGGGACAGGAACGCGTTGCCCATGCCCTCGCCCTCGGACGCGCCGCGGACGATGCCGGCGATGTCGACGAACTGCACGGTCGCGGGCAGCACCTTGGCGGACCCGAACATCTCCGCGAGCTTGTCCAGGCGAGCGTCGGGGACCCCGACGACGCCGACGTTCGGCTCGATCGTCGCGAACGGGTAGTTCGCCGCGAGGACGTCGTTCTTGGTCAGGGCGTTGAAGAGCGTCGACTTGCCCGCGTTGGGGAGTCCGACGATGCCGATGCTGAGTGCCACGAGGGACCAGCCTACTGGGGCGTGATCGTCACCCCGAGCGCGCCAGCCGGAAGGCTCGCAGCGTCAGGTCGTACCAGTCGTCGCGCAGCCCGAGGTCGGTCATGCCGAGACGTCGGCAGACGGCCTGCGACGCGGCGTTGTCCGGGTCCGTGACGGCGACGAGCTCGTCGATCCCGGACGCCCAGGCTCGCTCGACCATCGCCGTCGCCGCCTCGGTCGCGTAGCCGTGCCCCCAGGCGTCGGGGTGCAGGTGCCAGCCGATCTCGACGTCCCGCCGCGACGACCCCGCACTGGGCGGGATCGGCACGAGCATCACCATCCCGACGGGCACGTCGGACGGGTCGACGCACACCGCGAAGACGCCGGTCGCGGGGTGGTCGCCGGCGCGCTCGGGCTGGCGGGCGATGCGGTCGACGGCCTCCTGCCGGTCGGTCATCGGCCGCCCGGTGCCGCTCCAGCGGGCGACCTCCGGCCGGCGGAAGACCTCGAACAGGGCGTCGGCGTCGTCGGCCGTGAAGGGTCGGAGCGTGAGCCGTGCAGTGCGGACGACGGCGGGCGGGGTGCTCATCGGTGCTCCCGGCGCAGCCGCAGCTGCCGGCTCTCGCCGCCGTACCAGGGGTCGGGCAGCACGCCGAGGTCCTCGGCGCCCAGCCGCAGCGCGACGGCTGCCGACGGGTGGTTGTCGGGATACATGCCGATGACGAGCTCGCGGTGACCGGCCGCGAAGGCCTGGTCGGCGAGGACCCCCGCCGCCTCCGTCGCCCAGCCGTGACCCGTGCTGTCCGGGTGCAGGTGCCAGCCGAGCTCGTGCTCCCCTCGGTGACCGCCCTCGACCTCGCGGAGCGGGGCGACGAGCACGGTGCCGGCGACGACGCCGGTCGTGTGCGGCACGATCGCGCGGCGCACGTCGGACGGGTCGTCGAGCTCGCGCAGCGCGGCCGTCTCGATCCAGGCGCGGGCCTCGTCGAGGTCGGCCATCAGGTGGTGCGGCGGGTTGTCGAGCCACCGCACGACGTCGAGCCGCGACCGGATGGCGAGCACCCGCTCGGCGTCCTCGGGGCGGTAGGGACGCAGCGTCAGACGCTCGGTCTCGACCACGGGGAACGGGGACACGACCCCAGTCTCGACCACGACGTCCGCCGTTCTGTCACAGGCCTGGACTACCGTCGAGACATGGCCCAGACGGTGTCCGGCCCCAGCCCGGCGAGCCTCGCGCGGCAGGACCTCACGGTCCGCGGCGTCGTCGTCATGGTCGCCGCGGCCACCGCCGTCGTCGTGGGCCTCGACCTGCTCGACGGCCGGCTCGGCGCGCTGTTCTCGGTGGGCTTCGTCCTCGTCGTGGTCACCGCCCCCATGGCCGTCGACCTGCGGATGCTCTTCCCCACCGGTGTGCTGCCGCCCGTCCTGCTCGTGGTCGCACTGGCCGTCGTCGCCGTCGTCCACCCCGAGGCGATCGTCGTCGACGGGCTGCCCGCCGACGTGAGCCGCGCGGGTCGCGTGCTCGCGGGCGTCGTCGACCACGGCGTCACCCTGCTCGTGGGCCACGCCCTCGCGATCGGCGTCATCGTCCTGCGCATCCTGGCCGTCCGCGAGCGTGCCTGACCTCGTCCTCGCCGACACCGACCAGCTCGGCGAGGTCCTCCTCGGCGACGTCCGGGCCCTGCTGCACGACGCCTTCGACGGCGACTTCGACGCCGACGACTGGGCGCACTGCCTCGGCGGGCGCCACGCCCTGGTCCTCGACGGCGGACGGGTGCTCGCGCACGGGTCGGTCGTCCCCCGCACGCTGACGACGTCGGGACGCCGGCTCCGTGCCGGCTACGTCGAGGGAGTCGCCGTCGCCGCCGCCGTCCGCCGCCGGGGTCTTGGTGCGCAGGTCATGACCGCGCTCGAGACCGTCGTGCTCACGACGTACGACGTCGGCGCGCTCGGCACCTCCGACGACGGACTCCCCCTCTACACCGCGCACGGCTGGGTGCCGTGGCGCGGACCGCTCCTCGTCGAGTCCACCCAGGGCCGGCGACGGACCCCGGACGACGAGGGCGGTGTCCTGGTCCGGTCGGGCGCGCTCGACCTCGCGGACCTCGACCTCGACGCCGAGCTGGTCTGCGACGACCGCTCCGGCGACGTGTGGTGAGGTGGGATCCATGGAGGAGTACCTCGAGGTCAACCGCGCCCAGTGGGACAGCCGGGTCGACGCGCACCGCGACTCCCGCGCGTACGACCTCGACCGCTACCGCCGCGACCCCGACGCGATCAGCGACGTCGTCCGCTTCGACGTCACCCGCCTGGGCGACCTGACCGGCCTGCGCACCGTCCACCTGCAGTGCCACATCGGCACCGACACGCTGAGCCTGCACCGGCTCGGCGCGCACGTCACCGGGCTCGACCTGTCGCCGCGCTCGCTCGAGGTCGCCCGCGAGCTCGCGGCCGACACCGGCGCCACGATCGACTACGTCGAGACCGACACGTACAGCGCGACCGAGGTGCTGGAGCCGGGGTCGTTCGACCTCGTCTACACGGGGATCGGCGCGATCTGCTGGCTGCCGAGCATCGAGCGCTGGGCTCGGACCGTGGCCGCGCTGCTGCGCCCCGGCGGCCGGTTGTTCATCCGCGACATGCACCCGATGCTCGGGGTCCTCGAGGAGCACGACGGCGCCCTGACGCTCGACTACCCGTACTTCGAGCACGAGGAGCCGCTCGTGTGGGAGGACACCGTCACCTACGTCGACCATGCCGAGCCGCTGCCCGGCCTGCCGACCCGCGAGTGGTCGCACGGGCTGGCCGAGACGGTCATGGCGGTCACGACCGCGGGCCTGTCCCTCGACCTGCTGGTCGAGCACGACAGCGTCCCGTGGGAGCCGTTCCCGGGCCTGATGGCGCCGCACCCGGACCTGCCGGGCGAGCACCGCCTCGCCGACCGTCCGGAGCGGCTCGCCGCGAGCTTCACGCTCGCCGCCACGAAGCGTCCCGCCTGAGGTCGGGCCTCAGCCGCGCAGGGACTCCACGACCTTGGCGACGCGGCGGTCCCGCGTGGCCTCCTGCTTCGCCTCGGCGACCGACCGGGCGTGCTCCTTGCGTCGCGACGGGGCCAGCACGTCCCAGGCGGCCCGCAGCCCCGGCTCGGCGTCGAGCGCGGTGGCGAGCGCCGGGGGCACCTCGACCTCGCGCGGCGCGTCGTCGAGGGCGATCGTGACCTTGACGGCGTCGCCGACGTCGACGCCGAGCTCGGCCCGCGACGCCTTGCTGAGACCGACGAGGTTCTCGCCGCCCATCCGGGCCAGCCGCAGCCGCGCCGTGCGGTCGCCGATCGTCACGACGACCGGCGCGGCCTTCGCGCTGCCGAGCGTCGCGACCTGCTCGTCGGTCAGGACGATCGCGGCGGCCGGCCCGCGGGGCTCGAGGGTCGTGCTGAGGTGCAGGGTGCTCATGGCGTCAGTCTGCACCCGCGCGGGGTCCGGCGGGGGCGATCGTCTCAGCCGGTCAGGTCGTCGACGAAGCACCAGCGCCAGGCCTCGCCGGGCTCGAAGCTGCGCATGACCGGGTGTCCGGTCTCCTCGAAGTGCCGGGTGCCGTGCCGGCCGACCGACGAGTCGCAGCAGCCGACGTGCCCGCACGTCATGCACAGCCGCAGGTGCACCCACTCGGTGCCGTCACGCAGGCACTCCTCGCAGCCGGACGGGGTCCGGGGCGCGGGCATCGGCCGCCCGCAGGCCTCCGCGAGGTGCTCGCAGCCCGTCCCGCCGCCCGCCGGCCGGAGCTCGGTCTCACGGTCGGCCGTGCTCTCGTCCTCGGCGAGCCGGTCCAGGATCGACTCCTCGACGTCGAGCGCGTCGAGCACCCGCTTGAGCACCGACTGGTCGACGGTGCCCTCGCGTCGGATCGCGAGCACAGCCGCCCGCTCCTCGGCGAGCATCGCCGCACGGGCCCGGCTGTACTGCGCCGTGGGGGTCTCCGCGCCACCGAGGCGCTCCCACACGGCGTTCGCCCGGTCGAGCGCGCGCGTGCGCAGCCGCTCCAGGACGTCGTCGGGGACCGTGCCCGCGACCTCGCGGTCGAGGAAGGCGAGGCCCGCGTTGGCGGCGGCCTGGTAGACGTTGGCCTCCTGCAGGTGGTCCTCGTGCCGGTCCGGGCCCTCGATGCGCAGCCAGCGGATCAGCAGCGGGAGCGTCGTGCCCTGGATGAGGAGGGTGCCCACCGTGACGACGAAGGCGATGAGCACCAGGACCGCGCGGTGCTCGGTGTCCTCGGGCAGCAGGAACACGGCGGCGAGCGTGACGACGCCCCGCATGCCGGCCCAGCCGATGACGACGGGCGTCGTCCACGGCGGCGTCGGGTCCTTGCGTCGCACCGCCGGAACCAGCCGCGGCAGGTAGGTCGCCGGGAAGATCCACACCATGCGCAGCACGACGACCGCGACGAGGACCGCCACGCAGGCGAGGGCGACCCGCTGCGTCCCGAGGTCGGAGTCGCCGACGTCGGACAGGATCATCTTGAGCTGCATGCCGATGAGCAGGAAGACGCTGTTCTCCAGCAGGAAAGAGATGGTCGCCCAGTTCGTCCGCTCGAACATGCGGGACGTGGCGGACTGGATGACGGGCGACTTGTGGCCCAGGATCAGCCCCGCCACGACGACCGCCAGCACGCCGGACGCGTGGGCGTCCGAGCCGGCCCAGTGGATCTCCTCGGCGGGGAGGTAGGCGAGCCACGGCGTCAGCAGCGACAGCGCGACGTCGGTGAGCTCGTTCTCCACCCGTCGGCGGATGAGCACGACGACCAGGGCCACGAGGAACCCGACGGCCGCTCCACCCACGGCCGAGACGACGAACTGGACGCCGACCTCCCAGAACGTGACGGTGCCCGCGATCGCGGCGATCGCCGTCCGGAGCGTCACGATCGCGGTGGCGTCGTTGACGAGGCTCTCGCCCTCGAGGATCGTGACGACGCGACGCGGCAGACCCACCCGGCGGGCGATGGCGGAGGCGGCGACGGCGTCCGGCGGCGCGACGACGGCGCCGAGCGCGAGGGCCACGGGCAGGCTGACCGGCAGCAGCCACCAGGCGACGAGCCCGACACCGACGGTCGTGAAGACGACGAGGCCCACGCTCAGCAGCGCGATCGGACGCTTGTTGCTCGTGAAGTCGACGAGCGACGTGCGGATCGCGGCGGAGTAGAGCAGCGGCGGCAGCAGCCCGACGAGCACGATCTCGGGCGTCAGCTCGACGTCGGGGACGAACGGCAGGTACGAGCACACGATGCCGACGGCGATGAGCGCGAGCGGCGTCGAGACCCGGGACCGCTCCGCGACCGAGCTGACCGCGACGCTGATCGCGACGAGGATGACGACGGTCAGGGCGAGCTCCACGGGCCTAGTCAACCAGGCGCGACGGACGGGGATTCCCGCTCGCACGCTTTGCGGACGGCGCCGCCCGCTCGTACGGTGGCGGGAGCTCACGATCGGGGGATCCATGCTGCGTACCGTCGCCACGTCCACGAGCGTCCTCGCGCTCACGCTCGCCGCGCTCGTCGCGCCCGCCCAGGCCGACCAGCGCTCCGCCCGGACCTCGCCGGCCGCCCAGCCGGCGCAGGGTCCGACCGTCCGCGGCAGCGGCGGCGCCGTCTCGTCGGTCGACGCCGAGGCGACCAAGGTCGGCCTCGAGGTCCTGCGCCGGGGCGGCAACGCCGCCGACGCCGCGGTCGCGACGGCGTCGGCCCTCGGCGTCACCGAGCCGTACAGCGCCGGCATCGGCGGTGGCGGCTACTTCGTCTACCACGACGCGCGCACCGGGCGCGTCACGACGATCGACGGCCGCGAGACCGCGCCCGCGGGCGTCACGAAGGACGCATTCATCGACCCGTCGACGGGCCAGCCGTACCGGTTCACGCCCGAGCTCGTGTCGTCCGGCGTCGCCGTCGGCGTCCCGGGCACGCCGGCGACGTGGGACCGCGTGCTGCGCCGGCACGGCACGTGGTCGCTCTCGCGCGCGCTGCAGCCGTCGATCGACCTGGCGCAGCGGGGCTTCACGGTCGACCAGACCTTCCGCAGCCAGACGCTCGACAACAAGGCGCGGTTCGCGGCGTTCCCCGACACCGCACGGCTGTTCCTTCCCGGTGGCGACGCCCCGCAGGTCGGCACGACGTTCCGCAACCCCGACCTCGCGCGCACGCTCACCGGGCTCGCGCGCTCCGGTCCCCGCGCCGTCTACTCCGGGCCGGTCGCCCGCGACATCGTCCGCACCGTCCAGGCACCGCCGAAGGCCCCCGACTCCACGCTGCCCGCACCGAAGGGCTCGATGACGCTGCGCGACCTGGACTCCTACCGGGTCCGCGAGCAGGCGCCCACGCGCGTGTCGTACCGCGGCCTCGACGTGTACGGCATGGCGCCGTCGTCCTCGGGCGGCACCACCGTCGGCGAGGCCCTGAACATCCTCGAGAACCACCGGCTCGGCGGGGGCTCGCGGCTCGCCCAGTCGCTGCACCTCTACCTCGAGGCGTCGGCGCTCGCGTACGCCGACCGCGGCGCGTACGTCGGTGACCCGCGGTTCGTGAAGGTGCCGACCCGCACGCTGCTCAGCCAGCGCTTCGCCGACTCCCGCGACTGCCGGATCGACGCGGACCGCGCCGCGCCCAAGCCCGTCGCGGCCGGCTCGCTGCGCGGCGGCGGGTGCGCGACGACCGCGCACGAGGAGAAGAAGGACACCGAGAACATCTCGACGACGCACCTGTCGGTCGTCGACCGGTGGGGCAACGCCGCGTCCTACACGCTCACGATCGAGCAGACCGGCGGCTCGGCCATGACCGTGCCCGGCCGCGGCTTCCTGCTCAACAACGAGCTCACGGACTTCACGACCGTCTACGACCCGAAGGACCCGAACCGGATCGCGCCGGGCAAGCGCCCGCGGTCCTCGATGGCCCCGACGATCGTGCTCGACCACGGCCGGGTCCGGTACGTCGTCGGGTCACCCGGCGGCGCCACGATCATCACGACGGTGCTGCAGGTGCTGCTGAACCGGATCGACCTCGGCATGGACCTGCCCGCGGCCGTCGCCGCCCCGCGGGCGTCGCAGCGCAACGCCGCGACCACGCCGGCGGAGCCCGCCTTCATCGAGAAGTACGGCAGCCTGCTCGCGCCGTTCGGCCAGCAGCTCGTGCCGTCCGGCGACCAGCTCACGTCGCAGGCCGAGATCGGCGCGGTCGCCGCGATCGAGGTGGGTCGCCGCGGCGACCTGACGGCGGTCGCGGAGCCCGAGCGGCGCGGTGGCGGTTCCGCCGGCGTCGTGCGCCCGACCCGCTGAGAACGCGGGGTCAAGGTATCCGGGGCTGCTGAGCTGTCGAAGCCCCGATCCTTCGACGAGCTCAGGGTCCCTGGGTGGACCGACCCTTCGACGAGCTCAGGGACCGAGGGGCGCGCTCAGCGTTCGAGGGCTGCGCCCTGAGGCGTCAGGCCTGGCCGGCGGCCTTGAGGTCGCGCCGCAGCTCCGGCGGGAGCGAGAACGTCAGGGTCTCGTCGGCGGTGCGGACCGCGGCGGCGTCCGGGTGCCCGTGGTCGGCGAGGTACGCGAGCACGTCGCGCACCAGGTCGTCGGGGACGGACGCGCCGGAGGTGACCCCCACCGTCTCGACGCCCTCGAGCCACGCGGGGTCGAGCTCGCTGACGTCGTCGATCCGGTACGAGGCGGCGGCCCCGGCCTCGAGGGCGACCTCGACGAGACGCACCGAGTTCGACGAGTTCGAGGAGCCGACGACGATGACGAGGTCGGCGTCCTTCGCGATCTCCTTGACGGCGACCTGGCGGTTCTGCGTCGCGTAGCAGATGTCGTCGGACGGCGGGTCCTCCAGCTGCGGGAACTTCTCGCGCAGGCGGCGGACGGTCTCCATCGTCTCGTCGACGCTCAGCGTCGTCTGCGACAGCCACGAGAGCTTGGCGTCGGCGGGGAACTCGAGCGCGTCGACGTCGTCGGGGTGCTCGACGAGGGTGATGTGCTCCGGGGCCTCGCCCGCGGTGCCCTCGACCTCCTCGTGACCGGCGTGACCGATCAGCAGGATGTGGTAGTCCTCGCGGGCGAACCGGCGGGCCTCGTGGTGCACCTTCGTGACGAGCGGGCAGGTGGCGTCGATCGTCTTGAGGTCGCGCTCGGCGGCCTGCGCGTGGACGGCCGGCGAGACGCCGTGGGCGGAGAACACGACGGTGGCGCCGACGGGCACCTCGTCGAGCTCCTCGACGAAGATCGCGCCGCGCTCGGCGAGCGTGTTGACGACGTGCTTGTTGTGGACGATCTGCTTGCGCACGTAGACCGGTGCGCCGTACAGGTCGAGAGCCTTCTCGACCGTGATGACGGCGCGGTCGACGCCGGCGCAGTAGCCGCGCGGGTCGGCGAGCAGCACGCTGCCGCCGACGGGGGGCATGCCGAGGTCCACGTTGGTCGTCATGGCCCCATCGTAACGACCGGGCCCGAGCCGACGGGACCCGCGCGGAGCGCCTGCCCCCGCTGTCCGTGCCGGCTCCTAGGCTGTCGCCATGGCCCTCGAGACGAGCGCGGACTCCCCCGCCCCGCTGCGCCAGGTCTCGACCCTGCTCGGCGGCTACGTCGACCGGCTCGGTGCCGTCTGGGTCGAGGCCCAGGTGGCGCAGCTGAGCCGCCGTCCCGGGGTGTGCTTCCTGACGCTGCGCGACCTGCGGGCGACGCTCTCGATCCAGGCGACGTGCCACGTCACGGTGCTCGACGCCGCCCCCGTGCCGATCACGGAGGGCGCCCACGTCGTGGTCCACGCCAAGCCCACCTTCTACACGCCGAGCGGCCAGCTGTCGCTCGAGCTGCGCGAGCTGCGGGTCCGCGGCGAGGGCGAGCTGCTCGCCCAGCTGGAGCGTCGCAAGCGGCTGCTGGCGGCTGAAGGGCTGTTCGACCCCCGCACTCAAGCGTCCTCTGCCGTTCCTGCCGCGGGCCGTCGGCCTCGTCACGGGGCGCGACTCGGCGGCCGAGCGCGACGTCCTCGAGAACGCCCGGCGGCGCTGGCCCGGGGTGCGGTTCGTCGTGCGGCACGCGCTGATGCAGGGATCGCAGTCCGCCACGAGCGTCATCGACGCCCTGCAGGCCCTGGAGCGCTCGGGCGAGGTCGACGTCGTGGTGGTCGCTCGCGGTGGCGGCTCGGTCGAGGACCTGCTGCCGTTCTCCGACGAGGCACTCGTACGCGCGGTGCACGCCTGCCGGCTGCCCGTCGTCAGCGCGATCGGCCACGAGCCCGACGCACCGATCCTCGACCTCGTCGCCGACGTCCGCGCCTCGACGCCCACCGACGCGGCCAAGCGGGTCGTGCCCGACGTCCGCGAGGAGCTCGCCGGGCTCGAGGCGGCACGCGCCCGCGCCGCGCACGCCGTCCGGTCCCTCGTCAACCACGAGCAGCACCGCCTCGACCAGCTGCGGTCCCGGCCGGTCCTGGCCCAGCCGGGCACCGTGGTCGACGCGCAGCAGCAGGGTGTCGACGACCTGCTGTCGCGGGCGCGGCGGCACGTCGGGCACCAGCTGCAGCGCGAGACCGACGCGGTCGGCCACCACCTGGCGCGGGTGCGGGCCCTGTCGCCGCTGGCCACGCTCGAGCGTGGCTACGCCGTCGCCCAGGACGCCGACGGGCACGTGCTGACCGATGCGTCCGAGGCTCCGGCGGCGTTCTCGGTGCGGCTCGCCCGCGGCCGCGTCGACGTCCGCACCGACACCATCCACCCCGACCCCACCGAGGAGTCCGCATGAGCGACGACGCCCCCGCCCCCGACGAGTCGCTCGGCTACGAGCAGGCGCGCGACGAGCTCGTCGCGATCGTGCAGCGGCTCGAGGCCGGCGGCCTCGGGCTGGAGGAGTCCATCGCGCTGTGGGAGCGCGGCGAGCAGCTGGCCGCGGTGTGCCAGCGCTGGCTGGACGGCGCCCGCGAGCGGCTCGCGGCGGCCCAGCAGCCGGACGCCGACGACGAGTAGGGGTCGGTCAGCGCGAGGCGTCGAGCGAGGCCACGAAGTCCAGGACCGTCGCACGCGGTGCGGTGCCGGTGACGATCGCGGTGGAGCCGCCGACCTGGCGCACCAGCACGGTCTCGCCCTTGGACCCACGACGCTCCTGCCAGGAGTCGCCGTCGATCGTCACGTCGCCGCGCGCGGTGCCGCGGCCGTAGCGGTCCAGCAGGTCCTCGCGGTCCGTGCCCTGGTGCAGGCCGACGAAGTCGTCGTCGGCGGTGACGACGCCCAGCGCCCAGACCTTGCCGTCGTCGAGGCGGGCGGAGGTCGCGCGCCAGCCCTCGGGCAGCGCGGGCGGGGCGAGCACGGGGAACGACACCGCATCGGTCGCGGACCGGGCCGCGTCGCGGTAGTCGACGGCCGACGTCGGGTTGTCGGGCGTGACCGTCACGAGCTTGCCGACGAGGAAGATGCCCAGGACGATCAGGCCCAGCACGGCGACGGAGCGCACGACGTCGCCCATCGCGGGGTTGCCCCGGCTGCTCGTCCCTGCCATCTCGACCTCTCTCGCGTCTCGGCGGCCCCAACCCTAGGTGATCTGCGGTGACGCGCCGGTAGGCTGTCGCCCGTGGAGAGCCTCAAGCCTGCCGCGCAGGCCCCCGACCGCAACCTCGCCCTCGACCTGGTCCGCGTCACGGAGGCGGGCGCCATGGCGGCCGGCCGGTGGGTCGGCCGGGGCGACAAGAACGGCGCCGACGGCGTCGCGGTCAACGCGATGCGGTCGCTCATCAACACCGTCGAGATGAACGGTGTCGTCGTGATCGGCGAGGGCGAGAAGGACGAGGCCCCGATGCTGTTCAACGGCGAGCAGGTCGGTGACGGCAACGGTCCCGAGTGCGACGTCGCGGTCGACCCCATCGACGGCACCACGCTGACCGCGAAGGGCATGCCGAACGCGATCTCGGTCATGGCAGTGGCTCCGCGCGGCTCGATGTACGACCCGTCCGCGGTGTTCTACATGGAGAAGCTCGTCGCGGGCCCCGAGGCCGCCGAGGCGGTCGACATCCGGCTGCCGGTCGCCGAGAACATCGCGATCGTCGCGAAGGCCAAGGGCATCTCGCACTCCGACGTCACGGTCTGCGTGCTCGACCGGCCCCGGCACCAGGGTCTCGTCGACGAGATCCGCGCGGCCGGCGCCCGGATCAAGTTCATCACCGACGGCGACGTCGCGGGCGCCATCACCGCGGCCCGCCCCGAGACCGGTGTCGACCTGCTCGTCGGTACCGGCGGCACGCCGGAGGGCATCATCACGGCCTGCGCCATCAAGGCGATCGGCGGCGTCATCCAGGGCCGGCTCGCGCCGGTCGACGACGACGAGCGCCAGCGCGCGATCGACGCGGGGCACGACCTGGACCGCGTGCTCGTCACGGAGGACCTCGTCGTGGCCGACGACTGCTTCTTCGTCGCCACGGGCATCACCGACGGCGAGCTGCTGCACGGCGTCCGCTACGGCGCGGGCAAGGCCTACACGGAGTCGATCGTGATGCGTTCGCGCAGCGGCACGATCCGCAAGATCACGAGCGAGCACCAGCTGTCCAAGCTCAAGGCCTACTCCTCGATCGACTACGAGCACTGACCAAGGCGTGCCACGCCGATGAGCGCACCGACGTCAGTCAAGATCTGCAGCTCCCGTTCCTGGGACGAACGAGCCGCGAGCCTGCGTCGTGCAGAGCGTCGCGCCCTGCACATGACCCTGAGCGTTGCGTTGCTGACGTTCCCGGCGGTCGCGGTGCTCGGCGCTCTCGGCTCTCGCAAGCTGCTCGTCGGACTGGGAATCTGGTACGCCGCTCTCGTCGCCCTGGCCGTCGGACCGGGGCGTCGCCGCTTGGCCGCATGGCTGGCGAGGGACGAGCTGGGCGCCGTACGGCTCGCCATCCACGAGGTGATCGGCAGAAGAGCAGACACAGGGACCGCCGCGCAGCTCCTACGGACTCGGCACGCCGTCACTGGTCAGTTCTTGCTGGCAACCGGCTCGGAGGACCCTGTGCTGCTGCACGCCGAGAAGATCGAGGACGACGACCCGCCGTCCGATTGGTGGATCCTGCTGAGCCAAGGCCAGACTCCCACTCTCTAGCGCGACGGAGCCGGGCCGGCGGCCGACCGCCGTCGCATACTGGTCCGCATGACTTCACGTTCCGCCGTGACCGTGTCCGAGGAGCAGATGGCGTCGCTGCACTCGGGCGTCGAGATCTGCTTCCAGACCTTCGGCGACCCGTCCGACCCGCCGATCCTGCTGGTCATGGGCCTGAGCGGGCCGATGGGCTGGTGGGACGCGGGCTTCTGCCGTGACCTCGCCGCCGGCGGGCACTTCGTGATCCGGTTCGACAACCGCGACGTCGGCCGGTCCACGCGCTTCCGTGAGCACAAGGTGACGCGGCTCGACGTGGTCCGCGCGTTCCTCGGCCTGGGCAAGGGCCCGTACACGCTCGACGACCTGGCGGACGACGCGTTCGGCGTCCTCGACCACCTGGGCCTCGAGCAGGCCCATGTCGTCGGCGTCTCGATGGGCGGCATGATCGTCCAGACGATGGCGATCGCCCGTCCCGAGAGGGTGCTGTCGATGACGTCGATCATGTCGACGACGGGGCGCCGCACGGTCGGCTTCCAGTCGCCGAAGGTCATCCCCGGCCTGCTGGAGAGCATCGGCGACACCCGCGAGGAGTACATCGCGGCGTCGCTGCGCACCGCGACCCGCATCGCCTCGCCGGAGTACCCGACGACCGAGGAGGTCTCGCGCGCCCGCGCCGAGGAGACGTGGGACCGGGGCCCCGCCGGCAGTGGCGTGCTGCGTCAGATGCTCGCGATCCTGACCCAGCCGGACCGCACGAAGGCGCTCGGCCGTCTCGAGATGCCGGTGACCGTGGTCCACGGCCTGGCCGACCCGCTCGTGCACCGCTCCGGTGGTCGCGCCACCGCCCGCGCGATCCCGGGCGCCCGGCACCTGGAGATCCCCGGGATGGCGCACGACCTGCCGCAGCAGCTGCACGCGACCTTCATCGAGGCGATCACCGACTGCGTCGCGCGGGGCGAGGCCCGCCGGTGAGGCACCACCCGCGGCTCGCGGACGACGACCCGGAGACCGTCCGGCGACTCGTCCGCGACAACCCGTGGGCCCTCCTGCTGAGCAGCACGAGCGAGGGTCTGGTCGCGTCGCACTACCCGTTCCTGCTGGCCGAGGAGTCCGAGGAGGCGGGCTCGCCCCTGGTCCTCGTGACGCACGTCGGCCGTCCCGACGACCAGCTGCACGAGCTCGGCCGCGGCCAGGAGTGCCTCGTCGTCGTCCAGGGCCGGCACGGCTACGTCTCGCCGAGCTGGTACGCACCGGGCGCGTCGAAGGCGCCGACCTGGAACTTCAGTGCCACCCATCTGTACGGCGTGCCGGAGGTCCTCGACGACGCCGAGAACCTGCGCACCCTGACGCGCCTCGTCGAGCACTTCGAGCGGCACGTCGACGAGCCGATGCTGCTCGACCCGGCCTGGGCCGAGCAGCCGGCTCGCGGCACGGTCGGCCTGAGGATCCCGGTCACCCGGTTCGTCACGAAGATCAAGATGAGCCAGGACAAGGACCCGCAGTCGGTGCAGAACGTCATCGACCACCTGCGCGCCCCCGGCCCGTACTCGCACCCGAGACTCGCCGACGACATGGAGCGGGCCCGATCCGAGTCCTGAGCCTCAGGCGTCGCTCCACACCCCGAGGCGGTTGCCCGCCGGATCGGTGAAGTGGAAGCGATGTCCGCCCGGGAAGGCGAAGATCTCGTCGACGACCGTGCCGCCCGCGTCACGGACCGCCTGCTGCGTCGACTCGAGGTCGGCCGACCACAGCTGCACGAGGGGACCGCTCGTGGACGGCGACCCGGTGGGGTCGAGTCCGCCCGCCTCGCCCTCGCCGTCGAGGCGCTGGATGCCGACGTAGTCGGGGCCGTAGTCCGTGAACGACCAGCCGAACGCTGCGCCGTAGAACTGCTTCGCCGCGGCCAGGTCCGGCGCGGGCAGCTCGATGTAGTCGATGCCGTGATGGGTGTGAGTCATGGCCGTGACGCTAGGGCCATCCGCCGACGTTTCGGCTCGTCGCGGCCGACCCTAGGCTGGACGGCGTGGACGACGAGGTCGTGGTGCGCCGCCGGGGCGACGGCGCGACCGAGCTGCGCGTCAACGGCGTGTTCGTGATGGACGACGTCGAGACGTCGTCGGAGCGGCTGCTGGCCGAGCACGTCCTCGCCGAGGGCGCCGCGGACGTGCTGGTCGGCGGCCTCGGGCTCGGGTTCACGGCGCAGGCGCTCCTCGCCCGCGGGGTCCGACGGCTCGTGGTCGCCGAGCTGCACGCGGCGGTGGTCGAGGCGGTCAGCGACGGCGCCGGAGCCGGGCGCGCGGTGCTCGACGACCCCCGTTGCACCGTCGTCGTCGGCGACGTCCTCGCGGTCGTCGACGCGCAGCCGGCGGCGAGCCTCGACGCCGTCCTGCTCGACGTCGACAACGGACCGGACTTCCTCGTGCACGAGGCCAACGCCGGCGTCTACGCGACGGACGGCATCAGCCGGTGCGCGCGCGTCCTGCGACCCGGCGGCCACCTGGCGATCTGGTCGATGGCGGACTCCGCGCCCCTGCGCGAACGGCTCACGACGGTGCTCGACGACGTGCGGGCGGTGCCCGTCCCGGTGCGGCTGCAGGGCCGCGACGAGCACTACTGGGTGCTCACCGGGCGGGTGCGCTGAGCCCGGGCGATATCGTCGCCCCGTGGCCGACGCACCGTTCCTGTACTCCGACCTGCTCCCGACCGGTCCGGACCCGACGCCGTACCGCCTCGTCACGACCGAGGGCGTGTCGATGTCCGAGGTGGTCCAGCCGGACGGCAGCACCCGCACGTTCCTGCACGTCGAGCCGGAGGTGCTGCGGCGGCTCACGGCCGAGGCGATGCACGACATCAGCCACTACCTGCGGCCCGCGCACCTCGCCCAGCTGCGCAAGATCATCGACGACCCCGAGGCGTCCGGAAACGACCGCTTCGTCGCGCTCGACCTGCTCAAGAACGTCAACATCTCCGCGGGCGGCGTGCTGCCGATGTGCCAGGACACCGGCACCGCGATCGTCATGGGCAAGAAGTCCGAGGGCGTGCTCACCGGCGCCGACGACGCCGAGGCGATCAGCCGCGGCGTCCACGACGCGTACACGCGGCTGAACCTGCGCTACAGCCAGCTCGCGCCGCTCACCACGTACGAGGAGAAGAACACCGGCACCAACCTGCCGGCCCAGATCGAGCTCTATTCTTCCCCCGGAACCAAGCCGACGCCCGAGTACTCGTTCCTGTTCATGGCCAAGGGCGGCGGCTCGGCGAACAAGTCGTTCCTGTACCAGGAGACGAAGGCGATCCTGAACCCGAAGCGGCTGCTGGAGTTCCTCGACGAGAAGATCAAGAGCCTCGGCACCGCCGCCTGCCCGCCGTACCACCTGGCCGTCGTCATCGGCGGCACGTCCGCCGAGTACGCGCTCAAGACGGCCAAGTACGCGTCGGCGCACTACCTCGACGAGCTGCCGACCGAGGGCTCGATGAGCGCCCACGGCTTCCGCGACCTCGAGCTCGAGCAGCAGGTGTTCGAGCTGACGCAGTCGTTCGGCATCGGCGCGCAGTTCGGTGGCAAGTACTTCTGCCACGACGTCCGCGTCGTCCGGCTCCCCCGCCACGGCGCGTCGTGCCCCGTCGCGATCGCGGTGTCGTGCTCGGCCGACCGTCAGGCCCGCGCCAAGATCACGCCCGAGGGCGTGTTCCTCGAGCAGCTCGAGACCGACCCGGCGCAGTACATGCCCGACGCGGGGGTCGCCGAGGACATCAGCGGCGGCGAGGTCGTCCAGGTCGACCTGACTCGACCGATGGACGAGATCCGCGCGCAGCTGTCGCAGTACCCGGTCAAGACCCGGCTGTCGCTGACCGGCCCGCTCGTCGTCGCCCGCGACATCGCGCACGCCAAGATCGCCGAGCGCCTCGACGCAGGCGAGCCGATGCCGCAGTACCTGCGTGACCACCCGGTCTACTACGCCGGTCCGGCCAAGACGCCCGAGGGCATGGCGTCGGGCTCGTTCGGCCCGACGACGGCCGGCCGGATGGACTCGTACGTCCGCCGCTTCCAGGAGGCCGGTGGCTCGCTCGTGATGCTCGCCAAGGGCAACCGCAGCAAGCAGGTCACCGAGGCGTGCGACGCGTTCGGCGGCTTCTACCTCGGGTCGATCGGCGGTCCCGCCGCCCGGCTCGCGCAGGACTGCATCCGCAGCCAGGAGGTGCTCGAGTACCCCGAGCTCGGCATGGAGGCGGTCTGGAAGATCGAGGTCGAGGACTTCCCGGCCTTCATCGTCGTCGACGACAAGGGCAACGACTTCTTCACCGACCCGTCGGGCACCGTGACCGTCCCGATGAGCGGCATCCGGGTGCGCTCGGCCGAGTAGCGCGATGAGCATCGAGAGCTCGGACCCCGGCTGGTCCTGGGAGGACTACCCCGTCCTGGCCGAGCTGCCGGGCGAGGACTCCGGGTTCGTGGTGCTCGACGAGATGCTCGACGCGATCCTGCTGTCGTGGTTCGCCGGCCCGCGGCACGTGGCGCGGTGCACCGACTTCGTCCCGCGGCCCGGACCGCGCGAGAGCGCCTTCGGTCCCGACGGCGGCATGGTCATGGTCCAGCGGGAGTGGACCGACGCCGACCGCGAGGGGCTGGACCGGCACGTCGACGACGAGCTCGTCGAGGCCGGGCTGCCGCCCCGCCCGCACGGGTACGAGTGGTTCCTGCTGGCGCCGGGGTTCGCGTCCTTCGAGGCAGTCCGGGCCCTCAAGAACCGGGAGTTCTTCTTCGCTCCACGCAGCTCCGCCGGCGCCGTGAAGCGGGTGCGCTGGCTGGTGGACCACGTCGTCGCGGACCTCCCCGCGATCGGGCACCGCAGGCCCTGACTCGGCCCGAGTCGCCTCCCGTGGCGACCGCGCTAGCGTGGACGGCATGAGCGAGAACGACGGGACCTGGCGGATCGAGCACGACACGATGGGCGAGGTGCGGGTGCCCGCCGACGCCCTCTGGCGCGCGCAGACGCAGCGCGCCGTCGAGAACTTCCCGATCTCCGGGACGCCGATCGAGTCGGCGCAGATCCGCGCGCTGGCCCAGATCAAGGCCGCCTGTGCGCGCGCGAACGCCGAGCTCGGCATCCTCGACCAGGACCTCGCCGACGTGATCGCCGCCGCGGCAGAAGAGGTCGCGACCGGGGCACACGACGCGCAGTTCCCCATCGACGTGTTCCAGACCGGGTCCGGCACGTCGAGCAACATGAACACCAACGAGGTCATCGCGACCCTCGCGACCCGGTCGCTCGGGCGCGAGGTGCACCCGAACGACCACGTCAACGCGTCGCAGTCGAGCAACGACGTCTTCCCGACCTCGATCCACGTCGCCGCGACCGCGTCGGCCACGAACGAGCTCGTCCCCGCGCTCGACCACCTCGCCACCAGCCTGGAGCGCAAGGCGGCCGAGCTCGCCGACGTCGTGAAGTCGGGTCGCACCCACCTCATGGACGCCACGCCCGTCACCCTCGGCCAGGAGTTCTCCGGCTACGCGGCCCAGGTCCGCAAGGGCATCGCGCGGATCGAGTCCGCCCTGCCGGCGACCGCCGAGGTCCCGCTCGGTGGCACCGCCGTCGGCACCGGCATCAACACGCCCACCGGGTTCCCCCAGCGCGTCATCGAGCTGCTCGCCGAGAGCACCGGCCTGCCGATCACCGAGGCCCCCGACCACTTCGAGGCGCAGGGCGCGCGTGACGGGCTCGTCGAGATGTCCGGGCAGCTGCGCACGGTCGCCGTCAGCCTGACCAAGATCTGCAACGACCTGCGCTGGATGGGCTCCGGCCCCCGCACGGGCCTGGCCGAGATCCACCTACCGGACCTGCAGCCCGGGTCGAGCATCATGCCCGGCAAGGTCAACCCGGTCCTGCCGGAGGCGACCC
This sequence comes from Aeromicrobium erythreum, assembly GCA_036946185.1. Lineage (GTDB taxonomy): Bacteria > Actinomycetota > Actinomycetes > Propionibacteriales > Nocardioidaceae > Aeromicrobium > Aeromicrobium erythreum_A. The sequence goes on from JAQIJP010000016.1 coordinate 38,932, forward strand.
TCATGGTCTGCGCGCAGGTCATCGGCAACGACGTCACGATCACGACGGCCGGGCAGTCCGGCGCGTTCGAGCTCAACGTCCAGCTGCCCGTCATCGGTCGCAACCTGCTGGAGTCGATCCGCCTGCTCGGCAACGCCTCGCGCACGCTGGCCGACCGGTGCATCGACGGGATCGTCGCCGACGTGGAGCGCTGCCGCGAGTACGCCGAGTCGAGCCCCTCGGTCGTCACGCCGCTCAACCGGCACATCGGCTACGAGAACGCCGCCGCGATCGCGAAGAAGGCGGTCAAGGAGCGCAAGACCATCCGCGAGGTCGTCCTCGAGGAGGGCTACGTCGAGCGCGGCGAGATCAGCGAGGCCGACCTCGACGCGGCGCTCGACGTCATGTCGATGACCCACCCCTGATGAGTCGCAGCGTCGGGACCGCCAGGAGGCGTTCGTGAACGACGGCCCGTCGACACTCGAGGTCGTCGCTCTCGTCGGGTTCGTCGTCCTGGCCGTGGCCGTGCGGGCCGGTCTCGCACGCCTTCCACGCCAGGACGGGGCCCGCTCCCTGCCCCGCTGGGCCGGCCCCGCGATCTTCGTCGTCGCGGCCGCCGCGACCGTCGCGGTCCTGCAGCTGCGCTAGGACTCAGGCCCGCCGAGGGAACCCGTCGGGATCCTCACGGCGAGACCGACGGGTCGCGCCTAGGGTCGTCGTCATGACCAAGAAGCAGCGCGAGACGCGGCTCTGGATCGTGTTCTCGGTGGCCGTCCTGCTCAACATCGTCGGCTTCTCGACGGGCGCCCTCTGGCTGTTCGTCGTCCGCGCCGCGGTCGGCGCCCTGCTCGCCGTCCTCCTCGTCCATCACCTGCTCGCGTCACGCAAAGAGAACCGCCGATCCTGACCCGAGCCCTTGACGAGCTCTCGGCCTGACGCCGCTCAGGACGTTCGCTTCACGACCTCGTAGCCGTCGGCGTCGATGACCCGCCGCCACGTGCCGCCGTACTTTCCCTGGGCGTAGGCGAGGGCGTCCTGGGGCGATCCGACGTTCGCGTCGTGGTCGAGGACGACCCACTCGGGGCGGACCCCGTCGATCGTGCCGATCCAGTAGACGCGGTGGTCGGTGGCGAGGTGGGTGATGAGGCCGATGTCGGTCTCGACGCTCGCGCCGTCCGGGATCGTCGCCTGGATGCGCTCGGCGGTCGCGGCCCGTGGCGACGCCTCCCAGGTCTGGCGCTCGAGCAGCGTCGAGAGCGGTGACCCGACGAGGGTGACGGCCGTGACGACGGCGGCAGGCACCGCGGCCCAGCGCAGGACGGGGCGCCGGCGCATCGCGTCGACCGCGGCGACGAAGACGACCGGCATGAGCAGCAGTGAGTAGTGCCAGTCGGTGCCCCAGTAGAACGCGTTGTCGCCCGCGAACCGCCATGCGAACGTCGGCAGCACGACCAGCACCCAGGGCGACCAGAGCGCCGCGAGGCCCGTGACCCCGACAGTCAGCGCGACGGTGCCGAGCTTCGTCCCGAGGCTCGTGAAGAGCGTCTCGACGACGCCGCGGTCACCACCGAGGCTCGAGGCGTAGGCGTAGCCGCCCTCGGGGTTGAACGCCGGGATGACGAGGACCAGGACGATCGCCGTCCAGACGACGCCGAGCGCCGCCAGGTACAGGCCGCGGCGCCGCGCCCCGGCGAGCCAGAGCGCGACGCCGACGGCCGCGACCGTCAGGCCGAGGTCCTCCTTGACGAGGAGCAGCGGCAGCGACCAGCCGGCGACCGCGGGCCACCGGCGCTCGACGAACGCGGCCCCCGCGAGCGCCAGCAGCGGCGCGCCGAACGCGACCTCGTGGAAGTCCGAGCGCACCGCCGACTGGATGCCGAACGACAGCCCGTAGGCGGCGCCGAGGACGCCGCCGGGCCAGCGGCCGACCGTCCGCACGGCGAGAGCGGTCACGACGACCACCGACAGCCCGATCAGCACGGCCTGCGCGACCAGCAGCGTCTGCGCCGCGGGCCAGATCCGGTAGACCGGCGCGAGCAGGGCGGTGACCGGCGAGAAGTGGTCCCCGAGGATGTTGAAGCCGGGACCCTTGATGTCGACGATCGGGGCGCCGAGCCGCGCGTACCCCTGGACGGCCTGCTCGAAGATCGCGTTGTCCCACGAGGTCGGCTCGAGCCGGGCGAAGCGCCGCAGCGACAGCAGCGCGTACGCCAGCGCGCACAGCCCGCCCCACGCCAGTGAGGCCGCGAGCACGCGCCGGTCCGAGCGCCAGCGGGCCGTCGGGCGCCCGGTCGCGTCGTCGGTCGGGACGTCCGCCGTCATCGGGCGATGCGCTCGCCGGTCTCGAGGTCGAACAGGTGCACGTCGGAGCGGTCGGCGACGAGGCGCACCGACTGCCCTGCGCGCTTGCGCGGCTCGGCCGGCAGCTCGGCCACGCAGAACGTCTGGAACAGGTCGAGCTCGAAGGCGTCCTCGAGGTCGGCGAGCCGGTCCTCGACGTCCTCGTCGAGGTCGAAGCCGACGAGCACGAGCTGCGAGCCGCCGCGCCACTCGACCTCCTCGATCACGCTCGTGAACTCGACGCGGTCCCGGACGTCGCGGCCCTGCGCGCTGCTCGCGTCGTGCCAGTGGTCGGGCCGGACGCCGACGACGACCTCGTCACGGCCGGCGAGCGCGGCCGACATCGCCTCGTCGACGAGGATCGTCGCGACGGGCGTGACGAGCTGGTCCTCGACCCGGCGGGCGGGCAGCAGGTTCATCGTCGGGGCGCCGACGAAGCCGGCGACGAACACGTCGGCGGGCTCGCGGTACACCTGCTCGGGCGTGCCCGACTGGTGCACGACCCCGCGGTGCATGACGACGACCTGGTCGGCGAGCGTCAGGGCCTCGGCCGGGTCGTGGGTCGTGAAGACCGACGTGCGCCCCTGCTCGGCCTGCCAGGCGGTCGTGACCGAGCGGACGTGCGCCCGGACGCGCTCGGGCTGGGCCGCGAAGGCCTCGTCGAACAGGTGCAGGGTGGCGTCACGGACGAGGGCCCGGCCGATCGCGACCCGCTGGCGCTGCGGCTCGTCGAGCTCCTTGATGCGCAGGTCCAGCAGGTTCTCCAGCGCGAGCGTCTCCGCGACCTCGTCGATGCGCTCGGCAAGCTCCTCGCGGTCCGTGCCACGGCGCAGCCGCGACGCGAAGGCGAGGTTGTCGTGCACGTCCAGGTGCGGGTGCAGCGGGTGGTCCTGCAGGACGGCGGCGACGTCGCGGTCACGCGGCCCGAGGCTCGTCACCACGGTGTCGTCGAGCAGGACGTCGCCCTCGGTCACGGGGTCGAGGCCGATCACGGCACGCAGCAGCGCCGTGGTGCCGGCACCGGGGGGACCGACGAGCGCGACGGTGGCGCCGTCGGCGACGAAGAGGCTCACGTCGTCGAGCAGCAGGCCCGTGCGGGGGCTGCCGATCGTGACGTTGCGCAGCTCGAGCGAGGTCATCGTGTCGTCCTTCCGACGAGCTGGGAGGTGCGGCGCGGCATCACGGCCACGACGACGAGGGCGGGCAGCAACCACAGCAGGCCCGCTGCGGCGACGACCGCCGGGGAGGCGCTGCCGAGCAGCAGGGTCGCGGGCAGCGGACGGGACTCCTCCGAGGCCGTGAGCGCCGCGCCCACGACGACGTCCTGCGACGTCACGACGAACACGAGGAGCGTCGTGAGCAGCAGGCCGGGGGCAAGCGCCGGGACCGCGAAGGTCCGCAGCTGCTGGCCGCGTGTGGCGCCGTCGGCCCGCACCGCGTCGTGCAGGTCCCACGGCGCGGTGCGCAGCACGGTGACGCAGAACCAGAGCGCGAGCGGCAGCGCGACGAGCAGCAGCGGGATCGCGGTCGCCCAGCGGTCCTCGGCCCAGCCGAACGCCCGGAGCTGCTCCCCCCACGGCACGGCGAGCGCGAGGACCGGGCCGAGCAGCACCGCAAGGGTGCCGACGTAGACCCATCGCGACCCGCGCGGACGGCGTCGGACGAGGGCGTAGGCGGCCGGTGCGGCGAGCGCCACCGAGACGATGCTGGTGAGCAGCGCGAGCAGCACCGAGGTCGTCGTCGCGCGGCGGTAGGCGGGGTCCGAGAGGACGCGGTCGAAGGCGTCGAACGACAGCTGCGACGGCACGAGGTCGCGGGGCAGCGACTCCGGGCTGGTCGCGACGCTGACGGTCCACAGCAGGGGCACGACGAGGAAGATCGCGAGCAGCTCCAGGCCGACGACCGACCACCACGACAGCCGTCGCTGCGTGTCGGCGACGAGCACGCCGACGGCGCCGGTCAGCATGAGCACGACGGCCGCGCCGAGCCACACCCAGCGGTCGGGGCCGACGATGCGCAGGATGCCGACGTTGGCGAGAGCGAAGCCGAGCGCGAACGCGACGCCGCTCGCCCAGAGTCGGGACCGGATGGTGGGCATCAGACGACCCTCCGCACGCGCAGGGCCAGGGTCAGCACGAGGCCGACGAGGCCGGTGAGCACCACCGCGAGCACCGCGATGGTGGCGGCGAGCCCGGACTCGAGCTGGGTGTAGGCGCTGTCCCACAGGAGCGTCGGGACGGTGTCGGAGCCAGCCGCGTCCCGCGCGAGCAGCGGCGCCTCGAAGGCCCGCAGCGCGTCGAGCGAGCGGTACACGACGGCGACGCCGACGGCCGGTGCCGTGATCGGCAGCACGGCCCGGGTGAGCACCTGACGACCCGTCGCGCCGTCGGCGAGGCAGGCGTCCCGCAGGGAGCTCGGGACCCGCTCGAGCCCGGCGAGCAGGATGAGCGTCGTGATGCCCGTGCCGCGCCAGACCTCGCTCGCGACCACGGCCGCCATCGCGGCACCGGGGCTCGCCCCGTCGTAGCCGAACCAGTCGGGCCCGAAGCCCTGCGTGAGGCCGTCGCGCCAGACCGTCGCGGTCGCGACGCCGAGGACGCCGAGCGGGACCAGCAGCAGGATCCTCAGGACCGGACGACCGATCGTCACGCGGCGCACGCTCGCGGCGAAGAGCGACGCCAGGAGCAGCTGGAGCCCGACCGCGAGCACGACGAGGGCGAGGGTCACGGCGACGGCGAGCCACCAGGTCCGGCTGGTCAGCACGTCGGTGTAGTTGGCCAGACCGACGAACCGGTCGTCGGCGGGCGCCGAGACGGACGAGCGGTGCAGCGAGGTCCAGACCGCCCGGCCCAGGGGCCAGGCGCTCAGCGTGACGAGCACCAGGACGAAGGGCGAGAGGGACCACCAGCCGGAGCGTCGCGCATGGATCACGTCCGGTCGGGGCTCGCGGCGCCGTGGCCTGCGCAGCGCCCGGGCCGGCGGCTCCTCGTCCTGCTCGTCGAGGTCGTCCGGCGCCACGGAGACGTCGTCCGCGTCGTCCCGCGCGACGGGCTCGCGGTCGGGCTCGGTCTCGGGTTGGGGCTCGGGGTCGACGAAGTCCGCCGCGACGGGGACCTCGACGCTGACGACGGGCGCCCAGGGTGGCCGCTCGGCGGCCGGTCGTACCGGGACGACGGGATCGGGCTCCGGCGCCAACTCGTGGACGCGGTCCTCGGACGACGGGGCCGCCGGGACGTCCGAGGACGCGGGCGGCTCGGCGTCGACGGACGGCTCGGCCTCGGCGACGCGGGACGGCTCGACCGCCTGCTCGGCCTGCTCGGCCTTCTCGGCCTCGGCCTTCTCGGCACGCTCGGCGGCCTCACGCTCGCGCTCGGCCCGTTCCGCAGCCCGCTCAGCCGCCTTCTCCGCCTGCTCGGCGGCCCGTCGTTCCGCACGCTCGGCCTGCTCCGCCGCCTTCTCGGCCTGCTTCGCGGCCTTCTGCTCGGCCGCGGCCTGCTCGGCGGCCGCACGCTGCGCGGCACGCTGTTCGGCCCGCGCCGCACGCTCCTCGGCCTTGGCGGCGCGCGCGGCCTCCTTGGCCGCCTTCGCCGCGGCCCGGCGCTCGGACCGGCTCTCGCGCTCCGGACCCCCCGTCCCCTCGACGGAGTCGCGTGCGACCCGGCCCTCGAGCACGGCGTCGTCGCGGCGGTGGCCGGCCGGATCGTCGCTCGGCACCTCGGGCGCCGCGGCCTCGACCGGGTCGTCCGCCTGGGGGTGGGCCGAGGAGGCCGAGGCCCGCTCCTCGACCTTGCGTCGCTCCCACGCCTCGCGGACCTCACGCTTCTCGCGCTCGCGCCGGGCCGCGCGTTCCTTGGCGGCCTTGGCCGCGGCGGCGCGCTCCTTGCGGCTCGGACGTCGGGTGGGCGACGAGGTGTCGTCGTCGCCGCGGCGCCGGACGGAGTCCTTCGCGACCCGACCCTCGAGCACGGCGTCGGGCCGGTCGGTGTCCCCGGCGGGGCTCGTCGGCGGGTCGTCCGCCCCGAGACCGTCCGGCCCGGGGCCCTGGGGCGTCTCGTCGTGCGGCTCGGTCATCGCAGCCTGCCTGCCACGGCGTCGCGGACGGCCCGCTGCGACGCGGCGGGGCGTGCCGGACACCGAGACGTCGCGCACCGGCGACCAGGTGTCGGCCAGGGCCGTCCGGACCCGCTCCCAGTACGGGGTCGCCGGAAGGGTCGTGCCGGACTCGACGGCCGCCTTCGCGACGTCGGCCATCGGGGTAGCCGGCCTGCACCGCCCGGGCCGCGTAGTCGGTCGTGCGGGCGGAGCCGTGGCCGGAGCTGACCATGACCTGCTGCATCGACGTGGGCCGACGTGAGGCAGCTGATCGCGTCGTAGGACAGGTCGCTGTGCGGCGCGTAGAGCGGCACGGCGAGCGACGCCGCGGTCAGCGGTTGCCGCCGGGTCGGACGTGACGACCGGGGTACGGCGACCAGCGCAGGTCACCGGCGATCGCTGAGAGCCGCCGGTCGCCGAGGATCGACGTCGGCGCGAGCAGGGAAGCCGCCGGGCCGGGGACACGAACCGCGTGATCGCCTCGTCGGACGGGCCGGCCCCGAGCCGCGCCTGGGCGTAGTACTCGACGATGCCGGCGGCGACGCGGCCTGCCTCGGTGTCGAGGCCGACGCGGGGCGACCGTCCCTGGCCGGACAGCAGGGTCCCGCGGCACCACGCACGAGCGCGTCGACCCAGGAGGCCAGGCCCTGGCCGTCCGGGTCGTCGATCTGCACGGTGCCGCCGACCCGTTCGGCCCCGGCGAGCAGGTCGTCCCACGTGACCGGCTTGGTCGCGTCGAGGCCGGCGCGCTCGGCCGACAGGCCGCGGTACCAGAGCAGGTAGGGGTCGATCCACCACGGCGCCGCGACGAGCCGTCCGTCCTCGCTCGAGGCCCGCAGGGCGGCCGGGAACACGTCCTGGGCGAACGGCTGCTCGAGCTGCTCCGGATCGGCGCAAGGAACCCGGCCCGCGCGAACTCCGCCGTGAACGCCGAGTCGAGGGTGAACAGGTCGATGCCGTCGTCCTTGGCCGCGAGCCGGCGCACGAGCTCGCTGTGGCGACGGTCGGCGTCCTCGGGCAGGCGGACGACCTGGATCGTGTAGCGGCCGTCGGACGCGGAGGAGCAGGCGTCGGCGAGCGCCGTCGCGGCCACCCGGTCGGGCCCCGACGTACCAGCGCAGCGTCACGCGGTCACCGCGCGTCGCGGGCCCTCCGCACGCGGCCAGGAGCACCAGGACGAGCGCGGCGACGACCCGTGTCCAACCCCTCCTCGTCACGGCGCCACTCTGCCACAGCAGGGGGGCACGGACGGTCGAGATCGGACGGGCCGTCGCCGCGTCGTCCGTCAGAGCGTGACGTCCTCCAGCATCTCGGTGACGAGCGCCGCCACCGGCGAGCGCTCGGAGCGGGTCAGGGTGACGTGCGCGAACAGCGGGTGGCCCTTGAGCTTCTCGACCACCGCGACGACACCGTCGTGCCGACCGACCCGCAGGTTGTCGCGCTGCGCGACGTCGTGGGTGAGGACGACCTTGGAGTTCGCGCCGATGCGCGACAGCACCGTCAGCAGGACGTTGCGCTCGAGCGACTGCGCCTCGTCGACGATGACGTAGGCGTCGTGCAGGGACCGGCCGCGGATGTGCGTGAGCGGCAGCACCCTCGAGCATCCCGCGGTCGAGGATCTCCTCGATGACGTGGTGCGACGTGACCGCTCCGAGCGTGTCGAACACGGCCTGCGCCCAGGGGCCCCATCTTCTCGGGTCTCGCTGCCCGGCAGGTAGCCGAGCTCCTGGCCACCGACGGCGGTAGAGCGGCCGGAAGACCACGACCTTCTTCTGCTGGCGGCGCTCCATGACGGCCTCGAGGCCCGCGCAGATCGCGAGCGCCGACTTGCCGGTGCCCGCCCCGGCCGCCGAGCGACACGATCCCGATCTCGGGGGTCGAGCAGGAGGTCGAGGGCCACCCGCTGCTCGGCCGAGCGGCCGTGCAGGCCGAACGCGTCGCGGTCCCCCCGGACCAGCTGCACGCGCTTGTCGGCCGTGACCCGACCGAGGCCGCTGCCCTTGTCGGACAGCAGCACGAGGCCGTGTGGCAGGGCAGGTCGCGGACCGACTCGTCGACGTCGAGCGCGGCGAGGTCGAGCGTCCCTTCCTCGTAGAGCTGGTCGAGTCGAGGCTGTCGACCTCGACCTCGCGCATGCCGGTCCAGCCGGACTCGAGGGCGAGCTCGGCGCGGTACTCCTCGGCGACGAGGCCGACCGAGGACGCCTTGACGCGCATCGGCAGGTCCTTCGACACGAGGGTCACGTCGGCGCCCCTCGTTGGCGAGGTTCTTCGCGACCGACAGGATCCGGGTGTCGTTGTCACCCAGCCGGAAGCCGGCCGGGAGGGACTCCGGGTTCGTGTGGTTGAGCTCGACGCGGATCGTGCCGCCCTCCTCGCCGATCGGCAGGGGGACGTCGAGGGTGCCGTGCTGGACCCGCAGGTCGTCGAGGAAGCGCAGGGCGGTGCGGGCGAAGTAGCCGAGCTCGGGGTGGTGACGCTTTCCCTCGAGCTCGGTGATGACCACGACCGGGGATGACGACCTCGTGCTCGTGGAACCGGGTCATGCTGGCCGGGTCGGCCAGCAGGACGCTGGTGTCGAGGACGTAGGTGCTGGCGGGGGGTTTCGCTCTGCTGAACAGCCATGGCTGTCTCCTCGGCGAGTGCCCGCGCGCCACCTGCGCCGGCCCTCTAGTCGTCGGTGCGATCGGGGCGGCTGGGCTCAGGGGCGAGCATCAACACACGAGCAACGTACGTCCGCGCCGCGGCGATTCCGTGGCACCACGCGGCATGTCGTGTGACGTCCGTGTGAACTCCTGTCCCACCGAACCGACCCGCCGGTCGAGCAGCGCGGAGCCGCGAGGCATGAGCACGCTCCGCGCGTGTCGAGACCACCCGGCTCAGTGGCCGAAGCGGCGCTCCCGGCTCGCGTAGGAGCGGAACGCGCGGGAGCAGGTCGACGCGGCGGAAGGCCGGCCACAGCACGTCGGAGAAGTAGAACTCGCTGTGCACGCTCTGCCAGAGCAGGAAGCCGGACAGTCGCTGCTCGCCCGACGTGCGGATGACGAGGTCCGGGTCGGGCTGGCCCTTGGTGTAGAGGTGCTCGGCGATGTGGTCGACCTCGAGGGTCGTCGCGACCTCCTCGAGCGTGCGACCCTTGGCGGCCTCGTCGAGCAGCAGCGACCGCATCGCGTCGGTGAGCTCCTGACGCCCGCCGTACCCGACGCACACGTTGACCTGCATCGCCGCGTCGTCGGGCGACGCCTCGGCGGCGCGGCGCAGGTGGTCGGCGGCCTCGGGCGGGAGCAGGGCCAGGCTGCCGAGCAGCCGGACCCGCCAGCGGCCGTCCGCGGCGAGCCGGTCGACGAGCGCCTCGACGGCCGAGAGGATGCTCGCGAGCTCCTCCTGCGGCCGCTGCAGGTTGTCGGTCGAGAGCACCCAGAACGTGACCGTGCCGACGCCCAGGTCGTGGCACCACTCGAGGAACTCGTCGACCTTCGCGGCACCCGCCCGGTAGCCGCCCTCGAGGTCCATCCGGGCGTCCTTGGCCCAGCGCCGGTTGCCGTCGACGATGGCGCCGACGTGCCGCGGCAGGCGCTCGGGGTCGAGCCGGCGGAGCAGCCGCCGCTCGTACGCCCCGTACGCCAGGTCGCTGAGGCTCATGCCGCTAATCTCATCACATGACGCGGACCGACCAGGAGACCCTGCCCGAGGAGACCGGCGAGCGCCTGAGGGAGAACTTCGAGGAGATCAAGCCGCACCTGCGCGGGTGGCTGCACGCGGCGACGGCGCCCCTGTCGTTCATCTCCTTCCTGGTCATGATGGTCATCGCCGACGACACCCTCGTGCGGGCGGGCGTGGCAGTGTTCATGGTCTCCGCCCTCGCCCTGTTCTCGTGCAGCGCGCTCTACCACACGCGCGCGTGGTCGGACGAGGCCAAGGTGATCTGGAAGCGGATCGACCACGCGAACATCTTCCTGCTCATCGCCGGCTCGTACACGCCGTTCAGCCTGCTGCTGCTCGACACCCGCGAGGCCGTCATCATGCTGTCGCTCGTGTGGGGCGGCGCGCTGCTGGGCGTCGCATTCCGGATCTTCTGGGTCGGTGCCCCGCGCTGGATCTACGTCCCCCTGTACGTGCTGCTCGGCTGGGCCGCGGTCCTGTACTGGGGCGACTTCGTCGCGCAGGCCTCGACCGCCGTGCTCGTGCTCATGATCGTCGGCGGCGGGCTCTACACCCTCGGCGCGCTCGTCTACGGCTTCAAGTGGCCCGACCCGTTCCCGCGCTGGTACGGCTTCCACGAGGTGTTCCACACGCTGACGATCGCGGCGTTCGTCGTCCACTACGTCGGCGTCAGCCTGCTGGCGTACCAGCAGCGGTGACGACCGACGGCCGGCTGGCCGTCGAGCCGGGCGACTCGCCGGACGACGTCCAGGCGTCCATCGACGCGTGGGTCGCGCGGCGCGGCCTGACGCTGTACCCCGCGCAGGAGGAGGCGATCCTCGAGCTGCTCGCCGAGTCGAACGTCGTCCTCGCGACACCGACCGGGTCGGGCAAGAGCCTCGTCGCGACGGCGGCGATCGCCGGGGCGCTCGCGCGGGACGAGTGCTCGGTCTACACCGCGCCGATCAAGGCGCTCGTGAGCGAGAAGTTCTTCGACCTGTGCGAGGTCTTCGGCCCCGAGAACGTCGGCATGCTCACGGGCGACGCCTCGGTCAACCCGGACGCGCCGGTCGTCGTCGCGACGGCCGAGGTGCTCGCGAACCTCGCGCTGCGCGAGGGCGCCGACGCCGACGTCGGCCTCGTCGTGATGGACGAGTTCCACTTCTACGCCGACCCCGACCGGGGCTGGGCCTGGCAGGTGCCGCTCGTCGAGCTGCCGCGCGCGCAGCTGCTGCTCATGTCCGCCACGCTCGGCGACACGACCGACCTGCGCGCCGACCTGACCCGCCGCACGGGTCGCGAGACGGCGCTCGTCGCGTCGGCCGAGCGGCCCGTCCCGCTCGTCACCGAGTACGTGACGACGCCGGCGCAGGACACCGTCACGCGGCTCGTCGAGGAGGGCCAGGCGCCGGTCTACATCGTCCACTTCACGCAGGCGGCGGCGATGGAGCGCGCCCAGTCGCTCAGCAGCGTCGCGCTCGCGAGCCGGGCCGAGCGCGACGAGATCGCCGAGGCGATCGGGGCGTTCCGGTTCACGTCGGCGTTCGGCAAGACCCTGTCGCGACTCGTGCGGATGGGCATCGGCGTCCACCACGCCGGGATGCTGCCGCGGTACCGGCGCCTCGTCGAGCGACTCGCCCAGCAGGGACTGCTCAAGGTCGTGTGCGGCACCGACACGCTCGGCGTCGGCATCAACGTGCCGATCCGCACCGTCCTGTTCAGCGGCCTGACCAAGTACGACGGGCGGCGCCAGCGCCAGCTGCAGGTCCGTGAGTTCGCGCAGATCGCGGGGCGCGCGGGTCGCGCCGGCTACGACACCCGTGGCTACGTCACGGTGCTCGCGCCCGAGCACGAGATCGAGAACGCCAAGGCGCTGGCCAAGGCCGGCGACGACCCCAAGAAGCGGCGCAAGGTCCAGCGCAAGAAGGCGCCCGAGGGCCACGTCACCTGGAACGAGGCGGTGTTCGACAAGCTTGTCGGCGGCACGCCCGAGCCGCTCGTGCCGCGCATGCGCATCACGCACGCGATGGTGCTCGACGTCCTGCAGCGTCCCGGCGACGCGGTCGCGGCGCTCGAGCGGCTCGTCGACGAGAGCGTCCCGTCGCCCGAGGTGCGCGAGCGGCTGCGCACGCGCATCGGCGAGATCGTCGAGGCTCTCGTCGCAGGCGGCGTCGTCGAGCGGCTCGACCCGCCGGACGCCGACGGGCGCACGCTCCGCCTGACCGTCGACCTGCAGGCGGACTTCGCGCTCAACCAGCCGCTGTCACCGTTCGCGATCGCCGCGCTCGAGCTGCTCGACCCCGACTCCCCCGAGCACCACCTCGACGTCGTGTCGGTCATCGAGGCGACGCTCGAGGACCCGCGCCAGATCATCGCAGCGCAGGTCCACCGGGCCCGCGGCGAGGCGGTCGCACAGATGAAGGCCGAGGGCATCGAGTACGACGAGCGGCTCGAGCTGCTCGAGGAGGTCGAGCACCCCAAGCCGCTGCGCGACCTGCTCGAGGCCGCCTACGAGACGTACCGGCAGGGCCATCCGTGGGTCGCGGACCACGAGCTGCGGCCCAAGTCGGTCGTGCGGGAGATGGCCGAGCGCGCGATGACGTTCTCCGAGCTCGTGTCCGAGTACGGGCTCGCGCGCTCGGAGGGTCTCGTCCTGCGGTACCTGTCCGACGCCTACAAGGCGCTGGAGCGGACCGTCCCCGCGACCGCCCGCACCGAGGCGTTGCAGGACCTGACCGCGTGGCTCGGCGAGATTGTCCGGCAGACCGACTCGAGCCTGCTCGACGAGTGGGAGTCGCTCGTCAACCCGGCCGACCCGGACAGCCTCGACCGCGCGCAGGCCGTCGCCGACGGCGAGGCGACGATCCGGCCCGTCACCGCGAACGAGCGGGCGTTCCGCGTGCTCGTGCGCAACGCGATGTTCCGCCGGGTCGAGCTCGCGGCGCTCGGCCGCTGGGAGACCCTCGGTGAGCTCGACGGCGAGTCCGGCTGGGACGCCGACGCCTGGCGCGACGCGATGGCCGCGTACGACGAGGAGTACGACCACCTCGGCACCGGTCCGGCGGCCCGCGGCCCGGCGCTGTTCGCGGTCGAGGTCCAGGGCCGCACGTGGGAGGTCCGGCAGACCTTCGACGACCCGGAGGGCCACCGCGACTGGGGCATCGCCGCGACCGTCGACCTGGACGCGAGCGACGAGGCCGGCGAGCCCGTCGTCACCGTCACCCACGTCGGCCCCGCCTGACCATCGGCGGTCGAGTAGGCGGCGAGCGCGAGGAACGAGCGCCTCGACGACGTATCGAGACCACTCGCAACTCATGGTCTCGATACGCCGAGCCCGCTCCTTCGTCGCGGCTCGCCTACTCGACCAGCGGGCTGAGGTCGCGGGGGTCGGTGGTGGGCAGAGAGCACACGAAGTCGCGGCACACGTAGGCCGTCGGTCGGCCGTCACGGGCGGTCCGGTCCTGGAGCAGCGTGACGCCCTCCGTGCCCTCCCGCGCGACGACCACGACCGCGCCCGGCGAGGTCCGCAGCAGTGCGACGCGGTGCATCGCGTCGCGGTCGGGGCCCGGCTCGCCGACGACCGCGACCTGCTCGGGTCCCGCGACGGCGGCCTCGGCGGCCGCCAGCGTCCAGCCGGCGAACCGAGGCACGCGACGGGCCAGCTCGCTCGCCGACGCGATGCCGGACTCGGCGGCGTCGCGATAGCGCTGCTCGCCGGTGACCGCCGCCATCGCGAGCAGCGCGTGGACGACAGCCGAGGTGCCGGACGGGTGCGCGTTGTCCGACGGGTCCTGCGGGCGCACCACGAGCGACGGCACGTCGTCGGCGGTGTCGAAGAAGCCGCCCTCGGGGTCGACGAAGTGGTCGAGCACCCGGTCGAGCAGCAGCCGGGCGCGGTCGAGCCACACCGGGTCGCCCGTCAGTCCGAGGACGGCGAGGAACGCCTCGGCGACCGCGCCGTGGTCCTCGAGGACGCCGTCGTGCGCGCCGACGACGCCGTCACGCGAGGCCCGACGCAGCCGGCCGTCGACGACGTGCAGGTCGGCGAGCAGGGTCGCGGCTCGGACCGCAGCCTCACCGAGCGCCGGGTCCTCGAGCAGCACCGACGCCTCGACGAGAGCCGTGACCGCGAGCCCGTTCCACGCCGCCACGATCTTGTCGTCGCGCGCGGGGCGGGTGCGCTCGGCGCGGGCTGCGAGCAGGCGGGCGCGGACGGACGCCCAGCGCTCCGGGTCGTCCGGGTCCTCGCGCAGCTGGAGCGTGGAGAACCCGCGCTCGAACGTGCCGGGCCCGGTGACGCCGAGCAGCTGCGCGGCCCACGACCCGTCGCCGGACCCGAGCAGGCGCATGAGCTGGTTCGGGTTCCAGACGTAGAACGTGCCCTCGTGGCCGTCGCTGTCGGCGTCGAGGGCGGAGGCGAAACCTCCCTCTTCGGTGCCGAGCTCGTCGAGCAGGAACGCCGCCGTCTCCCGCGCGATCCGCTCGAACAGCTCGGCGCTCGGTCCCGCACCAGCGCCCGCCCCCGGCGGGGGTGCCGGGCTCTGGGCGGCGGAACGGGCACCCGGCGGGGGTGCCGGGCTCTGGGCGGCGGAACGGGCACCCGGCGGGGGTGCCGGGCTCTGGGCGGCGGAACGGGCACAGTGCAGGTAGATGCGCAGCAGCTGGGCGTTGTCGTAGAGCATCTTCTCGAAGTGCGGCACCTGCCAGTACCGGTCGACGCTGTACCGGGCGAAGCCGCCCCCGAGCTGGTCGTACATGCCGCCGCGGGCCATGGCCTCCGCCGTCGCGGCCACCATCTGCCAGGAGCGCTCGTCGCCGGTGCGGGCGTGCTGGCGCAGCAGGAACTCGAGCACCATCGACGGCGGGAACTTGGGGCTGGCGCCGAACCCGGCGGCCTCCTCGTCGAACTGCTTCGACAGCGCGGCGGCCGCGGCGTCGAGGTCGTCCGGCTCCAGGCCGCCCGCGGACGTCATCCGCTGGCCGAGGTGCTCGACGACCTGCGACCCGACGGTCAGCACCTCGTCGCGCCGGTTCTCCCACGCGTCGGCGAGGCCTTGGAGGATCTGCGTGAAGGCGGGCATCCCCTGCTTCTGCTCGGGCGGGAAGTAGGTGCCGGCGAAGAACGGCTCGCCCTCGGGCGTCAGGACGACGGTCATCGGCCAGCCACCCTGGCCCGTCATCGCGGTCGTGGCCTGCATGTAGACGGCGTCGACGTCGGGCCGCTCCTCGCGGTCGACCTTGACGTTGACGAAGTGCTCGTTCATGTACGCAGCCGTCGCCTCGTCCTCGAACGACTCGTGCGCCATGACGTGGCACCAGTGGCACGCCGCGTACCCGACACTCAGCAGGATCGGCCGGTCGAGCTCGCGGGCCTCGGCGAACGCCTCGTCACCCCACTCCCGCCAGTCGACGGGGTTGTCGGCGTGCTGGAGCAGGTAGGGGCTGGTCGAGCCGGCGAGTCGGTTGGCCATTCCTCCACGCTACGGGCGGACGGTCACGCCTGCCGTCCGTGACCCCGCCCGGGAGGTATGTTCGACCCATGGACACTGTGCCGGAAGTCTC
>JAQIJP010000017.1:0-45495 GCA_036946185.1 Aeromicrobium erythreum
AGCACGCCGCCCATCTGCAGGAAGGTGAGGACCCGGTACAGCCAGTCGTCGGTGTCGAACGACGTCGCGAACCAGGTGAAGTTCATCCACGCCCACCAGATCGCGAAGAACACCGAGGCGAACGCGACGACGCCGTGCACCACGTGGCCCTCGGTGAGCTCGTGGTGCAGCGACACCGCGGCGATGCTGACGGCGACGACGAAGACGAGGTCGAAGAACAGCTCGAGCGTGCTCGCGGTCCGGCCCGGCTCCTCGGGGTCGCGAGCCTGCATGGGGTGCAGGCGGCTCAGCGGCGTCGTCATCGGCTCCTCCTGGGACTCGGATCGGCGGTCACGCTACCCGTCCCAGCGCGGTGTCGGTCCCCGCCGACCTCCGGACGGGGGCGAGGTCCCGTCGACGATCTTGGGAGCGCGGTTCAGGGCAGACGTCGGCGATTCAGGGGAAATTTCCCTCGATGGGTGTCGGTTTACCCGCTCAAGCGGGTAAACCGCGGTCGCCGGGGCGCTCAGGGCGCCGAGGGCGCGGGCGACGGCCGACGCGGTCGGCTTGCCGAGCTGCTCGGCCATCCAGGCGGACGTGGCGACGACGGCGTCGAGGTCGACGCCGTGCTCGATGCCCAGCCCGGTCAGGAACCAGACCAGGTCCTCGGTCGCGAGGTTGCCCGTCGCGCTCTCGGCGTAGGGGCAGCCGCCGAGCCCGCCGGCGGAGGCGTCGAACGTCGTGACGCCGTGCCGCAGGGCCGCGTGGACGTTCGCGAGCGCCTGGCCGTAGGTGTCGTGGAAGTGCATCGCGAGCCGGTCGACGCCCACGCCGTCGGCCCCGAACGCGTCGAGCAGCGCCCCGACGTGGCCGGCCGTGCCGACGCCGATGGTGTCGCCGAGCGACAGCTGGCTCGCGCCGAGGTCGAGCAGCCGTCGACCGACCGTCACGACCTGCTCGACGGGCACGGCGCCCTCCCACGGGTCGCCGAAGCACATCGAGACGTACGCCCGGACGTCCAGCCCGGCGTCGAGCGCGCGCCGCACGACGGGCTCGAACATCGCCAGCTGCCCGTCGAGCGAGGACGCCAGGTTCCGCTGGGCGAAGGTCTCGGTGGCGCTCGCGAAGACCGCCACGTGACGGACGCCCGCCTCGAGCGCGCGGTCGAGACCCCGTTCGTTCGGGACCAGCACGGGCGCCGGGACGGGCAGGTCGCCCAGCTCGGCCAGCAGCTCGGCCGCATCGGCGAGCTGCGGCACCCAGCGCGGGTGCACGAAGCTCGTCGTCTCGACGACCGGCAGCCCCCGCGGCGACGAGGCGGCGCACGAGCTCGGCCTTGACCGCGACCGGCACGACGGCAGACTCGTTCTGCAGCCCGTCCCGCGGTCCGACCTCGTAGATCGTGACCCGGTCCGGCAGCCCCGGCTCGGGCACGACCATCGGCAGGGCGCGCTCAGGCATCGCCGGCCTCCGGCTCGACGTGGAACAGCGCGTGCCCCATCGGCACCTGCTCGCCCACGGTCGGCACGAGCGTGACCGTGCCGGCGTGCGCGGCGACGAGCGCGAGCTCCATCTTCATCGCCTCGATCGTGCCGAGGCGATCGCCCTCGGCGACGGTGTCGCCCTCCGCGACCCGCACGTCGAGGACGGTGCCGGGCATCGGGGCGGTGACCGCCGCGTCGCTCGCGGTCGGGGCGAGCGAGCGGCGCATGCCGTCGGGCTGCTCGAAGGTCCAGGTCTGCCCCTCGTGCACGACGTGGACCCGGGCGCCGTCGCGCACGGAGGTCAGGCCGTGCGCCGGCACCGGCCCGACCACCTCGTGCAGCACGCCGTCCTCGTCGGTGACGACGCGCCCGCGCGGGGACGGGCGGGCCGGAGGAGCGCCAGCCGTCGTCGACGACCGGCCAGAGCGCGAGCGCTGCGACCTCGACGGCCTCCCGCGGCACGGCGGGCCGCTCCAGCAGCGGGCCCTCGTACGCATCGAGCCAGCCGGTGTGGACGGCGCCGGCCGCGAACTCCGGCGTGGCGAGCAGCCTCCGAACGAAGCCGAGGTTGGACCGCAGCCCGGCGAGCACCGTGCCGTCGAGGACGTCGACGGTCGACGCGAGCGCGGCGGCCCGGTCCGGGCCCGTGACGACGATCTTGGCGACCATCGGGTCGTACGAGGTCGACACCTCGGACAGCCCGGCGTCCTCGACCCGCGCCCGCGGGTCCGCGGCGAACCGGTCGATCCGGCCCGCCTGCGGGAGGAAGCCCGCGTAGGGGTCCTCGGCGTACGCCCGCACCTCGACGGCGTGGCCGTGGCACGTGATCCGGTCCTGCGCGGGCAAGGGCGCACCGGCGGCGACGTCCAGCTGCCAGCGCACCAGGTCGGTCCCCGTGACCTCCTCGGTGACGGGGTGCTCGACCTGCAGCCGGGTGTTCATCTCCAGGAAGAACGCCTCGTCGTTGCGCACGAGGAACTCGACGGTCCCGGCGCTCGTGTAGCCGACCTCGCGGGCGAGCGCGACCGACGAGGTGTGCAGCAGCTCGCGCAGGGCGTCGGGCAGGTCGTGCGCGGGTGCCTCCTCGACGACCTTCTGGTGGCGGCGCTGCGCCGAGCAGTCGCGGGTGAACAGGTGGACCACCGTGCCATGCCGGTCGCCGAAGACCTGGACCTCGACGTGCCGCCCGCCCTCGACGTAGCGCTCGACGAGCAGGGTGTCGTCGCCGAAGGACGCGGCGGCCTCGCGCGCGGCGGTGGCGAGCGCGTCGGCCAGGTCCTCGGGGCGACGCACGACGTGCATGCCCTTGCCGCCGCCCCCCGCGGCGGCCTTGACCAGCACCGGGTAGGCGTCGGCCGGGACGGCGTCCGGCTCGTAGCGCGGCGTGACCGGGACCCCGACCTTCTCGGCCACCTCCCGGGCCCGGTCCTTGCGGCCCATCAGCTCGATGACGTCCGGGGCGGGGCCGATCCAGGTCAGCCCGGCGGCGACGACGGCCCGGGCGAAGTCGGCGTTCTCGGACAGGAAGCCGTAGCCGGGGTGGACCGCGTCGGCGCCCGTCGTGCGGGCGGCGGCCACGAGCGCGTCGACGTCGAGGTAGCTCGGCACCTCGACGTCGGCCGTGGCCTCGTGCCGGTGCGGCGAGCGGGCGTCGACGCTCGTGTGCACGGCCGTGCTCGCGAGGCCGGCCTCCCGGCACGCGCGGAGCACGCGACGGGCGATCTCGCCGCGGTTCGCGACGAGGACGTGGGTCAGGGCGGGGTCGGTCATCGCGTCCTCACATCCGGAAGACGCCGTAGGACGGCGCCGGGGTCGGGGCGTGGTCGGCCGCGAGCGCCTGGGCGAGGACGCGGCGGGTGTCGCGCGGGTCGATCACGCCGTCGTCCCACAGCCGGGCGGTGGAGTAGTACGCCGATCCCTTGGCTTCGTACTCGGCGCGGATGCGGTCCTTGAAGACGTCCTCGGGCTCGGACGTGTCGCCGCGGACCGTCGCGAGCACGGACGCGGCCTGCTCGCCGCCCATCACCGAGATCTTGGCGTTGGGCCACATCCAGAGGAAGCGCGGGTCGTAGGCACGGCCGCACATGCCGTAGTTGCCGGCACCGTACGAACCACCGATGACGACGGTGTACTTGGCGACGACGCTCGACGCGACCGCCGTGACGAGCTTCGCGCCGTCCTTCGCGATGCCGCGGTTCTCGTACTCGCGGCCCACCATGAACCCGGAGATGTTCTGCAGGAACAGCAGCGGCACGCCGCGCTGGTTGGCGAGCTCGACGAAGTGCGCGCCCTTGAGCGCCGACTCGCTGAACAGGATGCCGTTGTTGGCGACGATCGCGACGTCGTGCCCCTCGACGCGCGCGAACCCGCACACGAGGGAGTCGCCGTAGAGCGGCTTGAACTCGTGCAGCCGCGAGTCGTCGACGATCCGGCGGATCACCTCGCGCACGTCGTACGGGGTGCGCGGGTCGGCGGGCACGACGTCGAGCAGCGTCTCCGGGTCCTCCCGCGGCGACAGCGGCTCGTGCCGGGGCCCGGCCTGTGGGAGCGGCAGCGTGTCGACGATCGAGCGGACGATCTGCAGGGCGTGCTCGTCGTCGTCGGCGAGGTGGTCGACGACGCCCGAGGTGCGGGCGTGGACGTCGCCGCCGCCGAGCTCCTCGGCCGTGACGACCTCGCCCGTCGCGGCCTTCACGAGCGGCGGGCCGGCCAGGAAGATCGTGCCCTGGTCGCGCACGATGACGGTCTCGTCGCTCATGGCCGGGACGTACGCGCCGCCCGCGGTGCACGAGCCCATGACGGCCGCGACCTGCGGGATCTGCTGGGCCGACATCTGCGCCTGGTGGAAGAAGATCCGGCCGAAGTGGTCGCGGTCGGGGAAGACCTCGTCCTGCATCGGCAGGAACGCGCCGCCGGAGTCGACGAGGTACACGCAGGGCAGCCGGTTCTGCATCGCGATCGTCTGGGCGCGCAGGTGCTTCTTGACGGTGAGCGGGTAGTAGGTGCCGCCCTTCACGGTCGCGTCGTTCGCGACGACCATGACGTCGCGGCCGGCCACCCGGCCGATGCCGGCGACCACGCCGGCCGAGGCGATCTCGCCCGGGTCGTCGGTGTAGACGCCCCAGGCCGCGAGCGGCGCCACCTCGAGGAAGGGCGAGCCGGGGTCGAGCAGGTGGTCGACCCGGTCGCGGACGAGCAGCTTGCCGCGGGCGACGTGCCGCTCGCGGGAGCGCTCGGGTCCGCCCCGGCGCACCCGGGCCAGGCGTTCGTGCAGCTCGTCGACGAGCTCGCGCATCTCGGTCACGTCCGCAGGTTAACACTCGTTAACCTGCGGACGGTAGGATCGGTGCGTGCCCACCCGCCGGCAGGAGATCCTGCGCACCGCCTCCGAGCTCTTCGCCGAGCGCGGCTTCCACGGCGTGAGCATGAACGACATCGGCGCGGCGTGCGGCATCAGCGGTCCGGCGCTCTACAAGCACGTCCGCGGCAAGGACGAGCTGCTCGCCGAGGCGCTCGTCGACGTCAGCGAGGAGCTGCTCGCGACCGGCCGCGAGCGCGCCGCGGCGACGGACGACGCGTCCGATCGGCTCGACGCGCTCGTGGCGTGGCACCTGGACTTCTCGCTGCGGCACCCCGCGCTCATCGTCGTGCAGGAGCGGGAGTGGTCCAACCTGGGCGACGCGGCGCGCACGACGGTGCGCCGGCTGCAGCTCGCGTACATCGACCTGTGGGTCGACGTCGTCCGCTCGCTGCGCGACGACCTCGACCGCGCCGAGGCCCGCGCCGCCGTGCAGGCGACGTTCGGGCTGCTCAACTCGACCCCCCACAGCGCCCGGATCGGGCCGGCGCGGATGCGTGAGCTGCTCGCCCGGATGGCGCGCGCCGCCCTCGTCGACTGACCCCCACCCCGGCCGCTCCGACGACGCAATCTGAGGGTTCGTGGTCGTCGGGGCAGCCAGGAACCCTCAGGCTTCGTCGCCGGCCGACGCAGTCCGAGGGTTCGTGGTCGTCAGGGGCGCCGCAAACCCTCAGATTGCGTCGTCGGAGCCGGGTCGGGCAGGGGGACGAGGTCGCCGGTGGCGGGGACGACGGGGCGTCGGGTGATCGTCGCGAGGGAGACGCCGAGCATGAGCAGCACCGCGCCGGCCGCCTCGATCGCGTTGGGGACCTCGCCGAGCGCGACCCAGGCCGCGAGCATGCCGACCGGCGGCACGAGCAGGATGTACGGCACGACGGCGCCCGCGGGGTAGCGCGCCATCAGGCCGTTGAAGATCGTGTACCCGACGAGCGAGGCGCCGACGACCGTGTAGAGCGTGCTGACCACGGCCGCCCAGCCGAAGCCCGCGAGCGCGTCACCGATCTCGGCCGGGCCGTCGACGACGAGCGAGATCGCGAGGCACGGCAGCGGCACGACGAGCGCCGACCACACCACGAGGGACAGCCCCGACGAGACCTTCGCGGCCCGCGCCACGACGTTGCCGACCGCCCACGAGGCGGCGCCGGCCACCGTCACCAGCAGCGGCACGATCGGCGAGTCGAGCCCGAAGCCGAGGGCGACCACCACGAGCCCGACGACCCCCAGCCCCGCCCCCGCGAGCTGGCGACCCGTCGACCGCTCCCCCAGCGCGGCCCACGCGAGCAGCATCGTGAACACCACCTGCGCCTGCAGCACGAGCGACGCGAGCCCGGCCGGCATGCCCGTCGCGAGCGCGAGGTAGAGCAGCCCGAACTGGCCGAGGCTCATGAACACGCCGACGGCGACCACGGCCTGCCAGGACGCCTGCGGTCGCGGGACGACGAGCACGAGCGGGAACGCGACGAGCAGGAACCGGATCGCCAGGAACAGGAACGGCGGCACGTCCTCGACCCCGACGTGGATCGCCACGAAGTTGCACCCCCACAGGACGGCCACGAGCACGGCGAGCAGGCTGTCACGACGGGTCACCGCGCCATCCTCCCGCGCCCGACCGCCCCGCCGACAGCGGCGAGGCCGCCAGCGAGCGACGACATCACGCCAGCGTCGGCCGGAGCACCCTCGGGGGACGAGGCGCTCCGGCCGACGCCGGTGGTCACGAGGCAGGTCGTCAGACGGTCTCCGGCACCGGGACCGGCGACGACTCGTCGCGCTGCTCCTCGACGGCGACGAGGCGCCGCCGCAGCAGGAGCAGCAGCCCGACCGCCATCGCCATGAACGCCCCGACCACCCACAGCCCGGCCTTCGACGTGCCGGTCGCGTCGAGCAGCCAGCCCGTCACGTACGGCGCCGCGAGACCCGACGTCGCGCCGATCGTGTTGACGAGGGCGATGCCGGCCGCGGCCCCGGCGCCGGTCAGGAAGGTCGTCGGCAGGTACCAGAAGACGGGCAGCGCCGAGAAGATGCCGATCGCCGTGAGGCTGATGACGACCATCGTGAGGAACGGCGAGCTCATGTACATCGCGACCGGGACGGTCAGCGTGGCGAGCGCCGTCGGGGCGATGACGTGCCACATCCGCTCGTTCGTGCGGTCGGAGTGCCGGCCCCACAGGACGAGCGCGATCGAGCCGAGCACGAACGGCACCGCCACGATGAGGCCGGTCTGCGTGATCGAGAAGTCGGTGTCGAAGGTCTCCGCGAACCCTGCGACGATCGTCGGCAGGAAGAAGCTGATCGCGAACAGCCCGTAGCCGATGCCGAAGTACGTCAGGCCGAGCAGCCAGACGGTGCCGTTGCGCAGCGACTCGCGCGCCGAGGTGTGGCCGACGTCGGACGTGACCGACTGCTCGGCCGTGATCTGCTCGTCGAGCCACGTGCGCTCCTGCTCCGTCAGCCACTTCGCATCGCGCGGCCGGTCGGTCAGGTAGAACCACGCGGCGATGCCGAGCAGCACCGTCGGGATGCCCTCGACGAGGAACATGACCCGCCAGCCCTCGAGCCCGAACAGGCCGTGCCAGTGCTCGATGATCGCAGCGGAGACCGGCGCGCCGAGCGCGCTCGAGAGCGGCAGCGCGACCATGAACACCGCGACGAGCCGCACCCGCACGGCCCGGGGGAACCAGAAGGTCAGGTACAGCATGATGCCGGGGAAGAAGCCCGCCTCGGCGATGCCGAGCAGGACGCGCGAGATGTTGAGCCAGGTCGCGTTCGGCACGAACGCCATGAGCGCCGCGATCGCGCCCCACGAGACGAGGATGCGCGCGATCCAGCGCCGGGCGCCGAACTTGTGGAGCGCGAGGTTGCTGGGCACCTCGAGCAGGATGTAGCCGACGAAGAACAGGCTGCTCGCCAGGCCGTAGGCCGTCTCGCTCAGGCCGAGGTCGGCGCTCATCGTGAGCTTCGCGAACGAGATGTTCGTGCGGTCGATGTAGTTCAGGAAGTACGCCAGCCCGAGGAACGGGATCAGCCGCATCGCGACCTTGCGCATGACGCGGTTCGCGATCTCGGGGTCGTCGTGCCGGCTGTCCGCCGGCAGGGATGTGGACGTCATCGTCGCTCCAGTCTCTCTCGTTCCCGCCGTTCGGGTGACGGGACTCACACACCCTGCCGCGCGCGTGACCTGGCTCACGACCGCTCGCTGACGAAGCCCGCCGGGCCGCTTTCCTCTCTGTGTCGAACGCGAGCGGGGACCGGGTCGCAGGGCGCGCGGAGAGTACGATCCCCGGCATGTCGCGAGACCGGGTGCAGGCCATCGTCGACCGGTTCGCCGCGGAGCTGGGCCGGTCGGTCGTGGTCAACGACCCCGACGTGCGGATGCTCTTCGCGAGCCCGCACTTCGGTGACGAGGACCCCGTCCGCATCCGCGCGATGCTCAACCGCGACGCCGGCGGCGAGGCCATCGGCTTCCTGCTCTCGAGCGGCATCTCGCGCTGGACCCGGCCCGGTCGCGTGCCCGGGTCGAGCGAGCTGGGGCTGCACGCCCGCGCCGGCGTGCCGATCCGTTCACGCGGCGCCGTCATCGGCATGATCCTGGTGATCGACGCCGACGGGACGGTCACGGACGCGGAGCTCGACCGCATCGGCGAGGTCGCCGACGAGCTCGCCCCGCTGCTGCTCGACCCCACGGCCGACGACGCCGTGGAGGCCGTCGTCACTGCCGCGCTCGGCCGCGACCCCGTCGCCCGGGTGGGCGCGCTCGCCGACCTCGGCGCCGCGGGGCACCGTCCGGGCTCCGGACCCGTCCGGGTCGTCACCGTCACCACGACGGAGCACGGTGACCGCGACCTCGCCACGGTGGCCCTGCGGCACGCGCTCGTGTCGGCGCGCTCGCGCAGCCGCGGCGACGTGCTCGTGGCGGTCGACGGACTGCGCGGGCACCTGGTGCGACTCGGTCCCGACGGCCGCGCCCTGGACGACGTCGTCGCCGAGGCCCGCGCCCTCGTCGACGGCGTCCGCGAGGTCGTCGGCGACGCCCCCGTCGTCACGGCGGGAGCCGGGTCGTCGGTGCCCGACCTGGCGACGGCCTGGGTCTCGGCCCGTCAGGCCGGCCTCGCGGCCGACGTGGCCCGGCGCCGCGGCGACGGTCCGGTGGCCGCGTGGGAACGCAGCGGCCCCGCCGCCCTGCTGGTGCGCGTCCCGACCGACGAGCTCGACGTCACGGCGGTGCCCGAGGCCCTGCGCCGGCTCGCGGCGGCCGATCCCTCGGGTCGGCTGCTCGAGACGCTGCGCGCGTTCCTCGACCACGCCGGCGCGGGCCCCGCCGCGGCGGGCGCGCTGTTCATCCACCGGACGACGCTCTACTACCGCCTCGACCGCATCCGCGAGATCACCGGCGTCGACCTCGACGACGGCACGCTGCGGCTCGAGCTGCACCTCGGCCTGCTCGTCGCCGACCTGCTGAGGGCCGACGGCGTCGACCCGTTCGCGCCGCTCAGCCAGGGCTGACGGCGAGGGCCGACGCGGCCACCGCGTCGACCGGCACCCCCTGCGGGTGCAGCACGACCTTGCACGCGTCCTGCGACAGCAGGCCGATCGCCTGCTCGACCTGCTCCAGCTCGAGCCGGTGGGAGACGAGACGCCCGAGGTCGACGGAACCGGCCGCGACGAGCGCCGTGAGCTCGGTCCACGTGCCCCAGATCCGACGGCCGAAGCTGCCGCGCAGCGTGAGGCCGCGGCTGATGAGCTGGCGCGTCGTGCTCAGCTCGAGCGGTCGGTTCATCAGCCCGACGCTCACGACCGTGCCCTCGCGCCGCACGGCCTCGAGAGCGGACTCCATCGCGGCCGGCGCGCCGGAGCACTCGAGCACGAGGTCGACGCCGCCGGCCTCGCCCGTCGTGTCGCGCACCGCGTCGAGCAGGCCCGCCCCGGGCTCCAGGACGGTCGCCCCCAGGTCGGCCGCCACGAGCGCCCGTGACGCCCCCGGCTCGACGACGAGGACGCGGGCGCCGCGCGCCAGGGCGACCTGCACGGCGGCCAGGCCGACCGGACCCGCGCCCGTCACGAGGACCGTCGCCCCCGCCAGGTCGATCCCGGCGCGCTGGACCGCGTGCATCGCGCTGCCGGCCGGCTCGAGCAGCGCACCGTCCTCGACCGTCAGCTCGTCGGGCAGGCGGAAGCACGTCGAGGCCGGCAGCACGACGCGCTCGGCGAAGGCGCCGTCCATCGTCAGGCCGAGCAGGTCCATCCGCAGACAGTTGTGCGCGTTGCCGCGCCGGCACTGGTCGCAGTCGTGGCACGCGACGTGGGTCTCGACGGCCACCCGGTCGCCCGGTCGCAGGTCCGTCACGCCCCGGGCCGTCTCGAGCACCGTGCCGGCGCACTCGTGGCCCGTGACGACGGGCAGCCGCAGCCCGAGCTCGCGCACGGCGGGTCCGTACTCGTAGGTCTCGCGGTCGGTCCCGCACACCGACACGGCCTCCACCTGGACCCGCACCTGTCCGGGCGCGAGCGGGTGGTCGGGGTGGTCGGTGACCAGGTCGAGGCCCACGGTGGGCCGGGCCTTGAGCACTGCGCGCACGTCATCTCCTCGGTCGGGTGCGGCCAGTCTCGGAGCCGCACCCGGGCTGGGACATCGAGCGCCGGACGAGGAATCCATCCGGCCTTTCCTCCCTGTGTCGCAACCGCCGTCGACCGGCCCGTTCGACAGCGGGAGGAAAACGGCGCTCGCGGTCTCGCTGCTGGACGGTTCAGCCCGGCCGCGCGACGCAGCAGCATGGCGAGCCGTGGGGCTGTGACCCGCCTCACGACGAACCCGAGGAGGCAGCGTGACCACACCGCACATCATCGGCTGGGCCCACACCCGGTTCGGCCGCAGCGAGAGCCCGGACGTCGAGGCGCTGCTCGCGGAGGTGTCGCTCGCCGCGCTCGCCGACGCCGAGGTCGACCCCCAGGAC
Source organism: Aeromicrobium erythreum (assembly GCA_036946185.1). Lineage (GTDB taxonomy): Bacteria > Actinomycetota > Actinomycetes > Propionibacteriales > Nocardioidaceae > Aeromicrobium > Aeromicrobium erythreum_A. The sequence continues at coordinate 10,770 of JAQIJP010000017.1, forward strand.
GTGGACGCGGTCCACGTCGGCGTGTTCAACAACGGCTTCTCCGACCAGGGCTTCGAGGCGGCCCTCGTCGGGTCGGGGCAGCCGGCGCTGGCCCTGGCCCCGGCGACCCACCACGAGAACGCGTGCGCGACCGGGAGCGCCGCCCTCTTCGCCGGGCTCGACCAGGTCGAGGCCGGGCGGGCGCGCATCGTCCTCGTGCTGGGCGCCGAGAAGATGACCGCGACGCCGAACGAGGCCGTCAACGACATCCTGCTGTCGGGCCTGCACCGGCCGACGGAGGCGCACGTCGGCAGCTTCGCCGGGGTGTTCGCCGGGCTCGCCGACCAGTACGCCGAGCGCTACGGCGACCCGCGCGGGGCCATGGCCCGCATCTCGGCCAAGAACCACCGCAACGGGGTCGACAACCCGTACGCCCACCTGCGCCGCGACCTCGGCGTCGACTTCTGCTCCACGCCGTCGGAGAAGAACCCCGTCGTCACGGGACGGCTGCTGCGCACGGACTGCTCGCTCGTCTCGGACGGCGCCGCGGCCCTCGTCGTCGCGGTGCCCGACGTCGCGACCACGGCTCGACGCTCGGTCCGGGTGGTCGGACGCCACCACACCAACGACCACCTGCAGGTCGCGAGCCGGGCCGACGCGCTCGCGCTCGACGGCGCCGCCCGAGCGTTCCGCTGCGCGCTCGCCGAGGCGCGCGTCGACCTCGACGACCTCGACCTGCTCGAGACGCACGACTGCTTCACGATCGCCGAGCTCCTGCAGTACGAGGCGTTCGGCATCGCCGCCCCCGGCAAGGGGGCCGAGGCCCTGGCCGAGGGTCGCACCGAGCGGGACGGCGTCCTGCCCGTCAACCGCTCCGGCGGCCTGAAGGCCAAGGGCCACCCGCTCGGCGCGACCGGGGTCTCCCAGCACGTCATGGCGGCGATGCAGCTCGTCGGCGAGGCGGACGCGATGCAGCTGCCGACCGCCGACCGGGCGGCCGTCTTCAACATGGGCGGCGCCGCCGTCGCCAACTACGCCACCGTCCTGGAGGGAGCCCGATGAGCACGCGACGCCGCGCCGTCAACCTGTCCGAGGTGCTGCGCCAGACCGCGCGCCGCCTGCCCGAGGCCGTGGCGATCGTCCACGGCACGACCCGCTGGACGTGGGCCGAGCTCGACCGGCGCGCCGACGCGCTCGCGGCCGAGCTCTCGCGTCGCGGCGTGCGGCCGGGCGACGTGGTCGGCATCGACAGCCCGAACCACCCGGAGCTCGTGCAGGCGATGTACGGGGCCTGGCGCGCCGGCGCGATCATCGCGCCCGTCAACACCCGCCTGCACGACGACGACGTCGCCGTCATCGCTGGGGTGTGTCGTCCGCGGGCGATCGTCGCCCACGCGTCCACCGCGTCCCACGTCGACGCGGTCCGGTCCGTCGGCACCCTCGACGCCGGCGTGCTGTGGATCGATGGGACGGGCCCCGACGCCGTCGCCGGGGTCGCGGCGGCCGCGCCGGCCCCGTCCGTCCCGACGTGGGAGGGCGACCCGGCCTGGTACTTCTTCACGTCCGGGACGAGCGGCTCCCCCAAGGCCGCCGTGCTGACCCACGACCAGCTCGGCTTCGTCGTGGTCAACCACCTCGCCGACCTGATGCCGACGACCGACCCGTCGCACGCGTCGCTCGTGGTCGCGCCGCTCTCGCACGGCGCCGGGATGCACCTGCTGCCGCAGGTCGCCCGCGGGGCCACGACGGTCATCCCGACCTCGGCGAGCCTCGACCCCGCCGAGGTCTGGTCGCTCGTCGAGACCGAGCGCGTGACCAACCTGTTCACGGTGCCGACGATCCTCAAGGTGCTCGTCGACCACCCGACGGTCCACGAGCACGACCACTCGTCGCTGCGCTACGTCGTGTACGCCGGGGCACCCATGTACCGGACCGACCAGGAGCGGGCCCGGGCGACGCTCGGCGACGTGCTCGTGCAGTACTACGGGCTCGCAGAGGTCACGGGCAACATCACGGTCCTGCCGAGCGGCGAGCACGACCACCCGGTGCCCGAGGGCCTCGCGGTCGGCACGTGCGGGCGACCGCGCACCGGCATGCAGGTGAGCGTCCAGGACGACGACGGGCGTGAGGTCCCGGTCGGCGAGATCGGCGAGCTGTGCGTCGCCGGCCCCGCGGTCTTCAGCGGCTACCTCGACAACCCGGCAGCCGACGCCGCGGCCTTCCGCGACGGGTGGTTCCGCACGGGCGACCTCGGCGTCGTCGACGAGCACGGCTACGTCTACGTCACGGGACGCTCGTCGGACATGTTCATCTCGGGCGGCTCGAACGTCCACCCGCGCGACATCGAGGAGAAGATCCTCGCGCACGGGGCCGTCGACGAGGTCGCGGTGCTCGGCGTCCCCGACGAGAAGTGGGGCGAGGTCGGCGTCGCCGTGTGCGTCCTGCGCGAGGGGCTTACGCTGGACGCGGCGGAGCTGCGCGCGTGGCTGGGCCAGCGGATGGCGCGCTACAAGCTGCCGCACCACGTCCTGTTCTGGGACGCGCTGCCGAAGTCCGGGTACGGCAAGGTCGTCAAGCGGACGATCCGGGACACGCTGCGCGAGCAGGCCTGGGGCCCGTACGCCGCCGAGCTGCAGGGGGCGTCGGCGTGACCGTCACCGACCTCGCTCCGCTGCGTCATCCCGGTCCCGCACCGGCGGCCCGACTCGCGTCCGTGCCCACCGGTTCGCTCGTCCACCGCGCGTCCCTGCCCGCCGGGGAGCGGCTCGTCGACGCGATCGACGCCGAGCTCGCGCGGCTCGGCCTGGACTCCGCGCAGGTCGAGCTCCTGGCCGGACCGCTCGCACGGGTGTCGTACTGCTTCCCCGCGCTGTGCGACGACGGCCTGCGCGCCGCCTGGTACAGCGAGACCCACGAGGCCGCGGGGCCCGCGCACGTCCTGGGCGGGTCGGCGACCGTGGGGCGCCGCGACGGCGAGCGTTTCGTGCACTGCCACGCGGTCTGGCACGACGCCCTCGGCGCGGTCCACGGCGGCCACCTGTGGCCCGAGACCGTCGTCGGCGCGACCCCGCTCGAGGTCGTCGTGCACGCCCTCGACGCGGTCGCCCTCACGAGCGGGACCGACGACGAGACCCTCATGCCGGTGTTCACCCCATGGCCGGTCGCGCCGGGCGAGGTCCGCGGGGACCGCCGGGCCGTCATGACGCGCGTGCGGCCCGGGCTCGAGGTGCACGAGGCGGTCCGCCGGGTCATGGCCGACGCGGGGTTCGCCCGCGCGAGCGTCCGCGGCAGCCTGGGCAGCATCGTCGGTGCCACGCTCGAGCGACCCGGCGCACCGCTGCGGGTCCCGGGACCCGCGACGGAGGTGACGGTCACGGGCCACGGCGTCCTCGGCGACGGCCGACTCGACGACGTCGACCTCGTCGCCCACGTCATCGACCGGCACGCCACCGTCCACAGCGGCCGGCTCGCGCCGACCGGCAACCTCGTCGCGATCACGATGGAGCTGCTCGTCGAGGAGCTCGGATGAGCGCGCGCCTGGACGGGCGGGTCGTGCTCGTCGCCGGCGCCGGCTCGAGCGGCGACGGCCTGAGCAACGGCGAGGCCGCCGCACGGACGTACGGCGCCGCGGGCGCGACGGTCGTCGCGATGGACCGCGACGGGACCGAGTCCGAGCGCGTCGCGAAGGTCGTCGAGGCCGAGGGCGGGACGTCGTACGCGGTCGAGGCGGACGTCACCGACGAGGCGGCCGTGCGGGCCGCCGTGGCACGGGCGGTCCGGGCCGTGGGCCCCCCGACCGTGCTGCACCACAACGTCGGCGTCGCGGTCGGCGGCTCGGTGCTCGAGCTCGAGCGCGACGCGTGGGACGCCGCCGTGGCCGTCAACCTCACGGGCGTCTACGTGACCGCGCGGACCGTCCTGCCGCACCTGCTGGCGGCCGGGCACGGCTCGATCGTCACGGTGTCGTCGGTCGCGGGTGTCCGCGACACTGGGTACGTGTACCCGGCCTACAACGCGTCGAAGGCGGCGGTGAACCAGCTGACCGTCTCGCTCGCCCTGACCTACGCCGACCGCGGGGTGCGGGCCAACGCCGTGCTGCCCGGGATGATCGACACCCCGCTGGTGGCCCAGCAGGTCACGGCCGGTGCCGACGCCGCCCGGGCGCGGGCCGAGCGCGACGCCGCGAGCCCGACGGGCCGGGTCGGCTCGCCGTGGGACGTCGCGCGGGCGGCGCTGTTCCTCGCCTCCGACGACGCCGCGTACGTCAACGGGGTGTGCTTGCCCGTCGACGGCGGCCTGTCGGCCCGGTGCCGATGACCGGCCCGGACGCCCTGGCTCGCGCCCTCGAGCCACTGGGCGACGTCGTCGTCTCGACCGACCCGGACGTCACGGCCGGCTACGCCGCGGACCAGTCCCGGCTCACCGAGCGCCACGTCCCGCTCGCCGTCCTCGCACCTCGGACGACGGACGAGGTCGCGGCCTGCCTGCGCCTGGCGACCACGCACGGCTGGACGGTCGTCCCCCGCGGCGCCGGCAGCGGCCTGAGCGGTGGGGCCAACGGTGGCGCCGGTGCGGTCGTGCTGAGCACGCACCGGATGACCTCGGTGCTCCAGGTCGACCCGGTCGAGCGGCTGGCCGTGGTCCAGCCGGGCGTCGTCACGGGCGACCTGCGCGCCGCCGCGGCCGAGCAGGGCCTGTTCTACCCCCCCGACCCCGGCAGCGTCGGCTTCTCGACGATCGGTGGCAACGTCGCGACGAACGCCGGCGGCATGTGCTGCGTCAAGTACGGCGTCACGGGGGACGCCGTGCTGGGGCTCGAGGTCGTGCTGGCCGACGGCCGCGTCCTGCGCACCGGTCGCCGCACCGCCAAGGGCGTGGCGGGCTACGACCTGACCCACCTGTTCGTCGGCTCGGAGGGCACGCTCGGCGTGATCACCGAGGTGACGGTCCGGCTGCGGCCCGCCCCCGAGCCGGCCCTGACCCTCGTCGCGACCTTCCCCACCCTCGCGGCCGCGGGTCGGGCGGTCGCGGACGTCGCGGCCGACGGCACGGTGGTGTCGGCGCTCGAGATCATGGACCGCACGACGCTCGCGGCGGTCGACGACCTGACCCGGATGGGGCTCGGCGACGCCGCGGCGATGCTCCTGGTCCAGTCGGACACCGCCGACGCCGCGAGCGTCCTGGCCGCCGTGGCCACGCGCTGCGAGCAGGCCGGTGCCACCGACGTCGCCGTCGCCGACGACCCGGAGGAGGGCGCTCAGCTGATGGAGGCGCGTCGCCAGGCCCTGCCCGCGCTGGAGCGGCTCGGCGACTGGCTGCTCGACGACGTCTGCGTGCCGCGGTCACGGATCGTCGACCTGGTGCAGCGCATCGAACAGGTCGCCGCCGACGAGGGCCTGACGATCGGCGTCTTCGGCCACGCCGGCGACGGCAACATGCACCCGACGATCATCTTCGACGAGGCCGACGAGGCGAGCCGGGCGGCGGCCCGGCGGGCCTTCGACGCGATCACCCGGCACGCGCTCGACCTGGGCGGCACGATCACCGGCGAGCACGGGGTCGGCCGGCTGAAGCGCGACTGGCTCACCGCCGAGCTCGACCCCGTCGCGCTGGACGTCCACCGCGCCGTCAGGGCCGCGCTCGACCCGGCGGGCCGGCTCAACCCCGGCGCGGTCCTGGACCCCGAGGCATGACGGACGACGTCTGGTCGGACCTGGCGCCGACGTGGCGGCGCTGGTGGGGTCCGCTCTCGGAGCCGGTCGGTCGACGCCTCCTCGACGCCGCCGGTGTCGCCGCGGGGACCGACCTGCTCGACGTCGGCTGCGGCAGCGGGGAGGTCCTCGCCCTGGGCCGGACCCGGGGCGCCCGCGTGAGCGGGGTCGACCCGGCCCCGGGGATGACCGCGCTGGCCCGCGCGGCGGCCCCGGGCGCCGACGTGCGCGAGGCCTCGGCGCAGGACCTGCCCTGGCCGGACGCCGCGTTCGACGTGGTCCTCGCCGTCAACGCGCTGCACCTCGCGGACGAGCCGGACCGCGCGACGGCCGAGCTGGCCCGGGTGCTGCGACCCGGCGGCCGGCTCGCGCTCGCCGGGTGGGCGGAGCCGGAGCACCAGGACCTCGCGACGATCGACGCCGCGATCGCCCACGCCGAGGGCGAGGAGCCGGACCTCGCCCCCGGGCCGACCTTCGAGGACCGGCTGCTCGCCGCCGGCCTCGACCTCGCGGACGGCGGGGTCGAGCCCGGGACGTGGTTCCTGCCCGACCCGGACGCGCTCGTCACCGCCCTGCTGCTCGGCGCCGACGAGGCGACCCGGCAGGAGCTGCGTGCCGTCGTCGTCGAGGCGGCCGAGCCCCTGCGCCTCGAGGACGGCGGCTACCGCCTGCGCACCGCGATGCGCTGGGCGGTCGCCGTCCGTCCCTGAGCCCCGTCCGGGACGCGGCTCAGTGCTCCGCCGGTGCGAGCTCCCGGGTCCGCGGCAGCGTGCGCCAGGAGATCCAGGCCGCGAGCAGCGCCACCACGATCGCCGCGGCCGAGGCCCGCTGCACGCCCAGGTCGAAGGCGAGGTGCGCCGACGCGACGAGCTGCTCGCCGAGCTCGTTCGGGTAGTGCCCGGCCCCGCTCCATCGTGCCGCCGAGGGTCTCGAAGGCGTGGTCGTTCTCGCCGAAGCGCATGACGGCCGGCACCGTGAGGTTGGCGCTGTAGGTGGCGGTCACGACGCTGCCGAGGACGGCGGTACCGAGCACCGCGCCGACCTCGTAGGCCGTCTCCGAGATCGCCGACGCCGATCCCGCCTTGTGCGCGGGGACGCTCGAGAGCATCAGGTCGTTCGTCAGCGTCTCGGCCAGGCCGATGCCGATGCCCATGACCGCAAACGCCACCATGACGCTCACGACCGACGGCGTGCCGGTGAACGCGGCGATCGCGTAGCCGACCGACGACGCCGCGAAGCTGCCGGCGACGAGCACCCGGACCGGGACGAACCGGACCAGGCGCACCGCGACGAAGCCGAGCGCGACCGTCACGAGCAGACCCGGCAGCAGCACCATCGCCGCCCGCATCGGGCTGAGGCCCAGGACGAGCTGCAGCAGCTGAGCGCCGACGAACAGGAACCCGGCGAGGCCCATGAGGCTCAGCAGGTTCGCCACGATGGCCCCGCTGAAGACCCGGTTGCGGAACAGCGCCAGGTCGAGCATCGGCGCGGCCGCGCGACGCTGCCGCTGCACGAACGCCCAGCCCGCGGCGAGCCCCACGACCAGGCTCGTGACGGTGACGTCGTCGACGCCGGCCTTGGCGCCGTGCTTCACGGCGAAGACGAGCGGGATCATCGTCAGCATCGAGAGCGCGATCGAGACGGGGTCGACCGGGCCCGGGCTCGGGTCGCGCGACTCCGGCAGCAGCCACAGGGCCAGCGGGATCATCACGAGGATGAGCGGCACGTTGATGAGGAAGACCGAGCCCCACCAGAAGTGGCCGAGCATCCAGCCGCCGAGGATCGGGCCGAGCGCGGCGCCGCCGGAGAACATCGCGGCCCACGCCGCGATCGCGATGCGTCGGTCGTGCTGGTGGGTGAACACGTTGCGGATGAGCGACAGCGTCGACGGCATGAGCGTCGCGCCGAAGACGCCGAGCAGGCCACGCGCCGTGATGAGCGCCTCGGCCGACGACGCGTAGGCGGCCAGCAGCGACGCGCCCCCGAAGCCGACGGCGCCGACGAGCAGCAGCCGACGGCGGCCGATGCGGTCGCCCAGGCTGCCCATCGCGATGAGCAGGCCGGCGAGCATGAGGGCGTACAGGTCGACGATCCAGAGCAGCTGGTTGCCGGTCGGGCGCAGGTGCGAGCTGATCTGCGGCAGCGCGAAGCTCAGGACGGTGTTGTCGACGGAGACGAGCAGCACCGGGAGCATGAGGACGCCGAGGGCCGCCCACTCGCGGGCTCCGGCGCGTTCGCTCACGCGGGTCTCGTGGTTCATGGCGGTCATGGGTCCTCCTCACGGACGGTCGGGGGCACGGCAGTCGGCGGGCCCGACGTGCACGAGCACGCGGAACCGCCGACCTCTTTACTGTACCGTCTGGACGGTATATCTCCAACTCCTGAGGTGTGACGTCGCTCGCGGTAGGGTCGCGCTCATGGCCGGCCCCGAGCGCTCCACCCGTGACCGGCTCCTGGACGCCTTCGAGACCCTGATCGTCGGCACCGGCACCCGCGGCGCGACGCTCGACGCCGTCGCGGCGGCGGCCGAGGTCTCCAAGGGCGGCCTGCTCTACCACTTCGGCAGCAAGGACGAGCTCGTCGAGGGCATGCTCGAGCGGCTGCGCCGCCAGGGCGAGCAGGACGTCGAGAAGATGCGCTCGGCCCCGAACGGCGCCGTGGACTTCTACCTCGAGACCTCCGTCGACTCCGGCAGCGACTTCGACCGCGCGCTCATCGCCGCGGCCCGCATCGCGCAGGAGAACGAGCCGCGCGCGTCCAAGGCCCTGGCCGACCTGCGGGAGGGCTGGTTCGAGGTGCTGCGCGAGCACACCGGCGACGAGTCGCTCGCGCGCACGATCCAGCTGATCGGCGACGGCCTCTACTTCGACGACACGACCGGCCTGGCCGACGCCAACGCGCTCGACCACGTCCGCGCGGTCCTGCGCCGCCTGTCCGCGCTCTGACGCCTGACCTGCGGGATTCGTCACGAGATCACGCGGACGGCGCCCGCGGTTCACCTCGTGTCCACCTGGGCGGCCTGACCTGGAGGCATGAAGCTCCTCGCGCTCGGGATCGCGGCCGGGGTGGCCGCCACCCCCACGCTCGCCGCACCGGCCCAGGCCGCCGCGCCGACCGCGCCCGCACCCGCCGTCGACCGCTCCGCCCCGAAGACGCGGACCGTCACGGTCTTCGGCCACCGCGGCGCCTCGGGCTACCGCCCCGAGCACACGCTCGCGTCGTACCAGCTCGCGATCGACCAGGGCGCCGACGTCGTCGAGCCGGACCTGGTCAGCACCAAGGACGGGGTGCTGGTCGCCCGCCACGAGAACGAGATCGGCGGCACGACCGACGTCGCGGAGCACTCGGAGTTCGCCGACCGCCGCACGACCAAGACGATCGACGGCCTCCCGGTGACCGGATGGTTCACCGAGGACTTCACCTACGACGAGCTGCGCACGCTGCGGGCGAAGGAGCGGCTCCCCGCGGTGCGCCCCGGCAACACGGTCTACGACGGGAAGTTCACCATCCCGACGTTCGACGAGGTCGTCGCCCTCGCCAAGCGGGAGAGTCGCCGCCTCGGACGCCGGATCGCGGTGGCGCCCGAGACCAAGCACCCCACGTACTTCCGGTCGATCGGCCTGCCGCTCGAGGAGCCGCTCCTGCGCTCCCTCCAGCGGGCCGGCTGGACCCGCCCGAGCTCCCCGGTCGTCGTGCAGTCCTTCGAGGTGACCAACCTCCAGGAGCTGTCGCGGCGCACCAAGGTCCAGCTCGTGCAGCTCACGTCCGCGACCGGGGCCCCGTACGACCTCGCCTCCCGCGGCGACGCCACGACCTACGCCGACCTCATGTCGCCCGCGGGCCTGCGTGCCGTCTCGCGCTACGCGCAGTGGCTCGGACCGGAGAAGAGCTCGGTCATCCCGCGCGACGCCTCGGGCCGCCTGACGGTGCCGACCCGCGTCGTGCGGGACGCGCACCGGGCCGGGCTCAAGGTCACGGTCTACACCTTTCGGGCCGAGAACACCTTCCTGCCGACGGAGTACCGCGAGGGCACCGACCCGGCCGGCCAGGGCGACCTCGCGGGCGAGATCACGCGGTTCCTCGACGCGGGCGTCGACGGGGTCTTCTCGGACTTCCCGGACACGGCGGTCCGCGCCCGCGACGACTGGGCCCGCCGCCGCTGAGCCCCGGTGCGGGCGTGGCGACCGGGACCGTCGCGGCCTACCCTGGGCCGCACGTCCCGACCAGCAGGAGGACCCGCCCGTGGCCGCCGGAACCGTCACCACCCGCGTCTTCGACGTCCTCGCGCGTCCCTACGACCTGCCGCTCGTGCAGGAGCTGGGCTACCGGCGCAACCACGACGTCGTCATGCGCGCGCTCGCGCGGGTGCAGCCCGCGCGCGTCCTCGACGTCGGGTGCGGCACCGGCATCCTCACCCACCGGATCCGCGAGGAGCTCGACCCGGAGGTGCTCGTGGGCGTAGACCCGTCGGCCGGGATGCTCGCACGGGCCCAGGAGCGTGACCCGAGCATCGACTTCCGCGAGGGTCGGGCCGAGCAGCTGCCGCTCGACGACGCCTCGGTCGACGCCGTGACCTCGACGGAGGCGTTCCACTTCTTCGACCAGCCCGCGGCCCTGGCCGAGTTCTCGCGCGTGCTCGCGCCCGGCGGCACGCTCGTCGTCGTGTCGATCACGACGCCGGCCGCCGGCCTGTTCCGGCACGCCACCGGCGGCGCGGTGTCGGCGCCGAACCGGCGCGAGGTCCTCGACCTCGTGCGCGGGGCAGCGCTGACCGTCGTCGACCAGCGGATGGTGCCACGACTGCTGCCGGGCCTGTTCACGAGCGTCGCGACGACCGCCCGCAAGCCCGCGGCCTGAGCCACCTGGGTCGGCTCCACGGGCAGCGCACCTAGGCTGGAGCCATGCGCGTGGACGACCTGCCCTCCGCTCGACCAGCGGATTCCGACGAGCTCGCTCTCGTCGAGCTGGCCCGGCGCACGATCGACGCGACGACGGACGCCGGACCGGGCGTCGACGGCAACCACACCATGGGAGCGGCGGTCCGCGCGAGCGACGGCCAGAGCTTCGTCGGCGTGAACGTCTACCACTTCACCGGCGGCCCGTGCGCGGAGCTCGTGGCGCTGGGTGCCGCACGGGCCGGCGGCGCGACCGAGCTGACGCACGTCGTCGCGGTCGGCAACGCCGGACGCGGGATCTGCAGCCCGTGCGGGCGCGACCGTCAGGTGTTCGCCGACCTGCACCCCCGCGTGCGGTTCGTCCTCGCCGGAGCCGAGGGGCCCGTCAGCGTCGAGGTGGGCGACCTGCTGCCGGGTGCCTTCGAGCGGCCGGCCTGAGCGACGTCAGTCGCGCCGCAGCTCCAGGAAGATCGACGGACCGAAGTCCTTCTCGGCGAGCCGCTGCTGCAGCCGCTTCTCGACCGCCACGAGCAGGCCGGTCGGCAGCGCCTTCTTGAGCTTCTCGCTGCGCAGGTTCGAGACCGACAGCTTGCGCTGCAGGACGAGCCCCGCGTCGGCGAGCTGACCCACCACGGTGGTGATGTTGTGGTTGACGAAGGCGATCGCGTCGGGCTCGTCGGCCGTGACCGTGCGGATGCTGACCGGCTCGGTCGGCAGCGCGCGGCCCTCCTTCTTGAACCGGCGACGGTTCTTGAAGTGGCCGTAGTTGGCGACCTCGATGAGCGCCGTGCCGCCGGGCTCGAGCACGCGCGCGAGCTCCGCGAACTCCTTCGAGGGCTCGGGGATGTGGTGCATGACCCGCACCATGGTGATGAGGTCGAGCGAGGCGTCGGGGAAGTCGAGGGCGTCGGCCTGCGTGCGGACCTTCTCGATGTCGGTGCCGGCGAGGACCTTCTCGGCCGCGTCGAGCTGCGTCTGGCTGGGCTCGGCGAGCGTCACGTGGTCGGCGTACTCGCGCAGGAGCAGGCACAGGCGTCCGAAGCCGCCACCGACGTCGGCGGCGTTGCGGAAGCGGCGACCCTGCAGCAGCGTGCGGATCGCGGCCTCCTCGGCCGCGTGCTCGTAGTCGCGGTGGTCCCAGTACTTCGTGTAGTCGTACCCACGGTCGTACTGGTCGGCGACCTTCTTCTCCGGCTGGTCCTGAGTCACCCCAGGAGCCTAACAACCGGCGCCGGCGCGACCGGGCGACGGCTCGGGCTCAGCCGAAGGTGCGGGGGCCGAACTCCGGGGTCGTGCCCTTCGCGCCGGCCTTGCGCGCGATCGCGGTGTTCGGCGAGCGGAACATCCGCAGCTGGTAGAGCCGCTCACGCCGGAAGGCGCCGCGCAGGCTGCCGAGCCGGACCTCGTTGAGCAGCTTCTTGCTCGCGGCCACCGAGTCGGGCGACCGCGCGACGATCGCGTCGGCCAGCTCGAGGGCGAGCTTCTCGGGATCCTCGTCGCAGCCGGTCGCGAGCCCGATCCGCTCGGCCTCGGTGCCGGGCACGACCTCGCCGGTCAGGACGAGCCGCTTCGCGACGTCGGCGCCGAGCAGCTCGACCAGCGGGACGGTGCCGCTCATGTCCGGGACGAGGCCCCACTTGGCCTCGAGGACCGACCACTTGCAGTCGGGCGTGGTGAAGCGGAAGTCCGCAGCGAGGGCGAGCTGGATGCCGGCGCCGTAGACGTGCCCCCGCGTCACGGCGATGACCGGAACGGGCAGCTCGCGCCACGCCCACAGCGCCTGCTGGAACACGTTGGTCCGTCGACCGGGGACCGTGAGGAAGTAGCGGACGATCCGCGCCTTCTCCCGGCCCGCGCTCGCGAAGTCGAGGCCGGCGCAGAACGAGCCGCCCTCGCCCTCCAGCAGCACGACGCGGACCGAGCGGTCGGCGCGGATCCGGCGGGCGGCTGCCAGCAGCTCGGCCAGCATGTCGAGGTCGACGCCGTTGAGCTTGTCGGGACGGTTCAGCGACACCCGCGCGACCGGGCCGTCGACCCGCACCAGGACGCGCGGCTCGGCCGCGGTGCTACCACTCATGCGTCGAGGGTAGCCGCGACGCACTCAGGCGATGCGGTCGAGGACGTGCTCGGTGAGGGCGGCGACGTCGGTCGGGACCATGGCGGCGCTGACCGAGGTGCCGAGCCGGGCCTCGTGCGGCCAGCCAGGGGCGAGCCGGAACATCGTCAGGCCGTTGCCGCGCTCGGGCTCCCAGCCGTCGTGCCGGTCGGACCAGTACACCAGGACCTGGGGCGTGGGCTCCCCCTGCAACGCGTCCTCCACGCGGTCGCGCACCCGGGCCGGGCCGACGACCTCGGTGCTGACGTGGGCGACCCGCAGTGCGGTCGAGAGCGCGTAGAGGGGCAGCGAGTCGGTCGGCTCGACCTCGGTCGCAAGCAGCACGTCCGGGGTGTCGTCCTCGGAGCCGGCCCGGCGGCGCAGGGCCTTGAGCAGCGTCTGCGTCGCGAGGTCCTGAGCCTCCGCGGGCAGGGAGCCCATGCTGCGCTCGGTGGCCGCACGGGCGACGAACGGCGACAGCACGCGGGTCCAGGTGTCGAGGAACGTCGCGCGCCCGACGAGGCGCGTGATGGTCTCGTCCAGCCGCTCGGCGTCGAGGGTCAGGGCGGTGGCCACGAGGGCCTGCACCGGGTCGGTCGTCTCCTCGGGCGCGGACTCCTTGAGCGCGTGCAGCAGCTCGTCGCGGTCCATGCCGCGCGCGACCCTGGCCGCGTCCTGCGCGGACACGCCACGGGCGACGAGCCGGTGGACGAGCTCCACGCGCTCGATGTCACGGTCGGTGTAGCGGCGGTGACCGCCCTGGGTGCGGTGGCTGGGACCCACGCCGTAGCGGCGCTCCCAGGTGCGCAGGGTCGAGGCGGCGATGCCCAGGCGTTCGGCGACCGCGCCGACGCCCCAGGTGAGGCTCGTGTCGGCGGACGCGGCGGGCGGCTCGACCGTCTCGGGTGCGACGGGTTCTCGCATGGTCGTCACGGACGTACCTCCTGTCCTTGGGACCATCATAAAAAGTTGTTCAGGGGATTGCACGATGGGACAAGTTCTGAGTAACTTGTGAGCAAGTTGAACCCTCGGTCGCGGCTCGTCCGCACCGGGCACGCACCACGCTCACGATCCACGCCGACGCCTCCCTCCAGCGCGTCGTCGGTCAAGGCAAGGGGAACGTCATGGTCAACACCAACCGGCTGCCGATGCCGCTCATGGAGTCCTACGAGTGGCAGTACGAAGGTCTGTGTCGCACCGTCGACCCGGACGCGTTCTTCTCGCCCGAGGCCGAGCGCGGCAGCTCCAAGCAGCGTCGCGAGCAGGCCGCCAAGGCCATGTGCGCCGCGTGCCCCGTCATCGAGCGCTGCCGCGAGCACGCGCTGTCGGTGCAGGAGCCCTACGGAGTGTGGGGCGGGCTGTCCGAGGCCGAGCGCACCGAGATCCTGGCCGGCCGTCGCGCTGCGCGACGCGTCGTCGCCTGACGACCGCGGGCACCGCCCGCAGGACGGAGTCATCCCCATGCCCACCCTCCAGGGCCGCACCATCGCCTTCCTCACCTCGCAGGTCGGCATCGAGAAGGCCGAGCTCGTCGAGCCGTGGCAGGCCGTCACGGACGCCGGCGCCACCGCCGTGCACCTCGCCCCCGAGACCGGCGACGTCCAGTCGATGGTCGGCGACGTCGACAAGGACGAGGTCTTCACGGCCGACCGCACCATCGCGAGCGCCTCGGTCGACGAGTTCGACGCCCTCGTGATCCCGGGCGGCACCGTCAACGCCGACACCTTGCGCCTGGACGAGCAGGCCGTCGCCCTCGTCAAGGCGTTCGTCGACGCCGGCAAGCCCGTCGCGGCCATCTGCCACGGACCGTGGGCCCTCGTCGAGGCCGGTGTCGTGCCGGGCAAGACGCTCACGTCGTACCCGTCGTTGCAGACCGACGTCCGCAACGCGGGTGGCACGTGGGTCGACGAGCAGGTCAAGCACTGCACGGCCAACGGCTGGGACCTGATCACGTCGCGCAACCCCGACGACCTCAAGGCCTTCAGCGAGACGATCCTCGAGGTCGTCGCGGCCCGCTGAACCCGCGTCACGCACGCGGACAGGACGCCCGGACCCCATCGGGGGGACGGGCGTCCTGGGGTGTCAGGACCCGATCAGGGCCCGGGTCGCGGCCCGCGCGGTGGTGAACGGCGCGTCGACCGTCCGCAGGCCGGACTCCACGAGCGCGCCGTCGTGCAGGAGCACGAGGGCGCTCGTCGTCGCCTCGACGTCGGCCGCCCCCGCGGCCGCCACGTGGCCGCGGAGCAGGTCGTGCACCCAGGCCTTCTGGCGCGTGACCTCCTGCGCGACGGGGTGCTCGGGGTCGCCGGTCTCGGCGCGGGCGTTGATGGCGGCGCAGCCGCGGGGCCCGTGCTCGCGGGACCAGCGCTCGGCCTCGTCCCAGAACGCCTCGAGGGCGGGCCGGCCGGGGTCCACCGCGGCGAGGCGGGCCTCCAGCACGGCCCGCCAGCGGTCGTCACGCTCCCGCAGGTAGGCCACGACGAGCGCCTCCTTGGACCCGAACCGGTCGTAGAGCGTCTTCTTCGTGACGCCGGCCCGCGCCGCCACCGCTTCGACGCCGACCGCGTGGATGCCCTCGGCGTAGAAGAGGGCCGCGGCCGCGTCGAGGAGCTTGCGCGCCGCGGGGGTGAGGGTCTGCTCCGGGGCCATGACGCCCAGAGTATCCCGATCGGTTTACTTCGGGCCCGGCCCGGCCTACGCTGGTCGCGTGAGTAAACCGATCGGTATACATCCGGCCGCCGTGACCGGCGGTCTCGCCGTCGTCCTGGTGCTGTCCTGGAGCACCGGCTTCTGGGGGGCAGCCCTGGTGCCGCCCGGGGTGCGGCCCAGCGTGCTGCTGCTGTGGCGGTTCGTGCCCGTCGCGGTCGTGCTGTGGGCCGTCGTCGCGGCGCGCGGCCTGCTGCCACGTCGCGAGGACCTGGGGCACCACGTCCTGGTGGGCCTGCTGGCGCAGGTCGGCTACGTCGTGCCGGTCTACGTCGCCGTCGGGCTCGGGGTCTCCACCGGCACGACCTCGCTCGTCGACGCCGTGCAGCCCGTCGTCGTCGCGACCCTCGCCGGTCCGCTGCTCGGGCTCGCGGTCCGTCGCCTGCAGTGGCTCGGGCTGCTCGTGTCGTCCGTCGGCGTGCTCCTCGTGGTGCGGGCCGATGCCGTGGCCGGCGACGCCGCACCGTGGGCCTACGCGGTGCCGCTGGTCGCCGTGGCCAGCCTGGTCGCCGCGACCGTGCTCGAGCGCCGCCGGGCCGAGCGCACGCCCGTGCCCACGATGCTCGCGATCCACGTGAGCCTCACGAGCGCCGTGCTGGCGGTGCCGGCGCTGTCGGGCCCGGACCCCGTGCCGGCCGATCCGGCCTTCTGGGGCGTCGCCGCACTGCTCGCGGTCGGACCCACGACGCTGGCGTACGCGACCTACTGGTGCCTGCTGCGCCGGGTCGACGTGACCGTGCTGACCGCGCTGCTGCTGCTCGTCGTCCCGACGACCGCGGTCGGGGGGACGCTCTTCCTCGGCGAGCCGTTCGGCCCGCTCACCGCGCTAGGCATCGGGGCCGTGGCGCTCGGGGTGGGCGCCGTGGTCCGCGGCGAACGACCCGTCGACCGCGGGGTCAGGAGCCCGGCCACTCCCCCGTCGCCCGCTCGAACGCCCGCGCGCCCTGCCGGTCGATGAGCGTCCGGACCGCGGCGAAGATCGCGCCCTGGAGCACCGACGCGAGCAGCACCTCGCGGAACGAGTACTCCGACTGCAGGGCCCCCGGGGCGTCTGCGCTGTCGTCGCTGCCGAGCCGCTTCCAGACCTGCTTGAACAGCAGGCTCGCGACGATGCCGCCGAGCACGGAGCTCAGCAGCCCGACGGGTCGGTAGAGGACCTTCGCGGACCTGCTCGCACTCTTCTCGGTCGCCATGGCTCCACGCTAGGAGCCCGCCCGGCGGCGCGCATCCGCGCGGGTCAGAGCCAGCCGCGTCGGTGCGCGTGCATCGCGAGCTGGAAGCGCGTCGCCGAGCCGGTCCGCACCATGAGCATCTCGATGCGGCGCGACAGCGTGCGCCGGCTGATGCCCAGCCGGGCAGCGATCTGGTCGTCGGTGACGCCCGCGGCCAGGTGCGTGAGCAGCTGTCGCTCGCCCGTCCGCAGCCCGGCGGCACGCGCCTCGGGCCCGCTGACGGGCAGGGCGTGCTGCCAGGCGAGCTCGAACAGGCCCTCGAGCGCCGAGAGCAGGGACGACGGGCGCACGACGACGAGCGACGGCTGACCGGCGCCGTCCTCGACCTGGGCGGACACGAGACCGAGGGTGTCGTCGACGAGCACGAGGCGGACCGGGACGTGAGGGCCCACGCGCGCGTCCTCGCCCGCCTCGACGCACGCCTCGACGACGTCCTCGTAGTAGCCCGGGTGGCGCAACGACGCCTGCGAGTAGACGGTGCGCTGCGCGACCCCCCGGGCCGCCGCCTCACGAACGAGGCCAACCCGGACGTCCAGGTCGGCGTAGGGCGGCACGTCGAGTCGTCGCACGCGGGCGCGCGCACCCTGCACGGCTTGCTCGAGCCGGACCCGGACCGCCTCGCCGGTGACGACGTCGACCACGTCGCCGTCACGCTCGCTAGGGTGCCGCCGCCGGTAGTCGTCGAAGGCCTGCTGCACGGTGCTGCGGGCGGCGTCGAGCTCGTCGACCCGGCGTCGGCGCAGGCGCTCCACGCAGTCGGTGGGCGGCAGTGCGCGGCGCTCCTGGCGTGCCCCGCGCGCCGGGGCTGCGAGGCCGGCCGTCACGAGCTCGTCGTAGGCCCGGCTGACGTCGCGCCGGTCGTCCGGCCAGTCCGCGGTGACGCTCGCGAGACGGCCGGGGCCGTGCTCGAGCAGGGCGGCGTAGAGGCGTCCGGCTCGCGGCGACAGACCGATGGTCGCGAGGGCGTCGGCGAGGTCGCTCACCGGCGGGACGTCCGCTCGCGCTCGCGCATCCAGGCTCCTCGGTCCGGTATTTCGGACCATGTTCTACCAGACGAATAGCCGTGGACGGTGCCCGTTCTGGACATGGCCAGAACTAGACATCTCCGGGGTCAGGCGTCGAGCGCGGCGACGAGATCGGCGGGCGAGCCGTGCCACACCGGGCCGTGGCCAGGAACCACGACGTCGGCCGGGACCTCCGCGAGCCGACACACGGTCCGGCGCACCATCGCCGGGTCCGTGCTGAAGAAGTCCGGGAGCAGGTGCGGGCCGCGTCGACCCGTGACGGGGTGGGCCGTCACGACCGCGTCGCCCGTCACGAGGACGCCGGCGGCGGGGAGGTGGTAGGCCGCGTGGCCCGACGTGTGGCCGACGCACGGGACGGGGACCGGGCCCCCGGGCAGGTCGAGCGGACGGTCGCCCGCCCATGCCTGGGCGTCCGGGACCGTCGGGTGGGACCGGCCGCCGGCGCGGGCGATCCGCACGGCCCAGGTCGCGACCCGCGGGTGCCAGCAGCGCACCACGACGTCAGCCGTGGACGCCTGCTCGCTGCGCTCGCCCCGGACGAGCGGCACCTCGTCCGGGTGCGCCAGGACGGGCGTGCCGTACCGCCGGGCGAGCTCGGCGGGGCCGCCGAGGTGGTCGACGTGCGCGTGGGTGAGCAGGACGGCGCGGACGTCCTCGGGACGGCAGCCGACCGCACGGATCGACGCCTCGAGCGCGTCGACGTCACCGGGGTAGCCGCCGTCGACGAGCGTGAGGTCCGAGCCGTCGCGGGCGAGCACCCAGCCGACGTCCGTGCCGGTGCCGTGCCACACGCCGTCGGCGACCTGCTCGAGGCTCACGACGCCGCCTCGACGCCCTCGAGCGGTGCGCTGCACAGCACGCGCGCCGCCGACCGGTCCATGCCGAGCGCGACGAGCAGCCCCTCCGTGACCGCGTCCACGGTCGCATCGACGTCGCGGTCCGGCTGGTCGTGCAGCAGGTGCCCGAGCTCGACGAGCGCACCGACGACGTGGACCATCGCGACGTCGAGGTCCGGCGCGTCGAACACTCCCGCCTCGTGCGCGGCCGCGATGTCGCGGCGCGCCCTCGGCCCCATCCCGCGCGGCGACCTGGCGAGCTCCTGGGCGTGCGCGAGGAGCACGCGACTCGTCTCCGGCTGGACCCGGTGCAGGCGGCCGGTGACGCGGAAGCTGTGCGCGAAGAAGGCCGCCGGGTCGGCGGCGGCGTCGCCCAGGGCGTCCAGCATCTGCGCGTAGGCCTCGACCGCGTCGTCGAGGGCGGCGCGCATGAGCTCCTCGCGCGAGGAGAAGTGGTTGTAGAAGGTGCCGATGCCCACGTCGGCGCGCTCCGTGACCTCCTGGATCGGCGCACCCTCGTTGCCCTCGGCGATGAAGGACTGGGCCGCGCCGACCAGGGCCGCACGGGTGCGGGCACGGCGGCGCTCGAAGCGCGTCCCGCCGTCGGTCACCGCCTCGCTCATGCTCACAGGCTAGCCAGGTCGGCGGCGAGACGGCGCAGCCTCGGGAGCGGGCGGCGCAGCCCCACGGCAGCCACCGTGGGGCCCGACCAGGCGACGACCTGGCGGGCGGGGCCGTCGCCCTCGACCACGTGGTCGGGTGGACCGTCGACCGGCAGCGGCCCGACGACCTTGAGCGAGGTCCCGGCCACCTCGGTCCAGTGGTACGGGTCGACGACGTCGTGCTCGGGCGGGACCCCGAGGATCGTCGCGGCGGCGACCCGTCCCTGCGCCGCGGCGCTCGCCCAGTACGGAGTGCGGCGGTGCCCGCCAGGACCCGGCGGGGCGGCCGCGTCACCCGCCGCCAGGACGCCGTCCCACGCGGTCCGCGCGGCGGCGTCGATGGGCAGTCCACCGGGCGCGTCCCCGCCCGCGGTCGCCAGCCACTGCGTCGCCGGGACGTCGCCGACGCACGTCACGACCAGGTCGGCAGGGAGCCGGGTCGCGTCGTCGAGCAGCACGGCGTCGACCGGGTCGCCGAGGAGCCGCGCACCGGAGCGCACGAGCGCGATGCCGCTCTCGACGCAGCGCTCGACGAGGACGTCCGCCAGGTGCGCCCCGAGCAGGCGCAGCAGCGGTGGCTCCGGGTCGACGACCGTCACCCGGGCTCCCGCGCGGACCGCCGCGGAGGCCGCCTCGAGCCCGAGGAACCCGGCACCGACGACGACCACGTGCTCGCTCGACGCCAGCCGCTCACGCAGCCGCAGCGCGTCCTCGAGCGTGCGCAGGACGTGCTCGCCGGCCCGAGCGTCGGCGACGAGGCGTCGTGCGTGCGAGCCGGTCGCGACGACGAGCGCGTCGTAGCCGAGCGTCCCGGCGTCGGTGCGCAGCCGACGACGGCCCGGGTCCAGACCCGTGGCGGTGGCGCGCAGGACCTCGGCGTCCAGGTCGTCGTGCGCGATCCGGGCCGTGGTCGGGTCGTCGCCGGACAGGACGCCCTTGGAGAGCGGTGGTCGGTGGGTCCCGTCGACCGGGTCGACGAGCACGACCCGACCGTCGAAGCCGAGCCGGCGCAGCTCACGCACCGTGGTCGTCCCCGCGGTGGACCCCCCGACCACGACGACGTCGCGTGGCGTCATCCGAGGCGCAGCGCCGCGACGGGGCACGAGTCGACGGCCCGGCGCGCGGGCTCCTCGAGCTCGGCCGGCAGGTCTCGGTCCTCGTAGTGGTGGACGAGCTCGCTGTCGTCGTCGAGGTCGAGCACGTCCGGCGCCTGGTCGACGCACAGGCCGTGGCCCTCGCAGCGCGGGTAGTCGGCGATGATCCTCATCGGTCTCCTCCGGTGACGGGCACGAGACGCACCGGCAGGCGCTCGAGCGAGTGGATGACGTTGTTGACGCCCCAGGTCGGGGTGCCGGTCAGCTCGATCCGTTCGACCCGCCGCAGCAGGGCGGTCAGGATCGACTGGGTCTCGAGGCGGGCCAGGCCCTGGCCCGCACAGCCGTGGACGCCCTGGCCGAAGCCCAGCTGCGCCCCGGCGTCGCGCGTCACGTCGAACGCGGTGGCGTCCTCCCAGGTCCGTTCGTCGCGGTTGGCCGAGGCGTAGACGACGAGGACCCGGGAGCCGCGGGCGACGGGCACGCCGCCGACCTCGGTGTCGCGGTCCGCGACGCGTGAGAAGGCACGCAGGGGGGACTCCAGCCGTACGACCTCGTTGACCGCGTTCGGCACGCGCTCCGGCTCCCGCTTGAGCACCTCCCACTGCTCCGGGTGCCGCGCGAGCAGCAGCACGGCGCTGGCGATCGCGCTGATCGTCGTGTCGAGCGAGGGGGCGAGGTAGTCGATCATCAGCGCCGGGCACGCGGACCGCTCGATCTCACCGCGGTCGGCCTTCCAGAGCAGGTCCGCGCCGAGCGAGCCGGGTCGCACGTCGCGACGACGCGCGATGCCCCGGGCGAAGCGCAGCATGCCGAGTGCCGAGGGCGCCGTGCGCAGGCTCTGGCGGTTCAGCGGTCCGAGCGCGTCGAAGGTCGCGCCGGCCCAGCGCAGCAGGTGCTCGCGACCTTCCTCGGGCCAGCCAATCAGGTCGGGGACGAACGAGGTCGGCAGGGCGCGGGCAACGTCCGCCACGGCGTCGACGTCGCCGCGCTCGACCGCCGAGGCGACGACGGCATCGGCACGCTGCTCGACCTCGGACCTCATCCCCCGGAGGGCGCGTGGGGTGAGCCGTTCGGCCAGCACCGACCGGCGCTGCTCGTGGTCGGTGCCGTCGCTGTTGAGCGTCGTGCCGCGTCCGACCCGGTTCGCGACGCGGTTCAGGCCGACGCCCTGGCCGGAGACGAACACCGCGTCGTCGCGCAGGACGCGTCGGCAGTCCTCGTGCCGTGCGACGGCGAGCACGCCGTGCCTGGGCAGCCGGACGACGGGGCCGAGGTCGCGCAGGGCGCGGTAGTGCGGGTACGGGTCGAGCACGGCCGAGCGGGAGTACAGGTCGGGCCGGTACGTCGGGATGGTCGAGGTCATGGCGTGTCCTTCCGCGGCGGGCGCAGCAGCCGGTCGGCGGTCGTGGTCAGGGACAGGACGTCGCTCGTCGCCAGGACGGTCCGGTCGGGGCGGACGAGCGCCGCCTGCGAGCGTCCGAGCCACGGCTCGAGGACGGTGCCGGAGGCCTCGACCACGACGACACCGAGCGCGGCGAGACGCGCTGCGTCACTGGGGGCGGGTGGCGTGAGCGTCACCAGTGCCCACCCGGGGCCCACGACCCGGTCGAGCCGGCCGGCCGGGAGCTCGGCGTCGGGGCACAGCGTCCCGACGAGCGCTCCGCCGCCGTCGACGGACCAGCAGCCGACGTCGAGCGCCGGGGTCTCGCTGTCGCGCATCCGGGCCGTCAGCAGCGGCAGTCGCGTGAGCACGGGCAGGGCCAGGCCGCGGGCGAGGTCGCCCACGCGCCCGCCCCCGGTCATGACCTGGCCGACCAGTCGCGCGGTCGTGATCATGGCGCGGGCGTGGGCGGAGCGCTCCGGTGCGTAGGTGTCCAGGACGTCGACGGACAGGGACCCGTCGAGCACGCCGGCGACCTTCCAGGCCAGGTTCGTCGCGTCCCGCAGCCCGGCACCCATCCCCTGACCGATGAACGGCGGCGTCAGGTGCGCGGCGTCGCCGAGCAGGAACACCGGACCGTCGCGCCAGCGGTCGGCGATCGCGGCGCGGAACGTGTACTCCGCGACCCGCACGAGCTTCAGGTCGTCCGCGGCGCCGGCCGCGCCGGTCCACGGCTCGATGAGTGGCAGCAGTGCGTCGAGGTGCTGGAAGTCGGTCGCGTCCTCGTCACCCAGCAGCTGCAGCTCCCAGCGGTAGCGCGTCGTGCCGATGCGCATGTACGTCGCGGCCCGACGGTGGTCGCACACCTGGTGCACGCCCTCCCACTGGGCCAGGTCGAGGTCGGTCTCCACGTCGACGACGAGCCAGCGCTGGGCGAACCCGAGGTCGTCGAGCCGCGCGCCGAGCGCCGAGCGGACCACGCTGTTGGCGCCGTCGCAGCCGAGGACGACGTCCGCGGCCACGACGCCCTCGGTCCCGTCGCGCAGGTCGCGGTACCGGACCGTGCCCTGATGACCGGCACGCTCGACGGCCAGCACCTCGACCCCGCCGACGAGGTGGACGGCGTCGAGCCGGTCCATCCGGTCACGCAGCACCCGCTCCAGGTCCGGCTGGTCGAACATGTTGGCGCGCGGCAGACCGGTCGCGGGCGAGACGCCGGACCGGTCGAAGCGCGCCAGGACCGAGAGGTCGCGCCGCACGAGCTGGAGGCCCTCCGCGGGGCGCGAGATCGCGGCGAACTCCTCGGCGACCCCGAGCCCACCGAGCAGCCGGTACACCTCGTCGTCGAGGTGGACGGCGCGCGGCTGGGGGTAGACGTCGTCCCAACGGTCGAGGACCGTGACGTCGACGCCACGCTGCGCCAGGTCGATCGCCGCGGTCGCCCCGGTGGGTCCGGCGCCGACGACCAGCACCGGCACCCGGTCGGGGACGCGGTTCACGAGAGCACCGCCAGGGTGGTCGCCGCGAGCAGCAGGACGCCCGTACCGATGGCCGGCAGGGTCGCGGCGACGGGGTCGCCCGCCCGGCGGTGGGCGACGACGGCACCGACCAGGAGCACGAGCAGGGCCGCCGCGGACACGACGAGGACCGGCGTCCACCACAGCCCGAGCACGAGCGCCACGACGCCGGCGAGCTCGACGAGGCCGATCAGCCGGAAGGCGGCGACGGAGAAGCCGAGGTGGTCGGCGTTGGCGCGCATCGCCGGGACCGCGAGAAGCTTGGCGAGGCCGGTCGCGGTCAGCACGAGCCCGGCCGCGACCACGAGACCCGTCGTCACCATCGGGACCGCCTCACCGGGTCCAGCGGACCGTCGTCCGCTGCGCGCCGAGGTCGAGCGCGCCGTCGTCGGTGGCGATCGAGAGCTCCATCAGGTCGCCGTCCTGCAGGTAGCGCGGGTTCTTCTCCTGCTTGCCCAGGAAGACGCGCCACTTCACCGCGGGCGGCAGCAGCGACCCGATGACCTCGATCGGCTTGGGCGGCGCGCTCAGCGCGGTGCCGACGGGCGTGCCGGTGAGGACGAGGTCACCCGCGTCGAGGTGCTGGAACCGTGCCAGCGCGGCGAGTGCCTCGGCGGGCGCGAAGATCATGTCCGCCGCCGTCCGGTCCTGACGAAGCTCGCCGTTGACCCACAGCCGGAGCCGCAGGTCGGGGATGCGGTCGACCTCGTCGTCCTCGAGCAGCAGCAGCACCGGTCCGCACGGCGTGAACGTCGGGTAAGACTTGGACTCGTAGAACTGCGTCTTCGGAAGCTGCAGGTCACGGGCCGACACGTCGTTCGTCACGACGAGCCCGGCGACCAGGTCGCGCAGGTCCGCCGGCGTGACGGTCGTGCCCACCGGCACCTCCCGGCCCAGCACCAGGCCGAGCTCGACCTCGTGGTCGAGCAGCCGCACGTGGGCCGGCCGGACGACGTCGTCGAACGGGCCCGAGACCGAGCCCGACGCCTTGCGGAAGAACGTCAGGGGCACCGAGCCCGGGTCCATCCCGGCGTCCTTCGCGTGCGACACGTAGTTGGCCATCTGCGCGACGACGCGGCACGGGGTCGTGACCGGGGAGACGAGCGCGAGCGTCGACGGGTCGACGGGGTCGTCGGCGTCGCGCGCCGCCAGGACGGCGGCCCGGTCGGCGAGCAGCTCGGCGGTCGTGGTCGCGGCGGTGTCGACGCGCACGGCGCCGTCGTCGCGGCGGAGCCACCAGGCGTCGGCGGTGCGCAGCACGGGCAGGGTCATGATCGGGCCACCTTCATCAGTCCGAGGAGTCGGGACAGGTCGAACTCGTTGTCGCCCGGCAGGGCCGTGGCGATCGACATCAGCTCGTGCAGGGACGCGCGGCCCGGCGCGACGCCGAGGAAGTCGGCCGTCGCCGGCGGGCCCCACTGGGCGAGGCCGGACGCGGTCATCGGCGCCCAGCCGGGCTCGAGCGAGGCGTCGAACAGGTCGCCGTCGCTGAAGTGCTCGACGAGGAAGCCGTCCGGGTCGCGCCAGTAGTCGAAGATCTGGCTGCCCTGGATGTGCCGGCCGATCCCCCACGAGTGCTGGTAGCCCTGGTCGCGCAGGTGCTCGCCGCCCGCGGCGAGCGCGTCGAGGTCGGCGACCTGGTAGGCGGAGTGCACGTAGCGGTTGCTCGGGCCGAGGGTCAGGGCGAGCGTGTGGTGGTCCGCGGGGGTGTCGCCGCGGTCGCAGCGGATGAAGCTCATCGTCGGGCCGCGGTCGCGCTGGCCGGGGAAGTACAGGAAGTCGCTCACGATCAGGCCGAGGTGCTGCAGGTACCAGTCGAGGGACTCGCGGTAGCGGTTCGACTGGAGCACGACGTGGCCGAGCCGCTGGACGAGCGCCGGCTCGCGCGAAGGCCGCTGGGCCTCGTTGACCCGTCGGACGTCGCCGCCGAGGTTGTAGCGGTGGACCGGCTGGGACTCCAGCTCCGGGTGCTCCGTCACGTCGGCGACCACGCGGACCGTCGCGCCGGCGGGCTCGCGCACGTCGACCGACAGCCCGCCGAGGTGCTCCGGCAGGCGCCGGACCCGGGTGCCGAGCGCGTCGGCGAGCGTCAGCAGGTCCTGGGTGTCGGCGGCCCGGAAGACCGGGCCGACGAACCGCGAGCGCTCGCCCTTGCGGATGACGACGCACGGGGCGCCGGCGAACGTGCCGCGGAGGTTCAGCTCGGTCGGCGTCCGGTAGGTGGTGGCGAACCCGAAGGCCCGCGCGAAGACCTCGGCCGCCGCGAGGTCCGGCTTCTCGAGCTCGAGCCAGGCGAGGTCGTGGACCTTGATCGTCGGGTTCGCGGCGCGGCCCGGATGCTCGCCGGCCAGCGCACCCTGCTCGCTGTGCAGGTCGCGGTGGCTGTGGTCGTGCTCGGTCATGTGAACCTCTCTTGCATAACTGAAGTAATCTTCAGTTAACGCGACGAGCGTGTCAAGAGGGCACACGACAGCGGCGCGGACCCCGAGGCTCGGGATCCGCGCCGCGTGCTCGGCTCGGCGGTGCCTAGCGGCCGGTCCAGACCGGGTCGCGGCCCTCGGCGAACGCGGCGACGCCCTCGATCGCGTCCTGCGACGCGAGGGCCCGGCCCGCGAGGTCGCTCTGCCGGGCGAAGGCCTCGTCGACCGGCCAGTCCGGGGCGGCGAGCACGATCTCGCGGCTGACCTCGACCGACAGCGGAGCGTTCAGGCCGATGGTCCGCGCGAGCTCGAGCGCGGCCTCGAGACTGCCGCCGGGCTCGGCGAGCACGTTGACCAGGCCGAGCGCGTGGAGCCGCTCGGCGGGCATCGGCTCGCCGGTCAGGACGAGCTCCATCGCGGCGTTGCGCGGCAGCCGCTGCGTCAGGCGCAGGACGCCGCCGGCCGCCGCGGCCAGCCCCCGGCGCGGCTCGGGCAGCCCGAACACCGAGTCCTTCGCGGCGACGACGAGGTCCGCGACGAGCGCGAGCTCGCACCCACCGGCGAGGGCCGGGCCCTCCACGGCGGCGATCAGCGGCTTGGTCAGAGGTCGGGCCGTGATGCCGAGCGGACCCCGGCGCTCGGTCACGGGGAACTGCCCCGTGGCGGCCGACCGCAGGTCCATCCCGGCGCTGAACACCTCGGTGCCGCCGGTCAGCACGGCGACCCGGACCGCGTCGTCGGCCTCGAACGCGTCGACGACCCGCTCGAGCAGCTCGGCCGTCGCGAGGTCGATCGCGTTGCGGCGCTCCGGCCGGTTCAGCGTGATGACGCGGACGGGTCCGCGGTCGTCGACCAGCACCGGCATCGGCGGGGCGTCCGGCAGGTCCGACCGCGTGCGCTCGGCGACGACCAGCCGCCCGTCCTCGACGGCGACACCCCAGCCGAGCGGGTCGTCGCCGTCGAGCTCGGCGAGCAGCTCCGGGTCGTCGACGCGGACGAGACCGCGGGCGCCGTCGCTCGTGATCGCGCTGACGACGGCCCACTCGGGGTCGCCGGCGCGGTCGGAGGCGACGGTGCACGCCTCGACCACGGCGACGCCGTCCCACGACGCGACCGCCGGTCGCCGCGCCTCGATCGGCACGGTGGGGTGCAGGTCCCGGAACGGGGCGGTCGGCGGTCTCGCGGACAGCAGGCCGGCCGCGTGCTTCGTGGCGTACCAGCCGAGCGACGTCGTGAGGCCGAACGCCTCCGGTCGCTCCCGGAGACGCTGGACCATCGTCGCGACGGCGTGGCCGCCGTAGTTGTTGCCCGGGCCGCCGGCGAAGGTGAGCCCGCCCGTGACCGACAGCGGCCGGTCCGGGTCGTCGAGCGGCAGGCCGAGCTCGCGCGCCGCGACCTGCACCGCCGCCGGGAAGCACGAGTAGAGGTCGACGACCTCGACGTCGGCGATGGGCCGGCCGGCGTGCTGCGCGAGCGCCGTCCCGATCGCGCGGATCGCCGGGGACGCGTCGAGGGTGTTGCGCTCGGAGACGAACCACTCGTCGTGCGCCGACGCGCCGACGTGCAGGAACACCCAGCGGTCCTGCGGGACGCCCGCGGCCTCCGCGGCGGCGACGCTGGTGACGACGAGGCCGCTCGCGAGGTCGACCTGCAGGTTGGCGCACAGCAGCTTCGGGTACGGCGAGGCGACGGGCCGGTTGTCGAGGCTCGTCGTCGCGAGCTCGTCCGGGGTGAAGGCGCGCGGCAGCCAGGCGTGCTCGTTGCCGGCCGCGACCTCGGACAGCGACGACCACAGCCGCGTGATCCGGGCCAGGTGCTCGTCCTTGGTCGTGCCCTCGCGGGCCCGCAGCGCCGACTCCATGAGGGCGTAGTTGTAGACCGGCGCGCCGAGCCCGACCCGGCCCTCGAGCTCGGTGTTGGCCTCGCGCTCCGAGCCGAGGGAGCGGGTCGGTCGCACGTCGGCGCCCTGCTCGGTCCACGCGGGGGTCTCGCCCCGGACCTGCGCGGCGGCGAGAGTCGCACCGGCCTCGGCGCCGACCACGAGCACGACCGACGACTCCCCCGCGGCGATCGCCCGAGCGGCCTCGTTGACGACGAGCTGGCCGCCGTCGCCGCCGAACCGAGCCGTCTGGACCGTGGTCGCGGGCTCGGCGCCGATGCGCTTCGCGACGACGGCCCCGAGGTCCCGGTACTGCCACGACGCGCTCGCGACCGCGTACACGGCGTCGGCCGACGCGAGCAGCCCGGCGTCGCCACGGCTGTCGGCGAGCGCACGCTCGAGCGCCGTCGCGGCGAGGTCGGCGGGCTCGCGCCACGGCGCGACCGACTCGCGCTGGACGACCTGCCCGACCCCGACGATCACCGGCGTGCGCGGGTCGAGGCGCCGACCCGTCGCGTGGTGCAGGACCGGACGGGCCGAGCCGCCCTCCCCCGCGCCGCCGTCGAGCCGCTCGCGCAGTCGGGCGAGCGACTCCTCGAGCGCCTCGCCGATGCTGCGCGTGACCGACGCGCCGAGCGGGCCCTTGACGGGGTCGCCGGACAGGCCGGCGTCGAGGACGACGTGCGTGCCGCCGCGGTGCGGGTGCACCGTCGCGGCGAGGCCGAGCGTGAGTCCCATCGGGCCCTTGCCGCGCAGCACGAGCACGGCGTCGTCGGCCCGCGCGACGGTCCACGCCACCTCGGCCGGGATCCCCATGATCGACAGCTGCTGTCCGTGGGTCGAGCCCTCGACCGCGTGGCCGGGGGCGTCGCCGCGCCAGGCGGCGTGCAGGGTGAGCCAGTGCTCCTGCTGGGCGAGGTCGCCCACGACGCCGGCCGCCGTCGCCGGGTCGACGTCGAGGAGCGCCTGCGCCCTCACCTGGCGCAGGTGGTCGCCGAGCTCGGTCGGGACCTCGTGCTCCAGGCCGGCGAGGTCGGCGTCGACCGGTGCGTCGGCGGTCGACCTCGCGCCGACCAGCGGACGCAGCCGCTCCGGCAGCTGGTCGGCGACGACGTCGCGCACGAGTCCCGGCTCGCGGGCCACGAGCCCCGCGACGTCACGGGCGGCACGGAACGTGCGGCGGGCCTGGCGGATGCGGCGCGACGGGTCCATCGGTCCTCCTGAGGGTCGGTCGTCACAAACAGTACATCCGGACGGTATGTTGTCGTCATGGCCTCCGACCGCCCGCGCCAGACGCAGGAGCAGCGTCGCGCCCGGACCCGCGGGCTCGTGCTCGACGCCGCGGTCGCCTGCCTGCTGGAGCAGGGCTACGCGGCCACATCGATCGCCGAGGTCCAGGAGCGCGCCGGCGTCGCCCGCGGCACGCTGCTGCACCATTTCCCGACCAAGAACGCGCTCGTCGTCGGGGCCGTCGAGCACCTCGCGGCCCGCCGGATCGACCGGTTCGCCGCCGACGCCGCGCTCGTCCCGGCGTCGACCGACCGGCTGTCCGCGCTCGTCGACCTCGCCTGGTCGGGCCTGAGCAGCCCCGAGTTCTTCACCGCCGCCGAGCTCTGGATGGCCGCCCGCACCGACGAGGACCTGCGCGCGGCGTTGCGCCCCGTCGAGACCGCGACCTTCGCCCGGCTGCAGGAGAGCCTGACGTCCGTCCTCGGCCCGCCGCACGCCGACGACCCCCGCACCCCGACCCTCGTCACGATGACGATCGAGCTGCTCACCGGCCTGTCCCTCTCGACGATGCTCGCCGGCGACCTCGTCGACCGCGCCACCGTCCTCGAGCGCTGGAAGCGCGTCCTCGCCGTCAGCCTCGGCGACCTCTCCCCCGACCGACTCCTCGACCGCGGTCCGGCCTGAACCGAGGGGCGGTCACGGCAGCCGGTTGAGCCGCCGGACCTGTCGGTCGAACAGGCGCGACGGCACGTAGCGACGCAGCGGGACGACGCGTCGCGCGAGGGGACCCGCGGGATACCGCAGGCGCGGCGACGGGTCCGTCGCGGCCCGGACGACGACCGCGCCCACGACCGCCGGGTCGTCCGCGTCGTCCATCGCCCGCTGCAGCACCTCGACCGCCACGGCGCCCTGCCGGGCGTAGTCGGCGATCGCGCCGACCGGCCGGGCCGCAGCCTCCTCGAAGCCGGTCCGGGTGTAGGCCGGCTCGACGAGCACCGCGCGGATGCCGTGCTCGCGCACCTCGTGGTCGAGCGACTCCGAGAAGCCTTCCACCGCGTGCTTGGTCGCGGCGTAGGCCGCCAGGTAGGGGGCCGGCATGAGGCCGAGCACCGAGGAGATCGTGACGATCCGGCCCGAGCCCGCCGCGCGCATGTGCGGCAGCACCGCCCGCGTCATCCGCAGGACCCCGTGGACGTTCGTGTCGAACACGGCCGCCACCTCGTCCTCGGTGGCCTCCTCGAACGCGCCGACCGCGCCGACTCCCGCGTTGTTGACCAGGACGTCGATCCGGCCGTGCGTCGCGACGACGTCCGCGACGCACTCCTCGACCGACTCCGGGTCGGTCACGTCCAGGCGGGCCAGGCCCGACCCCGGTGCGGGGTTCCGGCTCGTGCCGACCACGACGAGCCCCGCGGCCCGCAGCGCCTCGGCACTCGCCCGACCGATCCCGGACGAGGCCCCGGTGACGAGGACGACCTGCTGCTGCGTGCTCATGCTGCTCCTTCGGTGGGCGCCGAGGTCCCGGCGGCGGTGGTGGCGGTCTCGGGCTCGAGGTCGCCCTCGGCGAGCGGGTCGTAGCGATCCCCCGGCAGCGACACGGCGGCGAGCAGCGCGCCCACGAGGCACAGCACGCCGACGACGATGCACGCGAGCTCGAGCCCCTCCAGGAACGCGCGGTCGACGACGGGCTGCAGGCTCGTG
The DNA here is from genome assembly GCA_036946185.1 of Aeromicrobium erythreum. Taxonomy (GTDB): domain Bacteria; phylum Actinomycetota; class Actinomycetes; order Propionibacteriales; family Nocardioidaceae; genus Aeromicrobium; species Aeromicrobium erythreum_A. The sequence goes on from JAQIJP010000017.1 coordinate 41,136, forward strand.
ACCTGCCGGGCGACCGCGTCGGCCACGCCCACCGAGTCGGCCGCCCGGTCGACGAGGTCGCCGGGGATCCGTCCCTGCAGGGAGGCGACGATCGCGTCGGCGTAGCGCGAGGCGAAGATCGACCCGACGACGGCCACGCCGAGCGTCCCGCCGAGCTCGCGGGTCGCGTCGTTGACGGCGGACCCGACGCCGGCGCGTGCCGGCGGCAGCACCTGCAGGATCGAGTCGGTCGCCGGCGTGCTGATGAGCCCCAGCCCGGTGCCGAGCATCAGCATCTGCGGCACGACGACGCTCGGGTAGTCGACGTCGGCGGGGACCTGCGAGATCCACAGGAACGCCCCGCCCAGGAGGACGAGACCCGGTGTGACCACGAGCCTCGTCCCGAGCCGCGGCGCGAGCTGGCCCCCGACGATCGAGGCGACGGCGATCGCGAGCGCGACCGGCACGAAGCGCAGTCCCGTCTGCAGCGGCGTGTAGTCGCGGACGAACTGGAAGAACTGCGTGATCAGGAAGACGAAGCCGAACAGCGCGAAGAACGCGATGGTCACGGCGGCACACGCGGCACTGAAGCGACGGTCGAGGAACAGTGTCACGTCGATCATCGGGTGCTCGACGGCGCGCTCCACGAGCACGAAGACGACCACGAGCAGCGCCGCGGCGACGAAGCCGCTGATCGTCGGGAGGCTGCCCCAGCCGTGCTCGGGCGCCTCGATGATCGTCCAGGTCAGCGTGCCGAGGGCAGCGACGGACACGACGAAGCCGACTCGGTCGATCCGCGGCACCGTCGTGTCGCGCGACTCGGGCACGAAGGCGATCGCGAGCAGCATCGTCACGAGGGCAAGCGGGACGAGCGCCCAGAACACGCTGTGCCACGAGAAGTGCGTGAGCAGGAAGCCGCCGGCGACGGGCCCCAGCGCGACCCCGACCCCGACCGCCGCGCCCCACAGCCCGAGCGCCGACGCCCGCTCGCGGCGATCGCTGAACGTGTTGGCGATGATCGAGAGCGTCGTCGGGAAGATGACGGCGGCGAAGACGCCCATCGCGAACCGCACGACGACGAGCTGCTCGCTCGAGTCGACGAGCGCCGCCGCAGCGCTGCTCAGGGCGAACCCGGCCAGCCCGAGGACGAGGGCGGGCCGTCGACCGAACCGGTCCGAGAGCGATCCCATCGCGAGGACGAGGGCCGCAAAGGCGAGGTTGTAGGCGTCGACGATCCAGAGCAGGTCCCGCGTGCCCGCGTCGAGCTCTCGGCGAGTGTCGGCAGCGCGATGTTCACGATCATCGTGCTGAGGTTGATCGTCACCGTGGCCAGGCACACGGTGAGCAGCACGAGCGACTTGCGGCCCACGGCGCCTCCTCGAAGTTGATGGTGTCAACATGAGGGTGAGGCATGATGTTGCTGCTGTCAACACGGCGGCCATGCTGGGCTATGGTCGACGCGTGACCGCGTCGACCTACCACCACGGCAACCTGCGCGAGGCGCTCGTGTCCGCCGGCGTCGAGGTCGTCCGCGAGCACGGGGCCGACGCACTGGCCCTGCGCGACCTGGCCCGGCGGGTCGGGGTCTCGCACAACGCTGCGTACCGGCACTTCGCCGGACGTGACGACCTCCTGGCCGAGGTCGCCGGACGCGGCGCGGCGGAGCTGATGGGCACGATGACGCGTCGGCTCGAGTCCGTGACGGTCGACGACCTGGTGCTGCGCGCCCGGATGCGCCTCGCCGAGGTCGGCCGCTCCTACGTGGAGTTCGCCGTCCGTGAGCCGGGCCTGTTCCGGCTCGCGGTCTCCGCGATCGCCGACGTCGAGGCGTCTCCCCCGTACCTGATGCTCGCCGAGGTCCTCGACGACCTCGTCGCCGTCGGCTACCTCGCGCCCGAGGCACGCCGCGGCGCGGAGATCGCCTGCTGGTCCGGCGTCCACGGCTTCTCGTGCCTCGCCATCGACGGCACCTCCCGCCTCGACCACGACGCCGCCCTCGAGGTCCTGCTCACCACGATCGACCGCTCCTACGGCGCGACGACCGGACAGGTCGCCAGCCCCCTGCCGGGCCCCGCCGCCTGACGGGGTGCGGGCGCTCGCGCGTCAGAACGGATCGTCGGGCACGGCACCCCAGAGCGAATCACCACGGTCGTAGGAGCGCGAGCAGCCAGCCCAGGCCTGCGCCGATCAGGCCTGCGGCGACGAGGGAGCTCACCGCCCTGAGGAGCCGCGGGCGGGCGCCGTCGACGACGGCGATCACCAGAGTCGTCGTCGCGAGCGCGATCATCCCCGCGGCCCCGGCGACCACCCAGCGAATGACCGGTCCGTCGAGGCCAGGGATCGGGTCGTTGCTCAGCGAGCCCAGGACCGCCACCAGAACCACGCTGGCACGGCCTCGCGCCAAGGCACGGGATGCAGTCCCTCACGCCACCGTGGTCGTCGCAACGATCCGTCCTCTCCGCGGTCCCAGACCCGAGGGTCCCACCTCCGGGACGACGAAGGCCCCCGATCACTGATCGGGGGCCTTCTCTTCGGGTGCGCGAGGGGGGATTTGAACCCCCACGCCCTTGCGGACACTGGCACCTGAAGCCAGCGCGTCTGCCGTTCCGCCACTCGCGCGTCGGTCACTCGAACCGAGGCAAGAGTCTAACAGCCCCGCTGTGCGACTCCGCGCGTGCCCGGGTCGCTGTTGGGGGCCGGGCCGATACGATCACTGGGGACGGGCGAGCGACAAGGAGGTGAGTCGCCCATGGCCGGTGTGCTCCAGCGCTTCGAGCAGCGACTCGAGGGCGCCGTGACGGGTGCCTTCGCGCGCGCCTTCCGCAGCGCCGTGCAGCCCGTCGAGATCGCGGCGGCCCTGCAGCGCGAGATCGACAACTCGGCGCACGTGCTCTCGCGCGAGCGGATGCTCGTGCCCAACGACTTCACCGTCGAGCTCTCCCCCGGCGACCACGAGCGACTCACCCCGTTCGGCACCACGCTGTCCGACGAGCTCGCCACCCTCGTCAAGGACCACGTGCGCGAGCAGCGGTACACGCTGGCCGGCCCGCTGACCATCTCCTTCGTCGAGGCGCCCGAGCTCGGCACCGGTCGGTTCCGGGTCCGCAGCCGCACGCAGGCCTCCGTCACCCCGGCCAGCGGCCAGCGGATGACCGAGACCGCGGTCCGTCGCTCCCGACGTCGTGCTCGAGGTCAACGGCATGAAGCACCCGGTCGAGCCCCCGGGACTCGTCATCGGCCGCGGCAGCGAGGCCGAGCTCCGCATCGACGACCCCGGCATCTCGCGCCGCCACGCCCAGCTCAAGATCCACGACTCCCCCACCGGGTCGAGCGTCACGATCTCCGACCTCGGCTCCACCAACGGCGTCGTCCTCAACGGCCACCGCGTCCAGACAGGCCAGGTCGGCGACGGCTCCGAGATCCGCCTGGGCAACACCACCTTCGTCGTCCGCGTGTCCCCGCCCCGAGAGGACGGCTGATGTCCGAGCTGACCCTGACCCTCATCAAGCTCGGCTTCCTCGCCGTGCTGTGGATGTTCGTCCTGTCGGCCGTGTCCGTCATCCGGTCCGACATCTTCGGCACGAAGGCCCCGGCCTCCGGCGCCGGCAAGGTCGCGGCACCTGCACCGAAGCCGAAGAAGGAGCGCTCGCGCTCCCCGCTGCCCACCGCCAAGCGCAGCAAGGCCCCCCGCGGCACCCCGACCAAGCTGCAGATCGTGTCCGGCCCCAACGCCGGCCAGAGCGTCCCGCTCGGCGACCAGCCGATCCTGCTCGGCCGCGGCACCGACGCCGCGATCCGGCTGAACGACGACTACGTCTCGACCCGGCACGCGCGGTTTGCCACCAACGGCGAGCAGTGGTTCGTCGAGGATCTCGGCTCCACCAACGGCACCTACCTCGGCAGCCAGCGCATCACGAGCCCCCTGCCGATCGAGATCGGCACCCAGGTGCGCCTGGGCAAGACCATCGTCGAGCTGCGGAAGTGACATGACGTCGCTGAAGCTGAACTACGTCGCGCTCACGGACGTCGGTCTGCGCCGCTCGACCAACCAGGACTCGGGCTACGCGAGCGGACGTCTCATCGCGATCGCCGACGGCATGGGTGGCGCCGCCGCCGGTGACCTCGCGTCCGCCGAGACGATGAACATCGTCCGCCAGCTCGACCGCGACCTGGGCGACATCGATCCGCTCGAGGCCCTCGACCGGGCCGTCGCCGCGTCGAACCGGCGCCTCGGCGAGCTCGTCGACGAGGACCCGACCGTCGAGGGCATGGGCACGACGCTCGAGGCGATGCTGTGGGACGGCCACCGCTTCGCGACCGCCCACATCGGCGACTCCCGTGCCTACCGGCTGCGCGACGGCCGGCTGGAGCAGATCAGCAC
>JAQIJP010000018.1:0-71531 GCA_036946185.1 Aeromicrobium erythreum
ATCGACGACTTCATCGAGGCCGGCATCCGCTGGCGTCGCGGCCAGGACGTCGCCTGACCCTCACCACCCGCCCCACGCCCCGGCCCCCACGCCGCGATATGTGACCTTCCGGTCGCTTCGCGACGGCTGAAGCGACCGCAACGTCACGAATCGCGGGGTGGGGGCGTCAGCCGTGGCGGGCGGCCGCCTCGCGCGCGACCCGGTCGACCCGCTCGACGTGGGCGACCCAGTCGAACCCGTCGGGCAGGTTCGTCGCGTCGGGGCGCAGGCCGGCCCGGCGGTCGAGCGTCTCGCGCAGGACGTCGGCGTGGCCGGCGTGGCGGTGCACCTCGGCGACCATGTGCACGAGCAGCCGGCGGAGGGTGACCTCGCCGCGGGCGCCCTCCCACCACGGGACCCGGCCCGGGGCGTCCAGCGGCAGCGCGGCGATCGTCGCGTCGGCGTGGGCCCACCACCGATCGACCTGGCCGAGCGCCTCGGCGAGCGACTGCTCAGCGGGGGTGACGAAGTCGGCGTGGGGGTCGAGCCCGACGTCCGGCGTCGGGTCGGGCGCGGGACGACCCAGGACGTGGCCGAAGTACTCGGCCGCGCAGATCGCGACGTGCCGCACGAGGCCGAGCAGGCTGAGACCGGTCGGGTCACGGCCCGCCGGGCGTCGAGCTCGTCCAGGCCGTCGAGCTTCCAGCGCAGCGCGTCGCGGCCGTCGTGCAGGTAGCCCACGAGCTGGTCCTTCTCGTCCTCGCCCATGGACCGACCCTGCCACGGGTCGTCAGTCGGGTCGATCCCCGCGGCGCCGGTTCAGTCCCGGCACCTTCTCGAGCATGCGGGCGAGGTCGGTCGCCGTGTCGAGCAGCGCGTGGATGTCGGGACCGACGTTCTTCATGTCCTCGAGGATGGGCACGATGTCGGACTCCAGCTTGCCGACGAGCATCGGCAGGTGGTCGATGAGGCCGACGAGGGCCTCGATCTCCTCCGGCGACGTCGTGTCGGCGATCTTCTGCAGGACGGGCAGCAGCTGCTCGGCCACCGGTCCCAGGTCGTCGACGACGGGGCCGAGCGTGTCGACCATCGTCGCGGCGCGGTCGAGCGTCGGCTGGACGCTCGCGACGGTGCCGGCCGTCCGCACGACCACGGCGTCGGCCGCGGCGCGGGTCGCGTCGATGTCGTCGACGAGGCGGTGGGCGCGCTCCAGCAGCTGCTCGGCCGAGTCGAGCAGCCCCACGACGCGAGGGAGCAGAGCCGCCACGCCCGCGGCCAGGTCGGGCAGACGGCGCGGGTCGGGCAGGCGGAGGACCATGCGGGCACGCTACCGACCCCAGGCGAGCCTGCACGGCGACGTGGGTCCGCGTGCCTAGACTCGACGGGTGATTCGCTTCGACAAGGTCACCAAGACCTATCCCACCCAGAAGCGCCCGGCCCTCGCCTCGCTGGACCTGGAGATCGCGAAGGGCGAGTTCGTCTTCCTCGTCGGGGCCTCGGGCTCGGGCAAGTCCACGTTCCTGCGGCTCGTGCTGCGCGAGACCCGCCCGACCAGCGGGCGCGTGTACGTCGCCGGCAAGGAGATCAACAAGCTCTCGAGCTGGAAGGTCCCGAAGCTGCGCCGCGAGGTCGGCACGGTCTTCCAGGACTTCCGGCTGCTGCCGAACCGTACGGTGTTCGAGAACGTCGCGTTCGCGCTGCAGGTCATCGGTCGCTCGCGCGCCGAGATCGCGCAGATCGTGCCCGAGACCCTCGAGCTGGTCGGCCTGGAGGGCAAGAGCCACCGGATGCCCGACGAGCTGTCCGGCGGCGAGCAGCAGCGCGTGGCGATCGCCCGCGCCTACGTCAACCGGCCGAAGATCCTCATCGCCGACGAGCCCACCGGCAACCTCGACCCCACCACGAGCGTCGGGATCATGAAGCTGCTCGACCGGATCAACCGCACCGACACCACCGTCGTGATGGCCACGCACGACTCCTCGATCGTCGACCAGATGCGCAAGCGCGTCATCGAGCTCGAGGAGGGCCGGATCGTGCGCGACGAGGCCCGCGGCATCTACGGCTACCAGTCCTGAGGACCCCATGCGACACACCCTGAGCGAGCTCCGCGCGAGCCTGTCCCGCAACACGTCCATGACCATCTCGCTGGTGGTCACGATGACCGTCTCGCTGCTGCTGGCGGCGCTCGGCCTGCTCATGCAGAGCCAGGCCGACCGCACCGAGCAGTACTACGGCACCCTGCTGCAGCTGCGCGTCGACCTGTGCACCGAGAACTCCCCGAGCCAGACGTGCGTCGGGGGAGCGGCGACGCAGGAGCAGAAGGAGGCCGTGCAGGAGGCCCTGCGCACGAACCCCGAGGTCAAGGGCTTCGACGTCCGCACCCCGCAGGACAACTACGAGCGGGCCCGCGAGGTCCTCGGCCAGTCCGAGACCGGCCGCAAGCAGCTCGAGGCGCTGAGCCCGGACGTGTTCCCGGAGTCCTACGACGTCACGCTCAAGGACGCCCAGGACTTCCGCGGCGTCATCAGCCAGGTCTCCGGCATGGACGGCGTCGACAGCGCGACGTCGTTGCGCCAGCTGCTCAAGCCCCTGTACGAGATCCTCGACAAGCTGCAGTGGGCCGCCATCGGCACCGCGCTGCTGCTCATCGTCGCGGCGATCCTGCAGGTCTCCAACACGATCCGGATGACGGCGTACGCCCGGCGGCGCGAGATCGGCATCATGCGGCTCGTCGGTGCCTCCAGCTGGCACATCCAGCTGCCGTTCGTGCTGGAGTCCCTGCTCGCCGCGCTCATCTCGGCGGCGCTCGCGGCGGCAGGGATCGCGGCGTTCATGGGCGTCGTGGTCTACGGCTACCTGCGCGCGAACCTGGGCAGCGTCACGACGTGGGTCCGCTGGCAGGACGCCGGGTTCGTCATGCTCGTGACGACCGGTCTGGCGGTCGTGCTGGCGCTCGTCCCGACGCTCGTCATGACGCGCAAATACCTTGACGTCTGACCTTCATGGCCTAGAGTCACACGAGTAACACCCGCCACTTCTTCCCCGAGGCAGGTCATGAACCGCAAGCCCGCGCTCGCGCTCGCGCTCATCTGCGCGCTCGTCCTGGGCCTCGTCGGTCCCTCGTGGGCGGACTCCAAGGACGACCTGAAGAAGAAGCGTGGCGAGGTCTCGGGCAAGCTCGGCGACGCCCGCAAGAGCTACGACGAGTCCAGCGCGGCGTTCGCGCGGGCTGCCCGCGCGCTCAAGGCGGCCGAGGGCCGGCTCAGCGCCGCCCGCACCCACCTGGGGGAGACCCGCGGCCAGCTGGCCACGGCACGGGCCCAGGACGCCGCGATGCAGGCGAAGCTCGAGCGCAGCGAGGCCCAGCTGGCCGCCGCGAAGGCCCGCCTGGCGCAGGGCGAGGCGAAGCTCGAGGCCTCGGAGAAGCGGGTCCAGCAGTTCACGCTGGAGACCCTCAAGGACGGCGACCGCGGTCTGCGGGCCTTCAGCGAGCTGGTCCAGGGCGAGAAGCCCAGCACGTTCTCGGAGCGGATGAGCCTCAACCGCTCGGTCAGCGACGCCCAGATCGCCACGATGCAGCGGCTCGCGGCGGCCAAGGTCATGCTGCGGATCAACCGCGACGAGGTGCAGAAGCTGCGCAACGAGGTCGCGGCCGCCCGTCGGGCCGCCGCGGCCAACCTCGTGCTCAAGCGCCAGCTGGAGGCCAAGGCGGCGGACCAGACCCGAGCGGTCGGCGACCTCGTCGAGGCGCGGGGTGCTGCCGCCGGCAAGGCGCGCAAGGCCCGGGAGGACGACGCGCGACTCGTCCGCGAGCTCGAGTCCGAGCGAGCCTCCCTCAACGCCCGGCTGGCCGCGCTGGCCCGCAAGGACCGGCGTGACGGCGGCAAGTCCAACGGCGGCGACGGCGGCGGCACTCTGTCGTACCCCGTCAACGGGCCGATCACGTCGCCCTACGGCATGCGCCGGCACCCGATCACGGGCGTCTACAAGCTGCACGACGGCACCGACTTCGGCGTCGGCTGCGGCACCCCGATCCGGGCCGCCGCGAGCGGGCGCATCATCCAGCAGTACTTCAACGGCGCCTACGGCAACCGCGTGATCCTGGCCAACGGCGTGAAGCGCGGCCAGAGCATCGTCACCACCTACAACCACCTGTCGCGGTTCGCCCGCGGCGCGGGGCAGAAGGTCAGCCGCGGCGAGGTCATCGGCTACGTCGGCAGCACCGGGTACTCGACCGGCTGCCACCTGCACTTCATGGTCATCGCCAACGGGCGGACCGTGAACCCCATGGGCTGGCTGTAGGCCGCCGTGCCGGTCGTCGAGTCGTCCGTCGAGCTCCCGGTCGACGCCGCCACCGCCTTCGCCGTGTCGCAGACGACGGGGGAGACCCGACTGCGCTGGGACCGGTTCATCGACCAGCAGCAGCTGCTGGGCGAGCGTCCCGCCAAGGGCGTGCGCACGCGGACCGTGCACCGCACCAAGGTCCTGTCGATGCTCAGCGAGTACGTGTCGTACAACCCGCCGACGAACGTCGGGATGCGAATGGTCGAAGGCCCCTGGTTCTTCGAGTCCTTCGCCGGCGGCTGGCGGTTCGTGCCGCACCCGGACGACCCGCAGCGCTCGGTCGCGACGTGGCGGTACAGCTTCCGCTGCCGGCCGGCCTGGCTCGCGCCCGTCGCCGAGCGCATCGGGATCCGCGTCCTGCAGCGCGACATCGACCGGCGGATCGCCGGGTTCGCCGCGGGCTGCGAGGACCCGGTCGTCGTCGCGCAGGCCCGGCGGGACGCCGGCCAGGACCCCGTCTGACAGACTGGAGCCATGCCCAAGGAGACCGGGCGCACGATGATTGCGCAGAACAAGAAGGCGCGTCACGACTACCACATCGAGGACACCTACGAGGCCGGCCTGGTCCTCACGGGGACCGAGGTCAAGTCGTTGCGTGCCGGTCGCGCGTCCCTCGTCGACGGCTTCGCCGAGATCGACCGCGGCGAGGCGTGGCTGCTCCAGGTGCACATCCCGCAGTACGCGAACGGCACGTGGACCAACCACGAGACGCGCCGGCGGCGCAAGCTGCTGCTCAACCGGCACGAGATCGACAAGATCGACCAGCGCATCCAGTCCAAGGGCCTGACCCTCGTCCCGCTGTCGCTGTACTTCAAGGACGGCCGGGCGAAGGTCGAGATCGCGCTCGCGCGCGGCAAGAAGCAGTACGACAAGCGGCACGCGATCGCCGAGCGTCAGGCGGTCCGCGACGCGCAGCGCGAGCTCGGCCGCAGCCTCAAGGGCATCCGCTGACCCTCGGTCCTCGCCACCGTCCGCGCGGCGCCCCTAGGGTGTCGCCATGTCGTCCGTGATCGCCGACCGCCCGCGCTCGTCCTCGGCCCGCGTCGCCGTGGCCGCGACCTGCCTCGTCATCGGGGCGCTCTCGGTGGTGGGTGCCGTCCTCGGGGCCGCGTACGCGCTGGCCACCGACCAGGTCGCCCGCCACGAGGCCCTGATCGCGGCGAGCGTCTGCTCGCTCGTGGCCGTGGTGTTCCTCGTGCTGCCGGCGGCCCTCGCGATCGTCGCCCGGTCCGACCTCGCGACGTGGTGGTGCGGCATCGTCCTGCCGGTCGTCGCGCTGCTCGTCGCCGCGGGCCTGTACCTCGTGTACGTGGTGCTGACGCTGCCGTTCGCGGCGCTGCTCCTGACGCTCGGCCTGCGCTGGGTGGTCTCGACCGAGACGCCGTCGTCGGCACCGCACCCGGCGGCGCCCGCGCCCGACCTCGCCGCCCGGCTGCCGGAGGGCCGGTACACCGTCGTCGCGATGGGGCACGACTACGGTCCCTACACGGCCGAGCAGCTCGCCGACCTCGTGCGGGAGGGGCGGGTCACCGGGGGCTCGACGCTGACGTTCGACGACGGCCGTCCGTTCCCCGCGAGCGAGCTCGGCATCGGCTGACCTCGCCGGTCCGGCGGTCGCCTCAGGCGTAGTCTCGGCGCGTGACCCCACCGCGCCGCGTGCTCGACGTGCACGTGCACTTCATGCCGCCGGCGATCCTGCGGGCCGTGTGGGCGCACTTCGACGCGGCCGGCCCGAAGATCGGCCGGCCCTGGCCGATCCGGTACCGCGGCAGCGACGACGACCGCGTCGAGGTCCTGCGCGGGCTCGGCGTGGAGCGGTTCTCGGCGCTGTCGTACGCGCACAAGCCCGGTGTCGCCGAGTTCATGAACGACTGGACCGCCGACTTCGCCGACCGGGTGCCGGAGGCGCTGCGCTGCGCGACGTTCTTCCCTGAGCCGGACGCAGGCACGTACGTCCGGCGGCGGGTCGAGGCCGGTGTCCAGCTGTTCAAGGCGCACCTGCAGGTCGGGGACTTCGCGGCCGACGACCCGCTGCTCGACCCCGTGTGGGACGTGCTGGACGAGGCGCAGGTCCCGACCGTGCTGCACGCCGGATCCAGCCCGACGCCGACCGCGACCACGGGCCCCGGCTCCGTCGAGGCGGTCCTGCGCCGGCGCCCCCGCCTGCCGCTCGTCATCGCCCACCTGGGCATGCCGGAGACCGAGGCGTTCTGCGACCTCGCCCGGCGCTACCCCAACGTCCACCTCGACACGACGATGGCGTTCGTCGACTTCTGGGACGAGCCGCCGGTCACGACGCTCCCGGCGTACCTGCGCGGCCTGGACGAGCGACTGCTGTTCGGCAGCGACTTCCCGAACATCCCGTACCCGTGGGAGCACCAGGTCGAGGTCCTCGAGCGGATGGAGCCGGGGGAGGACTGGCTGCGAGCCGTCCTGTGGGACAACGGCGCTCGGCTGCTGGGGCTCGCGTCGTGAGGCTCTCCAGCCCGGAGGGGCGCTGGCTCGTCGCCGCGATGGTGCTCGCGTCCGGCATGGCCTTCCTCGACGGGTCGATCGTGAGCCTGGCCCTCCCGACGATCGACCGTGACCTGGGTGCGGGGGTCGCGGGCCTGCAGTGGACGGTCAACGGCTACACGCTCGCGCTCGCGGCGCTCGTCCTGGTCGCGGGGTCCCTCGGCGACCGGTGGGGACGGCGGCGGGTCTTCGTCGTCGGGGTCGTGTGGTTCGGCGTGGCGTCGCTCCTGTGCGCGGTCGCGCCCTCGATCGAGCTGCTGGTCGCGGCCCGAGTGCTGCAGGGCGTCGGCGGCGCGCTGCTCACCCCGGGCAGCCTCGCGATCATCTCCGCCTCGATCGACCCGCAGGACCGAGGCCGGGCGATCGGCATCTGGTCCGGGCTGTCGGGCGTGACCACGGCGGTCGGTCCGCTCGCGGGCGGCTGGCTCGTCGGGGTCGCCGGCTGGCGATCGGTGTTCTGGCTCAACGTGCCCCTCGTCCTGGCGATCGTGTGGATCGCCCTGCGGCACGTGCCCGAGTCCCGCGGCGAGCAGGCCCGCCCCGACGTCGTGGGCGGGGTCCTCACCGTCGCGACCCTCGTGCTGCTCACCTACGGCCTGGTCGACGAGGCCTGGCGGGCCGTCGCGGCGGGCGTCGTGGTGCTGGCGGCGATGGTCGTCCACCAGCGGGCCGCGCGGCACCCGCTCGTGCCGATGGACCTGTTCGCCGACCGGGTGTTCTCCGCGGCGAACCTGTCGACGTTCGCGATCTACGCCGCGCTCAGCGGGTCGATGTTCCTGCTCGTGCTCCAGCTGCAGTACGTCGCCGGATACAGCCCGCTGGAGGCCGGCCTCGCGACGCTGCCCGCGACCGTCCTGATGCTGCTGTTCTCCGGTCGGGCGGGCGCGTGGGGCGACCGGGTCGGACCGCGGCTGCCGCTGACCCTCGGCCCGCTCGTCGCGGCCGGTGGCCTCGTGCTGTACCTGAGGATCGGTCCGGACGCGTCGCCGTGGACCGACGTGCTGCCGGGCGCGTTCGTTTTCGGGATCGGCCTGACCATGCTCGTGGCGCCGCTGACGAGTGCCGTGCTGGCCGCCGTGCCGGACCGGGAGGCGGGGATCGCGTCCGGCGTCAACAACGCCGTCGCCCGGACCGCCGGCCTGCTGGCGGTCGCGGCGATCCCGCCGCTCGCGGGCATCTCGGGGTCGGACTTCGCCTCGCCCAACGTGTTCGGACCAGGCTTCCGGGCCGGCACCTGGATGTGCGTCGGGCTGCTCGTCGTGGCCGCGGCGACCGCTGCGGTCCTGCTGCGCCCGGCGGATGACGATCGCGCGACGGCTCGGTGAAGCACCGGTCGTGACTCTTGCGGTGCGGGCGCCCGGACCGCGAGGGTGGCCGGATGAAGCATCTCGGGGGAGCCAGGGCCGTCGCCCTGGCCGTCATCGTCGTCCTGTCCGCCCTCGTCGCGCCACCGGCCTCGGCCGATGCCGTCGACGACTACTACGCGTCCGCCTCGGGCAAGAGCGGGGAGCAGCTGCGCGACGCGCTGCACGCGATCATCTCGAAGCAGTCGACCGTCAGCTACGACGGCGTGTGGAACGCGCTCAAGAACACCGACCAGGACCCGTCGAACAGCAGCAACGTGATCCTGCTCTACTCGCAGAAGTCCCGGTCGAAGTCGCTCAACGGCGGATCGACGGGCGACTGGAACCGTGAGCACGTGTGGGCCAAGAGCCACGGCGACTTCGGCACCGCGACGGGCCCGGGCACCGACCTGCACCACCTGCGGCCCGAGGACGTGCAGGTCAACTCGATCCGCGGCAACAAGGACTTCGACGACGGCGGCAGCGCCGTGAGCGGCTGCTCGCAGTGCGCGACCGACAGCGACTCCTTCGAGCCGCCGGACGCCGTCAAGGGCGACGTCGCGCGGATGATCCTCTACATGGCCGTGCGCTACGAGGGCGGCGACGGGTTCGCGGACCTGGAGCCGAACGAGTCGACCAGCAACGGCAGCGCGCCGTACATCGGCCGGCTGTCGGTGCTGCTCGCGTGGAACGCGCAGGACCCGCCCTCGACCTTCGAGAAGCGCCGCAACCAGGTCATCTACGACACCTACCAGCACAACCGGAACCCGTTCATCGACCACCCGGAGTGGGCCGAGTCCATCTTCGGCTGACGGTCCCCGTCGAGCGGTGGATCCTCAACCGAAAGTCACGATCCCGGGGTGGGCGGTGGATCCTCAACCGTCCCAGCGCTGAGACGGTTGAAGATCCACCGCTCCCGGGGGTCTTGACCCGGAAGGGACGAGGGAATGCCTGATGTCCGCGCACGGTTGTAGACTGATGTTGATTGACAATTCCAGAGGGGCTGATCGGTTTCGACTGTGGTCGTTCGGATCAGGAGAAGCGGGTAGAGGAGGCAACGTCATCTCTCGAACGATCGTTGCAAACCCATAAGTGCCGATTCCAAGCGCACTGACTTCGCCCTCGCTGCCTGACAGCGACTGGTGAAGGGCAGACCCGGGAGCGTCCCCGTCCCGGATCGTCTGTCTCATCTAGGGGACTTGCTGATCACGTCGCGCCGTAGGGCGTGATCGGGACTTTTCTGCGGCTGAGCCTGTCGGTGACGCGTTCGTCCGAGCACCGGGGCCGAGAAAAGCGCCAGACGAACTGCACCCGGAGAAGTCCTGACCCAGCGCCAGAGGACCGGGGTTCGATTCCCCGCAGCTCCACGGCATGACAAGGGCCCTCGTGGTTCGCGCTCTGCGCGCGGCCGGCGAGGGCCCTTGTCATGCCGTGAAACAGGCGAGTGAATCGAGTCGGGCCCCCCAGCGCCGCGAAGCGGCCGCCGAGGGATCCCCGCAGCTCCCAGTCGTCGCCGCGAAGCGGCCGTCACGGACCGAGCCGTGACGACCTCAGCGGCTCAGAGCCCGACGGCCTCCGCAAGGGTCTGCGGAGCGCGACCGGTCAGGTCCTCGACGACGCTGGTGACGTCCTCGAGCCAGCCCTCACGGGTCGAGGTGCCGAACGAGGCGAGGAGCTGCGCGACGGGGGTGGGCAGGCCGGCCTGCTCCAGGCCCGCGACGTAGGCCGCGTCGTCGACCTGCACGACGGCGACGTCCGACCCGCTGATGCGGCCGGCCAGGGCTGCGAGGTCGTCGGCGCCCACCGCCTCGGGGCCGGTCACGTCGTACGCCTGCCCGTCGTGACCGTCGGTCGCGAGCACGGCCGCGGCGACGGCGGCGCAGTCCGCGCGGGAGACGTAGGCGGTGCGACCGTCGCCGATGTTGGTCACGAACGAGCCGCTCGCGGCAGCCTGGTCCAGGCTCGGCCGCTGCATGTCGGCGTAGAGGTTGTTGCGCAGGAAGGTCCAGGCCAGGCCGCTCTCGCGGATCGCGGCCTCGGTGGCGGCGTGGTCGGCCACGACGCCGGCGGGGTTGTCGTCCTCGGGCCCGGGGACGGAGGTGTAGACGACACGGCGCACACCGGCGTCACGGGCTGCGGCGACGGCGGCGCGCTGCGGCTCGAGCCGCGAGCCGACGGCGTCGGTCGAGATGATGAGCAGCTCGTCGACGCCCGCGAAGGCCGACGGCAGGGTCGTCGGGTCGGTGAAGTCGCCGCGGCGCAGGTTCTCGGCCGGGACGCCGGGCGCGAGGTCCGCGAGGCCGGACGGGTCGCGGCTGATGAGCACGAGGTCGGCGGGGGTCGACGCGCTGCAGCAGCTCGGCGACGACGAGGCGGCCGAGCTGGCCGGAGGCTCCGGTGAGGGCGATGGTCATGAGTTCTCTCCAAACTGTCGTCACGATGGTGGCAGTTAGAAACTGTAGCCGATGTGATGGCGATATGCGATGATGGGGTCATGGCCACCCCGACGAACACCCAGTTCTCCGTGGCCGCTCATGTCATGACCTACCTCGCGGCGGCCGACGGGCGGGCGGTCGGCGCCACCGAGCTCGCCGCCAGCGCGAACGTCAACCCCGTGCACGTGCGCAAGGTGCTGGGCCCCCTGCGCGACGCCGGTCTGCTCGCCTCGACCGCCGGCCGCTCCGGCGGCTGGCGCCTCGCGTGCGACCCGCGGACGACGACGCTCGCCGACGTCTGGGCCGTCGTGCAGGGCGACGACCCCGTCCTCGGTCTGCACGGCCCGAGCCCCGACTGCCCGGTGGGTCGTCAGGTCGCGGCCGACCTCGGAGCCGTCGAGCGACGCGTCGCGGCCGCCGTGCGCGACGAGCTGGCTCGGACCACCGTGGCCGACCTCGGCAGCGCCGTCCCGGTCGGCTGAGTCGGACCGGGACCAATTCGTCGGTTCCGCCCCGGGGTGGCTCGATCTGGTGCACCCTGAGGTCGTCGTCCCCGAGTTCAGGAGCCCCATGTCCGACGCCCCCGCGCCGCTCGACGGTCCGCCACCCGGTCGCCGTCGCCGTCGCCGGCTCCTGCTCGTGATCGCCCTCGCGGTCGTGCTGGTGCTCGGCGGTGCCGTCGCCGGGTCGGTGGTGGCGGCGCGGGCCGGACAGGAGCGGCTGGAGTCCTACCGCTCGCAGTGGTCGATCTGGGAGAGCTCGACCCGCAACCGGGTGTTCTACGAGTCGACGATCGTGCCGGAGACGCTCTACGACGCGAAGGACCCGACGACCAAGGCCGCGCGGACCGACCAGAAGATCGCGTGCGACGGCATCGCGACGTCGATCGAGAACCTGGACGACGCGATGGAGCAACGACCGGCCCTGCCCGACGACCTGCTCGCGACCGTCCACCCGGGACTACGGTCGCAGGCGGCGAAGGCCGACCGCCGCAACCGCGACTCCGACGCCGCGGCGCGCACGGTGCGCCGAGCGCTCGCCCAGGTCCGGACGGACTGCGCCTGGTCCGTCCGGATCAACGCCGACAGCCGCTTGCGTCGCGGCGTCGAGTCCGTCACCGCCTCGCAGAAGCTGTACGTCAAGCGCGGCGCGACCGGCTTCGGGCTCGTCTGCGAGGCCAAGCGTTGCCTGCCGCTCGACCCGGCGAAGCGGCGCGAGTCGCTCGAGCTCGGGGCCCGGGGGCAGGCCCTGCTGAGCGCCTGGACCCGCTCGGCGTTCTCCGGGGACTGCGCGAGGACCTCGTACGGTCCGTTGTGCAGCGCGATCCGCTCCGAGGCCATCGGCCTCGAGAAGCCCACGAAGGCCTGCCTCGACGGTCTGAAGGAGCCGGGCGAGCCGTCCCAGCGGACCATCGGCCGGTGCAGCGACCTCGTGCTCGCGGCGCTCGACGCGCAGGCTCGCATCAGCGAGCTGGGTCAGGAGCGCTGGCCGGAGATCAAGGGCGAGAAGGCCGTCGCCGAGCTGGTCGACCAGCCCGACGTGCTGCTGCACTTCCTCGCGGTGACCCGCCTGGAGAAGGCCTACGAGGAGGTCGGGCCGAAGCCCGTCGACGAGGTGTGAGGCTCAGGCCCAGAGGTTCGAGCCGAACTGGAACCAGATCGCGGCGGCGACGACGACGTACCAGAGCAGGACGACGAGCAGGGTCCAGTTGCTCAGGAACCGGCTGACCGCCGACTGCGGGGCGTAGGCGCGCAGGTTGCGGGCGGTGATCAGGACGAACAGCGGGATCATGATCACCCACACGACCATGCACCACGGGCAGAGCTTCCCGATCACGAAGATCGACTGGTACTGCAGCCAGGTGATCAGACCGATGCCGAACAGTGCGCCGGCCTGCAGGCCGAGCCAGACCCAGCGGGGGAACCGGACGCCGGCGGCGAGCAGGACGCCGAGCGTGACGACGATCGAGAAGCCGACGACGCCCATGATCGGGTTCGGGAAGCCGAAGACCGAGGCCTGCTCGGTGTTGATGACGCCGCCGCAGCTGACGAAGGCGTTGAGGTCGCAGCTCAGGCCCGTCGGCTTGCCGTCCGCCTGGTTCTGGAGGAAGTTCACCTTCTCGACGAGCAGCGTGGCCGCGGCGAACAGCGAGATCGCACCGCCGACGATCATGAGCCATCGGGGGTCGCGGGTCTCGACCTCCTCGGAGGAGGCGGCGGCGTCGAGGGTGTCGGTCTCGGTCACGTCCCGATCGTAGACGACGCGGCCGAACGTGATCCGGGCCGCGATCTTGACCGCGGCGGGCTTCCGTGCGGTACATTTCAGATACCGACGGTATCTGAGGAGGATCATGACCGACCACGTGGACGTCATCATCATCGGCGCCGGGCTCTCCGGCATCGGGGCGGCCTACCGCCTCAGCACGATGTCCCCCGATCGCAGCTACGCGATCCTCGAGGCCCGCGAGCGCGTCGGCGGCACGTGGGACCTGTTCCGGTACCCCGGCATCCGCTCGGACTCCGACATGTACACGCTGAGCTACCCGTTCCGGCCCTGGACCCAGCGCAAGTCCATCGCGGACGGCGCCGACATCCGTCAGTACATCGCCGACGCGGCCGACGAGTTCGGCATCGCCGACAAGATCCGCTTCGGGCACCGCGTGGCCGCGGCCAGCTGGTCGAGCGAGGACGCCCGCTGGACCGTGACCGCCGAGGTCGACGGCCGGACCGTCACCCAGACCGGCAGCTTCCTGTTCTTCTGCAGCGGCTACTACGACTACGACGAGGGCTACACGCCCGACTTCCCGGGCCTCGAGGACTTCCAGGGCGAGGTCGTGCACCCGCAGTTCTGGCCCGAGGACCTCGACTACGCGGGCAAGAAGGTCGTCGTCATCGGCTCGGGCGCCACGGCGATCACCCTGATCCCGTCGATGGCCGACGACGCCGAGCACATCACGATGCTCCAGCGCTCGCCCACGTACATCACGTCCCTCCCGCAGGAGGACAAGATCGCCGCCGGTCTGCGCAAGGTGCTCCCGGCCGAGGCGGCGCACCGCGCGACGCAGGTCAAGAACGCGACGGTGGCCGTCGGCTTCTACGAGTTCTGCCGACGCTTCCCGAAGGTGGCCCGCAAGATCCTGCTCACGCGCGCCGAGAAGGCCGTGCCGGAGGACTTCGACCGGACGCACCTGACGCCGCACTACAACCCGTGGGACCAGCGCCTGTGCGTCGTGCCCAACGGCGACCTGTGGCGAGCGATCCGCCGCGGTCGCGCGTCGATCGTCACCGACCGGATCGAGCGCTTCGACGCCACCGGGATCCGGCTGCAGTCCGGCGAGCACCTCGACGCCGACGTCGTCGTCACGGCGACCGGTCTCAAGGTCGTGGCGCTCGGCAAGGTCGCGATCGACGTCGACGGCGAGAAGGTCGACCCGAACGACCGCTTCGTCTACAAGGGCCTGATGCTCAGCGGCGTGCCGAACCTGGCCTGGTGCATCGGCTACACGAACGCGTCGTGGACGCTGCGCGCCGACCTGACCTGGCGCTACGTCCCGCGCTTCCTCAACCACCTGCGCGAGAAGGGCTACGCCTGGGGCATGCCCGACCCGGCCGGGGCGGCCGGTGACTCGGCACCCGCCCTGGACCTGCAGTCCGGCTACGTGCAGCGCGCGAAGGACGTGCTGCCGCAGCAGGGCCGCAGCGCGCCGTGGACGGTGCGGCAGAACTGGTTCCTCGACTCGTGGGACAACGCCCGCACCGACCTCGACGAGGCCATGGTGTGGGAGCGGGAGCGCGCCCGCGTCTGACCTCGCGGAACGGGGTCAGGCCGGCTGGCAGTGCGGGCACCAGAACGTCTGACGCTCGGTCGTCGGCCGGTCGCCGAGGTCGCCCCGGCGGATCGGCGTGCCGCAGCGACGGCAGCGTCGGCGCTCGCGGGAGTAGACCCAGCGGTCCTCGCCCTGCCGGGTGCTGCCGGTGAACGAGCGCTCCACACGGGCCTTGTTGAGGTCGAGCAGCTGCTGCCCGCGCTGCACGACACGGCGTACGTCGGGCACGGTGCCGACGGGACGCGTCGGGGCGAGCCCCATGAGGAACAGCAGCTCGTTGACGTACTCGTTGCCGAGGCCGGCGAGGTTGCGCTGGTCGAGCAGCGCCAGGAACACCGGCCGGTCGGGGTCGGCGGCCACCCGGGCGGTGGCCTCGTCGAGGTCCCAGTCCGGCCCGAGCAGGTCGGGGCCGAGGTGCCCGACGACGGTGTCCTCGCGGTCGCGGTCGACGACGTCGACGACGCCCAGCGAGAAGCCGACGGCCTGGTGCGTGGCGGTCTCCAGCACGACGCGGGCGGTGTGGGCCGGACGGCGCCACCGGGTGCCCTGCCGGTAGACGTGCCAGGCGCCCTCCATCTTGAGGTGGGTGTGCAGCGTCGTGGAGCCGATCCGCGTGAGCAGGTGCTTGCCGCGGCTGACGGTCTCGTCGACGACCTGGCCGGTCAGGTCGACCGTGGCGTGCTGCGGCACCCGGACGTCGCAGCGGGTGAGCTCGTGGCCGGACAACGCCTCGTGCAGGTGGTGCGCCGTCCGCCAGACGGTGTCGCCCTCAGGCACGGCCGGCCCCCTGGCCGATGCGGGCGGGGTCGAGTCGCAGGCCCTTGGGGTGGGCGACGAAGCCGGCCTCGCGCAGCGTCTCGCCGAACGGGGTGGTGCCCGCGCGCTCGCCCGCGACGGTCTCGACCGTGAGGCGACCGAGCCGCCCGGACCGCACGAGGGCGGCGAGCACCTCGGCGGCCGCCCGCAGCCGGACCGGGTCGTCGGTGAAGGGCAGGACCCGCCGACCGCCCCGCTCGAGGTAGACCGCCGCCGAGCCGTCGTGGAGGACCACGAGCGACCCGGCCTTGCGGGCGGGGCGGTGCCGCAGGTCGTCGGCGCCGCCGACGACGTCGGGCCAGCCGAGCGCCGCGCCGTGGGGGTTGGCGGGATCGGTCGCGGCGAGGACGACGGCCTCGGCCTGCGGGTCGGGCTCGTCGCGCTGGAAGCCGCGCAGCCGGTCGATCGTCGGTGCGGCGGCGAACTGGGCCGCCCCGAGGCCGTCGACGAAGTAGCCCCGCAGGCAGGCGCCGGTCTGCTCCAGCTCGCGCAGGACGCGGTAGGCGCCCGCGAACCCGCCCGGCGTCTGCTCGGCGACGACCGAGCCGCGGGTGACGACGCCGTACCGGGCGAGCAGGGCGTCCGCCCTCGCCAGGGCGAGCGCCGTCGCGTCGGCGGTGTCGTCGAGCCGGAACCAGCGACCCGACGCGGTCGGCGGCGCGCTGGGCCGGGCGGCGAGCGCCCGACCGGTCCGCAGCCGGGCCCGCGGCGCCCGTCGGGTGGCGCGGTGGGCCCCGCGCCCGGAGACGAGCGCGCGCAGCGGCGCGAGCGTGTCGCCCGCGACCCGGCCGGCCCAGACGAGACGCCACAGGGCGTCGAGCACGGCGGAGTCGCCGACGGGTTCCTCGTCGGACGCCGCGCGGACCGCGGCGACGAGCTGGCCGAACAGGTACGCCCCGCCGCCGTCGAGCGCCGCCAGGACCTGCTGCTCCAGCGCGTCGGGCTCGACCGGCTCGCGGTGGGCGGGCAGGACGAGGTCTGCCGGGTGCAGCTGGACCCAGCCGTCACCGCCCGGCAGGCTGCCGGCGCCCGTCCAGACGACCTCGCCGGCCGCGAGCAGCTCGTCGAGGTCGCCCGGTGCGTAGCCCGGCACGCGGGCCGGCAGCACGAGGGTCTCCCACGCCGAGGCCGGCAGCGCCACCCCGGCGAGCTGGTCGATCGCCGCGAGCACGCCCTCCGGGCCGCGGGTCCGTGAGCCCACCCGCTGCCACGCGGGCAGGAAGCGGCCGAACGCGGCCGTGTCGACCGGCTCGACCTGCTGGCGCGCGGCGGCGAGGGACCGGCTGCGCAGCCGGCGCAGGACGCCCGGCTCGACCCACTCCGAGCCGGAGGCCGACGGCCGGAACTCGCCCTCGGTGAGCCGGCCGTCGCGCGAGAGCCGTCGCAGGACGTCGCCGACGACCGCGGCCCCGAGTCCGAACCGGGCCGCGGCCTCGGCCGTCGTGAACGGGCCGTGGGTGCGGGCGTGCCGGGCGAGCAGGTCGCCGAGCGGGTCCTTGACCGGGTCGAGGAACGCCTGGGCCACGCCGAGCGGGACCTGGACGCCGAGCGCGTCGCGCAGCCGGCCGGAGTCCTCGACGCCCGCCCAGCGGGTCTCGCCCGCGACCGGGACCTCGAGGGCCCGGCGCTGGTCGCGGAGCTCGGCCAGCAGGGCGGCCGCGTCGCCGTCCTTGAGGCGTTCGCCGACCTCGGCGGTCGTGAGCGGTCCGAGCAGCCGGAGCAGGTCGGCGACCCCCTCGACCCCGGAGACCTTGCGGTCGGCGAGGCGCTGCAGCTCCTGCTCGGTGCGCTCGATGACCTCGGGGTCGAGCAGCTCGCGCAGCTCCGCCCGCCCGAGCAGCTCCGAGAGCAGCGCCGGGTCGAGCGCGAGCGCCGCGGCGCGACGCTCGGCGAGCGGGGCGTCGCCCTCGTAGAGGAACGAGGCGACGTAGCCGAACAGCAACGTCTGGGCGAACGGCGACGCGCGCTCGGTGACGACCTCGGCGACCTCGACGTCGCGGGTGCGGATGCGTCGCACGAGCTCGAGCAGCGCGGGCAGGTCGTAGACGTCCTTCAGGCACTCGCGGGCCGTCTCGAGCAGGATCGGGAAGTCGGCGTGCTCGCGGGCGACGTCGAGCAGCTGCGCGGCCCGCTGCCGCTGCTGCCACAGCGGGGCGCGGGCGCCGGGGTTGCGCCGCGGCAGCAGCAGGGCCCGCGCGGCACACTCGCGGAAGCGGGATGCGAACAGCGCCGACCCGCCGACCTCGACCGTGACGAGGGCCTCGAGCTCGTCGGGGTCGACGACGAACAGGTCGGCGAACCCGCTCGTGTCGCGCGAGCCGGGGGACTCCGGGTCGTCGCCGAGGTCGGGGATGCGCGCCACGATGCCGTCGTCGTTGCCGACGACCGAGCCGTCGACGCCGAACCGCTCCCGGATGGTGGCGGCGACGGCGAGCGCCCAGGGTGCGTTGACCCGCCGGCCCCACGGCGAGTGCAGCACGAGCCGCCAGTCGCCGAGCTCGTCGCGGAACCGCTCGAGCACGAGCGTGCGGTCGGTGGGGACCACGCCCGTCGCCTCGCGCTGCTCCTGCACGAAGGCGACGACGTTGCTGCGGGCCCGCTCGTCGAGGGAGTCCGGGACGTCGCCGCTCGCGACCCGGCCGACGAAGGCCCCGATGGCCCGCCCCAGCTCGGCGGGGCGGCCGGCGGCGTCGCCGCGCCAGAACGGCAGCCGTGCCGGCAGGCCGTGGGCGGGCGTGACGACGACGCGGTCGTGGGTGATCTCGTGGATCCGCCAGCTCGTGGCGCCGAGGGTGAACACGTCGTTGACGCGCGACTCGTAGACCATCTCCTCGTCGAGCTCACCGACCCGCTTGGGCGCCCGGTTGCGGCCGCCGGTGCCGGACTCCTCGTCGGCGCCGTCGGCGAGGGTGACCGCGAACATGCCGCGGTCGGGGATCGTGCCGCCGCTCGTGACGGCCAGGCGTTGCGCCCCCGGCCGGCCGGTCAGGGTGCCCGCGTGCCGGTCCCAGACGAGCCGGGGCCGCAGCTCCGCGAACGCGTCGGACGGGTAGCGACCGGCGAGGAGGTCGAGCGTGGCCTCGAACGCCGAGCGGGGGAGCGTGGCGTAGGGCGCGCACCGCCGGACGGTGTCGAACCACTCCTCGACGTCGAGCGGCTCCAGCGCGCAGGCGGCGACGGTCTGCTGGGCCAGCACGTCGAGCGGGTTGGCCGGGACCACGATGGGCTCGATGCCCCCGCTGCGCATGAGGTCGGCGACGACGGCCGAGCCGACGAGGTCGTGCCGGGTCGTGGGGTAGAGGACGGCGTGCGAGGTCTCGCCGACCTGGTGGCCGGCGCGGCCGACGCGCTGCAGCCCGCTGGCCACCGACGGCGGCGACGACACCTGGAGCACGAGGTCGACGGCGCCCATGTCGATGCCGAGCTCGAGGCTGGACGTCGCGACGACGCAGCGCAGCCGGCCCGACTTGAGGTCGTCCTCGACGAGCGCTCGTTGCTCCTTGCTGACGGAGCCGTGGTGGGTGCGGGCGAGGACCGGCGCGTCGTCGGCCTGCGCCGCGCTCGTGCCGCTGAGGCCGCCCATCGACGACGGCGGCAGCGTGGTGCTGTCGGCGACCTCGACGCCCAGCCGACGGGCGTAGCGCTCGTTGAGGTGGGCGGTGAGGCGCTCGGCCTGGCCGCGCGAGTTGCAGAACACGATGGACGACCGCACCGCGAGCACGCGGTCAAGCAGGTCGTCCTCGAGGAAGGGCCAGATGCTGCCGCCCGCCTCGTCCGGGTCGGGCTCGAGCGACCGGGCCCCGGACCCCTCGCCCGGGCCCTCCGGCCGCTGCTCGGCGGGCGGCGCGCCCAGCTGGGTCATGTCGTCGACGGGCACCCGGACCTGCAGGTCGAGCAGCGCCGTGGACTCCGGCGCCACGACCGTCACCGGGCGGGAGCCGCCGAGGAAGCGCGCGACCTCGTCGTGCGGGCGGACCGTCGCGCTCAGCCCGATCCGCCGGGCACCGCGGCCCTCCCGCAGGGCGTCGAGCCGCTCGAGCGACAGGGCCAGGTGGGCGCCGCGCTTGGTGCCGGCGACGGCGTGGATCTCGTCGACGATGACGGTGTCGACGTCGCGCAGCGTCTCGCGCGCCGCCGACGTGAGCATGAGGAACAGGGACTCGGGCGTCGTGATGAGGATGTCCGGCGGCCGTTGCTGCAGCAGTCGGCGCTCGCGCTGCGGGGTGTCGCCGGAGCGCACGCCGACCGTGACGTCGCGGAAGGACTCGCCGCGCCGCGACGCCGTCTGCGTGATGCCGACGAGCGGCGCCCGCAGGTTGCGCTCGACGTCGACCGCGAGCGCCTTGAGCGGCGACACGTAGAGGACGCGGGTGCCGCGGGGCGCGGTGTCGTCGGCGGGCTCGTGCAGCAGCCGGTCGAGCGAGGCGAGGAAGGCCGCGAGGGTCTTGCCCGAGCCCGTCGGGGCCACCACGAGCACGTGCTCGCCCTGGTCGAGCGCCGTCCAGGCCCCCACCTGGGCCGGCGTGGGGCCGGCGAAGGTGCGCTCGAACCACTCACGCGTCGCGGGGGCGAAGGAGTCGAGCACCCGACCATCCTGACAGCGGGTCCCGACACCCGCCCTTCTGCCGCGATCGGGGTCGTGCGTGCGGCATGCTGACCGCATGAAGGTGCGACTCCTCGTCCCCGCCCTCACGCTCGCGCTCGTGGCGGCGGGCTGCTCGTCCTCCGACGACAAGCCCGACCCGAAGGCCTCGAGGGCCGCGGCGCAGAAGATCGTCGAGGTCTCCCCGCTGACCGGGCGACCGATGCCGAACGGGCGACCCGACAACCCGGTGTTCATCGTCAAGATCGAGAACACCGAGGGCGGCGCCCCGCAGTACGGGCTCGACCAGGCGGACCTCGTCGTCGAGGAGCTCGTCGAGGGCGGCCTGACCCGGCTCGCGGCGTTCTTCTACTCCACGCTGCCGTCGAAGGTCGGGCACGTGCGGTCCATGCGGGCCACCGACATCGGCATCGCCGCGCCCGTCGACGGCCAGATCGTCGCGTCGGGCGGTGCCTCCGGCACGATCCGCAAGGTCAAGAAGGCCGGCATCCGGGTCTGGTCCGAGGACGAGGGCGCCCCCGGCTTCAGCAGCGACCCCCTCAAGGTGCGCCCCTACAACCGGCTCATCGACCTCAAGCGCCTCGACCGCTCGGCCAAGGTCACGACGATCCCGGGGCCGTACCTGCCGTGGGTGAGCCCTGACGCGAAGAAGTCCGCCGCGCCGTCGGCCTCCGCGTCCGCCTCGACGCCCGCGCCGCGCAAGGTCTCGCGCGCGACGGTGCGCTTCTCGCCCTCGACCCAGACGTCCTGGAAGCTCTCGGGCGGCGCGTGGCGACGCACCAACGGCCACGCGGCCAAGGAGTACCCCGCCGACACCCTCGTCGTGATGTTCTGCGACGTCGGTGACGCCGGCTACACCGACCCCGCCGGCAACCCCGTGCCCGAGACGAAGGTCGTCGGCTCCGGCCGCGCCGTCGTCATGCACGGCGGCGAGGCCGTCGAGGCGACCTGGCGCAAGGCCAGCAAGAAGGCCGAGATCGTCTTCACCGACAAGGCCGGCAAGCCGCTCGAGCTCGACCCGGGACGCGTCTGGATCGAGCTCGTGCCCAAGGGGCAGGGCTCCCTCGACGCCAAGTAGTCCGCCCGCGTCGGTCCGCGGTTTACCCGCTCAAGCGGGTAAACCGGACCCGATCGAGGGAAGCCTCCCTTGAGTCGTGCCGTTTGCCTCGACAGGTCCGCGGTTTACCCGCTGGAGCGGGTAAACCGGACCCGATCGAGGGAAACTTGCCCTGAGTCGCGAGGTTTGCCTCGCCCGGTGCGCGGCGTCAGGAGGCGGGGGCGGCGAGCTGCTCGAGCGAGCGCAGGCCCGCGAGGATGGCGCCGATGACCTGCTCGATCTGCGACGCCGCGAGGTCCGGGTCCTCGGCGTCCGAGACGTACTCCGACGCCGAACGGATGGCGCCGTAGAAGATGACGGCGAACGTCTCGCCGAGGCCCTCGCCGCCGCCGAGGTCGGCGAGCAGGTCGTCGACGATGCGCTCGACGAGGCTCAGGGACGCGCTGCGCTCGGCCTCGGCGAACCGTTCGTGCCCGAGCGCGGCCGGCGCCTCCTGCAGGCAGATCCGGCGGAACCGGGGCTCCTGGCAGACCTCGAGGAACGCGCGCAGGCCGGTCTGGGCCCGCTCCCACGGGTCGTCGACGGCGTCGATGCGCTGCTCGATCGTCCGGGCCGCGCCCGTCTGCAGCCGCTCGAAGACGCTCTCGAACAGCGCGAGCTTGCTGGGGAAGTGGTGGTACAGCGCGCCCTTCGTGACGCGAGCCGCCGCGACGACCTCGTCGAGCGAGGTTCCCGCGTAGCCGTGCGCCGCGAAGAGCTCCGTCGCGTTGTCGAGCAGCGCGCGCTTGGTGCCGGAGTGGCCCGAGCGACGCGGCGTCTTGCGGGCAGCGCGGAGCACCGAGGCGGGGCGGACCTTCGGGTGCGTCATGCCGTTCATCCTACGGGTGTCCATCGTCACAGCCGCTCACGTGGTGCGGCCCCGGACCGTCGGACATACTGAGAGTACGTACCGTGAGTATGTTCCGCTCCCGCCGGGAGCCGGGACCACGGTCCTGGAAGGAGCGCCACCATGACCTGGGACGCCTACCACCGCCGCGCCGCCGCCGTGCGCGAGATCGCGAACGCCGCCGACCGGCAGCGCGCGACCGCCGACCCCGACCACCTCCTCGAGACCGTCCCGCAGGCCGCCGAGGCCTTCTCGTCCGTCGACGAGCTGCTGCGCGAGGTCCAGATGCGCTGGCTCCGCACGCTCGGCGGCCAGCTCGACCGCCTCGGGGCCGAGGGCCCCGTGGGCGACGCCGAGTCCGTCGTGGTCCGCGCCTGGACCGAGACGGCCCGCATCCACCCCGGCCTGCGCGTCGTGCTCGACCGCGCCGAGGGCCACCCGGCCCTCGCGACCGCCCGGGCCACCGAGACCCGCCTGCTCGCCGCGGCCGCCGGCCTGCCCGCCTCCGAGGGCGAGCGCCTGCGTGCCGCCGGCCAGGACGCCACCGTCCTGCCCGAGCCGGACGACGACGAGCCGCGCGGCCTGATCGCGCGCCTGCGCGAGGCCCTCGCGGCCTGACCCACGAACCACCCCGTCCGCCCCGCCTCTCCCTCCCTCCCTGGCGGGCCGGGCGGGGTCGTGCGTCCTGCGGTCTCAGGCGTCCCCGCGACGCTCGGCGATCTCGGTGATCTGCTCGCCGACCTCCTGGTCGATGGCCTCGACGAGCTGCGCGCGGAAGATGCCGAGCGTGACCTGCTGGGCGACCGGCAGCAGCCGCTCGATCGCGTCGATCATCGGGTCCCACTGGTCCTCGGGCAGGCCGGCCGCGACGAACGGCTCGACGAGCTCGTCGGCGACGCGCCGCACGAACAGGTCGGCGACGGCCCGCAGGTGTCCCTGGATCTCGGGGAACAGGCCGATGATCGTCGCGGGCTCGAGGCCGAGCGAGACGGCCGACGCCCCGGCGCGCACGATCGACGGCTGCAGCAGCCGCACGTGGTCGTGGTCGTCGTCGATCCACTCGGCGAGCCCGAACGCGGTCAGGCCGTCGATGAGCGAGTCGTCGCGGTCGACCCCGGCGAGCGCCGCGAGGGCGTCGCGGGTCATGACCTCGGGGTCGACCTGCCGGCGCGGCTCGTCGAGCAGCTGCAGCAGGTCGAGGGCGTGCGCGGGGGCGCTGCGCGGGCTCGCCGCGATCGCGTCCTCGACCGCCGACAGCGTGTAGCCGCGGTCGAGGAACTCGCGGACCAGGACCAGGCGCTGCAGGTGCGACTGGTCGTAGTAGCCGGTGCGGCCCTCCAGCCGCGGCGGGTCGATCAGGCCGCGGCCGGCATAGGCGCGGACGTTGCGCACGGTCATCCCGGCGCGGGCGGCGAGCTCGTCGATCGTGAACTCCTCGACCGCGTCCGCCTCCGCCATGGGACGCATCATAGGCGCCGTCGCGGTCGACCCGCCGCGTCTCGCGGCGCCCTGCCCCCGGTGCGGGCATCATGGGCCCATGGACACGTTGCGAGGGCGTCTGCTCGTCGCGACCCCGGCGATCGAGTCGGGGCCGTTCTGGCGGTCCGTGGTCTACCTGCTGGACCACGACGAGGACGGGGCGCTCGGCGTCATCGTCAACCGGCCCCTGCCGTCCGACGTCGAGGACGTCCTGCCGCAGTGGAGCCGCTTCGTGAACGCCCCCGACTGCCTGTTCGACGGCGGACCGGTCGCGATGGACTCGGCGCTCGCCGTCGGGGTGTCGCTCGAGGGCAGCGAGCCGGAGGGCTGGCGACCCATGACCGGCCGCGTGGGCCTGGTCGACCTGGACGGTCCGCCGCCGGCGGCCGGCGTGCTGCGCGGCCTGCGGGTGTTCGCGGGCTACGCGGGCTGGTCCGGGGGACAGCTCGAGGGCGAGCTGGAGGAGGGCTCGTGGGTCGTCGTCGACGCCCGCGACGAGGACCTCGTGTCGCCCCGCCCGGAGGACCTGTGGCGCGACGTCCTGCGCCGCCAGGACGACGACACCCGCTTCTGGACGACGTTCCCGGCCGACCCGCACGTCAACTGACCGGCGTCCGTCGCGGCGTCTACGATGGGCCCGTGGGATTCTTCGGACGCGGCACGCAGACCGTCACGGACGAGCGCACCGACCTGCGCCCCGAGGCGGGTGATCACGAGCGGTTCAGCCACTACGTCCCGCGCGAGACCCTGACCGAGGCGATGGTCATGGGCACGCCGGTCGTGGCCCTGTGCGGCAAGGTCTGGGTGCCGAGCCGCGACCCCCAGCGCTTCCCGGTGTGCCCGGAGTGCAAGGAGATCTGGGAGGGCATGGAGTCCGGCGACGAGGGGGACGACTCCTCCGATGCCTAGCCGGCGCCTCAGAGCCTGGCAGCAGGAGGCGTTCGACCTCTACCGGAGCAAGCAGCCGCGGGACTTCCTCGCGGTGGCGACGCCCGGTGCCGGCAAGACCACCTTCGCCCTGACGATCGCCGCCGACCTCCTGGAGCGCGGCCTGGTCGAGCGGGTCGTCGTCGTGACCCCCACCGACCACCTCAAGACCCAGTGGGCGCTGGCCGCGTCCGGCCTCGGCATCAGCCTCGACCCCGCGCTGGGCGGCTCCGGCGTGCTCGGTCGCGAGTTCCGGGGGTTCTGCGTCACCTACGCAGGCCTCGGGGTCAACCCGAACGCCTACCGGGCCCGGATCGAGGCGCGCCGCACGCTCGTGATCCTCGACGAGGTCCACCACGCCGGCGACGCGCTGTCGTGGGGCGAGGCGGTGCGTGAGGCGTGCGACCCCGCCGAGCGTCGGCTGGCGCTCACGGGCACGCCGTTCCGCTCCGACCAGAACCCGATCCCGTTCGTCACCTACGCGCCGCAGGACGACGGCACGAAGCAGAGCGTCGCCGACTACTCCTACGGCTACGGCCGGGCCCTGCGCGACGGCGTCGTGCGTCCGGTCCTGTTCATGGCGTACTCGGGCGAGATGCAGTGGCGCACGCGGGCGGGCGACGAGGTCGCGGCCCGGCTCGGCGAGCCCCTTACCAAGGACCAGACGGCGCAGGCGCTGCGGACCGCGCTCGACCCGCAGGGCTCGTGGATCCCGACCGTCCTGGCGGCGGCGCATCGTCGCCTCACCGAGGTGCGCCGCGACATCCCGGACGCCGGCGGGCTCGTCATCGCCACCGACCAGGACTCCGCGCGGGCCTACGGGGCGATCCTGCGCGACGTCACGGGCGTGGAACCGACCGTCGTGCTGTCCGACGAGACCGGCGCCAGCGCCCGGATCGCGGAGTTCTCGGCCAGCATGAGTCCCTGGCTCGTGGCTGTCCGCATGGTCAGCGAGGGCGTCGACATCCCGCGGCTCGCGGTCGGCGTCTACGCCACCACGACCTCCACGCCGCTGTTCTTCGCCCAGGCGATCGGCCGCTTCGTGCGCGCCCGCCGCCGGGGCGAGACCGCCTCGGTCTTCGTGCCCAGCGTGCCGGGGCTGCTGACCCTCGCGGGCGACCTCGAGGCCGTGCGCGACCACGTCGTCGGTCGGCCGGTCAAGGACGAGGACGACCTGTTCGCCGCCGAGGCCGAGCTGCTGGCGCGGGCGCAGCAGTCGGAGTCCGCCTCGGCCGAGGAGCTCGGCAGCTACCAGGCGCTCGGCAGCGAGGCGGCGTTCGACCGCGTCGTGTACGACGGGGCCGACTTCGGCGGCGAGGACGTCGCCGAGGACGAGCTCGACTTCATCGGCATCCCGGGCCTGCTCGACCCCGACCAGGTGGCCGAGCTGCTGCGCGCGAACCGGTCGCGCAAGGCCAAGGGCGGTGGCAAGGCCGCCGCCGTCGACGAGCAGGCCGAGAAGGACGCGCTGTTCGAGCGCCGCTCGGACCTGCGGCGTGAGCTCAACGGGCTCGTCGGGGCCTGGCACCACCGCACCGGCCAGCCGCACGGCGTCACCCACGCCCAGCTGCGCAGCGCCTGCGGCGGACCGCCCGCGGCCCAGGCCACCGGCGACCAGCTGCAGCAGCGCATCGACCTGATCCGCCGCTGGGCCCTGCGCGCCTCGGGCTGAGCGCCCACGCGCCGGGTCCGTCGGCGTGGCACCCGCGCGTCGCCTACCGTGGCGCTCGTGAGCCTCCCCCTGAGCACGCGGGTCTTCGGGATCCTCGAGCACGCGACGTCCCGCCCCGTCGAGCAGGAGACGGACTTCCCGCGCCGACGCTCGGCCCGGCTGGCCCTGCAGCGCTCGCCGGTGGGGCAGTGGCTGTTCGGGACGAGCGACCGCACGGTCCTGACCGACGTCCGGACGGTCGACGTCGACGGGCGGGCCTGCCGCATGATCGTGCACCGGCCGATCGACGCCCAGGGGGCGCCGATCGTGCTCAACCTGCACGGCGGTGGCTGGGTCCAGGGCAACCCCGAGCAGTCGGCGTGGTTCGCGAGCCGCGTCGCCGCCCGCGCCGGCGTCGTCGTGGTGTCGCCGGACTACCGCCTCGCGCCGGAGCACCCCTTCCCGGCGGCCGTCGACGACACGTGGGCGCTGCTGCAGTGGGTCCACGCGCACGCCGAGGAGCTGCACGGCGACGCCGACCGGATCGCGGTCATGGGCGACAGCGCCGGCGGGGGACTGGCCGCGACGGTCGCGCTGCAGGCCCGCGACGCCGGGTCGCCGAGGATCGCCGCCCAGGTGCTGATCTACCCCGGCGTCGAGGCCTACGACCGCTGGCCCTCGGAGGACGAGTTCGCGGACGCTCCGGTCCTGACGTCGGCCAACATGCGCGCCTTCGTGCGGCTCTACCTCGGGGAGTCCTACGGGACGCGCGACTGGCGGGCCTCGCCGATCCGCGCGGCGTCGCACGCGGGGGTCGCGCCGGCGTTCGTCGTCGTCGCCGACCACGACCCGCTGCGCGACCACGGCCGCCGGTACGCCGAGACGCTGCGCCGGGCAGGGGTGCCGGCCACGCTGCGCGAGTACCCGGGCTGGCACGGCTTCATCAGCCTGCCCGGCGTCCACCCGGCGGCACGCGACGCCGTCCGCGACGTCGCCGACTTCCTGACGACGACCTTCGGGCGAGGCTGACAGCGCCGCTGTCACGGTAGGGTCGTCGGGCATGAGGCTGCGTCCCCTGCCCCGCGACCACTGGCAGCGCGAGATCGACCGGCTCGACCCCGAGACCGACTACGAGCAGATCGCCCGGATCCTCGGCACGCACGAGTTCCCCTGGGACGTCGAGCAGGCGCTGAGCTTCGCCCTGTTCCGCACCTACGCGATCCCGACGGTCGGTCGTCTGCTCGCCGCGACCGACGAGTTCACCGAGCGCACCCAGAAGCGCCACGACGACACCGTGCTGGTGCTGGAGGCCGTGCTGGTCGGCGGCATGGAGTCGGCCGACGGGCGCGCCGCGGTCCGCCGGATGAACCAGATGCACGGCAGCTACGACATCAGCAACGAGGACATGCTGTACGTCCTGTCGACGTTCGTCGTGATGCCGGTCCGCTGGATCGACCGCTACGGCTACCGGCCCCTGCGCGAGGCGGAGGTCGTCGCCCTGACGCGCTACTACCAGCGGCTCGGCCGGCTCATGGGGATCCGTGACGTGCCACCCGACTACGCAGCCTTCGAGCGGCTGCTCGACGAGGACGAGGCGCGGCGCTTCGCGTACGACCCGGGTGCCCGCGCCGTCGCCGACGCGACCCTCACGCTCTTCACCACCTTCTTCCCGCGCCCGCTGCGTCGGTTCATGCACCTCTTCGCGCGGGCCCTGATGGACGACCACCTGCTGCGCGCGTTCGGCTACGCGCGGCCGCCGGCCTGGTTCCGTGACCTGGCGCACCGGTCCCTCGCCCTGCGGGGACGGCTGGTGTCCCGGCTGCCGGCGAGGCGGCGCCCGTTCCGCGCCGCGTCGTCGCACCGGGTCCGCAGCTACCCGGGCGGGTTCCTGGTCGAGCACCTGGGCACGTTCCCCGACGAGGACCCGGGGCGTCGTGTCGCCTGAATGGGTCGAGTGGTGGCACAAGCGGCGCTGGCACGGCCGCGGGCAGCGGCCGCTCGCCCGGCTGGCGCTCACGCGGGAGCTCGCCCGCCGTCGCGCCTACGCCCGCGGCCGCCTGCTCGGCGAGCCGTTGGAGATGCTCCGCGACGGCCGGCTCGTGCTGGGCGAGCAGGTGATGCTGGAGCCCGACGTCTGGATCACCGGCTCGGGGCACGTGTCGATCGGTGCGGGCTCGATCCTGAACGTCGGCGTCATGGTGGCCGCCCTCGACCGGGTGTCGATCGGGTCGGGCTGCATGCTCGCGAACGGCTGCGTCGTCACGGACTCGGACCACGTCATCTCCGACCCCGACCGTCCGGCCACGTGGCAGGGCTTCACCTCGCGCGGACCCACGACGATCGGTGACGACACGTGGCTCGGGGCGCACGTCGTCGTGACGAGCGGCGTCTCGATCGGCAACCGGTGCATCATCGGCGCGGGGGCCGTCGTGACCCACGACGTGCCGGACTGGTCGGTCGCCGTCGGCGTGCCGGCCCGGGTCGTGCGGAGCCTGCGCGCAGAGCCAGGGGGTGGGCCGGGGAGTGGGCCGGAAAGTGGGCCGGGTCACATTCACCCGTGACGTCCTGGACGTTCGTCCCGTTGTTCCCTCCGTGAGGAACCGTCGTCGTGAGACCTGGCCGATCGCGGCCGCCGTCGTGAGCATCGTCGTGTGCGGCGCTGCCTACCCCGCCTACGCGGACTGGGTGCGCAGCCTGCCCGCCGACGGCGCGACCACCGCGGCCCCGGCCGCCGATCCAGCCCTGGCGCAGCAGGCCGCGGACGACGGCCACGACCACAGCCACACCGACCCGGCGACGAAGAACGCGCTCTCCCGCACGCCGGCGACCGCCGCCACGAAGGACCCGACGACCGCCGCCCAGGCCACGGCGTCGCGCGACGTCGTCGCGAAGCAGCGGGCCGAGAAGGACCCCACCCTCGTCCCGGCGGCCAAGCCCGCCGCCCGGACCGACGTGCCCGCGGACCGCTACGCCATGGCCGGGGGCTGCTACGCCCTGCAGGACCCCCGGAGCGGGCGCTGGGTGGCCCGCTCGGGCGCCGCGCTCGCCGCGACGGCCACGTCGCGCACCGGCGCCGCGCCGTTGCACTTCCAGGCGACCGACCTCGGCACCTACCTGCTCTACGGCGCCGACCGCTCGTTCGTGGCGGCCGGCAGCGGCAGCCAGGTCGCCGTCGTGTCGGCGCCGAGCGAGGCCGCGGAGTGGACGGTCCAGCGTGGCAGTCGGGGCTTCACCTTCGCCACCGGCAAGGGCGCGCTGTCCGCCGGTGCCGACGGGACCCTCGGCCAGGGCCCGGCGACGGCGTTCGCGCTGCGCCGCACCACCGGCTGCGCGGCCTACCCGGAGATCTCGACCAACGTGCGCGGCGGCCCGTTCGCCGGCACGAGCCGCTTCCAGGAGGTCCGCGGCTACCTCGACGCCCACACCCACGGCATGGCCTTCGAGTTCCTCGGCGGCAAGGTGCACTGCGGGCGGCCCTGGCACAAGTACGGCGTCGAGCACGCGCTCCAGGACTGCGACGACCACAAGATCGCCAACGGCACCGGCGCGATCCTCGAGAACTTCATGCGCACCGGCGCCCCGGTCGGCACGCACGACCCCGTCGGCTGGCCGACCTTCAAGGACTGGCCGGCCCCGGACTCGCTCACCCACGAGGGCACGTACTACAAGTGGCTGGAGCGCTCGTGGCGCGGCGGTCAGCGGATCCTGGTCAACCTGCTCGTCGAGAACAACCAGCTCTGCAACGTCTACCCGCTCAAGAAGAACTCCTGCGACGACATGACGTCGATCCGGCTGCAGGCCAAGGACATGCGCGAGCTCGAGCGGTACATCGACGCGCAGAACGGTGGTCCCGGCAAGGGCTGGTACCGGATCGTGACGAGCCCGTGGCAGGCGCGCCAGGTCATCAACCAGGGCAAGCTCGCCGTCGTCATGGGCGTCGAGACCAGCGTGCTGTTCGGCTGCTCGAGCAAGCTCGGCCGGCCCACGTGCACGACCGCCGACATCGACCGCCAGCTCGACGAGCTGCACACGATGGGCGTGCGGCAGATGGAGCTCGTCAACAAGTTCGACAACGGTCTGGCGGGCGTCGCCGGCGACAGCGGCGCGATCGCCCCGCTCGTCAACGCGGCCAACTTCCTCGAGACCGGCAGCTTCTGGGACATGCGCGCGTGCGCCGGCACCGACGGGGTCAGCGACCGCACGCAGCTCACCGCGGTCCCGAGCCAGGTGCCGTCGCAGACGCAGGACGCCCTCTTCGGCGGCATCGCCAAGCTGTCGCTGCCGATCAGCCTGCCGATCTACCCGTCCGGCCCGACGTGCAACGCGCGCGGCCTGACGTCGCTCGGCGACCACACCATCACCCAGATGGCGAAGCGGAAGATGATCTTCGACCCGGACCACATGAGCGTCGCGGCCCGGAAGTCGTCGCTCGACCTCACCGAGCGGCTGAAGTACCCCGGCGTCGTGTCGAGCCACTCGTGGTCGACGCCGGACGCCTACCCGCGGATCTACCGCGCCGGCGGCGTCATCACGCCCTACGCGGGCGACAGCGCCGGCTTCGTCGCGAAGTGGCGCGAGCACCTGCGCTGGGCGGACCCGCGGTACTACTTCGGCTTCGGCTACGGGGCCGACATCAACGGCCTCGGCGCGCAGGGCAACCCGCGCGGCGCCGACGCGAAGAACCCGGTGACGTACCCGTTCAGGGGCCTCGGCGGCGTCACGATCGACAAGAACACGAGCGGCAGCCGCACGTACGACATCAACACCGACGGCGTCTCGCACTACGGCCTCTACCCGGACTGGGTCGAGGACCTGCGCCGTCAGGGTGGCAACGCGATCGCCGAGGACATGGCGCGCGGCGCGGAGGCCTACCTGCAGATGTGGGAGCGTGCCGAGGGCGCGCGGACCGACGCGTGCCGGGACCGGACGGTGCGGCGCAGCGACGCCTCGCTGCGCTCGATCGCCCGGCGCGGGACGAGCGTGAAGGACGTCCTGCTGCGGGCCGGCCAGCCGCACACCCGCCTGGGACGGACGTTCGGGTACTGCGCCTGGAAGGGCTCGTCGCGGACGGCGTCGCGGACCGTGACGGTCACGTTCACGTCGTCGGGCCGGGTGGCGTCGGTGCGCTGAGACAGGTCCGGGACACCGCCGGCGGCTCGAACCTGTTCACCGGGGAAGCATCCGGGCCGCCGCGTCGTTGAGCAGGACATGCGTCTGTCCGTGCTCGACCTCGTCCCGATCCGCACCGACCAGACGACGGCGGACGCGGTGGCGGCCAGCGTGGGTCTCGCGCGGACGGCCGACCGGCTCGGGTTCACCCGGCTGTGGGTCGCCGAGCACCACAACATGCCGTCGGTCGCGGCGACGAGCCCGCCGGTGCTCGTGGCCCACCTCGCGGCGGCCACCGAGCGCATCCGCGTCGGGTCGGGCGGCGTCATGCTGCCGAACCACGCGCCGCTCGCGGTGGCCGAGCAGTTCGCGCTGCTCGAGGCCGCGCACCCGGGCCGGATCGACCTGGGCCTCGGTCGGGCGCCGGGCTCGGACCCCGTCACGTCGATGGCGCTGCGCGGCGCGGCCGGCCGCGACGACACCGACGTCCAGAACTTCCCGCAGTACCTCGACGACGTCGTCGCGCTGATGGGCCGCGACGGCGTGCGCGTGCCGATCCCACGTCAGCACTACGTCCTCAAGGCGACGCCGCACGCGGCGAGCGAGCCAGCCGTGTGGCTGCTCGGC
This sequence comes from Aeromicrobium erythreum, assembly GCA_036946185.1. Classification (GTDB taxonomy): domain Bacteria; phylum Actinomycetota; class Actinomycetes; order Propionibacteriales; family Nocardioidaceae; genus Aeromicrobium; species Aeromicrobium erythreum_A. The sequence continues at coordinate 31,597 of JAQIJP010000018.1, forward strand.
TCGTCCATGTACTCGGCGCAGCTCGCGGCCGCGAAGGGCCTGCCGTACGTGTTCGCGCACCACTTCGCCGGACGGGGCACCGCGGAGGCGCTCGCGCACTACCGCGCGAACTTCGTGCCGAGCGACCTCGCGAGCGAGCCCGTCACGCTGCTGACCGTCAACGCCGTCGTCGCGGAGGACCACGACGAGGCCCTCGCGCTCGCCCTGCCCAACCTGCAGAGCATGGCGCGGCTGCGCACCGGACTCCCGCTGTCGGCGCTCGACCTCGTCGAGGACGCCGAGAAGGCCGAGCTTCCCGACGCCGCCCGGGCGATGGTCGACGCGGGCCTGGCCCGGCCGGCGATCGGCACCCCGGCCGAGGCGGCCGCACAGGTCCGCGAGCTGGCCGAGACGTTCGGCGTCGACGAGGTCATGCTGCACCCCGTCGCGTCGGCCCGGCAGGGCGTCGACCCGCGCACCTCGCCCGCCCGCGAGCGCACCCTCGAGCTGCTCGCCGCCGAGCTCCTCGACTGACCCACCCCCTCCGGGTCCCCTCCCCGCTGGGAGTGACGTTCTGACGTCGACACGCCGGCGTGTCGCGTCGAAACGTCACTCCCAGCGAGGAGCGGGCCCACGGATCGGGGCGGGTCAGACGTACTGGGTCGGCAGGACCGGGTCGCCCTTGGTGAGCCGGTGGGCGGCGGCGGGCAGCTCGGCCTTGGCGGCGGCGTGGTGGGCGCGGGCCTGCGCGAGGTCGACCTCGTGGACCCGGCGCCCCTGCTGCACGAGCGGCACGAGCAGGGACCGGTCGTCGCCGTCGCTGTCGGGCGGCGCGCCGATCCCGATGACCTCGGCCGTGGCGGTGCCGTCGGGGGAGCGGCGCCGCAGCGCGTGCTTGCGACCCCCGACCGACTGCTTGTCGGCGCTCTTCTTGGCGACCGGCACGAGCTCGCCCGCGTCGTCCGCGCGCGCGACGAGCTTGTAGACGAACCCGCAGGTCGGGCTCCCTGACCCCGTCACGAGCGCGGTCCCGACGCCGTAGCCGTCGACCGGGGCGGCGGCGAGCCGCGCGATCGCGTGCTCGTCGAGGTCCGACGTCACGATGATGCGGGTGTCGTGCGCCCCCAGCGCGTCGAGCTGCTCGCGGACCTGTCGCGCGAGCAGGGGCAGGTCGCCGGAGTCGAGCCGGACCGCGCCGAGACCCGGCCCCGCGACCTCGACCCCGACCCGGACGGCCTCGGTGACGTCGTAGGTGTCGACGAGCAGCGTCGTCCCGGCGCCCAGCGACGCGACCTGGGCCGTGAAGGCGTCGCGCTCGGTGTCGTGCAGCAGCGTGAAGGCGTGCGCGCTGGTGCCCGTCGTCGGGACGCCGTGGGTGCGCCCGGCCTCCAGGTTCGACGTCGCCGCGAACCCCACGAGGTACGCCGCCCGCGCCGCCGCGACGGCCGAGCGCTCCTGGGTGCGCCGTGAGCCCATCTCGATGCAGGGACGCTCGCCGGCCGCGGTGATCATCCGCGCGCCGGCCGTCGCGATGGCCGCGTCGTGGTTGAGGATCGACAGCAGCAGCGTCTCGAGCACGACCCCCTCCGCGAAGGTCGACTCGACGACCAGCACCGGGGAGCCCGGGAAGTAGAGCTCGCCCTCCGCGTAGCCCCACACGTCGCCGGAGAAGCGGTAGTCCGCGAGCCAGTCGGCGGTCGGGCCGTCGACGACGTCGTGCTCGCGCAGCCACGCCAGCTCCTCGTCGCCGAACCGGAACTGCTCGATCGCGTCGAGCACGCGCCCCGTGCCGGCGACGACCCCGTACCGGCGTCCGCCGGGCAGCCGCCGGGCGAACAGCTCGAACACCGACGACCGGTGCGCCGTCCCGTCGGCGAGTGCCGCCTGCAGCATCGTGAGCTCGTAGTGGTCGGTCAGCAGCGCCGTCGAGTCCGCCATGGCGACAGCGTAGGGCCGCGCGCCCGGGACCTCGACCGCGCGGTTTTCCGGCCCGGCGGCGTGAGCCACAATGGACGGGTGACCGCGCCCGCCCCGATCGAGCTCGACCAGCCGGACACGTCCGGCCTCACGCAGCTCGAGGACCCGTGGGTGACGATCGTGTGGAACGACCCGGTCAACCTGATGTCGTACGTCGCGTACGTGTTCCGCAACTACTTCGGCTACACCGAGGAGAAGGCGAACGAGCTGATGCTGGCCGTCCACCACGAGGGCAAGGCGGTCGTCTCCAGCGGCAGCCGCGAGCAGATGGAGCGTCACGTGCAGGCCATGCACGAGTACGGCCTCTGGGCGACCGTGCAGCAGGCGGACGCGTGAAGCCGTTCCGTCGACGCCGCCGTGGCGGCCTGTGTGCCACGTTCGAGCCCGGCGAGGCCCAGGTCCTCGCGAGCCTGACCGGCCAGGTCGTCGAGCTCCTGCACGACCGCGGCGGCACGGAGGAGTCGAGCCCGGACCCGCTCGCGATGGAGCTCGGGCTCGGCGGACCCACCCAGCCGCCCGAGGACCCCGTCCTGCAGCGGCTGCTGCCCGACGCCTACCGCGACGACCCCGAGGACTCCGCCGAGTTCCGCAAGTTCACCGAGCGCTCGCTGCTGTCGGCCAAGGTCGCGAACGCCGAGACCCTGCTCACGAGCCTCGCCGAGGCCGGGTTCAGCCCCGACGGTGACGGCGAGTCGGTCGTCGAGGTCGAGCTCGACCCGGGCCAGGTCCAGGCCTGGCTGCGGTCCCTGACCGACGTCCGGCTCGCGCTGGCCGTCCGCCTCGGCATCGAGACCGACGAGGACTCGCTGCTCGTCCACGAGTCCGAGGACGAGGCCGTCGCGGCGATGGCCGACGTGTACGACTGGCTCGGCTACGTGCAGGAGTCGCTCGTCCTCGCCCTCGAGTGAGCCGTCGGCCGTCTCACGCCCCGACACCGGACGGGCGGGCGACCGGCACGCCGATAAACTCGGGCACCGTGCTGACCATCGAGCGGGCGATCCACGACGCGATCGTCGAGCACGCCCGTCGCGACCACCCCGACGAGGCGTGCGGCGTCGTCGCCGGGCCCTTCGGCAGCGACCGGCCCGAGCGCCACGTCCCGATGCTCAACGCGGCGATGTCGCCGACGTTCTACGAGTTCGACTCCGGCGACCTGCTGCGGCTCTACCGCGAGATGGACGACCGCGACGAGGAGCCCGTCGTCATCTACCACTCGCACACCGCGACCGAGGCCTACCCGTCCCGCACCGACGTGTCCCTGGCCCAGGAGCCCAACGCCCACTACGTCCTGGTGTCCACGCGCGACGGCGCCCACGAGTCCGGCCCCGTCGACTTCCGGTCCTTCCGGATCGTCGACGGCGAGGTCACCGAGGAAGAAGTCACCGTCGTCGAGCGTTACGACGATGTCGCTCCCGACGAGAGAAGGAACGCCTGACATGGCCATCGAGGTCCGCATCCCCACGATCCTGCGCCCGTACACCGACAACGAGCGTGCCGTCGAGAGCACCGGCGCGACCGTCGCCGAGCTCGTCGACAACCTCGAGTCCGCGCACCCCGGCATCAAGGACCGCCTCGTCGAGGACGGCGCGGTCCGCCGCTTCGTCAACGTCTACGTCAACGACGAGGACATCCGCTTCACCGGCGCCCTCGACACCGCGCTGTCCGACGGCGACACCGTCGTGATCCTGCCGGCGGTCGCCGGCGGCTCGGCACCCCTGCCGGTGCCTTTCGCCGCCCTGACCGCGTGAGCCGGTTCGACTCGCTCGTCGACTCGGTCGGCGGCACCCCGCTCGTCGGCCTGCCCTCGCTGTCGCCGAGCGAGGACGTGCGGCTGTGGGCCAAGCTCGAGGACCGGAACCCGACCGGCTCGATCAAGGACCGCGCGGCGCTCGCCATGATCGAGGCCGCGGAGGCCGACGGCCGCCTGACGCCCGGCTGCACGGTCCTCGAGCCGACGAGCGGCAACACCGGCATCTCGATGGCGATGGTCGCGAAGCTCCGCGGCTACCGGATGGTCTGCGTCATGCCGGAGAACACGTCGGAGGAGCGACGCCAGCTGCTGCGGATGTGGGGCGCCGAGATCATCCCGTCGCCGGCGGCCGGCGGCTCGAACGAGGCCGTCCGCGTCGCCAAGGGTCTCGCGGCCGAGCACCCGGACTGGGTCATGCTCTACCAGTACGGCAATCCGGCGAACGCCGACGCCCACTACCGCGGCACGGGTCCGGAGATCCTCGCCGACCTGCCCGAGGTCACCCACTTCGTGGCGGGTCTCGGCACGACCGGCACGCTCATGGGCACGGGCCGGTTCTTCCGCGAGGCCAAGCCCGACGTCCGCATCGTCGCCGCCGAGCCGCGCTACGGCGAGCTCGTGTACGGCCTGCGCAACCTCGACGAGGGCTTCGTGCCCGAGCTCTACGACGAGTCGCTCATCGACGCCCGGTTCAGCGTGGGGCCACGTGACGCTGTCCGGCGCGTCCGCGAGCTGCTCGAGCACGAGGGCATCTTCGCCGGCATCTCGACGGGCGCGATCCTGCACGCCGCGCTCGCCCAGGCCGCCAAGAGCCAGAAGGCGGGGGAGCGGGCCGACATCGTGTTCATCGTGTGCGACGGCGGCTGGAAGTACCTGTCCACCGGCGCCTACGAGGGCACCCTCGACGACGCCGAGGACGCGCTCGACGGGCAGCTCTGGGCCTGAGCGGGCGTCCGCCCCTCGGCGAAGGGTTCCCGCCGTCGGGGCCGCTCGGCTAGCCTCGCCTCGTGCGGGACATCGTCGTCTTCTCCGGCAGCGCCCATCGCGGCCTGGCCGAGAGCATCTGCAACGACCTGGGCGTCCCGCTGTCGCCGTCGGAGACCGTGCGGTTCAGCAACGACTGCCTCCAGGTCCAGCTGCTCGCCAACTGCCGCCAACGCGACGTCTACATCGTGCAGCCGCTCGTGCCGCCGACGCAGGACCACCTGATGGAGCTGCTGCTCATGGTCGACGCCGCCCGCGGCGCGTCGGCCGCGTCGATCACGGTCGTGGTGCCGCACTTCGCCTACGCCCGCTCGGACAAGAAGGACGCCTCGCGCATCTCCATCGGCGGCAAGCTCGTGGCCGACATGATGGCCACCGCCGGCGTCACGCGGGTCGTCACGATGACCCTGCACGCGCCGCAGGTGCACGGCTTCTTCTCGATGCCGCTCGACCACCTGACCGCGATCGGCGAGCTCGCCGACTACTACCGCGGCACCGACCTGACCGACGCGGTCGTCGTGTCGCCGGACTTCGGCAACGCCAAGACGGCGTCGCAGTTCGCCCGGCTGCTCGGCCTGCCCGTCGCCGCCGGCAGCAAGCAGCGCAAGGCCGACGACAAGGTCGTCATCGACGCCATCGTCGGCGACGTCGCGGGCAAGCGGGCGATCGTCCTCGACGACGAGATCGCGACGGGCGGCTCGATCGTCGAGCTCGTCTCGATGCTGGAGCTGCAGGGCGTCACCGAGATCTCCGTCGCCTGCACCCACGGACTCTTCACGGGCAAGGCGGTCGAACGGCTGCGCGACCACCCGGCGATCGCCGAGGTCGTCACGACCGACACCGTGCCGGCCCCCGACGACTGGCCTGAGCTGCGCATCCGCTCCGTCGCCCCCCTGTTCGCGCAGGCCATCGCCCGCATCCACGCGGGCGAGTCGGTCAGCAGCCTCTTCGACGGCGTCGACCCGTCGCACGCCCCGCCGCAGCCCAAGCTCCCGCTCTGAGCCGCGACGGGGTCGTGCCGGCCGGCGATCAGCGCTGCTGCTCCTCAGCCTGTCGCTCGGCCGCCCGGCGGACCTCGGCCGGCACCGCGTCGACACGCCGGACCGAGAACCGCGACACCTGCTGCGCGCCGCCGTCCTGGGTGGTGCTCGCCTCGAGCCGCACGAGCGCTCCGTCGCGGTCGCGGAACGTGAGCGTCTCGTCTCCGCGCTTGGACTGCATCCAGTGGCTCACGGTCGTCTCGCCCGCCGCCGCGTCGTGGCGGACGCGCACGCCCGGGACGGAGCCCAGGGCCGTCAAGGCGGTGGCGTAGACGTCGGACGGCGCGTAGCCGTCGGACAGGACGCCGACGAGCGCCTCGGCCGCACGGCGTCGTGCCGCGTCGTCGACCTCGGCGCCCGGCGGCACCTGAGCGACCCTCCGGACCAGGGCGTCCGGGTCGGTCGGCAGCTCGGCCACGGCGACCGGCGTGCGCAGCGGGTTCATCGGGTCTGACGCGTACGTGAACACGCGGTCCTCGGGGTCGGTCCCGGGCCGCAGGTCCGTGCTGCGCTCGTAGAACCGGCCGTCCGGCAGGACCCAGGTCTCGGTCCGTCGGTCGATGCGCAGGTTCGGCGTGGAAGCGGTCTGACGCAGGCGCTCGACCCGAAGGACGACCTCGCCGGTGGCGAGCGGACCGCGGTCGGTGCCCTCGGCCGCGGCGGCGACGGCGGCGAGCGGGTTCGGGCGGCCGGAGTCCTCGGCGGGCAGCAGGCTCGGCCCGACGACGAGCGCACCGGCGGCCGCGGCGGCGACCAGGCCCACGGCCAGGACGCGTCGACGGGTGGGGCGGCGCACGGGTGCGGGACCGTCCGGGGTCACGCGGGACGCGCGGGCGAGCACGTCGCCGCGCAGCTCCTCGACGCGACGGGTCGAGCGCTCGAGGACGGGGGAGGGGGACAGCTGCTGGTCGATGCTCATGAGGGGACTCCGTCGTCGGTGCGGACAAGGATGCGGGGCGCGCGGGACCCGGGTGGCGACTCGCCGAGCGCCGCGGCGAGCCGCTGGCGTGCCCGGCCGAGCCGACCGCGGAAGGCCCGCTCGCGACAGCCCGCGGCGACCGCGGCCTGCGCCAGGTCGAGCCCGTCCCAGGTCACGAGGAGCAGGGCCTCCTGCTCCTTGTCGGTCAGCGTCGCGAACGCCGACGCCAGGTCCATCCGCTCGACGGAGGTGTCCTCGACCGAGGGCCCGCGGGGCGTGGGCTGGGCCTGCAGGAGCGCTCGGGTCCGCTCTCGACGCCGGCCGGAGCGCCGGTCGTTGGCAGCCAGGTGGCGGGCGGTGACGACCAACCACGGCAGGGCGTCGTCCGGCACGTCGTCGATGCGGCGCATCGCGACGAGGAACACCTCGGACAGCAGGTCGTCGGCACCGTCGGGGCCGACGTGCCGCACGAGGTAGGCGTGGACGCGTGCGGCGCACGTGTCGTAGAGCTCGGCGAGACGGCGCTCGCTCTCGTATCGGTTCACACCCACTCATGTCCGGCCGCGGGACCTGCGCCACGTCACCTGCCGCACGAGTCTGGCACGGGTCCTGCGGTGTCCGAACTCATTCAGCCCGATCGGCGTCCACGAGCCGCTGACCTGGGCAAACGTCCTGGTGTGGCGCGCGGCACCCAGGTTCAGGTGACGGCGGGGCGGGCGACTGCCTACCCTGGGTCGTCATGAGCGCGACACCGATCGGCATCTTCGACTCCGGTTTCGGGGGTCTCACGGTCGCGCGCGCCGTCATCGACCAGCTGCCCCGCGAGTCGGTGCTGTACCTCGGCGACACCGCCCGGCAGCCGTACGGGCCGCAGTCGATCGCCGCGGTGCGCGAGTTCGCGCTCGAGTGCCTGGACCACCTGGTCGACGAGGGCGTCAAGCTGCTCGTCATCGCCTGCAACTCCGCGAGCGCCGCGGTGCTGCGCGACGCCCGCGAGCGCTACGACGTCCCGGTCGTCGAGGTCATCGTCCCGGCGACGCGACGCGCCGTCCGCGCCACCCGCAACGGCCGCGTCGGCGTCATCTGCACGCAGGCGACCGCGTCCTCGCGCGCCTACGACGACGCCTTCGCCGCCAACCCCGACGTCACGCTGGTCACGCAGGCCTGCCCGCGCTTCGTCGAGCTCGTCGAGTCCGGCGTCACGAGCGGGCCCGAGACGGAGGCCGTCGCCCGCGAGTACCTGACCCCGCTGCTGGAGCAGGGCATCGACACCCTCGTGCTGGGCTGCACGCACTACCCGCTCCTGGCCGGTGCCATCGCCCACGTGATGGGTCCGGACGTCACGCTCGTCTCGAGCGCCGACGAGACCGCCAAGGACGTCTACTCGCTGCTCGCCCGCGAGGGCCTCGAGGTCGGTCCGGACGCCGGGCCGCCGGAGCACCGCTTCCTGACCACCGGTCGGCCCGAGGACTTCGGGGTCCTCGGCCGCCGCTTCCTCGGCCCCGAGGTGGGGTCCGTGCAGCAGCTGGTCCACCTGCGCGGCAGGATCAGCGCATGAGGCTCACGATCGTCGGCTGCGCGGGCTCGTACCCGGGTCCCAGCTCGGCCGCGAGCTGCTACCTGCTGGAGGCGGACCACGAGGGCCGCACGTGGCGACTCGTCCTCGACCTCGGCAACGGCGCGCTCGGACAGCTCCAGCGCTACTGCGACCCCCGTGACGTCGACGCGTTCGCGCTGTCGCACCTGCACCCCGACCACTGCATCGACATGGCCAGCTGGGCCGTGCTGAGCAAGTACCACCCCGACGGCCCGTACGACGAGATCCCGGTCCTGTCGCCCCCGGGCGCGCTGGGCTACCTCGGCTGGGCCGGCGGGCCGGGCGGCGAGCCCGCCGACACCGGCGTCCGGTTCGTCGAGTGGGAGAGCGCGCCGGTCCACGAGGTCGGGCCGTTCCGCATCACGTGGGCCCAGGTCGACCACCCGGTGCCCGCGTACGGCATGCGCATCGAGGCCGGCCGGTCCGTCATCAGCTACTCGGGCGACAGCGGCCCGGTCGACTCCCTCGTCGACCTCGCCCGTGACGCCGACCTGTTCCTGTGCGAGGCGTCGTTCGTCGAGTCCGCCGACAACCCGCCGCACCTGCACCTGACCGGTGCCGAGGCCGGGACGATCGCGACCGACGCGGCCGCCCGTCGGCTGCTCGTCACCCACGTCCCCGCGTGGACCGACGTCGCCGAGGTCGAGTCCGACGTCAAGACGACCTGGCAGGGCCCGTACGACATCGTGGCGCCTGGCGACACCTTCGAGGTCTGAGGCGCGCCTCGGCCGGACGCCGTCCCGTCGGCACGACGGCCTAGGCTCGGGTCATGGCTACACGTGAGGACGGCCGCGCCGTCGACGAGCTCCGCCCCGTGACCCTGACCCGCAACTGGCTCGACCACGCGCAGGGGTCGTGCCTCGTCGAGTTCGGGCGCACCCGCGTGCTGTGCGCCGCGAGCGCGCAGGAGGGCGTGCCGCGCTGGCGCAAGGGCTCCGGCCTCGGCTGGGTCACCGCCGAGTACGCGATGCTGCCGCAGGCCACGCACGACCGCTCGGCGCGCGAGTCGGTCAAGGGCCGCATCGGTGGTCGCACCCACGAGATCTCCCGCCTGGTCGGCCGCGCGCTGCGCGCTGCCGTCGACTACGAGGCGCTCGGCGAGAACACCATCACGATCGACTGCGACGTGCTCCAGGCCGACGGCGGCACGCGCACGGCGGCGATCACGGGCGCCTACGTCGCGCTCGCCGACGCCGTCGCGCACCTGCAGGGCAAGGGCGCCACGGTCGGCAACCCGCTCGTCACGTCCGTCGCCGCGATCAGCGTCGGCATCATCGACGGCACGCCGATGCTCGACCTGCCCTACGTCGAGGACGTCCGCGCCGAGACCGACATGAACGTCGTCATGACCGGTGGGGGCTCCTTCGTCGAGGTCCAGGGCACTGCCGAGGGCGCCCCGTTCGACAAGGCCGAGCTCGACGCGCTCCTCGCGCTCGCGACCAAGGGCTGCGCCGACCTGACCCGCCTGCAGGAGCAGGCGCTCGCCGGCGCATGAGCCGCGTCGTCCTGGCGTCCAACAACGCCAAGAAGCTCGCCGAGCTGCAGCGGATCCTGGCGCCGCTCGTCCCGGACGTCGAGGTCGTCGGGCTGGCCGACGTCGCCGACTACCCGGAGCCGGCCGAGACCGAGGCGACGTTCGAGGGCAACGCGCTGCTGAAGGCCCGCGCCTGCCTGCAGGCCACGGGGCTGCCGTCCCTCGCCGACGACTCGGGCCTGTGCGTCGACGCCCTCAACGGCATGCCCGGCGTCCTGTCGGCGCGCTGGTCCGGCGTCCCGAAGGACCAGGGCGGCGACCAGGCCAACAACGACCTGCTGCTCAAGCAGATCGGCGACGTCCCCGACGAGCGGCGCACGGCGGTCTTCCGCTGCGTCATCGCGTTCTGCACGCCGGACGGTGCCGAGGTCGTCGAGGTCGGCGAGATGCCGGGCCGGATCCTGCACGAGGAGCGCGGCGCGGGCGGCTTCGGCTACGACCCGCTGTTCGCGGCCGACGGCTACGACGTCTCGACCGCCGAGCTGCCGAGCGAGGAGAAGGACCGCATCAGCCACCGCGGCCGCGCCCTCGCGCGGATCGCCCCGCACGTCGCCGCCGCCCTGCGCCCCTGAGTCCCGCGGGGGACGAAGGATTCTGCATTCCGCACGGGGGGCTAAGGATTCTGCATCCGACACGACCGTCCGTGTCGGATGCAGAATCCTTCGTCCACCCGGGACGGGTCAGGACGCGCTGCGGGGCTTGCTGAGGTCGGCGATGACGCGGTCGGCGATGCGGGTGCTGCCGGCTCGGTTCGGGTGGATGCCGTCGACGACGTGGTCCCACGAGTCGAGGGTGCCGGTCGTGTCGACGTACTCGAGCCCGAGCCGGTCGGCGGCGGCGTGCACGATCGACGTGATGCGCCGGCCCTCCCACGGGTCGAGCGGCCCCCACGGCGGGCCGAGCACGACGATGCGGGTCGAGCGCGGCATCCGGGTCTTGACGAGGGTCAGGTAGCGGGTGACGGCCCGCTCGACGCGCGCGTCGCTCGCGCGCACGAAGCGGCCCTCGACGCACCGCGCCCAGTCGTTGCGTCCGCCCTCGACGATGAAGACCGACGGGGCCGGACGACGCAGCGCCTGCGGCCGGTCGACGAACTCGTTGCCCGTGCACCGCAGGCCCGGGCGCTGGTAGCCGGAGCCCGACTGCGCGTACGTGCGCACCGGGGCGTCGAAGTGCCGGCCGACCATGCTCCACCAGCCCTGCGCCTCGCTGCCGGGGTCGTCGTCGTACCGCGCGGTGATCGAGTCGCCCACGACGACGATGCCGTGCCGGTAGGGCCCGGACCCGGTGTCGGCGGCGCCGGTGCGCACGGCCGACCAGACGACGAGCAGGGCCGCCACGAGTGCCACGACGACACCGATCCGCAGCCCTGGCCTGAGTACCTTCATCGCCGTTCGTCCTCCCGAGTCCGAGTGAACTGTACGCCCACGTCTGCGCAGGTGAGGGGCACTCTCAGCAAGTTCATCGAAACGACTCCGGGGTCGCCCGCGAACCTGCTCAGAAGGTGTTCAGAACTCCCTCAGGAGGGATGGTCGACGCCCTCGAAGCCCTGCTGGCGCCATGCCTCGTAGACCGCGATCGCGGCGCAGTTCGCGAGGTTCATCGAGCGCCGCCCCGCGAGCATCGGCAGCCGGAGCCGGTCGGTGATCCGCGGGTGGGCGAGGACCTCGTCGGGCAGCCCGGTCGGCTCGGCCCCGAACATCAGCACGTCGCCCGGGTCGAAGGCGACGTCGGTGTAGGTGCGGGTCGCGCGCGTCGTGAAGGCGAACACCCGTGCGTCCGGCAGGGCCGTCAGCGCGGCCTCGAGGTCGGCGTGGACCGTCACCGACGCGAGGTCGTGGTAGTCCAGGCCGGCCCGGCGCAGCTTGGCGTCCGACAAGTCGAAGCCGAGCGGCTCGACCAGGTGCAGCGCGGCACCGGTCGCGGCGGCGAGACGGATCGTGTTGCCGGTGTTGCCCGGGATGCGGGGCTCGTGGAACAGGATCCGGAACACGACGGTCAGCCTAGGCCGTCGGGTGCTAGCGTCCGCGCATGGCTGCCCCGCTGCGCGTCCACGTGACGCACGTCTTCGCGTCCGACCCCGCCACCGTCCACGCCGCGCTCTCCGAGCACGAGAACCTCGGCGCCGTGTTCGCCCCGGCGAAGATCACCCGCGTCCGCGACGGCGACACGTCGCGCAACGGCGTCGGGTCCGTCCGACGGCTCAAGATCGGCCCGCTGCCCGCGTTCGAGGAGACGGTCACCCGCAGCGAGGAGCCGTCGCTCATCGAGTACGAGATCACCAAGGGCGGTCCGCTGAAGGGCCACTGGGCCGTGCAGAACCTGACGCCGACGGCGCAGGGCGGCACCCGCCTGGAGTACCGGATCGGCTTCGACGCCCCGGTGCCCGGCCTCGCCAAGGTCGTCGGACTGGCCCTGACCCGGTCGATCAGCGCCGGGCTGCCCAAGCTCGCCGACTGACTCAGTCGCCGACGACCATCTCGTCGCGCCACGGCGGCTGCGCCCCGGCCCGGCCGACGGTGATGGCGGCCGCGCGGCTCGCGACGCTCGCGACGCGACGCCAGAACGGCAGGTCGGCCTCCTCCAGCACGCTGCGCCCGTCCGGGCCGAGCGCAGCCTCGTCGTCGAGCGCGGCGATCAGGCCTGCCATGTAGGAGTCGCCGGCGCCGACGGTGTCGACGACGTGCGGAGCCGTCGCGGGCAGCCGGACCGAGCCGCGCGCGGTGTGGACCCGGGAGCCGTGGGCGCCGAACGTGACCGCGACCGCCACGGGCCCGTGCCCGATCCAGCGCCGCGCGACGTCGGCCGGGTCGTCGTGCGGGTGCAGGAACGCGAGGTCCTCGTCGCTGACCTTGACGACGTCGCTGAGCGCCACGAGCGACTCGATCCGGGCGGTCGCCTCGGCCCGGTCGGGGACGAGGTCGGGCCGCAGGTTCGGGTCGAGCGTCACGACGCTCGTCGGCGCGAGCCGGCGCAGGGCGTCCTCGACCTCGTCGGCACCCGGCTCGAGGAACGTCGCGATCGAACCGGTGTGGACGGCGTCCGGCGACGTCGTGGGCTCGATCCGGCCCGGGTCCCAGGCGAGGTCGAAGGTGTACGTCGCGCTGCCGGCGGCGTCCAGCCGGGCGATCGCCGTGGCGGTGCGGTCGGGCTCGCGGAGCCCCGGCACGACCTGCACGCCGGACTCGGCCAGGTGCATCCGCACGAGCGCGCCGTGGTCGTCGGTGGCGAGCATCGTCGCGAGCTGGGTCTGCAGCCCGAGCCGGGCCAGCCCGACCGCGACGTTCGCCGGGCTCCCGCCCGGGTGCTCGGTCCGGGAGCCGTCCGGGCGCTCGACGACGTCGACGAGCGACTCACCGACGACGAGGATCATGCGTCCGATCTTGCCGCACCCGAGCGGTCGGGCGCAGCGCAGCGCGCCGTCGCCCTATCCTGGGCCGCGGGCCGGTGTGGCGGAACGGGTAGACGCGCAGGGTTTAGGTCTCTGTGTCCACTGGGCGTGCAGGTTCGACTCCTGTCACCGGCACCACGCGACCCCCACCACCCCGGGGGAGGGGGCGTCAGGCGGCGTCGAGGCCGAGGTCGCGACGCAGCTTGGCGACGTGGCCGGTGGCCTTGACGTTGTACTGCGCGAGCTCGATCGCGCCCTGCTCGTCGACGACGAACGTCGAGCGGATGACGCCCTCGACGACCTTGCCGTAGAGCTTCTTCTCGCCGAAGGCGCCCCACGCCGTCAGGACCTCCTTCTCGGGGTCGGACAGCAGCGTGATCGTGAGACCGTCGCGCTCGCGGAACTTCGCCAGCTTCTCGGGCTGGTCGGGGGAGATGCCGAGGACGGTGTAGCCCTCGGACTGCAGCCGGTCGATCGAGTCCGAGAAGTCGCAGGCCTGCTTCGTGCAGCCGGGCGTCATGGCGGCGGGGTAGAAGTACACGATGACCTTGCGGCCGCGCAGATCCGAGAGGGTGACCGACGAACCGGTGTCGTCGGGGAGCGTGAAGTCGGGGGCGGGGTCACCGGGCTGCAGTCGCGTCGTCATGGGTCCTATCCTTGCAAGACGTTCCCGGCACCACCGACGAGAGGCGCATCCGTGGGCAAGTCTGAGACCGACGAGCTGGTCGACGAGATCGAGCAGATCCGGCTGCGCCTGGCCGACACGGTCGACGAGCTGGTCGACCGCACGAGCCCCAAGAACATCGCGCGCCGGACGATGGACAACGTCCGCTCGAAGTTCGTCGACGAGACCGGCTCGGTCCGGCTCGAGACCGTCGTGCCGATCGTCGTCGGTGTGGCCGGCATCGTCGCGGCCGCCGTCGTCGCGCGCCGGGTCCTGCGCTGAGCCGTCCCATGAGCGACGACCGCAAGCTCCCGATCCGGATGCTGCACGACCGTCTGCTCGTGCGTCTGGACGACGAGGCCGGCGACCGGCGCTCCGCGGGCGGCATCGTCATCCCCGCGACGGCGGCGATGGGCAAGCGGCTCGCGTGGGCGCGCGTCGAGGCGACCGGGGCCCAGGTGCGGTCGGTCGAGGTCGGTGACCGCGTGCTGTTCGACCCCGAGGACCGGGCCGAGGTCGAGGTGCGCGGCGAGGACTTCGTGCTGCTGCGCGAGCGCGACCTGCACGCCGTGGCCTCCGAGCGGATCGAGGAGGGCCAGACCGGCCTGTACCTCTGAGACCGGTCGGACGCCATGCGCCGAGCACTCGACGGCCGCTTCGGCCGGTACCTCCCACGACCCCAGGAGACCCTGGCCGACCGGCTGCTGTCGCTGCGCCGTCGCTGGCGGCTGCTGCTGCGCCTGAGCGTCTCCACGACCCTCGCCTACGCGATCTCGACCCACCTGCTCGGCCACCAGCAGGCCTTCTTCGCGCCGATCTCGGCCGTCATCGTCATCACGGCGGGGGCCGGGCTGCGAGGCCGCACGCTCTACGAGCTCGTCGCGGGCGTGGCGCTCGGCGTGCTGGTCGGCGAGCTGCTCATCCTCACGATCGGCCGGGGGACGTGGCAGATGGCGCTCGTCGTCGGCCTGACGGTCGTCCTGGCGACGCTCGTCGGGATCAAGGGGCTCGCCCTGACGCAGGCCGCGAGCTCGTCGGTCCTGCTCGCGGCGGTGCTGCCGGCTGCCGGCGCCGGCAACCCGGCGGTCACCAGGTTCCTCGACGCGCTGGTCGGCGGCCTGTGCGGCCTGCTGCTCGTGCTGCTGCTGCCGAGGAACCCGCTGCGGGACATCGACCGCGAGGTCCAGTCGCTGCTCGAGCGGCTCTCGATCGCGCTGGGCGACGTCGCGCTCGCCCTGCGCGAGCAGGAGTTCGAGCACGCCGAGCGGGCGCTGGCGACGGCCCGCGGCATGACCGGCCTGATCGGGACGGTCGAGGCGACCGCGGCGAACGTCGCCGAGATCGCGCGGATGTCGCCGATGCGGTGGCGCCAGCGCCAGCGGGTCGAGCAGTACGTGCGCAGCGTCCAGAACTTCGACAACGCCGTGCGTGACACCCGCGTGCTGGCGCGACGGACGTCGGCGATGCTGCGCCACCACGAGGTGCCGCCCGAGGACTTCGCCCTCGCCGTCGAGTCGATGGCCGAGGCGGTGCGGATCTTCGCCGACGACCTCGCGCAGGACGAGCAGTTCGACCACGCCCGCCAGCGGCTCGTCGACGCCGCCCGGATCGCGGTCACCAGCCTGCCGACCGCGATGACCCTCAACAGCGCAGCCATCGCCGCGCAGGTGCGCTCGCTCGCGGCCGACCTGCTGTACGCGAGCGGCTTCACCCGCGACGAGATCGACGAGCGCCTGGACTTCGACTGAGCGGCGCGGCGGGGTCGACAACCGCCGTCCCGCCGCGCTAGGTTGGCCAGGCGTCGACCGACGCGACCCCGACTGACCAGGAGGTGAGCCCCGATGAACCCGATCTTCGACTCGATCACGTTCGCCGGTGCCGCCTTCCGCGGTGCCGCCCACCGCTCCGGAGCAGTCCACGTCTAGCCAGCCAGTGCTGGCTGCACACCCGCCGCTCCGGACACCGTCCGGGGCGGTTTTCTTTTGCCCACCCACCGAGTCCTGTCCCCGATTCCCGTCCACCAGCTCACCGAGAGGAGGCGCGCAATGAACCAGACCGACCAGACCTTGCCCGCAGACATCCCGACGACGACCACCGATCCCACGATCGACCCAGTCCCCGGAGAGGGGGTGAAGGCCATGACCGCATCCGAGAAGAAGCGTCGGACCAAGCGCGCCTGGGACGAGATGTCGACGACCGACCGCGAGGTCCTGCTCGAGTCCGTCCGTGCGCGTCGTCAGGCCGGCGTCGAGCGGGACACCCGCGAGCTCATGCTCTGGCTGTCGCGCGCGGGGCGCTGACCCGCCGCACCGAACGCCGAGGGCCCCGGAACCGCAGTGGTTCCGGGGCCCTCGTGCGTGTCACTCCGTGACCTCGGCGCGCAGGTCGCCCATCAACCGCCAGCCGGCGGGGTCGGCCGCGCGGTAGCGGGCCCGCAGGACGACGACGGCGAGACGGCGGGTGCGGTCGATGCCGAGCCACGTCCGGAACCCGCCCGTGCCGCCGTTGTGCCACACGACGTCACCGCCCGGTCGGGGCGACGTGAGCCACGCGGCGCCGATACGCACACCGCGCAGGCCGAAGTCGGCCGTCGGCTCCAGGGCACCCAGGCCGGGGGCCCTGTCCTGCGCGAGAGCCTGCGCGAGGGCCGCCGCGTCCTGCAGGTCCATCCGGATGCCGCCGGCCGGACCGAGGCCCTCGCCCGTCCACGGTGCGCTGCGACGACCCCACCGGGACCGCCCCACGAGGTCGCGGTCCTCGAGCTCGGCCGCACCGGCCGGGACGGTGACGGAGTCGAGCCCGAGGGGCTTCGCCACCCGCTCGCGCACCAGGTCGGCGTACGACGTCCCGGCCGCGGCGGCCACCGCGTGGCCGAGGAGCTGGAACCCGAGGTTGGAGTACCGGGGTCGCGCTCGTCCGACCCGCACGGGACGGGTCGCCCGCAGCAGGGTCTCGAGGTCGTCGCCGTAGGGGTTGCGTTGCAGGACGAGCCAGCGCAGGCTCCGCGTCACCGCCTGACCTGGCGGCAGTGTCGGCAGTCCGGAGCGGTGGGTCGCCAGCGCCGAGAGTCGGACCTGTGCGACCGCACTGTCGCCGAGCGGCAGGTGCTCGCCGAGCCGGTCGTACGGTCGGACCTCGGCCCGGTCGACGGCCTCGTCGTACAGCAGGCCCGTGACGCCTTTGGAGATCGAGCCGATCTCGAACCGGTCGGTCGGCCGGCAGTCATGGGTCGCCAGCGTGACCTGGTCGTCGCGGACCGTCGCAACGGCCCAGGGCTCGTCGCCGAGCAGACGACCGGCCTGCCCCCGCAAGGTGTCGGAGGTGATGTGGTCCATGACGCCAGCATCGACCGGGCGGCGCCGCCGTCGCATCGGCCGCAGGGCTGAACCGGGGTCCGTCGCCCGGACGACGTGGGCCCCACGACCGTCGGTCGCGAGGCCCACGTCGGTGCGTGTCAGCGGTTCTGGATCGCCTCGTGGAAGGCGAGGATCCGGCGCGCGTCGCGCACGTGCAGCTCCTCGACCATCTTGCCGTTGAACGTGACGACGCCCTGGCCCTGCGCCTTGGCCTGCTCGAACGTCTCGATGAGGCCCTGGGCCTTCTCGACGTCGTCGGCGGACGGGGCGAACGCGGTGTTGGCGGGCTCGACCTGCGAGGGGTGGATGAGGGTCTTGCCGTCGAAGCCCATCTCGCGGCCCTGTCGGGCCTCGGCCTCGAAGCCCTCGGGGTCCTTCACGGCGTTGTAGACGCCGTCGATGATGACCTTGCCGGCGGCCCGGACGGCGAGCAGCGTCCAGGCGAGCGACGTCAGGACGGTCGCGTTGCGGCCCGGCACGTGCAGGCCGTACGTCTCGTTGACGATGTCGTTGGTGCCCATGACGATGACGGTCAGCCGGTCGTGGGCGGCGGCGATCTCCTCGGCGTGCAGCAGCGCGCGCGGGGTCTCGATCATGGCCCACAGCTGGGTGCGCTCGGGCGCGCCGTTCTCCTCGAGGGCCGCGACGAGCTGGAGCACCTGCTCGGCGGACTCGACCTTGGGCACGAGGATCGCGTCCGGGCCGGCCTCGCAGGCGGCCTTGACGTCGTCGTCGTGCCACTGGGTGCCGATCGAGTTCACGCGGATCGCGAGCTCGCGGTGGCCGTACTCGCCGGAGCGGACGGCCGCGACGACGTTCGCGCGGCCCTGCTCCTTGCTGTCGGGGGCGACGGAGTCCTCGAGGTCGAGGATCAGCGCGTCGGCGTCGATCGTCTTGGCCTTCTCGAGCGCACGCTCGTTGGCGCCCGGCATGTAGAGGACGGAACGACGGGCGCGCAGGGTGGGGGTCTCGGTCATGACGGGGCTCCTCAGAGGTCGTAGGCGTCGGCGAGCTCGGGGTCGCGCTCGGCGAGCGCCCGGGCGAGGTCGAGCATCACGAGGCACTGCTTGCAGGACGCGTCGTCCTCCATCTTGCCGTCGATCATGACGGCGCCGGAGCCGTCGCCCATCGCCTCGACGACGCGCTTGGCGTGCGCCACGTCGGCGGGGTCGGGCGAGAAGACGCGCTTGGCGATCTCGATCTGCACGGGGTGCAGGCTCCACGCGCCGACGCAGCCGAGCAGGAAGGCGTTGCGGAACTGGTCCTCGCACGCGACGACGTCCTTGATGTCGCCGAACGGGCCGTAGAACGGGAGGATGTCGTTCGCCGCGCAGGCGTCGACCATGCGCGCGATCGTGTAGTGCCACAGGTCCTGCTGGTAGGTGGCGCGGCCCTCGGTGAGGTCCTCGCCCGTCGGGTCCTGGCGCACGAGGTAGCCGGGGTGGCCGCCGCCGACGCGGGTGGTCTTCATCCGGCGGCTCGCGGCGAGGTCGGCCGGGCCGAGGCTGATGCCCTGCATGCGCGGGCTCGCCCCGGCGATCTCCTCGACGTTCGCGACGCCCTCGGCGGTCTCGAGGATTGCGTGCACCAGGATCGGGCGCTCCAGGCCGGCGCGGGCCTCGAGCTGCGCGAGCAGGCGGTCGACGTAGTGGATGTCCTGGGCGCCCTCGACCTTCGGGACCATGACGACGTCGAGCTTGTGGCCGATCTCGGTCACGAGCGTGATCAGGTCGTCGAGCACCCAGGGGGAGTCGAGGCTGTTGACGCGGGTCCACAGCTGCGTCTGGCCGAAGTCCGTGGCCTTCGCGATGTCGACGAGGCCCTGGCGCGCGGCCTCCTTCTTCTCCGTCTTCACGGCGTCCTCGAGGTTGCCGAGGATGATGTCTACCTTCTGCGCGATGTCCGGCACCTTGGCCGCCATCTTCTCGTTGCTCGGGTCGAAGAAGTGGATCATCCGCGACGGGCGGAAGGGGATGTCCGCGGCCGGGGCCGGGGCACCGACGGCGAGGGGACGAAGGAAAGCACGGGGGTTGCGCACGCTGCAGCTCTTCCTGCCGGGGTCTGGGTTACCCCACAGTATGGAGGCGTGAGGCGACCCACACCCCCTCGGGTGCGCCGCGACCCCGCCGTCGTCAGGCCGTCAGCAGCGGCAGCAGGTCGGCGGTCTCCAGGTCGAGGGCCTCGCCGACGGAGTGGTTGTAGAGACGGCCGTCGTGGGCGTTGAGGCCGAGGGCGAGCGCGGCGTCGTCGGCGAGGGCGTCGCGCCAGCCGCGGTTCGCGAGGGCGACGGCGTACGGCATCGTCACGTTCGTCAGCGCGAAGGTCGACGTGCGCGGCACGGAGCCGGGCATGTTGGCGACGCAGTAGAAGACCGAGTCGTGGACGGCGAACGTCGGGTCGGCGTGCGTCGTCGGGCGCGAGTCCTCGAAGCAGCCGCCCTGGTCGATCGCGATGTCGACGAGGACGGAGCCGGGGCGCATCCGCGACACGAGCTCGTTCGAGACGAGCTTCGGGGCGCGGGCACCGGGCACGAGCACCGCACCGACGACGAGGTCGGACTGCGTCACGGCCTCCTCGATCGCGAGCGGGTTCGAGCGGATCGTGCGGACGCGGCCGGCGAACCGGGCGTCGAGCTCGCGCAGGCGCGGGACGCTCAGGTCGAGGATCGTGACGTCGGCGCCGAGACCCACGGCCATGGTCGCCGCGTGGGTGCCGGAGACGCCGCCGCCGATGACGGTGACCTGCGCCGGCGCGGTGCCCGGGACGCCGCCCATGAGGACGCCGCGCCCGCCGTCCTGGCGCATCAGGTGGTACGCGCCGACCTGCGTCGCGAGGCGGCCGGCGACCTCCGACATCGGGGCGAGCAGCGGCAGCGACCCGTCGCGCAGCTGGACCGTCTCGTACGCGATCGCAGTGATGCCGCTGTCGAGGATCGCCTGCGCGCAGGCGGCGTCGGCCGCGAGGTGCAGGTAGGTGAAGAGCACCTGGTCGCGGCGCATGCGGTGCCACTCCTGCTCGATCGGCTCCTTGACCTTCATGACCATGTCGGCCGCGGCCCACACGGCGTCGGCGTCGGGCAGGATGCTTGCGCCGGCGGCGACGTACTCGTCGTCGGTGAGCGACGAGCCGAGGCCGGCACCCGCCTGGACGACGACGTCGTGGCCGTGGTGACGCAGCTCGGCGACCCCGGCGGGGGTCAGCGCGACGCGGTACTCGTGGTTCTTGACCTCGGTGGGCACTCCGATCAGCATGCTCGATGGTCGAACGAATGCCCTGTTGGACACAACAGGATCGGCAGATCATTCTGTGAATCGTTCAGATTAACGCGTATCCTTCGGTCCAGGACCGAGGAGGACCCATGGCGCCGAAGCATCTTCGACCGCTCGACCCCGTCGACCGCGAGCTCGTCGTGCTGCTGCAGCGCGACGGCCGCATGCCCAACAGCGAGCTCGCCCGTCGGGTCGGCATCGCCCCGTCGACCTGCCTGGCCCGGGTGCGGTCGCTGCAGGAGCGCGGCGTCGTCCGGGGTGTCCACGCCGACGTCGACCTCGGGGCCCTCGGCCTGACGATCGAGGCGATGATCGCCGTCTCGCTGCGCCGCGAGGCGCGGGCGTCGATCCCGGGCTTCGCCCGGACGATGACGGAGAAGCCGTACGTCATCAACGCGTTCTACGTCTCGGGCTCCTACGACTACCTGCTCCACGTCGCGTGCGACGACACCGACGGCCTGCGCGACGTGGTCAACGAGCTCAGCACGATGCCGCAGGTCGCGGGCACCGAGACGCACCTGATCTTCGAGCACCGGCCCGGCCGGGCCGTGGGGGAGTAGGCGCTAGACGTCGTCGTGCCGCAGCACGCGGCGCTGGACGTCGAGCAGCTCGACCTCGGGCCGGTTCGCGACGAGTCGCTCGACGTGGTCGAGCACGTCGCCCACGTGCGCGGGGTCGGTGGACGTGACGGCGACGCCGATCGTGGTGCGACGGTGCTGGTCGACGTGGTCGACCTCGGCGACCGACACGTCGAACCGCCGCCGCACCTCGGCCACGACCGGTCGGACCACGGACCGCTTCTGCTTGAGCGAGTGGACGTCACCCAGCAGCAGGTCGACCCGCAGCCAGCCGACCCACATCAGCGCAGCGCGCGGAGCTCGTCGACGAGGCCGGGACGCGTCGGCTGCCAGCCGAAGGCCTCGCGGGCCTTCGCGCCGGTCGCCTGCTGGTCCAGCAGCAGGGCCTCGGCGAACGGCTCGCCGAGGCGGGCGACCGTCTGCTCGACGCTCTGCGGGGCGACGCGGTCGGCGAGCGCCTCGCCGAGCTCGCGGACCGTCGGGTTCTCGCCGCTGACGCCGAGGTAGCGCTCGCCGCCCGGCGCCTGCTCCAGGACCGCGAGGTAGAGGTCGGCGAGGTCGTCGACGTGGATCGTCGTCCAGTGCTGGCTCCCGTCGCCGACGAGGGCGAGGGCCCCGGACTCGTCGCGCGGCGCGTCCACCAGGACCATCGGGACGCCCTGCGGTCGACCGTGGACGATCCCGGGCTGCACGACCGAGGCGACGAGCCCGGAGTCGAGCAGCCGGTGCTCGCGATCGAGCCGCCAGGCCGTCATCGCCGGCGGCGCCTCGGGGCTGTCCTCGGTCAGGTCGGCGCCCGACCCGTAGGTCCAGACGCCACCGGTGTGCACGAACGGCTTGGCCGTGCCCCCGAACGCCTCGATCACTGCGTCGACGACGGCGTCGTCGAACCCGGCGGCGTCCTCGGCGGGCGACGCGGTGTGGATCGCGCCGTCGACGTCGCGGAGCTGGTCGGCGAACCAGGCGCGGTCGGTCACGTCGCCGACGACGGCGGTGGCGCCGACCTTCTCGACCTGGCGCGCGGAATCGCCGCTGCGGACGACGGCGACGACGTCGTGGCCGGCCGAACGGAGCCGCTCGAGGACGGCGCTGCCGATGAACCCGGTTCCCCCGGTGAGCAGGATCTTCATGTCTGCGGCAACGGGCCGCGGTGGGGACCTATTCCGTCAGGCGCGTCGGCGCAGCCGCGCCAGGCCGGCGTCGGCGGCCGCGACGGACCACAGCACGACGCACAGGCTCACGAGGGCCCAGCCCGTGCCGTTGACGACGACGTGCGGCCAGCGCGGTCCGCCGGGCTGGTAGGTGACGAGGGCGAGGACGACGAGTGCTCCGAGCCCGACGAGGAACAGCCAGGTGGCGTCGAGCGCGGTCCGTGCGGGGCGGGACATGCGCCCACGGTACGTCAGGACTGTGACGTGGACCACAGGTCTCAGTCGTCGGACCGGCCGGCGCACAGGGCGCGGTCGACAACGCGGTTGACCGCCCGGGTCCGCTGCAGGGTCTCGGCCGGGCTGGAGGCGATGCTCCCGGGCATGGCGGTCACGGCGACCGTGACCGCTCGACCGTCCGGGGTGACGGCGTTGCGGGTCTCGTACCCGGGGATGTCGCCGCCGTGGCCCCACGCGAAGCCGCCGCAGCTGAGCGGCAGGCGCATCAGGCCGAGGCCGTAGCGGGCGCCGGTCCAGGCGTCGGTCGACGGCACGGTCGTCTGCATCTCCTCGAGCATCGCGTCGTCGAGCAGGCGGCCGCCCACGAGGGCGCGCATGAACCGGTTCAGGTCGCCGGGCGTCGAGGTCATCTGCCCGGCGGCCCAGGCCCAGGACGGGTCCATCGTCGTGATGTCGCGCAGCCGCTCCTCGGCGTCGCGGGCGTACCCGTGGGCGACGTCGCCGCCGAGCCGGCGGTCGCCCGCGTCGGGGAACCGGGTGTGCTCCAGGCGCAGCGGCCGGATGATCATCGACCGGACGAGCTCGTCGATCGGTCGCCCGCTCACCCGCTCGGCGACGAGCCCGGCGACGACGAAGTTGGTGTTGCTGTAGCTCCAGCGCTGTCCTGGCTCACCCGTCGAGCGCTGCGTGCCGGCGAGGTCGACCAGGTCGCGCGGCGACAGGTAGGCGTCGCGCAGCTCGAACGGGTCACGCGGCAGGGCCGCGGTGTAGTTCGGCAGCCCGCTCGTGTGCTGGAGCAGCTGGCGCACGGTGATGCCGTCGTCGCGGATGCCTGCGCGCGGCAGGACGCGAGGGAGGTAGGTGGCGACGGGACGGTCGAGGTCGATCTTGCCCTGCTCGGCGAGGCGCAGGACGACGACGGCCGTGAACATCTTGGTGTTGCTGCCGATCCGCACGACCGGGTCCTCGGGCGGCCGACCCGGCTCGCCGCGGACGGCCCGCCCGGCGGCGAACGACTCCTGGTCGTCGTCGGTCGTGACGGTCGCGACGGCGGCAGGGAAGCCGTCGTCGACCAGGCCCTGCAGCCTCGACTCGAGCGGCCCGGGCTCCCGCGTCCCGAGGACGGCGTAGGTGACCCCGATGCCGACCACCGCGAGCACGAGCGCCGCAGCCGTCGAGATCGCCGCGATCGCGACGATCCGCCCTGTCGACCGGCGTGGTCCCACGGTCGCCCCCTTCTCCTCGTGTCCCCACTGTGTCGCATGGTCCAGCGCGCCGCGCGTCCGCATCGCGGACGAGAGGCGGCCGAATTCATGCAGATGTGTTTATGTATGCATGAAGAGCCTTTCCCCCCCGATCCTGAAGGACGCCCATGACCACGACGCACGAGGTCCACGAGACCCACGACCACGAGCACGGCGAGGGCTGCGGCCACGTCGCCGTGAAGCACGAGGACCACGTCGACTACCTGCACGACGGCCACGCCCACCACGAGCACGACGGCCACTACGACGAGCACGAGGTCGACGCCCACGTGCCGGCCGAGGACCACGACCACGAGCACGGCGAGGGCTGCGGCCACAAGACCGTGCAGCACGGCGACCACGTCGACTACGTCCACGGCGAGCACCGGCACGCGGCCCACGACGGCCACTACGACGAGCACTGAGAACGACCCAGGAGGCGACCGTGCCGGACCCGCGACGAGAGCTCGACGTGCGGTACGGCGCGGTCGCCGACCTGTTCGGGGCCCTCGCCACGCCCGTCCGCGCCGCGATCGTGCACGCGCTCACGCAGCGTGCGTGGGGAGTCGGCGAGCTCGCCGAGGAGCTGGGCATCTCGCAGCCGCTCGCGTCGCAGCACCTTCGCACCCTGCGGACGGCGGGGCTGGTGGAGTCGGTCCGTCAGGGACGGTCCGTCGAGTACGGCCTGGTCGACGATCACGTCGCCCACGTGTTCCTGGACGCGCTGGCGCACAGCGACGAGACGTCCTGAGGTCAGGACGCGACGAGGCCCCGGTCCGCTGGACCGGGGCCTCGTCGTTCGGCTGGTACACCCCCACGGACTCGAACCGTGAACCCGCTGATTAAGAGTCAGCTGCTCTGCCAATTGAGCTAGGGGTGCGCGTTGTGCCGAGGTAAAACACTACCAGCCGATCCGGGTCGTCGCGAAATCAGGGGTCTGGTCGTGACGGAAGTCGGTGCGACGTGCTGCGATGGGTCCATGAGCGACATGTGGACCGACGAGGCGACCGACCCGCGCACGTACGGGAACCCTGTCGGTGAGCTGGCGACGTACGTCGAGTACCTGGCGAACTACCGGATCACCCTCGAGCTCAAGTGCCAGGACCTGACGCCGGAGCAGCTGGCGACCCGCAGCATCCCGCCGAGCACGATGAGCCTGCTCGGGCTGGTCCGGCACATGGCGCGCGTGGAGCACCACTGGTTCGAGCGGGTCGCCCAGGGCGTCGACGAGCCGCGGCTGTTCCACGAGCGTCGCGATCTCGACTTCGACGGGGCCCTCGGCACGCAGGAGTGCGTCGACGACGCCTTCGCGTTGTGGCGTGCGCACGTCCGGCGCGCCGAGGAGTGGGTCGTGTCGCTCGACGAGTCCGACCTCGGCCGCGAGCTGCCGATGCCCGGCGCCGCCGACGAGACGGTCAGCATCCGCGACCTGCTGGTCCACATGATCGAGGAGTACGCACGGCACTGCGGCCACGCCGACCTGCTGCGTGAGTGCGTCGACGGGCGCACGGGGCAGTAGGCGCGTCGGTCCCTGGGCGCGCGGGTCCGGGGTGGCGCGGGCCCGGGGTGGACGAAGGATTCTGCATTCCGCACGACCGTTCGTGCGGGATGCAGAATCCTTCGTGTCCCGCCCGGCATGTTCGCGGCGTCAGACCGAGCGAACGCGCTCCAGGATCGCGTCGGCGAGCGGGTCGGGCGCCTCGGTGGGGATCCAGTGCGAGACCCCCGGCAGCTCGACGAGCCGGTAGTCGGCCTGCACGAAGCGCTCGTTGCCGCCCAGGGACTCGCGGCTCACGTAGAGGTCGCCGTCGCTCCAGACCATCGTCGTCGGGGCCTCGACCCGGGTCCCGCGGGTGCGGTCGGAGAACGGCATCGCCCGGTACCAGCCGATCGCGCCGGGCAGGGCGCCGTCCTCGACGATGTCGTGCCGCACGCGGGCGATCGCGGCGCCGTCCATGCCGCCGGCGCGCATCCACGCCTCGGCCGGGCCACCCTTCCAGCGCGCCACGAGCTCGGGCAGCACGGGCACCTGGAACGCGAACATGTACCAGGACTTGAGCAGCTGCTTCGAGCCCTTGGCCGCGTGCATGAACGACGCCGGGTGCGGCACCGAGACGGCCGTCAGGGTGCGGACGAGCTCCGGCTTCGCGATCGCGAGCGACCACGCGACCATCGAGCCCCAGTCGTGCCCGACGACGTGGACGGGTCCGCCGACCTGCTCGACCAGGGCCGCGACGTCGTCGACGAGCAGCTCGACGCGGTAGTTCTTGCGACCGCGCGGGCGGGCGCCGGGGGAGTAGCCGCGCTGGTCCGGTGCGAGCGTCCGGTAGCCCTCGGCGTGCAGCCGCTCGGACACCGCCGCCCACGACGTCGCCCGCTCGGGGAACCCGTGCAGCAGGACGACGACCTCGCCGTCGATCGGGCCGGCGTCGACGACGTCGAACGTCAGGCCGTCGTGCCGGTAGGACGTGATGCGCTCGCTCATGCCCGCAGGATGGCACGCCGCCTCGGACGACCACCTCCCGGTTCGTGACCTTGTGGTCGCTTCAGCGCGCTCGAAGCGACCACATCGTCACGAGTCGTCAGGTCAGGTCCTCGACGCGGATGCTGTCGTAGTCGGTCGGCAGGTCGTCGGTGCTGCCGCAGGAGACCTCGCGGGTGTCGTCGACGTCGACGGACTTGCCGAGGCAGTCGGCGCTCGCGACCTCCTGGCCGCCGCTCAGGAACGTGATGGAGATCGACGGCGACGAGACGACGTTGCCCTGGTTGGTCGCCTCCAGGTCGGTGATCTGCAGGTCACCGAGCTCGTCGGCGGAGACCTTCCAGCCGGCCGCGTACCGGTAGCCGTCGATCTCGAACGCCGCGCCCTCCTGGACCGTCACGGGCTTCGCGGGTCCGGAGGCCTTGCTGTTCTCGACGACGTTCTTGACGCCGTCGGCGGTCCGGCCGACCAGGTAGGCGATGCCGACGGCGCCCGCGACGACGAGGACGGTGAAGAGGACCAGGACGTTGCGGACGGTGTGCTTCTTCCGCGGCGGCTTCCCACCGGTGTTCGGCACCCACGCGGTTGCCGTTCCAGCGGTAGCGCCCGTCGGGGCTGATCTGGCCGGTCGGCGACGGCTGCGGCGTGGACATCGGCTTCCCCCTGGGTCGGACGGTCGAGCGCGACCGATCGAACCAGGTCGGCGGTCGCGGCGGCAACTCCCGGTCGTGCGCGACCGATGTCCGATCTGGGCCTGTCCAAAACCGTCTTGACCGTCCGCGCGGTCCGGTGCAGGGTTCCTGCATCGACTGGCTGGATCGGGGGACGTCATGGAGTCGTCGACGGATCTGTCGACTCGCGTGCGCGAGGCCGTGCGCGAGCGTCGGCTCGACCCACGCACCCAGGTCGACGAGGTGCGCCGGCTCGCGCTCGACGCGGTCGCCGAGCACGAACGCCGTTCGCTGACCGGCGCGGTCCGGCCGCTCGACGAGCCCGAGCACGTGGTCGGCCAGATCGTCGCCGACGTCAGCGGCTTCGGCCCGCTCCAGGCCTACCTGGACGACCCGACGGTCGAGGAGCTCTGGATCAACGCGCCCGACCGCGTCTTCGTCGCGCGCCAGGGGGTCCACGAGCTGACCCCGACGGTGCTGACCGCCGAGCAGGTCCGCGACCTCGTCGAGCGGATGCTCCAGTCCTCCGGCCGTCGGCTCGACATCTCGCAGCCGTTCGTCGACGCGACCTTGCCGGGGGGCCACCGGCTGCACGTCGTGCTCGACGGGATCAGCCGCGGCTTCTCGGCGGTCAACGTCCGCAAGTTCGACAGACTCGCTGTTGACGTGGCTTGAACTGCATAAACGTGCTCACTCGGATTCCTCAGTCCGCATCGAGTCCGCATCAATCAGACCTGCACCTGCCGCCGCTCGCCGGATGAAGGGTCTAGCCCGCGCATCGAGTCGCGCTAGTTCCGTCTCCAGTTGCCGCCACTGCGCGGCATTCGCCGGGACCAGTTCGAGGTAGTACTCAGTCGTCCCGTCGGGTCGCCTGTCTTTCTTCGCGCGCGATCCGATCGGCATGCCCCTCGTGATCCCTCCGCGCGAGGACCCTACGACGCCCCAAGTCGAATGGATGAGTTGATGCCTTCTTTCCAGTGAGACCTCGCACTCTTGAAGCCACTGGGCCAGATCTACGGAGCCGGTGCTCTTGGCGGTCTTCGCGAGTTTTTCTCGGGCGACTGATGGTCGGGTCATGAGCTGTGTGACGTTGGCCTTGTTGCCGTCAAGAAGGACGTGCAGCATGCATAGGCTGCTCTCAAGCGCTGTCGCGGCGATAGCGACGCGACCGATGGCTGCGTAGTGCTCTTCAGTCAGCATGTCGGACCTCCGTCGCTGCTGCTCCAAGCACGCTGTCGACGGCGGCCCGGGTCTGGTCGTCAGAGTCTGGCCAGAGGTGAGAGTAGGTGTCCAGGGTTTCCTTGGCGGACGCGTGGCCGAGCCGAGCCTGCACGACCTTCACGCTCTCGCCGTGACGGATGAGCAGTGAGGCGTAGTAGTGCCGCAGGTCGTGCAAGCGCGTGCCGGGTGGAGCGCCCGCCGTCGAGGCGGCAGCACGGAACGCTCGCGTGACGTAGTCGCGGTTCAGCATCGACCCGTCGGCGGCCGTGAACAGCATGTCGTGCTGGCCGGTGCCGTAGGTCTCCAGGTGCCGGGCGAGTGCGTCGATGACGACCTGGGGGAGCGGCACGCTCCGGTAGCCCGACTCCGACTTCGGGGGGCCCCGAACGTGTGCGGCCCGCGTCAGCAACAGCTGCTGGTCGACGCGAAGGGTTCGGCGCAGGAAGTCCACGCGGTCTAGCACGAGGCCGGCGGCCTCGCCGGGGCGAAGGCCGGTCCCGGCCATCAGAGTGATGAGCGCGCGCCAGTGAGGCGGCATCGCGTCGGCCAACCGATGCACGACCCCGGTCTCCAGTGGCACGATCGTCGGCCGGCGGACCGAAGGCAGCTTCACGCCCTCGGCCGGGTTCACTCCGATGATGCGGTCGACGTGGGCAGCCTTGAAGACGGACCGAGCATGCTGGAACGTCACCCGGACGGTCGACGGGGCGAGCGACCGCGTCATGTCGTGAACCCAGGCCTCGAGCTCAGTGCGACGGATGTTGGCGATCGGACGATCCCCAAACCGCGGGAACGCGTGGACCCGGAGCGCGCTGTTCACGGCCGCGGTCGTGTTCGCGCGATGGATGCGGGTGGTCTGCCACTGCGTGGCGTACTCGCGGAACGTGATGCGTCCGGCCCTCGGGTCGACGTAGGCGCCGGTCAATACTGAGGCCGTGACCTCGTCGAGCCAGCGCTGCGCGTCGACCTTGCGGTCGAAGTGACGGGCGTGCTCCTTGCCGGTGTCATCGCGATACCTAGCGCGCCAACGGCCGTTGGGTCGCTTGGCGATGTTGCGGCTAGCCATCGTGATCACCGTGGCGCAGATGCTCAAGCAGTTCCAGGGCTTCCGGTGTCATCGCGCCGCCGCGCCGGCCGTGCCCGGAACTCGTAAAGAGGCGCGGATCGGACTTGTGACGTGCCCAGGTGAGGAGGTCCCGAAGAGAGGACCGGCTGATACCGAGGTCGGCGGCTAGTTCGTCCATGGTCACATCGCTCGCGTAGGCGGCTTCGATCGCAGCGAGGGTCTCGAGCTTCTCTCGGAGCGAAAGCTTCGGGGGCCGGCCGACCTTCTGATTGCTCTCGAGCAGCATCGCCACCTGTGCTGGCTGGAGGCGCTCAGCCTGGCGGCTGCGGCTCACGGCCGAACGGAGGCCGCGCAGCAGCTGTGACTCGGACGCTTCTTCGAAGACGTACCGCGGCATGCCTCTTCCGCTGGCTGCAGCAGGTGGCAAGCGATCGCCGCCGGTCATGTCGTCGAACATCAACCGGGCCAGCTGGGTGTGCATGACATCGCCTGCTGCGCCGGCCACGTCCTCGACTCGCCTGACGCGTAGATCGACGCAGGTGGGGTCGCCCGAAGCGTTAGGACGGAACAGGCTCACGACAATCCAGCCGGGATGTGGCTCGCGGCCGCCGGCTGACGGACTCGCCGTCGATTGGCGCTGAATCCGAGCTCGTGCGGCTCGGTCGTAGACCAGCGCCCAGGCTCCGAGCATGTCGTCGGGCCCTTCCAAGTAGGTCGGAACAAGCGCGTCAGGCATGACGGGCCAGGAAATGTCGTGCGGTCATTTCTCAACTCTAGACATGAGTCGTGAAACTCGTCAACGGGAACACCCGTTGAAAGGACCCGAATCATGGCGGAGTACATGACCACCGAAGAGGTGGCTGAGTTGGCGCGGACCAAGCCAGAGACCGTTCGCTACTGGCGGCACATCAGAAAGGGGCCGGCAAGCTTCAAGGTCGGCCGGCGTGTGCTGTACGCCAGAATCGACGTCGAGAAGTGGCTCGAGGACGCGCGAGCAGCGGCGGTGTCGGGGTGATCGAGACCGACGAAAGCCGCCCCGGCCAGGAGACCGAGGCGGCACAGACGTTTGGCGGCGTCGACAGCATCCTAGGCGAACCTCCTCGCTTGAAGGCGTACCTCGATGAGGACGAGGACCAGCTCTGGATCTGGTGCACGCACGAACGCCTCTGGCACCGGCACGGCCGAGGCGATGGCCACCGGACCGCGCACTGCCGTTGCGAGCACAGTCCCTACCACGCGGTCGGATACGAGTTGGTCGAGGTTGGGCCGCTGACCGATGAAGTCCTCGCGCAGCATCGAGAGACGAGCTGGATCGACGGCTGCCGCCCGAGGAACTGCCGCGTCCGTCGCCGAGAGGTGCGGGTCGCGCGACAGAGTCCGCACCTGCTGCCGGCGCCAGACGCTCCGCTCGAGGTAGCGAGGGCCGTCGCGCGCAGCTACGCAGACCCGACCTACATCGAGGACCTCGCGGCCGAGGACGACATGCTCGCCCTTTTCGACTCCCCGAACGCGCCTGCTTGGGTGCCGCGAGGTGCGATGCCGTACTCCGTGAGCATGCACGGCCAGCTGCCGCTGCGGTTCTGGCGCGGGCAGTGGATGCGGTGGCAGAAGAGTCACTGGAGCGAGCTCAGCGACGACTCCTTCAAGTCCGAGCTCTACGAGCTGCTTGGCGGCGCGTCCTTCGAGAAGACCAAGCCAGACGGCAGCAAGAAGGCGCTGCCGTGGAACCCGAACCGACGCACCGTCTCCGAGCTGCTGGCGGCGCTGGAGGCGATCGCGCTCATCCCGCCAGAGGTGGATGCCCCGAGTTGGCTCACCCTGTCGGGATCGTCGCGGATGGTGGCGTGCGCGAATGGGCTGCTCGACCTGTCGACGCGCCAGCTCCACGACCATGACCCGGACTGGTTCAACCTCGTCGCCGTGCCCTTCGACTACGACGAGCACGCCCCGCCGCCGGCGCGCTGGCTGCAGTTCCTGGACCAGCTCTGGCCGGGCGATCCGCACGCCATCGCCGCGCTGCAGGAGTGGTTCGGCTACGTCCTCTCGGGCCGCACGGACCTGCAGAAGCTCTTCCTGCTCATCGGTCCGCCGCGCTCGGGCAAGGGCACGATCGTGCGCATCCTGCAGGCGCTCGTCGGTCGCGGGAACTACACCGGACCGACGCTCAACTCCCTCGGCACCAACTTCGGCCTGCAGCCCCTGATCGGCAAGCCGCTCGCCGTCGTCGCCGACGCTCGCCTCAGCGGACGAGACACCCACGTCGTCGTCGAGCGCCTGCTGTCCATCAGCGGTGAGGACACGCTGACGATCGATCGCAAGTACCGAGATCCGTGGAGCGGCCGGCTCCCGACCCGGATCATGGTGCTGAGCAACGAGCTGCCCTACTTCGGCGACGCCTCGGGGGCGATCGCCACTCGGTTCATCGTCCTGACGCTCCAGACGTCGTGGCTCGGTCGCGAGAACATCGGACTCGAGCCGGAGCTCAAGGCTGAGCTCCCGGGGATCCTCTCGTGGGCACTCGATGGACTCGAGCGGCTCCAGGTCAACGAGCGATTCACCGAGGCGGCATCCGCCACCGATTCGGTCCTGGCCATGCACGACAGCGCCTCACCAATGTCAGCGTTCATCAGGGACCGGTGCGAGGTCGGCGCCGGCCACGAGGTGGCCGTTCGGACGCTGTTCGATGCGTGGCGCGGTTGGTGCCTCGACAACGGCCGGGACAAGCCAGGCAGCTTGCAGACCTTCGGCCGCTCGCTCCAGGCCGTGCTCCCGCAGGTCAAGGTCACGCGCCCGCGCGACGAGGCCGGCAATCAGGTGCGCACCTACACCGGTGTGCGTCTGAGTCGCCCTGAGTCGCGACACATCTCATTGTCAGCTCAGATCGCCCCTCAACTTCCCCTCGGAGGCTCCCAGTGACCAGGTTCAAGAGGTCTAGTACGGGAGACATTAGGAAAAGTCGCGTCTCAGAGCGGCTCAGGGGCGAGCCGCCGGCGAAGCAATGGGCGGCGAAGCAGCGATCGGCAGGCGCATCGTGAGCGACGACTTCCGGCCACAGCGCCCCGTGCAGCCGCTTCACGAGCTGCTCAAGCACATCGCCGAGCTCGAGGCCGCCGGCCGGTCGGTGCCGTGCGTGAACCCGATCGTCGGGCACTACTGGCTGTCGGAGGACCGCGAGTTCCAGGCGGCGGCCGTGGCGGGTTGTCAGAGCTGCCCCGCGCTCCAGGCGTGCGCCGCGTACGTCGACCGCAACCCCGAGCCCGGGGGCGTCTGGGCGGGCCGGCCCCCTGTGCATGGGACTCAGAGGAGGCGCGATGCCGACGGCTGACGGCGCGTACCTGGTCCGCCCGGGCTCGGTCATCGTCGAGCCACACCTGGCGGGCTTCGCCTGGGACGCGGTGCGCCAGCACGCAGAGAGACGACGCCGCAACGGATCGCGCCTGCGACCCGATGAGGAGGCCCTGCTGCAGGTCCTGCGACGGGCCGCCGGCGAGCACCTCCGCGCGACGCCGAACGGACATCGCGGACACGTTTCTCGGTCAGGCGCGGACATGGCCCCATCGTCAGAACTGACCACCAAGCAAGCCGCAGAGGAGCTCAACGTGAGCACACGCCACTACCGACGACTCGCCAACGCGGCGAACGTCAGCCCACTCGGCCGCAACCGGTGGCACCGCGACGACCACCTCGCGATCACCGCCCACTGGAAGGACGCCTCATGACGATCACCCCCCTGCCCCCGATCAACGAGAACCCCCTGATCACCACCGCTCACCAGATCCGCCAGCAGTACACCGACGAGATCGCTGTGGCTCGCGCCCGAACCGACCTCGCCGACCTGCAGAAGGCCGAAGCGATCATCGACTTCTGGAGGCGCTGCCGCGACGCACTGCGCAAGGCCGAGGCCGAGCTCCGCCAGGAGTACCGAGACCAGCACGACGCCATCAACGAGCTGTTCCCCTTCGGCCCCGACAACAGCGCGAGCAACCCGGCGGACCGCACCGTCATGCAGGAGGCCTTCCACCGCCAGCTCGACGTCGCACGCGAGGCGCAGACGCTCGCGGCCAACGACCCCTCACGTCGACAGTCGTTGCTCAACGACGCGGTCGCGTTCGACGACGACACGCTGCTGCGCGCGATCCTGACCGCCGCCTCCCAGGCCCGCGACGACAAGTTCCTCCGCGGCTGGGCGAGCGGCCGGCCCGAGTTCGAGGGGCTGCTGCCGGAGCTGCTGCGCGTCCGTGAGTTCCTCATCGGCCTGTCCGCCGAGGCTCTCATCGCTCACCAGGTCTTCGCCCCGCTCGAGGAGCCGACGCGTGAGGTTGAGGACCTACCTCGCCTCGAACGTGCACGTGACGCCGCCGAGGCCGAGATGGCAGCGCAGCGACGTGGTCGCCCGCAGGTCGTCGATCCCAACCTCCCGACGTTCGGGGTGGCCGGGGGAGTGCGCTGATGGCGACGCGCGAGGCGAGTGGCCGTCCGCAGCCCAGCAACTGGCGCACCACCGAGCGCCGCATCCTCGAGCGCGACGAGTACCGCTGCTACCTCGGCTCCCACGACGCGACCACGGTCGACCACATCGTGCCCGTTGCTCGAGGCGGCAGCCACGACGACGACAACCTGGCCGCCATCTGCCAGCCGTGCGCCGAAGATCGGGCATTCCTGGCGCACCGCGTCCCAGGCGGAGCTCTGACAGCCGTTGACCTTGCCCTGGTTGATCTTTGGAGTCGAGCCTGCGCTCGAGTGCTGACCGTGGCGGAGGTCCTCGACGAACACCGGAGACTCCTCGGCGGACGCGTTGACGCCGAGACCCCCTCCCCCCACCTCCGGCCGTGCGGTTCACCTAGCGGTGCAGATTCAGCTAGGTCTTCGGCCGCCGATTTTCTCGGAGACCGCTGAGCATGCGTCTGTGCTCCGAATGTGACGAGAAGTTCGCCTGGTCCCGGCCTGAGGGGCAGCGCGGACGCCCGCCCGGATTCTGCTCGGACCGTTGCCGCGCTGCCGCGCGCGCTCGGCGACGGCGCAAGGGTCCAGCGCCTGTCGAGGTGCGCCGTGCGGGGTCCCGCAAGGGAGGCCAGGCCCGCTGGCAAGGCGTGCCCGCAGCCGAGCGGACGGCGGCCGCGCGTGCGGCAGCGCTGAGTCGGGGCACACCGGAACGCCGCGCTGAGATCGCAGCCCGCCAGGCCGAGCTCGCCCTCAGACGCCAGGCGCCGTGCCCGTTCTGCGGCGAACCGGTCGGAAGCGCCCGCCGGGTCACCTGCGCTCGAATCGACTGCACCCTGGCCCGCCGAGCTGAGCGAGCGCGCACCCGTCACGCGGCAGCGAGCGAGGCCCGGGCATGAGCGCGGAGGAGATGCGTGAGCGCCTGATCCCGCTCTTCGAAGGTCTGCGCGGGGCGATGGTCACTGTCGAGGCGACCGGCGATCCGACGATCGCCTTCACCGAGTTCATGACCGTGTTCAGCGACGACCTCAACGAGGCGCACACACGCGGACCCGACGCTGTGCTGCGCACGTACGAAGGCATCTTCGGCGTGCTGGGCAGCGCCGTCTTCAACCTTGTCGGGCTCGCCGCAGCTCTCGACGGAGTGCCGCCCGACCAGCTGCTCGAGCAGGTCCTCATCACCCTGAAGGAGAACCGAGATGCCTGACGACGACATCATCGTCGGCTCAGCCGCCGTCGAGATCAACGCGACCACCCGCGGCTTCATCGCGGACCTGCGCGCGCAGATCGAGCCGGGCGTGCGGCAGCTCGCGGAGAACCTCGGCAAGGTCCTCGAGGACAAGATTGCCGCCGGCATCGCGAAGGGCACGGGCCAGGGGTTCACCACGGCCGAGCCGCTCGCGAAGCAGAAGGGCAAGCAGTCCGGCGAGGGCTTCGGCGGCGAGTTCGGCCGCCAGGCCCAGGCCCGCATCCGCGCGGGCCCTCGCCGCGCTGCCCGAGGCCAAGATCGGCGTGGCCAAGACCGAGGCCGAGCAGAAGCTCAAGGACCTCCGCGCCGAGATCGCCTCCCTCGGCGACAAGCGCATCGGCGTCGACATCGACGCGGCCGAGGCCAAGGCGAAGATTCTCGAGCTGCAGGCCGAGCTCGCCGCGCTCGCCGCGCGATCGCCGGACATCGACGTCCGCGTGAACACCGCGGCGGCCGCGGCCGAGCTCGCCGCCTTCAGCGCCGCGATCGACCCGCTCCTCGACGCCGGCAGCGGACTCCCCGCTCTCGGCAGCGCCGGCAGCCGAGCTGCGGCTGGTACGTCGAGCGTCGCCGCGTCCTTCGGTGCGACCGCCGTGGCCGGCGCCGGACTGCTGGCAGTCCTCTCGCCCGTCCTCGGAGCACTCGGCGGCATCATCGCCGCCCTCGGCGCCCCGCTCGGCGCCGCCACCCGCCGGCGGCACGCTCTACGCTCTGCTGGCCGGCAAGGCGATCAAGGACACGAACAAGGTCGCCAAGCAGATCGACGAGCTCCGCAAGAAGGCCGACACCCTCCAGGACCCGAAGGCAGCCCAGGCCGCCCGCGACCAGGCCAAGGCCCTCGAAGACTCGCTCACCGGCCCGCAGAAGCGGTTCCTCGAGGCCAAGTCCGAGCTCTCCAAGGCCTTCGGCGAGTTCATGGACGGCCCCGCCGGCGACGCGGTGTTCGACCCGATCGTCTCTGGCATGGAGCTGCTCGAGAAGATCCTGCCCAAGGTCAGCCCGCTCCTGGTCGAGACCAGCGACGCCGTCTCCGACCTCCTCGACAGCCTCGCGAAGAAGGCCGGCGGCTCCGACGAGTTCTTCGAGAGCCTCGGCAAGCTCGCAGGCGACGGCATCCGCGATGGTGGCCGCACGCTCGGCAATCTGGCGGGCGCGATCTCGTCGGTTCTGGAAGCTGGTTCCGACACCGGCGCCGCGGCCATGGACTCCATCGCCGACGGCGCGGAGCGGCTCTACAAGTACCTCAAGTCCCCGGAAGGCCAGGAGCAGCTCGAAGAGTTCTTCACCTGGCTCGAGGAACACGGTCCCGGCATCGCCGAGAACATCGGAGACCTGGCCGAGTACTTCGTGAACTGGATGATCAGCGCCGCGCCGGTCGGTGAGCAGCTGCTCGACCTCGCGGGCGATGCCGCGAAGTTCGGCACCGCGATCACCAAGGTCGTGCGTCCTGTCTACCGCTTCGCCGACGCCATCGACGCGGCGAAGGCGTTCACGTTCCCGCTTCGCCTCGGACTGTCCGGAATCATCGAGGCGGCAGCCGGCGTGATGACGGTCTTCGGCAAGATGCTCGGCGCACTGGCGCGCATCCCAGGCGACAAGTTCGAGTGGGCGCGCGAGGGCGCACGAGAGATGGACAAGGCCGCCGCCGATGCGCGCGGACTGGCGAAGGACGTCCGCGCTATCCCCGGCAAGAAGACGATCTTCGTCAAGGCGGAGACCGCCGAAGCGAAGCGCGCCATCAAGAACCTCATCGACGCGGCCGAGTCCTGGGTGGTGAACCTGCCGATCGTCGGCGAGAAGGCCGGCGGCAACGCCAAGGGCACCAACAACTGGCGCGGCGGCTGGTCCTGGGTCGGCGAGGAGGGCCCCGAGCTGATGCGTCTGCCCGCGGGCACGCAGATCCGCTCCAACCCCGACTCGATGGCCATGGTCCGCGCGTCGGCACCCGCTCCGGCAGCCGTCATGGCCGCCACTGCCGGACCGTCCCTCGGCTTCGACCTCGGCCAGCTCGAGCCGAGCCTGCACGTCATCTCGGCCGAGACCAACCTCGACACCGGCACGATCGAGGTCCTCGTGGAGGCCCACCTGGACAACCTCGTCGACTTCAACGACCAGCAGGATCGGTGGGAGTGAGCGATGGGTCGTCTAGAGGGGACTGTCCCCGGGCGGTCCTAACCTTGACATGTACCCACCGAGCAACTCGCCGCTTCACCTGGAGGTCGGCCAGAGCACGTGGACGCCGCCGGCCGTCGCCTACGACGCGATCTGGTCGCTGACAGGTGACGAACCGGTCGTCGCGTCGTGCTGCCAGCGCACGCCCGAGGGCGCTAGCGGGGACTTCATCGCGTTCGCTGTCACGCCGACCCGGCTGGTCCGCGTGGTCGTAGAGGGCGAAGACGCTGATCGGGGCGAGCTCATCGCGGCCGACTCGTACTGGCTCGCTGACTCTCGGTCGATGCACGTTCTCCGCGTCCGAGAGCGGCGAACGGGTGAAGGCCGCGGTTGGAGCGCCGACTATGAGGTCGTCTTCGGCGACGTGCCCGTAGAGCTCCCGCGTGCAACGGAGTCTGGATTTGACGACGAGCGTCGTCGGATTGAGCTGATCACCTCGGCTGTGCGGGACGCCCGTTGTGGCGGAGGCGCTGCCTCGTGAAGGTCACCGCCTACGCCACCCGCTCCGACGGCTGGTGGTCCGTCACCGTCCCTGAGGTCGACGGCGCCCTCACACAAGCTAGGAGTCTCGAGGAAGTGCCCGGCATGGTGGCCGATGCTGTCTCGCTTCTGGAGGACGTCTCCGTCGACGACGTCGAGGTCACGGTGGTGCAGGTCGCCGCGGCAAAGGCCGAAGGCTTGTGACGAAGTCCAGCCGCCGGCGCCGGCCACCCACCCCTGCGCAGCTGGCGCGCAAGGAGGCCCGGAAGCAGGCCGGCCTCCAGGCCGCGAAGCTCGAGCCCCTGCGGCCCGTGAAGGTGACGAGCCGGAAGTCGTCCGACGGTGCCCCGTTGCTCGAGGACGGTCAGGTCTACGCGACGCGGGGCGGGACCGTATTCCACCCCGGCTGGTGCGGAACCGTCGGCGACCTCTGGGACAGGCACCCGACGTCGCTGCTCGTGGTGCTGCGGTCCGAGGTCGGCAGCCGCCGGGAGTGCCAGAACTGCGCCTTGTACCCGCTGACCGGCAACTTCTAGGCGGTGTCGCACGATCCGCCGTTTCACTGCGGCCCGGGCGTAGCGAGTCCTACCCTGCTCGGATGAGCGAGAACGACGAGGCTGCCCAGCCGCAGCCCGAGGCCGTCACCCGCGCCTGCCGGAAGTGCAGTGCCGTCAGCACCACCGAGGGCGCCTTCTGCCCGCAGTGCGGCACGCCGTTCATGCGCGGCCAGAACAAGAAGGGCCGGCGCAGGCTCGTCGCGTTGGTTGCCGCGATCCTCGTCCTCGCACTGGCCGGCGGAGGCGCGGCGTACGCGTTCAAGGAGAAGTCCGACCGTGACGCGGCGGCAGCCCAGGCTGATCGTGAGCGGGCCGCCAAGCGCGCCGACGACGCGAAGCGCGCGGAGCGCCAGGAGTACGTGAAGTTCCTCGAACAGACCATCACCAAGGACGCGAAGAAGGACTACGACCCGGACGGCCTCATCGACAAGAAGGTCAAGGAGACCTCCTGCACGGCGACCGGCGGGGGATCCGTCGACGACCTCACCGCCCTGACGGGCACCTTCGAGTGCATCGCGGCGCACACGATCAAGGACGGCACGATGACCGGCTTCCGCTACTCCGGCACGATCGACTGGAACACCGGAGACGTCACCTGGAAGCTCGGAGGCTAGACCGGCGTCGAGTGCCCGCCAAGTACCCCAATAGATCGACTACTGAGAAGACCTAGGACCCCAGGATGCCCAAGCTCACGATCGAGTTGCCGAGCAACAACAAGATCAACAAGGCCGGCAAGTTCCTCCGCGATCTCGACCAGGTTCCGTACCCGAAGCGAGACCATGCCCGCGCGATCGAGGCCAGGGCCACGGTCCAGGCGTTCCGAGACGCACACGGCTACCCGATGCTGCTCGTTCGGCAGGGTCTCGTGAACTTCGTCAACACCGAGCGCGCCTACGGCGTTGTCGGTCAGCGCCACAAGCGAGTTCCCCGGATCATCCGCAAGCTCCGCCGCATGCGCGACGGCACGAGCGGCGGGACCGGCCTCGCTCGCCTGGAAGACATCGGGGGTTGCCGAGTCGTGCTCGAGACGCCCGCGGACCTCGAGCTCGTCTCCAAGCGCATCCGCATGCGCTGGTCCGGCCAGTTCACCCGCGACCCCCCGCGACTACATAGCTGAGCCGAAGGCGATGGGGTACCGCGCCCAGCACATCATCGTGGTCAGAAACGGCCGAGCCATCGAGATCCAACTCAGGACTCAAGGGCAGCAGGAGTGGGCCGATGCCGTCGAAGCCGCGGACACTCGCTGGGGCTTCCGTGGCGTGAACCTCAAGGACGAGCTGGGACCGGAAGAACTCAAGGAGTACTTCCGCGTGGCCGCCGAGATGATCTATCGTCGGGAGTTCGGAGTCCCTGTCGACACTGCCCTCATGGACGAGTTCGACGACGCCCGCGACGCGGTAGTAGCCGCCGGCTACTACACTAGGTAGAGAAGGAGACTCATGACTGGCATCACGATCCACTACCTGCTCACCTACAGCTACCGCGACCAAGTCGTCGAGATCGAGCAGTTCAAGGACAGCAAGAAGGCCATGACCGCCTACGCCGCCAAGGAAGCCGAGTACTCCAACCGCTCCGATGAGTTCGAGGTCGTGCTCGTGGGGGCCGACAGCATCGACACGATCATGAAGACGCACGGTCACTACTTCGCGAAGTCGCTCGACAAGCGACCGTCGCAGTTCTCGGATTTGCTCTTCAGCTGATCCGGCCAAGGACAAGAACGCCCCCGACCTCAGGTCGGGGGCGTTCTTGTGAGTCCCCGACCGGTGGGCGAGTAGTGGAAGCGGTGGACCTCAGCTTGTCAGCGCGCCGATCGCCGCGCTCGCACCTTCGCTGCCGAGAGCGGTCGCCGCACCCTTGCTGGCGAAGCCAAGGAAGCGGAGTCCCATGCGGAAGATGTTCCGGCCCTGGTCCGCGTTCTTCTGGGCCT
>JAQIJP010000019.1:0-33866 GCA_036946185.1 Aeromicrobium erythreum
CGGACGGCGACGACGGCACCGATCGCCACGGCGATCAGGACGTAGGTGAGCAGGCGGTTGCCGAACTCGATCGCGCCGTGGATGCCGAGGCTCGGGTGCGGCGTGAAGGAGTCGTCGGTGCAGCGCGGCCAGGTCGGGCAGCCGAGGCCGGACGCGGTCAGGCGCACGAGACCGCCCGTCAGGATGATGACGGTGTTGGCGACGAGCAGCGCCCACGCCCAGGCCACGACGTGGCGCTGCTCGGGGCGGCGCACGGAGTCGATCACTCCCACTTGAACGTCCTCGCGGTCAGGGTGCCGGCGACCAGGGCCCAGACGGCCAGCACGACGATCGGCAGGGGCCCGGGGCCGGACCCTGCGAAGGTGTCCCGCAGTCCCTCGCCGAGCGCGCCCGACGGCAGCAGCTGCATGACGCCCTCGGCGCCGGCGGGATAGCGCGACAGCGGCACGAGCACGCCGCCGCCGACGAGGAGCAGCACGTAGACGAGGTTGGCGACGGCGAGCGTGGCCTCGGCCCGCAGGCTGCCCG
This sequence comes from Aeromicrobium erythreum, assembly GCA_036946185.1. Classification (GTDB taxonomy): domain Bacteria; phylum Actinomycetota; class Actinomycetes; order Propionibacteriales; family Nocardioidaceae; genus Aeromicrobium; species Aeromicrobium erythreum_A. Next base: position 529 of record JAQIJP010000019.1, read on the forward strand.
CGATGAGCAGCCCGAGGGCCACGAAGGCGGCGGTGCCGAGGACGACGAGCAGCGCCAGCCACACGACGGAGGTGGGCCCGCCCTTCGGCTCCCAGCCGAGCGCGAGCGCCACGGCGGCGAGGACGACGAGCTGGACGACCTCGACGACGGCGACGGCGAGCAGCTTGCCGACGAGCAGCGCCCAGCGCGGCAGCGGCGTGACGCCGAGCCGCTTGAGGACGCCGTAGCGACGCTCGAAGCCGGTCGCGATCGCGACGGACGTGAACGACGTCGAGAGCACCGCGAGCGCCAGGACGCCGGGCGTGATGATGTCGATCGACCGGCCGGGACCGAGGTCGACGACGTCGGACGACCGGGTGCCGGCGACGAGCAGCAGCAGCGGGATGACGAGGGTCAGCAGCAGCTGCTCGCCGTTGCGGCTCAGCAGCCGCAGCTCCATCGCCGTCTGCGCGCGCAGCATCGGCGCGACCGGTCGGGCGCCGGGACGGGGCGTCAGGTCGAGGCTCATCGCAGGGTCCTCCCGGTCAGGTCGAGGAACCGGTCCTCGAGGGACTGCCGCTCGACCAGCACGGACTCGGCCATGACGCCCTGGCCGGCGCACCAGGCGGTGAAGGTCGCGAGCAGCGCCGGGTCGACCTCGCCGGCGATGACGTAGTGACCCGCAGCGGTCTCCTCGACCTTCGTGCCCTGGGGGAGGGCGGCCATCAGGCCGACCACGTCGATGCCGGGCCGGGCCGTGAAGCGGATCGTGTTTCGGGCTCCGGCCTCGGCGAGCTCGGCCGGCGTCCCGGTGGCGATGACGCGACCCGCGTCGACGATGTGGACCAGGTCGGACAGCGCCTCGGCCTCGTCCATGAAGTGGGTCGTGAGCACGACCGTGACACCGCTGTCGCGCAGCTCGGACACGAGCTCCCACGTCGCGCGGCGCGCCTGCGGGTCGAGGCCGGCCGTCGGTTCGTCGAGGAAGACGAGCTCCGGACGTCCGACCACGGCCATCGCGAGGCCGAGTCGCTGCTGCATGCCGCCCGACATCCGGCGGAACGGCGTACGCCCCGCCGCGCCGAGGCCGAGGCGCTCGACGAGCTGGTCGACGTCGAGCGGGTGGGCGTGCAGGCGGGCGACGTGGCGCAGCATCTCGTCGGCCCGCACGCCGGACCAGGCGCCGCCGGACTGGAGCATCACGCCGACGCGGGGACGCAGGGCGTGCGCGTCGGCGACGGGGTCGAGGCCGAGCACGCGGACCGTGCCCGCCTGGGGACGACGGAAGCCCTCGCACGTCTCGACGGTCGTGGTCTTGCCGGCGCCGTTCGGGCCGAGGATCGCCGTGATCGTGCCGCGCTCGACGGCGAGGTCGAGGCCGTCGACGGCCCGCGTCGACCCGTAGGTCATGACGAGGCCGCGCACGTCGACGGCAGGCTGGCTCACCGGGCCATTCTAGGGATCCGGTCCGAGCCCCACCGTCGGAGGTGACCCTTACGCTGACCGCATGGACCTGCCCGTCATGCCGCCCGTGCGGCCCATGCTCGCGAAGTCCGTCAAGGGCGTGCCGGCCGCCGACTCCGTCGAGGGCGGCCTGGTCTACGAGCCCAAGTGGGACGGCTTCCGCGCCATCGTGTTCCGCGACGGCGACGAGGTCGAGATCGGCAGCCGGTCCACCAAGCCGCTCACGCGGTACTTCCCCGAGGTCGTCGAGGCCGTGCTGGCACAGCTTCCCGAGCGGTGCGTCGTCGACGGCGAGATCGTCGTCGCCCTCGACGGTCGGCTGTCCTTCGACGCGCTCAGCCAGCGCATCCACCCGGCGGAGTCGCGCGTCACGATGCTGGCCGAGCAGACGCCGGCGAGCCTCGTGGTGTTCGACCTGCTGGCCGAGGGCGACACCGCGTGGGTCGAGCGCCCGCTCGCCGAGCGCCGGGCCCGCCTCGAGGAGCTGCTGTCGGGAGTCGAGGCGCCGGTCCACCTGACCCGGGTCACGCGCGACGCCGCCGAGGCCGAGCGCTGGTTCGAGCAGTTCGAGGGCGCCGGGCTCGACGGCGTCGTCGCCAAGCCCCTCGCCGGGGTCTACGAGCCGAACGGGCGGCGGATGCTCAAGGTCAAGCACGCCCGCACCGCCGACGTCGTCGTCGCGGGCTACCGCCTGCACAAGACGTCCACCCCGGAGCGCCCGCTGCTCGGCTCGATGCTGCTCGGGCTCTACGCCGACGACGGACGGCTCCAGCACGTGGGGGTCGCGGCGTCGTTCCCCGAGGCGCGGCGGGCCGAGCTCGTCGAGGAGCTCGAGCCGTTGCGCGCCGACATCGCCGAGCACCCCTGGGGCGCCTGGCAGCAGGAGTCGGCCCACGCGGACGGCCGGCTGCCGGGCGGGCAGAGCCGCTGGACGGGCACCAAGGACCTGTCGTTCGTCCCCCTGCGGCCCGAACGCGTCGCCGAGGTCGGCTACGAGCACATGGAGGGCGACGGCGACGGCGCCCGCTTCCGCCACACCGCCCAGTTCAAGCGCTGGCGCACCGACCGCGAGCCGCAGTCGTGCGGCTACGCGCAGCTCGAGGAGGTCGTCGGCTACGACCTGGCCGACGTGCTCGGCCCGGCGGACGGCTGAGCCGTGGGGGTCATGGACGAGGCCGAGCTCCTCCGGCCGGCCGACGCCGCCGGCTGGCACCGCTGGCTCGCGTCGCACAACGCCGACACCCGCGGCGTCTGGCTCGGCATCCCCGACCGGACGGCGCCGGGCGACGACGTCCTCTCCTACGAGAACGCCGTGTGCGAGGCCCTGTGCTGGGGCTGGATCGACGGCCAGGCCCGGTCCCTGGGGCCCGACGGGTCCGTCATCTGGTTCTCTCCGCGGCGGGCTCGCAGCCCGTGGGCTGCGTCCAACAAGGCTCGCCTCGAGCGGCTGACCGCACAGGGCCGCATGCAGCCGCCCGGCCTCGCCGTCGTGGAGCAGGCGCGGTCCAACGGCATGTGGGAGGTGCTCGACGGGCCCGAGGCGCTGCTCGAGCCGCCCGCGCTGACCCACGCGCTCGACGCCGTCCCCGCGGCGCGGGCCTTCTGGGACGGGCTGTCCGCGAGTGCCCGCAAGGACGCGCTGACCCGGATCGCGGTCGCCCGGCGTGAGGCCACCACGGCGGCACGGATCGCCCGCGTCGTCGAGCAGTGCGCGGCGGGCGAGCGCCCCGACCGCTGACCCGAGGGAGTCGTCATGGACCACCACTACCGCCTGGCCGTCGCCTGGCATGGCAACCGCGGCACGGGCACGTCGGGCTACCGCGACTACGGCCGCGACGTGCTGCTGAGCGCCGACGGCAAGCCCGACCTGCTGGGCTCGGCCGACCCGACGTTCCGGGGAGACAAGGGACGCTGGAACCCCGAGGAGCTGCTGCTCGCGGCGCTGGCGCAGTGCCACCTGCTGTCGTACCTGCACTCCGCCGTCCGGCACGGCGTCGTCGTCACCGGCTACACCGACGACCCCGTCGGCACGATGGTCCAGGAAGGGCTCGGCGGCCGGTTCACCGACGTGCTGCTTCGGCCGCGCGTCACGGTCACCGACGACGCCATGGTCGAGACGGCTCGGACGATCCACGCCGAGGCGTCCGCGAACTGCTTCATCGCGCAGTCGGTCGCGTTCCCGGTGCGGCACGAGCCGACCGTCGTCGTGGGCTGAGTCAGCCGATCTCGCCGGTGAGCCGGCGCAGCTGGTCGAGCAGCCGCTCGCTCGGCACCAGGTCGTCCCCGCCGCGCAGCTCGGTGCGGATGTCGTCGGGGAGGCGGGCGACGCCCTCCTCGTCGAGGCTGCGCACCTCCGAGTGCAGCGCCTCCATCTGCGCGTCGAGCGCGTGGGCCGACTCGGCCGCGTCGCGCAGGCGGTCCTGCAGGTCCGTCGGGACGGCGCCGCGGTACTTGTAGTGGATCTTGTGCTCGAGGCTGGCCCAGAAGTCCATCGCGATCGTCCGGAACTGCACCTCGACCCCGACCGGGACGGGGCCGTCGGACAGGTAGACCGGCACGGACACGAGGGCGTGCAGGCTGCGGTAGCCGTTGGGCTTGGGGGAGGCGATGTAGTCGCGCACCTCGTTGACGGTCACGTCCTGCTGCTGGGAGAGCAGGTCGCAGATCCGGTAGACGTCGGACACGAACGAGCAGGTGACCCGCACGCCGGCGATGTCGGTGATCTGCTTGCTGATCGAGTCCCACGTCGGCTCGCAGCCCTTGCGCTGCATCTTCTCGGCCAGGCTGTCGGGCGACTTGAGCCGCGACGCGACGTGCTCGATCGGGTTCGCGTCGTGCATGAGCGCGAACTCGTCGCGCAGGATGTGCAGCTTCGTCACGACCTCCTCCATGCCGAAGCGGTGCCGCAGCATGAAGCGGGTGAAGTCCTGGCGGAGGTCGCGGAGGTCGTCGAGCGTGATCTGCTGCGACGACGACCCGGCCTCGACAGGCGATCTGAGGTCCACGTCACCCACCCTACGAAACGATCCTGGGCGCGTCCTGTTCGCGAGCGAAGAGGTCTCGTGGCCACGTGAGTGGTACGACGCCGATCGGTCGGTCGGTCGTGCTGCTGTGGCTCAGGGGGACCAGATGACGAGCCCGACCAGCGGCGTGACGTACAACGCGAGAGCGGCAGCGATGGTCCACGGTGTCGACCGTGATCGCGGACGACGACCGATCCACCACCCGAGCGTGACCGTTGGGACCAGTGCGACCGCTGCGAGCCACCACGGCACGCCCGCTTCAAGCGTGTACCGCCACGGCACGGTGAGCACGACGTAGGCCACGAGCACGCGTGAGACCGTGGTCCGTGGAACCCGTCGGACCTCGTCCAACGCGAGAGAAAAGACGCTCCAGACCAGGAGGAAGATCGCGGCTTGGATCAGCGTCCAGACGACGATCTCGAGAAGTGTCATGGTCCGAGAGCCTCCTTCCGGTGCGGGCCGTCAATTCCTCAGTCAATCATCGACAACTCCTGGATCATCGACGTCGCGCTGCACGACGTCGACGGCACCCAGCTCGTGAGCCGCCGGTTCGTTCCCTGAACGGATCCCGGTGCGACCGTCAGTCGCGGGCCTTGCTGGGCTGCACGCGCTTCGGCTCGCCCGGCATCTTCGGGTACTCCGGCGGGTACGGCATCTCGCCGAGTCCCCGTTCGAGGTCGGCCCGCCAGAGGTCGAGGAACGGCTCGAGCGAGTGCTGCACGTCGTCGATCTCGTGCCAGGCGTCGCCGGCCGCGGCGACGAGGCCCGGCACCGTGCGCAGGGTGAAGGCCATCGGGTCGTCGACGGCGGCGAGGTCGTCCCAGGTCAGCGGCATGGAGGCGGGCGCACCCTGCTTGGGCCGCAGGCTGTAGGCCGAGGCGATCGTGCGGTCGCGGCAGTTCTGGTTGAAGTCGACGAAGATCCGGTCGCCGCGCTCCTCCTTCCACCATGCCGTGGTGACCTGGTCAGAACGGCGCTCCAGCTCGCGGCCGAAGGCGATCGCCGCGTGGCGCACGTCGGTGAACGTCCACCGCGGCTCGATCCGCACGTACACGTGCACGCCGTTCTTGCCGCTCGTCTTGCAGAACCCGCGCACGCCCAGCTCGTCCAGCAGCTCGCGGGCCACGGCGGCGGCCCGGACGGCGTCGCCGAAGTCGGTGGCGCCGTGCGGGTCGAGGTCGATGCGCAGCTCGTCGGGCCGGTCCGTGTCGGCGCTGCGGACGGGCCAGGGGTGGAACGTGATGGTGCCCATCTGCGCGGCCCAGGCGGCGACGGCGACGTGGTCGGGGCAGAGCTCGTCGGCGGTACGTCCGGACGGGAAGTGCACGCGCACCGAGCCCGCCCACGTGGGCATGCCCCGCATGAGCCGCTTCTGGTAGAACGCGTCGCCCTGCGGCCCGCGGCCGTGCGTCGCGTCGCGCGCCGTGAGCGTCATGCCGGGCTGGACGCCCTTCGGCCAGCGCTCGAGCGAGGTCGGCCGGTCCCGCAGGGCGCGCACGAGCCCGTCGGCGACGGCGACGTAGTACTCGACGACCTCGAGCTTCGTGACGTCCGGGCCGTGCTCCGACGCCGGGAAGATCACCCGGTCCGGGCTCGACACGCGCACGTCCCGGCCGCCCGCATCGACCACGACCGCCGCGCTGCTGCTCGCCATGCCCCCACCCTGTCCGAGATTTGCTGGTCCATCCACCGACGCGCGGCGTCGAACGGTGGATGGACCAGCAAATCTCGGGGCCCGGGGGAGTGAGGCAGACCTTCGTTGAAGGGGCGGAAGAAATAACGGCACACTGGTGTTGTGAAAAACATGCGGTCGGAGAACGCGGGTCCGGAGGTGTCGTCCGTCGACGACGCCCCGACGCGTGACCGCGTGGCCGCCACGCTCCTCGAGCGCGGCCCGTCGACCGCCGCGGCGCTCGCCGACGACCTGGGTCTGACGCCCGCCGCCGTGCGCCGGCACCTCGACCAGCTGGTCTCCGCCGGCACCGTCGACGTGCGCGAGCAGCGCACCGTGGGCCGCCGTGGCCGAGGCCGCCCGGCCAAGGAGTTCGTCCTCACCGACGCCGGCCGCGAGCGGTTCGAGCACGCCTACGACGACCTCGCCACGGACGCGCTCGCCTTCCTGGCCGAGACCGCCGGCCCCGACGCCGTCAAGGCGTTCGCCGTGCGCCGGCTCCAGCCGCTGCGCGAGCGCTACGCCGCGCAGGTGGCCGCCGCCGACCCGTCCGACCGCGCGCAGGCGCTCGCCGAGGCGCTCAGCGCCGACGGCTTCGCCGCCTCGGCCCGCCGCGGACCCGCCGGCGACCAGGTCTGCCAGCACCACTGCCCGGTCGCGCACGTCGCCGAGCAGTTCCCCCAGCTGTGCGAGGCCGAGACCGAGCTCTTCGCCGAGCTCCTCGGCACCCATGTCCAACGACTGGCGACCATCGCTCACGGCGATGGCGTCTGCACCACGCACCTGCCGACGATCCCGCGGCAGGCCGTCACCACAGAGAGGGCGACGTCATGACGACGACTTCCCACGAGCAGGGCTCCGCCGGCCCGAACGCGATCGAGGAGGCCAACCCCGGCCTCAAGGACGTCGGTCGCTACGAGTTCGGCTGGGCCGACCCGGACGCCGCCGGCGCCGCCGCGCAGCGTGGCCTGAACGAGGCCGTGGTGCGTGACATCTCGGGCAAGAAGGGCGAGCCGCAGTGGATGCTCGACCTGCGCCTGAAGGGCCTGCGCCTCTTCGACCGCAAGCCGATGCCGACGTGGGGCTCCGACCTCAGCGCGATCGACTTCGACAACATCAAGTACTTCGTGCGCTCCTCGGAGAAGCAGGCGGCCACCTGGGACGACCTGCCCGAGGACATCAAGAACACCTACGACCGCCTCGGCATCCCCGAGGCCGAGAAGCAGCGTCTCGTCGCCGGCGTCGCCGCCCAGTACGAGTCCGAGGTCGTCTACCACTCGATCCGCGAGGACCTCGAGGCCCAGGGCGTGCTCTTCCTCGACACCGACACGGCGCTCAAGGAGCACCCGGAGATCTTCGAGGAGTACTTCGGCACCGTCATCCCGGTCGGCGACAACAAGTTCGCCGCGCTGAACACGGCGGTCTGGTCCGGCGGCTCGTTCATCTACGTGCCCAAGGGCGTCCACGTCGACATCCCGCTGCAGGCCTACTTCCGGATCAACACCGAGAACATGGGCCAGTTCGAGCGGACGCTGATCATCGCCGACGAGGACTCGTACGTGCACTACGTCGAGGGCTGCACGGCGCCGATCTACTCGACCGACTCGCTGCACTCCGCGGTCGTCGAGATCATCGTCAAGAAGAACGCCCGCGTCCGGTACACGACCATCCAGAACTGGTCCAACAACGTCTACAACCTCGTCACGAAGCGTGCGACGTGCGAGGAGGGCGCGACGATGGAGTGGGTCGACGGCAACATCGGCTCCAAGGTCACGATGAAGTACCCGGCCGTCTACCTGATGGGCGAGCACGCCCGCGGGGAGACGCTGTCGATCGCGTTCGCCGGCGAGGGCCAGCACCAGGACGCCGGCGCCAAGATGGTGCACGCCGCGCCCCGCACGTCCAGCTCGATCCTGAGCAAGTCCGTCGCGCGTGGCGGCGGCCGCACGTCGTACCGCGGCCTGCTCCAGGTGCTCGAGGGTGCCGAGGGCTCGGCCAGCACCGTCAAGTGCGACGCCCTGCTCGTCGACCAGATCAGCCGGTCGGACACGTACCCGTACGTCGACGTCCGCGAGGACGACGTGACGCTCGGCCACGAGGCCACCGTCTCGAAGGTCAGCGACGACCAGCTCTTCTACTTCATGCAGCGCGGCATGGAGGAGGACGAGGCGATGGCGATGATCGTCCGCGGCTTCGTCGAGCCGATCGCGCGTGAGCTGCCCATGGAGTACGCGCTCGAGCTGAACCGCCTGATCGAGCTGCAGATGGAAGGAGCGGTCGGTTGACCGTCATCGAGAACGCTCTCGAGCACGTCGAGAGCCACCTGCACCCCGAGCCGTCCTACGACCTCGAGGCGCACCCGGTCCCGAACGGGCTCGAGGAGATCTGGCGCTTCACGCCGCTCAAGCGGCTGCGCGGTCTCCTCGACGGCGAGGCGTCCGACGCCTCGCTGACGTGGGAGCAGCAGCTGCCCGAGGGCGTCACCCTCGGCACGCTCGACGCCGCGGCCGCCCGTGAGGTCGGCGCCAACGCGCCGTTCGACCGGCTCGGTGCCCTGGCCGCCGCCCACGCCGGCAGCGCCGTGGTCCTGGACGTCCCGGCGAACCTCGAGCTCGACGAGCCGGTCCGCCTGACGCTCTCGGGCGACGCCTCCGACCGCATCGTCTGGGGCCACGTCGTCGTCCGCGTCGGCAACCACGCGAAGGCGACGGTCGTCGTCGAGCACACCGGCAGCGCGACCTACGACGCGTTCGTGCCGGTCGTCGTCGGTGACGGCGCGCAGCTCGACCTCGTCACGATCAACGACTGGGACGACGACGCCGTCCACGCCGGTCAGTACAACCTGCGGGTCGGCCGCGACGCGACGGTGCGGTTCTTCGAGATCAGCCTCGGCGGCGACCTCGTCCGCACGAGCGTCAACGTCGACTACGCCGGTCCGGGCGGCAGCGCCGACCTGCTCGGTGTCTACTTCGCCGACGCGGGCCAGCACATCGAGCACCGCCAGTTCGTCGACCACACGGCGCCGCGCACCCGCAGCAACGTCCTGTACAAGGGCGCGCTGCAGGGCCAGGACGCGCACACCGTCTGGATCGGCAACGTCCTGATCCGCAAGGTCGCCGAGGGCATCGAGACGTTCGAGCAGAACGACAACCTCGTGCTCACCGACGGCGCCAAGGCCGACTCCGTGCCGAACCTGGAGATCGAGACCGGCGAGATCGACGGAGCCGGCCACGCCAGCACGACGGGCCGCTTCGACGACAACCACCTGTTCTACCTGCAGTCGCGCGGCATCGAGGAGGGCGAGGCCCGCCGCCTCGTCGTCCACGGCTTCTTCAACGACATCATCCGTCGCATCGGCGTCCCCGAGCTGCAGGAGCGGCTCGTGACGGCGATCGAGGAGGAGCTGTCCGAGGCGGACTTCGAGGCCATCGGAGCGTCGGCGCGGAGCGACGCATGAGCGGTCCGCAGTTCGCGGCGCCCCTCGACGTGCTGTCCGAGGGCACGGCCACCGCGGTCACCGTCGACGGCGTCGACGTGGCGCTCGTCCGCGCGGGCGACGACGTCTACGCGATCCGCGACGAGTGCTCGCACGCCGCGATCCCGCTCTCGGAGGGCGAGGTCGAGGGCTGCGAGATCGAGTGCTGGCTGCACGGCTCGCGCTTCGACGCCCGCACCGGCGCCCCGCTGAACCTGCCGGCCACCGAGCCGGTCCCCACGTACCCCACGACCATCCAGGACGGCCGCGTCATGGTCGACGTGTCCGCCCCCATCAGGAGCTGAAGCATGAGCAAGCTGGAGATCAAGAACCTGCACGTCTCGGTGAACACCGAGGACGGCGAGAAGGAGATCCTGCGCGGCGTCGACCTCACGGTCAACTCCGGCGAGGTCCACGCCATCATGGGCCCGAACGGCTCGGGCAAGTCGACCCTCGCGTACTCCATCGCGGGTCACCCCAAGTACACCGTCACCGAGGGCGAGGTCCTCCTCGACGGCGAGAACATCCTCGAGCTCAGCGTCGACGAGCGCGCCCGCGCGGGCCTGTTCCTCGCGATGCAGTACCCCGTCGAGGTCCCCGGCGTCTCGGTCGCGAACTTCCTGCGCACCGCCAAGACGGCGATCGACGGCGAGGCCCCGAAGCTCCGCACGTGGGTCAAGGACGTCAACGCCGCCCTCGAGCGCGTGACCCTCGACCCGACCTTCGCGCAGCGCAGCGTCAACGAGGGCTTCTCCGGCGGCGAGAAGAAGCGCCACGAGATCGCCCAGCTCGAGCTGCTGAACCCGAAGTTCGCCGTGCTCGACGAGACGGACTCCGGCCTGGACATCGACGCCCTGCGCGTCGTCTCCGAGGGCGTCAACCGCTACACCGACCAGGGCGACCGCGGCGTCCTGCTGATCACGCACTACACGCGGATCCTGCAGTACATCCAGCCCGACTTCGTGCACGTCTTCGTCGCCGGCCGCCTGGCCGAGTCCGGCGGCCGTGAGCTGGCCGACCAGCTCGAGGCCGAGGGCTACGACAAGTACGTCAAGGCTGCGACGGCCTGACCATGAGCAGCTACGACGTCGAGGCGATCCGCAAGGACTTCCCGATCCTGGAGCGCGACGTGCCCGGCGGGCGCCTCGTGTACCTCGACAGCGCCAACACGTCGCAGAAGCCGCGGCAGGTCGTCGAGGCCATCGAGCGGCACTACCTCGAGCACAACGCCAACGTCGCCCGCGCCATGCACACCCTCGGCGCGGAGGCGACGGAGGCGTTCGAGGACGCCCGCACGCGGATCGGTGCCTTCATCGGTGCGCCGCGGCGTGAGGAGGTCGTGTTCACCAAGAACGCCTCCGAGGCGCTCAACCTCGTCGCCCGGGTGCTCGCGGACTCCGGCCGCATCGGGCCCGACGCCGAGGTCGTCACGACCGAGATGGAGCACCACTCCAACATCGTGCCGTGGCAGCTGGCGTGCGAGCGCACCGGCGCGACGCTGCGCTGGTTCGGCGTCACCGACGACGGTCGACTCGACCTGGACGACCTCGAGTCGCTGGTCACCGAGCGCACGGCCGTCGTGACCCTGACGTGGGTGTCGAACATGCTCGGAACGATCAACCCGCTCGCACGGGTGATCGCGCGGGCGCACGAGGTCGGCGCGCTCGTCGTCGTCGACGGCAGCCAGGCCGTGCCGCAGCTGCCGGTCGACGTCGCGTCGCTCGGCGCCGACTTCGTGGTCTTCACGGGCCACAAGATGGTCGGACCGACCGGCATCGGCGTGCTCTGGGGCCGCCACGACCTGCTCGCGAGCCTGCCGCCGTTCCTCGGGGGCGGCGAGATGATCGAGACCGTCACGATGGAGCGCTCGACCTTCGCCCCGCCGCCCGCGCGGTTCGAGGCCGGCACGCCGCCGATCGCGCAGGCCGTCGGCCTGGCCGCCGCCGCCGACTACCTCGACGCGATCGGCATGGACGCCGTCGCGGCGCACGAGCAGCAGATCACGGCGTACGCGCTGCAGCGCCTGCAGGAGGTCCCGGACCTGACGATCGTCGGCCCGACGGAGCCGGTCGACCGCGGGGGAGCGATCAGCTTCACCCTCGGCGCGATCCACCCGCACGACGTGGCCCAGGTGCTCGACTCGCGCGGCGTGGCGATCCGCGCCGGGCACCACTGCGCGAAGCCGGCGCACCTGCGCTTCGGCGTCCAGTCGACCGTGCGCGCGTCGTTCTACCTGTACACGACGACCGACGAGGTCGACGCGCTCGTCGACGGCCTGCGCGCGACCCAGCAGTACTTCGGAGCGTGAGATGAACCTCGACACCCTGTACCAGGAGATCATCCTGGACCACTACAAGGCGCCGCACGGCGCCGGGCTGCGCGACCCGTTCGAGGCCGAGGTGCACCACGTCAACCCGACGTGCGGCGACGAGATCACGCTGCGCGTGCACCTGGCCGACGACGTCGTGCAGGACGTGTCGTACGACGCGGCCGGCTGCTCGATCAGCCAGGCGTCGGCGTCCGTCCTGAACGACCTCGTCGTCGGCAAGCCCCTCGACCAGGCCATGGGCGTCCTCGACAGCTTCACCGAGCTGATGCAGGGCAAGGGCCAGGTCGAGCCCGACGAGGACGTCCTCGAGGACGGCGTCGCGTTCGCCGGCGTCGCCCAGTTCCCCGCGCGCATCAAGTGCGCGCTCCTGTCGTGGATGGCGTTCAAGGACGCCGCCAGCCGAGCCGTGGAGGAGTCAGCATGACCGAGAGCACCACGCCCACCGACGCCGTCGACCACTCCGACCTGCCCGAGGTCGACACCGCCCCGCAGGGCGGCACGACCCAGGAGGACGTCTACGAGGCGATGAAGGACGTCGTCGACCCCGAGCTCGGCATCAACGTCGTCGACCTCGGTCTCGTCTACGGCGCCCACGTCGACGAGCACAGCAACGTCGTCCTGCAGATGACGCTGACGTCCGCGGCCTGCCCGCTGACCGACGTCATCGAGGACCAGACCCGCGCTGCGCTCGACGGCATCGTCAACGACTTCCGGATCGACTGGGTCTGGATGCCGCCGTGGGGCCCGGACAAGATCACCGACGACGGCCGCGAGATGCTGCGCGCCCTCGGCTTCAACGTCGGCTGACGCTGCGTCAGCTCGACGGGCCAGGGTCCACGACGAGGTCGAGCGACCCGGTCGTGTCACCGACCGGGTCCACCACGACGAAGAACCGTTCGGGCTGGAACGCCGAGTGCGGGTTCACCGGGAGCCGCGACACCGAGCTTCCGGTGGCCACGACGCCGAGCTGGCCGGAGATGTCCGTCGCGGTCCAGAGCCGAGCCGCGCCGCCGCTCCCGTCCGCACGCCGTAGCGCGAACGCGCTGAGCCGGACGTCGATCGTGGGACGGCGGTACGCCATGTCCAGCACGGCGATCTGCCCGGGCCGGGTGACGCCGATCGAGCGTCGGGACTCGTAGGCGGTCTCCACCGGTCGCGTGAGGAAGATCGACAGCCTGGCACTCATGTCGCCGTCGGATCGAGGCACGAAGTCGAGCGAGTAGCGTCCGTCCCGCTCGATCCTCCAGACCCGTTCGGCGCCGTCTCGTTGCTCCTCCTGGTAGGCGCGGGCCGGGTGGTCGCGCTCCACGGACCCGTCCGGCTCGTGACGGACCAGCTGGAGCCGGGCGTCCCAACCGGCCCCGGGCACCAGGTGGTGGGACAGGAAGTCACCCGCCTTCGCGTCGAACGTGGCACGCACCGTGCGCTCCCGCGCCCCTGCGTTGGAGATCGTGACACCCGAACCGTTCGGTGTCACGACGTGCCGTCTCGGCTGGTCCAGCGAGACGAGCACGTCGCTCGCCGAGCCGTCCCTCACGGTGACCACGAGGGTCTGAGGTGCGGTCGACGGTGCCATGAAGGTCGTCCGCGGTTCGACCGGGACGAGCGGGTGACCCCCGTCGAGGTAGGCGGCGTAGCGGTCGTTCTCCTGAACCCTGGACGGGTCCGCCCAGGCCGTGTCGAGCGCATAACGCTCGTCCGCGCGCGTGTCGACGGCCAGGACGGCGAGACCGCTCGGACGGGCCCGGGACACGCGGGTCGTCGATCCCGGGGCCAAGGTCGCGGGACGTTCCAGGAAGATCGCGACCTTGACGCTGGCGTTCAGCACCGTCCTGGGGACGTACTGGGCGACGTAGGTGCCGTCGGCCTCGATCTGCCAGGCGGGGGAGAACCCGAGCTCGTACACGGGCTCCCTCGTCTCGTCGTTCATCATCGCGCGTGCGACGTCGACGCCGCGCGGCCCGACGACGTCTGCCGAGACGGTGGACCGGGTCACTGCGTAGTCGCCCTTCGCCGCGGGAAAGCGGACCCGCAGCTCGCGCCCGGCCCGGCCCTCGCTCGTGACCTGGACCGGTGGTCCACCGGGCACGGAATCAACCACCTTCGGGGTGCTGACGTCGATGTCGAGCGACCCTGTCGCGTCGCCGAGCGGATTGACGACGAGGAGGAACCTTCCGGGTTCCTGGGGGTAGCTCGGGTAGCCGAGAGGACGCTCGTGGGTCGCACCACCGACGAGTCCTCCGTCCGACGTGAGGAAGGCGGCCTGATAACCGCCCGCGGTCATCGTCACGTCCGACAGGGCGACGGTGACCTCGCCGCGTTCCTGGAGTCGCATCGGGACCACACGCAGTCCGCCCGCTCGGTCGACCTCGGCGTGGACCGTCTCGCGATTGACGACGACTTCCTGCTCTGCGCGGGTCGACAGGACGGACAGGTCGAACGACGTCCGCTCCGCGAAGGCCGGCTCGATCTCGAACCGGTAGCGGCCGTCCGCGGAGATCGACCAGGCCGAGCCGACCCAACCGACGGCTCCCTCGCCCTCGCCGAGAGGCGACACCGTGCGTCCGTCGTCGACACGAACGAGACGGAAGGGGTTGTCCCGGCCGGTGAGGCCGTCCTGGCGCACCGACACGTAGTCGCCGACCCGGGCCGTGAACTCCGCCCCGAGCTCTCGCCCGGGATGCTGCTGCGAGGAGAGCGCGACGGACGGGCCGTTGGGTGCGGCCGACTGGATCGACGGCGTGCTGACGTTGGCTGACAAGGACCCGGTGCCGAGATGTCTCGCACGGACGGTGACCACGTACGGGCCGCTGTCGGCAGCGGTGAACACCCAGCGCGAGCGGGGGGAGGGCCAGCCGGGAGGCTCGGTCTCGACCGTGCGACCCCGAGGGTCCTGCACCGTGACGTCCAGCTCGGCCGAGACCGTCAGGTCGACGTCCGTCACGGCGAAGGCGACCTTGTCGCCTGCGCTCGCCGAGAAGGTGAACGACGCCGGGGCCCCGGACTTCTCGATGGCCACCCGACCACGAGCACCGTTCAGGACGAGCTCACGAGTGCCGGGCGGTTCGTACTGCACGACCACGGTCCGCGAGTCACCCGCGGCGAGATCGACGGTCTGCGTGGGCTCCGCCGCACGGTAGGTCCCGCCAGAGGTCGTCACCGGGGCGGCCGACACCGTCCATCGACCGGGGCGCGCAGGGGACACCGTGGCGCTCGCGGTGAGCATGCTGTCACCGCGAGGGCCCGTCAAGGTCACGGCCGCGGGCTGGCCGGCGGGGAGTCCGCGCACGACGACGGCGAGGGCCGTGTGACCCTCGACCCTGACGTAGGCCGAGCTCGAGGCCGCCGCCGCCACGTCCGCGCTCGAGTCGACGGCGAATCTGAACTCCTGGACCCCGGTGGCGGGACGGGCGGAGCCTGCCAGGCGTCCGTCGCTCGGCACCGTGCCGGACCCGACGACGGTCCAGCGGCCGTCGATCCGCTGCTGGAGCTGGTACAACGTGCCGCTCCGGTGGGGCGAGACGGACCCTGACAGGGCGAGCGTCTCGCCCACGACGATCGTGCCGTCGCTCACCCCCGATCGACACCTCGGCCGGACGCAGGGAACGGACCGCGGCTGTCGTCGACGTGGCGGAGGCGTGCAGAGCGGTCTGGACCTTCGCGGCGCGGTACTGGTTGGGGCCCGGGACCGGCTGGTCGTCGACGACCGCCGTGCCTGCCGTCGACAGCCTCACGGTCGTCAGAGTGGTCCACGCGGCGCCGGGGCGGCGGACCTCGATCCGCACCGGGTCGCCCGGGCGGAACCGGCCGACCGGGCTCCGGACGGACAAGGTGACGGCGTTGCCTGCGAGGACCGCACCCTTGCTCACGCTCAGGTCGACCGAGCTCGCGCGGCGGACCGCGGTCACGCGGACTCGGCCCGAGACCGCGCGGGCGTGCCGGTGCGTGCTCGACTTGACCGCCCGATAGGTCGTGGTTCCTGCTGCGGGCCGGACGACGACCGCAGCGCGGCCCGTCCGACCGAGCCGCGCCGTGGAGACCGAGGTCCAGCGGGACGAGGACCATCGCTGCACGACCACGGGATCGCCGGGACGAAACTTCGCGCGCGGTGACGCGATGGTGAGGCGCGCTTGTTCGCCGGTCAGGACCTTCGCGGTGGTCGTGGTCAGACGCACGGAGCTCGACCGCGACGCGGCGACGGCCGGGGTCGTGCCGGTGAGCAGCGCTGCGACCAGTGTCGTGACGAGGAGGACACACGTCGAGCGACAGGACACGCGCAGGCCTTTCTCCCAGCCCCGACGTACCCCGACGCTAGCGCCGATCCGGTCCGTGCGCGTTCCGATCGTGACAACGACCTCCTTGGCGCTGCTCGCGATTTCGGGATCGCGGGTCCGCCTCGGTACCCTCGGGGCATGAGGATCGTCCAGCAGGAGTGAGCCGGGGCGCACGCACGCGTCCTCGTCGCCCCCTGCCCTCACCTCTCGAAAGACCCTCATGATCACCGTCTCCCACGTGGAGCTGCGCTTCGGTGCGCGCGTCCTGATGTCCGACGTCTCCTTCCGTGTCACGAAGGGCGACAAGATCGGTCTCGTCGGGCGCAACGGCGCCGGCAAGACCACGCTCACCCGCATGCTGTCCGGCGACGGCCAGCCCGCCGCCGGCACGATCACGTCGTCGGGCTCCGTCGGCTACCTGCCGCAGGATCCGCGCGACGGCGACACGAGCGTCACGGCCCGCGACCGGATCCTCTCGGCCCGCGGCCTCGACGACGCGCTGCGTCGGCTGCGCCAGGCCGAGCTCGAGATGGGGTCGGACGACCCGGAGGTCGCCGAGCGGGCGATGAAGCGCTACACCCGGGCCGACGCCGACTTCGGTGCGGGCGGCGGCTACGCCGCCGAGTCCGAGGCGGCGACGATCGCGGCGAACCTCGGCCTGCCCGACCGCGTCCTGGAGCAGCAGCTCTCGACCCTCTCGGGCGGCCAGCGGCGCCGCATCGAGCTCGCCCGCATCCTGTTCTCGGGCGCCGACACGCTGCTGCTCGACGAGCCCACCAACCACCTCGACGCCGACTCCGTGCGGTGGCTGCGGGGCTTCCTGCAGGACTACCCCGGTGGGCTCGTGATCATCAGCCACGACATCGACCTGATCGAGGAGACCGTCAACAAGGTCCTGTACCTGGACGCGAACCGCGGCACGATCGACGTCTACAACATGGGCTGGAAGAACTACCTCAAGCAGCGCGAGGCCGACGAGGCCCGTCGCCGCCGCGAGCGGGAGAACACCACCAAGACGGCCGAGCGACTCATGGCGCAGGGCCTGAAGATGCGCGCCAAGGCCACCAAGGCCACCGCCGCCCAGCAGATGATGCGCCGCGCCGAGCAGATGATGGCCGGGCTCGAGGGTGAGCGGCAGCAGGACCGCGTCGCGAAGATCGACTTCCCGAAGCCCGCGCCGTGCGGCAAGACGCCGCTCATGGCCGAGGGATTGTCCAAGTCGTACGGCTCGCTCGAGATCTTCACCGACGTGGGCCTGGCGATTGACCGCGGCAGCCGCGTCGTGATCCTGGGCCTCAACGGCGCCGGCAAGACGACCCTGCTGCGGATGCTGGCGAACGACCTGGAGCCCGACACCGGCGAGATCCAGCCGGGCCACGGCCTGAAGATCGGCTACTTCGCCCAGGAGCACGACACGCTCGACACGTCGCGCTCGGTGTTCGAGAACATGCGCGCCGCGGCGCCGGAGCTCAACGAGACCCAGGCGCGCAGCGTCCTGGGCGCGTTCCTCTTCAGCGGCGACGACGCCGAGAAGCCGGCGGGCGTGCTGTCCGGCGGCGAGAAGACGCGTCTGGCGCTCGCGAGCCTCATCGTCTCCAGCGCCAACGTCCTGCTGCTCGACGAGCCCACCAACAACCTCGACCCGGCGTCGCGCGAGGAGGTCCTCGCTGCGATCCGCTCCTACGAGGGCGCGATCGTCCTCGTCACCCACGACGAGGGCGCCGTCGCCGCCCTGGAGCCGGACCGCGTCCTGCTGCTGCCGGACGGCGACGAGGACCTGTGGAACGACACCTACGCCGAGCTGATCAGCCTGGCGTGACGGCGGACGGCTGCTCGGCGTCGTCCGGGCTGGCGGTGGCGTCGCCCTTCTGCCAGGCCTCGACGCGCTCCTTGCGCTCCGCGCGGGCGAACCAGAAGTAGCCGACGACGGCCAGCAGGGCGAAGAACCACCACTGCAGGGCGTAGAAGAAGTGCGGGCCCTGGCCCAGCTCCGGCTCGGGCTCGGCCTGCAGGTCGCCCGCGGCGGCGGGGGACTGCTTCAGCAGGTCGACGTAGCCCTTGCGCAGGGGGTAGTCGACCGTGCCGGCGAGGCCACGGCTCGCGATCGCGCGGACCTGGCCGTCGGTCGGCTTGACCGCGTCGTCACCGGCCCCGTTGTCCTGGCGCAGCCAGCCGGTTACCGTGACCTGCCCGCTCGGGAGCTGCGGCAGGTTGGTCGGCCGACGGTTGGTGTTGTCGGTCTCCATCCAGCCGCGGTCCACGAGCATGCCGCTGCCGTCGGCGAGCCTCAGCGGGGTCACGACGTCGACGCCAGGAGCGCCGTCGCGGGTCGCGAACTTGACGGTGACGGTGCGGGCCGAGTCGAACGTGCCGGTGAGGCGGACACGCGTCCACTCGCTGCGCTGGTCGACGGACGCGTCGCGGGGGAGCGCCTCGTCGAGGGGGACGGCGTCGGCCTTCAGGTGCTTCTCGATGATCGCGTTGCGGTCGAAGCGGTCGTAGAGCTTGTGCAGCTGCCAGAAGCCGAGCCGCGTGCAGACCGCAGCGAGGACGAGCACGAACACGGCGAAGCCGAGCCAGCGGCGCGACAGCAGGAAGCCGTACCCCGGGCGGCGCCCGGTCCGCGTCGTGCTCATGCGTCCAGGGCCTCGGTCGAGCGGTAGAAGTCGCGGCGTGCCAGGAAGTCCCGCAGCGTCGGCTCGTGCTCGTCGCAGGCGAGCCACGTCTTGCGCCGGTCCGGCGTGTGGATCTTGGGGTTGTTCCAGAGCACCTGGTGACGTGCCGCGGCGGTGCAGCCCTTCGCGGAGCAGATCAGCGCGTCGGGGCCGTCCGCACCGGGCGTCCGGGCCTCAGGCACTGCGGTCGGTGCGGTCCGACGACCCGGGGCCGAGCTCGCCGTGCGCCTCGAAGTCCATCAGGTTGTCGCCCGAGGACTTCTTGCGGACGCCCGCGTTCGCGAGCACGACCGACGTGTACGGCAGGAAGACGGCGAGCAGCATCAGCACGACACCGAGCCACACGACGTGCTGCCAGGCGATGACACCACCGACGAAGCAGATCGACCGGAACGCCATCGAGATGGCGTACTTGATCTCCCGAGCGCCGAGCTCGTCGCTGTGGGCCTCACGGGCCGAGGTGATCGAGTACACCTGCTCGCGGGCCGAGTCCTTGTCTGCCACCCCTCCAGCCTACGCCTGTCCTGGGAACCGGCAGGATGACCTCATGAGCAACCGCACCTACCGCGTGACCGAGATCGTCGGCACCTCGCCCGACGGCGTCACCGAGGCCATCGAGAACGGCATCAAGCGCGCCGGCCAGACCCTGCGCCACCTCGACTGGTTCGAGGTGCAGGGCATCCGCGGCGCCATCACCGACACCGACGTGTCGCACTACCAGGTGACCCTCAAGATCGGATTCCGCCTCGAGGACGACGAGTAGTCACGGCCGCCGGACCTGGGCCACCCCGGACCCGGAGCCTGTCGAAGGGTGACCCTGCCCTGGCCCTCAGTCGGCCAGGGCGGTCGGGTCGCCGGCGTCGGCGGCCTCGATCTCCTCGCGGGTGATGCCGAGCAGGTAGACGATCGCGTCGAGGTACGGGACGTTGACCGAGGTCCGGGCCTGGTCCCGCACGACCGGCTTGGCGTTGAACGCGATGCCCAGGCCCGCCGCCGCCAGCATGTCGAGGTCGTTCGCGCCGTCGCCGACGGCGACCGTGTTCTTGACCGGGATGCCGGCTTCCTGCGCGAAGCGTCGCAGCGCGGCAGCCTTGCCGGCGCGGTCGACCACCGGCCCGACGACGCGCCCCGTGAGCCGTCCGTCGACGATCTCCAGCTCGTTCGCCTCGTAGTAGTCGATGCCGAGCTCCTCGGCCATCGTCGCGATGATCTGAGTGAAGCCGCCGCTGACCAGCGCGAACCGGTAGCCCAGCCGCTTCAGGGTCCGGACCATGGTGCGCGCGCCCGGGGTGTACTCGACCGCGGCTCGCACCTCGTCGAGCGCCGACTCCGGCACGCCCTCCAGCAGCGCCACGCGGGCGCGCAGCGACTCCTCGAAGTCCAGCTCGCCGCGCATCGCCTGCTCCGTCACGCGGGCGACCTCGTCGGCGCAGCCCGCGTGCTCGGCGAGCATCTCGATGACCTCTCCCTGGATGAGCGTCGAGTCGACGTCCATCACGACGAGACGCTGCGCGTGGCGGAGGATGCCTCGCTCCTCGACGGCGAGGTCCAGGCCGTGCGCGAACGCGGCCTCGGCCAGGTCGGCCTGCAGCACGTCGGGATCGGCGCCGCTGACCTCCAGACGCAGGGCGGTCACGGGGTAGCGCGCCAGCCGGACGATGCGGTCGATGTTGCCTCCGGCCAGCTTGATGCGGGCCGTGATCGCGGCCATCGCGGCGGGTCGCAGCGGGTGCCCGAGCAGCGTGACCTGGCTGCGCCCGACCCGCCGTGGCCGGTTGTCGCCCGTGCCGTGCTCGACACCGCACTCGAGGCCCAGCTCGTCGGCGACGGCGCGGACCGACGCCTCCAGGCCGCCGGCGTCCGAGGGCTCGGTGGCCAGGACGCTCAGGACGAGCCGCCCGCGGACCACGAGCTGCTCGACGTCGACGACCTCGACGTCGTGCCCGGCGAGCGCCTCGAACAGGCGCGTCGAGACGCCGCTCTGGTCCGGCCCGGTCAGGGTCACGAGGACGGTCGGGGCGGTGAGGTGCACTGCGGGCACGTGCTCGTTCATCGGGGCCGAGGCTATCGCCCCTGCCTGTCCGGCGGCGGGGTCGTCCGCGATAGGTTGATCACGGACGGTGAGGATCGACCCGTCCGGCCCGTCGAGCACGAGGAGTAGCCCATGGCGTCCGCCGTCACGCTCTCGGGCGTCAGCGTCGTCCGGGGGGACGCCGTCCTGCTCGACCGGATCGACTGGACCGTCCGCGACGACGAGCGCTGGGTGGTCCTCGGACCCAACGGCGCGGGCAAGAGCACGCTGCTGCAGATCGTCGGCGCCCAGATGTTCCCCTCCCGCGGGACGGTGGAGATCCTCGGCGACCGGCTGGGCGAGGTCGACGTGTTCGACCTGCGCCCGCGCATCGGCCATGCCGGCAGCGCGGTCGCCGAGCGGATCCCCGCGCACGAGTCGGTCCAGGACGCCGTCGTCTCCGCAGCCCACGCGGTCGTCGGGCGCTGGCGCGAGCAGTACGACCTCGAGGACGACGAGCGGGCCCGACAGATCATGGGCGAGCTCGGCATCGCTCCGCTCGCCGGACGCACCTTCGGGACGTTGTCCGAGGGCGAGCGCAAGCGCACCCTCATCGCCCGGGCCCTCATGACCGACCCGGAGCTGCTGCTGCTGGACGAGCCCGGCGCGGGGCTCGACCTCGGGGCGCGCGAGGACCTGCTGTCCAGTCTGGACATGCTGTCGACCGCGCCCAACGCGCCCGTCATGATCCTCGTCTCGCACCACGTCGAGGAGATCCCGACCGGCTTCACGCACGTCCTGATGCTGCGCAAGGGCCAGGTCGTCGCGTCCGGCCCGCTGCGCGAGACCATGACCGCCGAGAACCTGGGCCGGACCTTCGGCATGCGGCTCGACCTGACCGAGCAGGGCGGCCGGTACGCTGCCCGGCGCGCCGCCTACGGGCACCGCGCCGGCTGAACGATCGACCCGCGGCGAGCGGCTTTCGCTGCTGATAGCCTGTGCGCCCGACCGGGAAGGGGCCCGACGTGCTGGACTGGATGTACGACCACCTGTGGGTGCCGTGGACCGGCCTCGCGGTGGTCCTCGCCGTCATCGAGATGATGAGTCTCGACCTCGTCCTGCTGATGTTCGCGGTCGGCGCACTGTCGGCCGCCGTCGCCGCCGGCCTCGGTGCCCCGCTGTGGGTCACGATCCTGGTCTTCGGCGTCGTCTCCATCGCCTGCCTCGGCGTCGTCCGTCCGCCGGTCGTGGCCCGCATGCACGCCGGTCCCACGCTGACGCAGGGCCACGAGGCGCTCGTCGGCCGCACCGCGGTCGTCCTCGAGCCCGTCGGCGAGTTCGACGGCCGGGTGCGGCTCGCGAGCGAGATCTGGTCCGCCCGGACCGAGGACGCCGGACCGGTGGAGGTCGGCACCGAGGTCCGAGTCATCCGCATCGACGGCGCCACGGCCGTCGTCACTACCCAGGAGGTCTGACCATGGGTGTCGCCATCCTCGTCGTCGTCGTCCTGCTGGCGCTGCTCTTCATCGTCGTCGTCTCGATGACGATCAAGATCGTGCCGCAGGCCCGTGCGGGCATCGTCGAGCGCTTCGGCAAGTACCGCGCGACCCTGTCCGCGGGACTGAACGTCGTCGTCCCGTTCGTCGACAAGGTCCGCTACATGATCGACCTGCGCGAGCAGGTCGTGTCGTTCCCGCCGCAGCCGGTCATCACCGAGGACAACCTGACGGTCTCGATCGACACCGTCATCTACTTCCAGGTCACCGACCCGGTCGCCGCGACCTACGAGATCGCGCACTACATCCAGGCGATCGAGCAGCTCACCATGACCACGCTGCGCAACATCATCGGTGGCATGACGCTCGAGCACGCCCTGACGAGCCGCGACCAGATCAACTCGGGCCTGCGCGGCGAGCTCGACGGCGCGACCGGCAAGTGGGGCATCCGCGTCAACCGGGTCGAGCTCAAGGGCATCGACCCGCCGCCGTCGATCGCCGACGCGATGGAGAAGCAGATGCGCGCCGAGCGTGACAAGCGCGCCGCGATCCTGACCGCCGAGGGTGAGCGCCAGTCCGCGATCCTCTCGGCCGAGGGCGCCAAGCAGGCCTCGATCCTCAACGCCGAGGGTGAGAAGCAGTCGCAGATCCTCTACGCCGAGGGTGAGAAGCAGGCCGCGATCCTGCGCGCCCAGGGTGAGGGTCGGGCCATCGAGACGGTCTTCCAGGCCATCCACGACGGCAACCCCGACCAGAAGCTGCTCTCGTACCAGTACCTGCAGATGCTGCCGGAGATCGCGAAGGGCGAGAACGCCTCGACCTGGATCATCCCGGCCGAGATCACCAAGGCGCTCGGCACGCTCGGGGGCGTCGTCGGCGACATCCCGGTCGACGGCGGTGGCAGCCGTCGACGGGTCGACCTCGACGCTCCGGTCGAGTCCGAGAGCAGCGACGCGGGCACCCAGGCCGCGGTCGAGCAGGCACTGCAGGCCGCGAAGGCCGCCGAGAAGCCCGGCGTCTCGACCGAGCCGGCCGACCTCCCGACCACGGACGACGCCGGCACGGACGACCCGCCCGCCCCGCAGGCCTGACCGCGCCCGTCCCGACGTCGAGGACCCCGAGCCGATCTCGGCTCGGGGTCCTCTGCGTCCGGGTCAGTGCTGGTACGTGCCGTGGATGATGGCGCGGCCGAGCGTCTTGAACGCCAGGTTGAAGCCGACGACGGCGGGGGAAGCGTCGGCGTCGACCCCGAGCGTCGGCTCGGACACGGCGTGGACCACGAAGAAGTACCGGTGCACCTGGTCGCCCTCGGGCGGCGCGGCACCCATGAACGCCTTGCCGCCGCCGTCGTTGCGGACGTGGAACGCGCCACCGGGGAGCGCGTCGTCGCCGGAACCCGCGCCGGCCGGCAGCTCGGTGACGTCGGCCGGCAGGTCGATGACGTTCCAGTGCCAGAAGCCGGAGACCGTCGGGGCGTCCGGGTCGAAGCACGTCACGACGTAGGACTGGGTGCCCTCGGGCGCGCCGGACCAGCGCAGGTGGGGTGACCGGTCGCCGGCCGCGTTGACCTGGTCGTCCTTGAGGGGCTGGCCGTCGGTCACGTCGTCGCTCTCGAGGTGGAACGAGGGGACCGCGGGCAGCAGCGGGTACGGGTCGGGGGTCACAGGTCGATCGAGGCTCATGCCGCCACCGTAACCAGGTCCCGCGAGGTCCACATCCGATGGAACCGTCGTCCGGTGCCCAGTGTGCGTGCACCGTTCACAGCCCGTTCATCGCAAACCCGGAACGGCCCTCGACGCGCTGCGACAGTGAACTGCCCTGACCGCTCCGCCCCCGAGGAGTGCCCGTGCAGACGGTGCTTCGCACCGAGCCTCCGGCCCACGACGTCGACCACCCCCGTGACATCGTCGTGGACCTGTCCGGCTCGGACCGTGCCTTCGTGCTCACCACCCGATCCATCGCCGCGACCGTCCTGGTCATCACCGGCGGCATCGGCCTGTTCCTGGCCTACTCGGCCGTCCCGACGATGAACCGCTACGGCCTCGACTTCCTGACCGGCACACGGTGGGAACCGGAGTCGGACGTCCTCGGCATCGGCTCGGTGCTCGTCGGGACCCTCACCGTCGCGCTGGTCGCGCTCGTGGTCGCGTTCCCGCTGTCGCTCATGGCGGCGCTGTACATCGCGGAGTACGCGCCGCCGCGCCTGCGCGGCTTCCTCACGTCGCTCGTGGACCTGATGGCCGCGGTCCCGAGCATCGTGTACGGCCTGTGGGGCTTCTTCCTGCTGCAGCCGCACGCCAGCAAGGTCGCCCACTGGATCCACCAGCACCTCGGGTTCATCCCGTTCTTCCGCGTCGACACCGACGCCGATGCCGCGGTCTGGGACCAGTCGAAGTACACGGCGTCGGCGTTCATCGCGGGGCTCGCCGTCGCGATGATGGTCATCCCGATGGCCTGCGCCGTGATGCGCCAGGTCTTCGGGCAGACACCCGCCGGCGAGCGCGAGGCCGCGTTCGCGCTCGGCGCGACCCACTGGGGCGTCGTCCGGACCGTGGTCCTGCCATTCGGCCGCGGCGGCATCATCGGTGGAACGATGCTGGGCCTGGGGCGGGCGCTGGGCGAGACGATCGCGGTGCTGCTGATCATCTCGCCGTCGTTCGACCTGAAGCTCAAGCCGCTGGAGATCGGCACGAACACCGTGTCCGCGCTGATCGCCGGCCGGTTCGGCGAGGCGTCGGAGACGCAGCTCGCCGCGCTGCTCGCCGCCGGCTTCGTGCTCTTCATGATCACGCTGCTCATCAACACGCTCGCGGCCGTCGTCGTGAACCGCAGCCGGTCCGGCGCGGGGGCCGAGGCATGACGCTCCTCGACGAGCCGCGCACCAGTGCGGACGACCCCACGCCGCGGACGACGGTCCGGACCGAGCCCGCGCGCCAGGACCGGTCGGTGGCCCAGCAGACCCGGCTCATGTCGTCGACGACGGCCGAGCAGCGCTTCGTGCAGGCAGGCTCGTGGGTCGCGGCCCTGGCCCTGGCCTGGCTCGTGACGACGCGGGTGCTCGCCTGGGAGGGCGCGGTCGCCTTCTGCCTCACGTGGTTCGTGCTCGGCATCGCCTTCGTCGCCCTGACGACGGCGCTCGTCGGCACGTGGCCCGAGGTGGTCGACCGCGTCATGAGCGCGACGATCCACGCCGCGGTGGTCCTGCTCGGGGTCGCACTGCTCAGCACGATCCTCTTCATCTTCCTGCGCGGTCGCGAGGCGCTGTTCCACGTCAACTTCTTCACGCAGGACATGGAGGGTCTCGGCCCGCGCGACCCGTTCACGCGGGGCGGCATCCTGCACGCGATCCTCGGCTCGCTCATCGAGGTCGGGATCGCCGTCGCGGTCACCATCCCGCTCGGCATCGGCACCGCGATCTACATGACCGAGATCGGCGGTCGCTTCGCGCGCATCGTCCGCACGGTCGTCGAGGCCATGACCGCCCTGCCGTCCATCGTCGCCGGTCTGTTCATCTACACCGTCGCCATCGTGTTCCTGGGTCTGCCGAGCTCAGGCCTCGCCGCGGCGCTGGCGCTCGGCGTCATGATGCTGCCGATCATCGCGCGGGCCTCGGACGTCGTCCTCCGGGTCGTGCCGGGCAACCTGCGCGAGGCGAGTCTCGCTCTCGGCGCGAGTCGCTGGCGGACCGTGTGGCACGTCGTGCTGCCGACCGCACGCCCGGGCCTCGCCACGGCGGTCATCCTCGGCGTCGCGCGCGGCGTGGGGGAGACGTCGCCGGTCCTGCTCACCTCGGGCGCCGCATCGTTCGTCGTCACGAACCCGACCGACGGCGTCATGAACTCGCTCCCGCTCTACATCTACTCGACCGTCCGTTCCGGCGAGCCGCTCGAGATCGCCCGCGCCTTCGCGGCCGCCTCGGTCCTGCTCGCCCTCGTGCTCCTGCTGTTCGTCGCCGCGCGCCTCCTGGCCCGCCCGAAGAAGGGAATCCGGTGAACACCGCCCTCACCCGCCGCCTGCCCCTGCTGCTGCTCGTCCCGGTGCTCTCGCTCGCCGTCCTGGTGTCCGAGGCCAGGCCGGCGAACGCGGCCTACGCCCAGATCGAGGGCTCGGGGTCCACGTGGTCCCAGGTCATCGTCAACCAGTGGATCGCCGACGTGTCCGCCAACGGCATCAAGGTCACGTACACCGGCCGCGGCTCGTCCGCGGGCCGCAAGGCCTTCGCCTCCGGCACGACCGACTTCGGCATCACCGAGGTGCCGTACCAGGGCTCGGGTGCCCAGGGCGGCGACGACCCGCCGCCGCGCAACCGGCCGTTCGCGTACGTGCCGATCGTCGCCGGCGGCACGGCGTTCACGTACCAGCTGAAGATCAGCGGGAAGCAGGTGCGCAACCTACGGCTCTCCGGCGAGACGATCGCGAAGATCTTCACCAACAGGATCACGAACTGGAACGACCCCGCGATCAAGAAGGACAACAACGGCCGCACCTTCCCGTCGCTCAAGATCCGGCCGGTCGTCCGTTCCGACGGCTCGGGCACCACGGCCCAGTTCACGACGTGGCTGGACGCGGAGTACCCGTCGATCTGGCGGCCGTACTTCGGCCGGTCCGGGCTGACGTCGTACTTCCCGCGCAAGGGCAACGCCACCGGCGCCAACGGCTCCGACCAGGTCATGAACACGATCGCCGACGCGGCCGGCAACGGCACGATCGGCTACGTCGAGTACTCCTACCCGGTCAACAAGGACTTCCCGGTCGTCAAGGTGCTCAACAAGGCGGGCTACTTCGTCGAGCCGACGCAGTACAACGTCGCGGTGGCACTCACCAAGGCCCGGATCCGCGCGGACCTGACGCAGGATCTCGGCGGTGTCTACCGAGCGGCCGACAATCGGGCGTATCCGCTGTCGTCGTACTCCTACCTGCTGCTGCCGACGGGCGCCAAGGATCCGCGGATGTCGACGAGCAAGCGCCAGTCGCTCGCCGACTTCATGTTCTACTCGCTGTGCGAGGGCCAGTCGAAGGCCGGCAAGTACGGCTACTCGCCGCTGCCGCTCAACCTCGTGCAGGCGGGGTTCAAGCAGCTGGCGAAGCTCCGTTCGGCCGACCGGAAGATCAACCTGACGAACCGTCAGGTCACCAAGTGCAACAACCCGACCTTCGTCCCGGGCAACCTCAAGGCCAACAAGCTCGCCCAGATCGCCCCGATGCCGCAGTCCTGCGACAAGATCGGCGCCGGGCCCTGCACGAGCGGGACCGGTGAGGCGCCGACGACCGTCGAGGCGGCCAAGACCGGCGCGGCCTCCGGAGATGCCGCCGCCGGGGGAGACGCCCCGAAGATCGACCCCGAGACGGGCCTGCCCGTCGGGTCGGCCGGCAGCGGGGGTGGAGCGGCCACGGTCGCCGTGCAGACCGACCTCGTCGCCGGGCGGACCGGCGACGACAAGGTCTTCGGGACCCTCGCCGTCGCCGAGCTGATCGCGATCATCATGGCGCCCGGTCTCACGGCCCTCGTCCTGCGCCGGCGCCGGCTGGGAGTCCGTCGATGAGGGCGCGGCGGCTGGCCGTGCTGGCCCTGCTCGGCGCCGTCGTGGCGTCGACCGTCGGCTCGGGCGGCGTCGTCGCGGCCAACGACGACGTCGGCGCGTTCCACCAGAAGCGCACGGTGACCCGTGAGTTCGTCGACGGCGACGAGCGCGAGACGGTCGACCGGCGAACCGTCACGGTCGACGTCGACCACACCAAGAACCTGCGCGGCCGCGAGCGCGTGCAGGTCTCGTGGTCCGGCGCGCGGCCCAGCGCGGGCCGTGCGGTCAACCCGTTCGGCGAGAACGGCCTCGACCAGGAGTACCCGGTCGTCATCATGCAGTGCCGGGGCCGGGACGACGCCTCGCTGCCGGAGGCGAAGCGCCTGCGACCGGAGACCTGCTGGACGTCGACGGTGCAGCAGCGCAGTCGAGGCCCGGTCCCCGACGGGTCGGCGATCTGGCGGGCCGATGCCTTTGCCACGACGCGGGACGGCGGCCCCGTGAGCGGCGTCGACGCCCTGCCGAAGGCCTGCGGGACGGCAGCGAACGGGTTCTCCTACCGCGACACGCGGTTCGTCTCGGCCAAGGGCAAGACGTTCGACGCGTGCTCCGAGGGCACCATGCCGCCCGAGGCGGCCGTGGACGCATCGTTCCCGCCCGCCGAGCAGGCCGCCTTCACGGGACGGGACGGCAAGGGCCAGGTGAGCTTCGAGGTTCGGTCGCGCGTCGAGAACGAGTCGCTCGGCTGCGACCAGGCCACGCCGTGCAGCATCGTCGTCATCCCGATCATGGGGGTCAGCTGCAAGGCCACGGACTCCCGCGTCCTCAACGGGGCCTGCCGCCGCAAGGGCCAGTTCGCGGAGGGCTCGAGCAACTACGACGGTCGCGGCGTCGACGACGCCGTCTCGTCGCGGTTCTGGTGGTCGGAGTCCAACTGGCGAAACCGCTTCAGCGTCCCGATCACCTTCGGCCCCGCGCCCAACGTGTGCGACGTCCTCGACACGCGTGCCCCGGTCGGGTTCTACGGCTCCGAGCTGATGTCCCAGGCGACACAGCAGTGGGCCCCGGCGTACTGCCTGCGCAAGGACCGCTTCCGGTTCCAGCACAACGTGCTGCCCGACAACGCCTCGTTCGACCTCATGCAGAAGGACGAGATCCCGGGAGCGTTCGTCTCGAGCCTGAAGAAGCGGGAGGGCGCCGCACCCACGGAGTACGCCCCGACCGCCGTCACCGGGTTCGCGATCTCCTACGTGGTCGACAAGCCGGACAACGCCGGCGAGGAGACGAACCTGCGTCTCGACGCCCGCCTGCTCGCGAAGCTGTTGACCCAGAGCTACGCCGGGTCGGCTCTCGGGCGGCAGCACCCAGGCCTGGAGGACAACCCCCTGTCGCTCAACCAGGACCCGGAGTTCAAGGCCCTCAACCCCGGGCTCGACGACCGCTCCCGCGAGTCGGCGGCGGTGCTCATGAACCTGTCGGAGTCGTCGGACGTGATCTCCGCGATGACGCAGTACATCGCGACCGACCGGGAGGCCGCGGCGTTCGTCGCGGGCAAGCCCGACCCCTGGGGCATGACGATCAACCCGAGCTACCGCGACATCGACCTGCCCCGCGCGGAGTGGCCCCTGCTGGACACCTTCCGTCCGAAGGTCGAGCAGCAGTGCCTCCTCGCGAACAACGACACGCCGTACCTGACGCGCCTGGCCGCACCGGTGACGTCGTTCGCCAAGATCGCGGACGCGCTCATCGATGCCTGGCCGTTCGCGCAGACCAAGTGCAGCGGCCTCGGCACCGACCAGTTCCCGTTCGTGCTCGGCCGGGGCGACCGACAGGGCGTCGGCTCGCGTCTCGTGCTCGGCGTGACGACCCTCGGGGACGCGGCCCGCTTCGACCTGCGCACGGCCGCGCTGCAGACGAACGAGCTCGCCCCGGGCAAGCCGTTCACCTCGGCGGCCGGCCGCTCCTTCGCCGCGCCCGACGACGCGTCCATGGCCGCCGCCGTCGGCACGGCGAAGCCCACACGTCGCGGCCTGCCCTACACGCTCGACGCCGGGACGCTGCGGACGGACAAGCGGGCCTACCCGGGCACGCTCGTCGTCTACACGGCGGCCAAGACGTCCGGCCTGGACCGGAGAACGGCCCGGACCGTGGGTCGCTTCATCCGGATCGCCACGACCGAGAACCAACGTCCGGGCTCGGGCAACGGGTACCTGCCGCAGGGCTACCTGCCGATCCGTCGCACCGGCGCGACGGCGGACCTGTTCCGCAGCGCGCAGCAGGTCGCGTCGGACGTCGAGCGCCAGGTCGGTGCGACGGCCACGCCGGGCGCCGGCGCGAGCGGTGGTGCCGGTGCGTCCGCGCCGGAGGCACCGGCCGACGCGCCGACGGACAAGGCCGCGAACGGGTCCACCAAGGCGACCGACGACCAGCTGGAGAGCCTCGGCGCGACGCGGTCCGTCACCTCCGTCCTCGGTGGCTGGGCGGTCCCGCTGCTGGTCCTGCTCGCGATCGGGTGCGGGCTGGCCGCTCCGGTGACGCGGCTTCTCGCCGCTCGGAAGGCCCTGCGATGAGCATCATGTCGTGGGCCTCACGAGGGCCGGGGCGGCGGCGGGACCGGTCGCTCGTGGCGGTGGCGCAGGCGACCGACGAGCTGCCGGAGCGCAGCGTCCTGCTGAGCTCGGCCCTGGCGGTCGTCAGCGTCATCACGATCTGGTTCCTGGCGCAGATGCTGGTCCTCGGAGGCCTCGAGCACGAGCGCAGCCAGGACCGGCTCTACGGCGACTTCCGGGCCGAGCTCGCCGACGGGACGGCGCCCACGGGCGGCGTCGTGGCGCCCGGCCGCCCGGTCGCGCTCATGAGCGTGCCGTCGCTCGGCATCCAGGAGGTCGTGGTCGAGGGCACGTCGTCCGGTCACCTGCTCGGCGGTCCCGGGCACCGGCGCGACACGGTGCTGCCCGGCCAGGCCGGCGTGTCCGTGCTGTACGGACGCTCGACGACCTTCGGCCGACCGTTCGACGCCATGCTGCACGACGCCGTCGGTCGGCACCTGCAGGTGGTGACCGGTCAGGGCCGCAGCACCTACCGGATCGAGCGGATCCGCCGTCCCGGCGATCCTGTCGCCGCGCCGCCGGCCGAGGGCCAGGGACGGATGACTCTCGTGACGTCCGAGGGATCGGGACCGCTCGCGGCCCTGCGTCCCGGACGGGTGGTCTACGTCGAGGCGTCGCTGCAGTCGAAGGCCTTCGCGCCCGGCGGCCAGCGGGTCAACACGATCGCGTCGTCGGAGCGACCCATGGCGGGGGACGCGAGCGTCCTGCCGATGCTGGCACTCACCCTCGGCGGCCTGCTCGTGGCCGTCGTGGGCGTCGTCCTGGCCCGCCGACGCTTCGGTCCCCTCGTCACGTGGACGCTCGCGGTGCCGGTCGTCGCGGCGCTCGGGTGGTTCGCGGGGGACCTGGCACTGCACCTGTTCCCGAACGTCGTCTGAGGCGGACGAGATGTGCACCCGACCGTCGTCCAGCGTTCACCGCAGCCGCTGCGGAGCCGCCCGCGCGGTCCCTAGCGTCCATGTCGTCGGGCGCCGCCCGGCTCCGGTCGCCACCCGGCGACCACCATCCCCCCGGAAGAACGGAACGTCTTCATGAACGCATCCCGCACGCGCCGGGCCGGCCTGCTCACGGCCTCGGTCCTGGCCGTGGGCGCCCTCGGGGCGCTGTCGCCGGCCCAGGCCGCCGACGCCAACCCGGCCGACCCGACGATCACCGCCGACACCGGCGACCTCGTGGGCGTCGGCTCCGACACGTCCCAGCTCGCGCTGCACTACCTCGCCGAGGGCAAGTCCGGCGCCGGCGCCGGCTACAACGCGGGCAGCCCGTCGTCGCGCATCGTCTCCTTCGCCGCGGACGGCCTGCCGGCGAAGATCCGCCCCCGCCCCACGGCCGACGAGATCACCCGTCCGAACGGCTCGACCGCCGGCAAGGGGCTCCTCTACGGCGGCAGTCCGAACGCGGCGATCGACTTCGCCCGCTCCTCCTCGACCCTGAACGGCGCCGAGCAGTCCGCTCAGCTGCAGCAGTTCCCGTTCGCCGTCGACGGCCTCAAGCTGGCCGTCAAGGCCTCGGGCAGCAACGCCCCCGCCACGATCACCCCCGAGCAGATGGTCGGCATCTACAAGGGCGAGATCAAGAACTGGAAGGAGATCGGCGGCGGGGACGGCCTCATCAAGCCTTACATCCCGCAGTCCGGCTCCGGCACGCGGTCGTTCTTCGTCGGCCAGCTGAAGGCGGCCAACGCCGGCACCGACGTCCCCCTCGGCGGCAACGTCAAGGACACGCAGGAGCACTCGGACACCGACCTCAAGGACGACCCGAACGCGATCGCGCCGTTCTCGACCGGCCGCGCCAAGGGCCTCGACACGATCAAGCTCGAGGGCGGCTTCTCGGCCCGTCGCGCGCTCTACAACGTGGTGCGCCGCGACGACGCGACGACCAAGCGGTTCCTCGACGCCTTCGGCTCCGACGGGTACCTCTGCTCGGACGCGGCGAAGCCGCTCATCCAGGCCGCGGGCTTCGACCAGCTCGCGCGTCCGGCCGCCGGTGGCGTCTGCGGCGTCGCCACGCAGTCGGCCACCACCAGCTTCGTGACGTCGGACGTCGTCTCGACGACCACGACGCTCACCGCATCGGGCCGGCCGAACGGCGAGGTCCGCCTCGCCGCCGAGGTCGACCCGATCACGGCCGAGGGCAGCGTCGACTTCTACGAGGGCGAGACCAAGATCGGCTCGGGCGAGCTCGGCGCCACCGGTCGCGCCACGACCGTCCTGACCGGCGTCGCGGCCGGCTCGCACTCCTACACGGCACGCTTCGTCCCGAAGGACAAGGAGGCCTTCGCCGGCTCCACGTCCGCCGCCGCCGCCACGGTCGTCGCCGACGGCAAGTACACGGGAGCCACGACGGTCGAGGCCCCGAGTGGCGCCTACGGCGTGCAGCGGACCGTGACCGTGACGGTCGCCAAGGGCGACGTCGACGGCACCGGTGCGGTCCACTTCGTGTACGGCGACGCCACCGAGCAGTCGGCCGACCTCAAGAACGGCGAGGCCACCTTCACGGTCCCGGCCACCCTCGACGTCGGCACCTACTGGGGCGTCGCGAGCCACGACGGCGACGCGAACTTCGCCGCGAGCTTCCGGCTCGTGAAGTTCACGGTCTCGAAGGCCGCGACCACGACGAAGGTCGCGGTCTCGCCCACCAAGGTGAAGGTCAAGAAGACGACCAAGGCCACCGTCACGGTCGCGATCACCGGCTCGACCCTGTCGGCCAACGGCAAGGTCACGCTGAAGATCGGGTCGACGGTCGTCGGCACGGGCACCGTGACCAACGGCAAGGCGACCGTCACGGTCGCCGCGCAGAAGACGACCGG